>JAOAPC010000011.1 GCA_025462735.1 Acidobacteriaceae bacterium | reverse complement strand
TCATATCAACCAGGTCGCGTACTTGTGGTGGTGCGTCAGTTGCCGGCATTACCGTGCCATACAGAGCGGCATAGTTGCCGGAAATTTGCGGAACGGAATTCGGATTTCGAGAAAGCAGGTTTTTTTCGAGTTGCTGCGGCGTCGGCAGAGTGGCGCTCGAGACGGATAACTGAAATGTCTTCTTCATCTGCGTGAACTGGCCCTGGAACTGACCGGCCAACCCGCGCGCCTGATTGAGCGCCGCGATCGGGAATACCACTTGCTGCTCAAAATTGGCTGCCTGCTGCTCAAGCTGCTGAATGGCCCCCAGTGGCTTCGCGACAGCACTACTCAGGAGATTTGAAATCGTCGTCAACCCGACCGAGATAATGGCACAGCAAGGGTCCAGTCCCAATTGGCTCCTGGCTTTGGTTGGCAGCATCATCACGACAACCACAAACGCGAGCACGAATGCCACAGCATTCCGGATGAATTTCCAGGCACAAATGACTAACTTGCGTTCCATCTCTTTCTCCTATGGGTGCGCCAGCACCTGCTGTATCTGGTTCTGTAAATTGCGTGTCGCCGTTGCGCTCTGCTTGAGCAACGTGTTTTGGTGCGCGAGTTTTGCCGCTTCCTGGCGCAGTTCGGCCGCAAGGACTTTGGCGAGGTATGCCTGGCTTTCGAGACTGGCAATTTGTGCCTCGGTGGCAAGCATCGGTCCCGAGCCGGGTGCTGCATTTGCGCTCTGCTGCTCGATCGAATCGGCGAGCGTCAGCATGCCTGCGGTCGTTTGATCTGCTAGCACCGACGTTTTTAGCGATCCCATAGCCAGCGCATCATCCATGTCCATCAAGTTCCGTTGGATTGGTTTGGCATACTGTGCCAGCGGAACCGGTGTGTACACGTTCGTGTAGAACGGCTGAAGTTGGGCGATACTGCCGGCCTGCGCGCTCCGAAACAATGTTTCCAACTGCGTGGGGGTAGTGAGTGTCGCGCTGTTGTTCTTGATCGCGTGAACCTGCGCCATCAAAGTCTGATATTGGGCACGCGTGGAATTAACAAAGGCGCGGGTCTGGTTGAGAGCGGTCACAGGCCAGATCACCTGTTGCCGGAAATTGTTGATCGTGGAATTGAGGGTTTGAACTCCCGTGAGCACCCCGCCAATTGCGTTCTGGATCGTGCTCGTGATCGTAGTCAAGAGTGTGATGATGTCAGTCAGCCCCGCAGCACGCGCGGTGCCCGGCAGTAAGATCAGCGCAATTAGAGAGACAGCAAGCAACCGCTTCCCACGGCCAAGTTTTGCCCGAATCGCTTCCAAATGGCGAAAGTACTTCTTCATCTGACAACTCCTTTTGCAACTTGTCCTGAAAACTCCTCTGGCAGCATTTCAAGATCAGCAAGGCCGAATGGGAAGCGGTCCGCGAGGTCCCGGTATGTATCCATCAATGGCTGGCCACTGTGCTGTTCGAACCACCACGAGCGATATAGCCTTTCGCGCGCATAGGTGGTCGAGATCCAATAATCGACTGGAGTGGGCGACATCCGGATCGTGTGCGTGGTATCAGCCTTCTCGCCAATCACAATCAAAGCATCGGCGCTCTTTCCCTTGCTGGGTGCGCTGAAATGCTTGATCTGGTTGAGCGCCGTGTCATTCAAATGCAGGTGCTCGCGCAATGCAGTCATGTCCCCAGGCTGCTGGCCGATAATCTTGGTTGTCGTATTCTTGACGATCCCTGCGCCGTGTACGCGCGGCTTTGATTCCGTGCCCACAAAGTCCTCGGCCGTCTGGCTGATGCCCCAAACACTTGCATTGCGCTTCCTGGCCGTGCGGAATAGTTGAACGACCTCAGGGGCGAGGACGGGCGAATCGAGCAGAAACCAGCACTCATCGAGCACGGTGATGCTTCGGCGGCCGTCCTTGCCTGAGGCCCGCCGCGCCGTGGCATGCGCGATGAGCAGGCTCATCGCTGTTTCGAGCCGCGGGTCGTCACTCAACTGCTCCACATTGAAAAACAGCCACGGGTTATCGAGCGAGATTGTGGTCGGGCGGTCGAACAGTTTGGCGTACACACCTTTGTCGCCTGTCCAGCTGCGCAGTTTGATAGCGGCAAGGTGCGCCTCGTCCATGACTCGTTCGTTCTTGTCTTCATCGCGCCACTGAGCCAGCTCATCCCGTAGATCGGAAAATGTGGGAATGGGATTGGACGGCCGTATCGCCGCACGCTTGTAAGTCCTGAGGATGGCCTCAGTGATTAGGTTGTCGAGCAATTCCGTATCTTCGGCGTGGCCTTCACCGAGCATGTGACGCGTCAGGTTCTTGAGGAACGCAACCTGGTCTTTGCTCGGTTCTTTTTCCGATTCCGGAAGGTCCCAGGGATTAATCGATTGATCGGCGTCGAGGGACATGGTGATCATGCGCCCACCCATCAGCTCAACCAAAGGTTGATAGGAGTCACCGCGTTCGATAATCGAGATCAATGGGTTGTCACGTGCCGCCATCAGCAGAAATTGCTGCACCATGAACGTTTTTCCGCCGCCCGACTTGGCCATGACGAGCATGTTGGCGTCGCTTAGGCCGGGATCGAACAATGAAAAAGGAATGAGCTGGCGGTACGGCGTCTCAAACAGGAAAAGCGGAGAGCGGGGCGTTCCGTTCCACGGCGCCTCGACCGGCAGCAAATCGGCGGCATTTGATGTGAGCAGGTCCTGGTCTCGCTTGTCGGCCTCGGCCATCCCGGGGAGTGAACTAATAAAGAGACGCCGCTTGGCCAGGGTCTCGGCTACTGCTTTGGCCCCGTTCATGCGCGCGATTGCATAAAGGAGCTGCTGACGGCGATTGTCGATTGTGCGCTCGGCCTGTTCCAGTTCAGATGTTGTTACCGCACGTTGAGAACTGCGCGTTCCGATGACCAGGCTCAGCTTCGCCGCCTTCACAGAGCTTGAAATGATGTCCTGCTGAACCCGTACCAACTGTTCTTCGGCGACCCGTGCCTCGACATTGACACGGAAGCCGCCGTTCGCGTCCTTTTGTGCTGCCTGCATCTTTCGCAGCCGGCCTTTGTAGCCTTTGAGCACCTTCGCCTGGTCGGGAATCGTAATCTGTCCGTTGACGATGATTGGAAAATCAAGACCGATTAGCTCCCGCAATACCCCGGGGAAGGTCGCATCCGGCAGGTCCTTCAAGCTTACAAATGAGTACAGAACGCCGCTGACATTCAGGTATCCATCTGTCTCGTCCACAATGCTTACATCGGCCATCTGCTCCCGAGCACTCGAATATCTGAGTTGCTCCTCAGGGCGGCGATAGGGGCGTCTGTCAGGTGAAAGAGGATTGAGGGCACGCTTAAGTTCGAGGAAGAGTTCGTGATCCGTGAGTCGCCGAGCACCCAATTCAGCAGCCTGAAGAGCAGTCTCGACGCCGTGAAGAAGGCTCTCAAATTCGGCCAACAGGTCTTGGTGCTCTTGCCGCGAGCGCTCAACGCATTTGTGCGCCGACAGGCTAAAGATCTCGCCCTTAGGCTTCGATGGTTTTCCAATAATGCGGTGATGCAGGACCGGATCCCAGATGAAGTACACATGCAGGATGGGCCGTGTGTAGGCGCCCGCTTCTTCCTTGGTCTTCCATCGCTCGACACGCAGGGCATCGAGTTCAATGACCGCACTGGACTCCGGCCGTTGGCCGCTAACATAGTCTTCAAGGACATCACCCAAGTCTTCCACTACTTCGTACCGGAACTGCACGCGCATGCTCTGCTCGGGCAAAGATCGCAATAGGGCTTCGAGCATCAACTTGCCCCGGTCGCGGCCCTCATCACTCGCGAAATAGGTAGTGAGTCCATTGAGTTCGTATCCGGCCACCAAGCTGCCATCGATGCGAACCATGACATTGTCGAGGTAATCGCGAACCGGCAGTAGTTCACAGATTGCTGGGTCTTGAAGACGCTTCTCGTGTTGTGTCAGCGTGAGTGGCACGTTTACTCCTTCCGCAAATATTCCGATTGCAGTTGCCGGTCTCTTGCCAGCGCGCAATAGGCGCGCGGCCTCAAGTACCAGAAAGCGAGATCGCGGACATATCCGCGTGGCTTCCCGTACTTAAATGCCATCAGCACGGGCACCATAAACAGAGGCACACCGTATTGGAGGACCAGGTTCATGGGCATGCCCGCGATCTCCCCACCAACGAAATGACCTACGACATTCATCACTGCTGCCGCTCCGAGCACCACAAACAGGTCCTCAAACTCCAGGAACATGAAGGTCACTCGCGTTTGCAGATTTCGGTTAACCGGTGTCACGTGTAAAGGCATTTCTCAAACTCCTTGTTAAGGTACGCCCGCCGTGCCATGTTGTATCCAAAACTCCCCCAGGCGCAGTAGTCCCGATAATCCGAACGAGCACATCGCTGCGATGAGGTTCCGCACCCATGCTTCGCCGACAGTCATCCTTTCCAGCAAGCCGGCGTAGTGCGTTATCGCCAGCACCACCTGCAACACGCCGTAAAGCGGCAGCAGGACGTTACCCACCCAATTCACCAGTGTCAGAATCGAGATCCAGTACCGATCAGGATTGTTCCAGGCGGCTTGGTTGCTGAAAGACTCAAGGACGCGTAACAAACCCGAGCACATCAGTGAGGCCAGCGCCGCATATATGAGGTGCTGATAATTTCGGCCCTTGCTGAAGTGGAAGATCGCTGCGGCAGCAAACAGGCCGGCCACGGTCGGCATAATCACATTACCCACCCAGTTCGTGAGGTTGAGCAGTCCATTCGCAAGATTCACCTTTAGCCTCCTTTCCTGATCAGCCGACCATGGCTTGAACCAGCTTCCAAATTCCTGAAACACTCAGGAATGCCAGCCCGGACGCAACCAACGGCATGAACGGCCGGTGGCGCGCGTAGTTGAAGATCGCTCCTGCCACCGCCAGCCCCGCAGCTTCCGGCAGAATCGTTCCGGCCAGAAAATTCCACGCCGAAGTAAGCATGTCCGTCGTCGCAAAAGTTGAGCCGCTGTTCCAGCTCTGCATCAACTGCACCGTGCCGGACACGGACAGCAGGAAGATCCCGGCGATGATCGATCCGAGTGGGCTGTGTCCCTCCGCCGCATCAAGCGCCGCCTTCAAAATGCAGAACGCTGCAAGTACTGGAATAAGCCGTGCGACGACAACGTTCGAAATGAAACCTGTAAAGCTGGTTTCCACGCTATTCACCCAAGGACTCGAGATGTTCCCGCCCTGGGGCGGCATCGAAATCCCTTGTGCCGCAAACCAGGACAGGAACTGGGGGAGGGTGAGCATGATGACCGACCACAATGCCCATCGTTGAAATCGACCGCCCGTCTCGAAATTCACGCCGCCTTCGTGTCGCAGCGCCATTCCGGCGAGCACCATCGTGCAGATGGCTACTGGAACTGCCATATCGAACAGCAGCTTCATCAGGTCGACCAGGATTTGCGGCAACGTCATGGCTCTAAACTCCGAAGATCTTCCTATTGCACGCCGGCTGTGCCTTGCGCGATCCAGAACTCAATTAAACGTGTGAGCCCGGACACCACGAGCAGCCCACCTGCGGTGACTGCCCAGCGCATGGCTCCGCGTCCCTGCGAATACGCCACTACGGCCATGACGACGGCGAGTGCGGCACCCACGGGCGCGATTACATTCCCCACCCAGTTGACTAGGTTCAAAACGGTACCTTCAGGTTGGGCTGCGGTTTGTCCCTGTACCGCTTGGCCCGTTGCTGGCTGTTGTCCAAGGTTTTGCGCGTAGGACATCAACGGAGAAAGTTGAAGCGAAACAATGGCCAGGAGATAAAGAAGAGCGAATCGCCTCCGCGTCGCTCTCCAACTCGAAAGTTTCATGCAGGTCCTCTTCTGCGACGCGTTGAACTAATTTCCCGCGTTGCAGGCGAGAACATAAGTCGGTTTCAGATTTCGATCAAATGATGAGCAAGCCACTCGGTGTGTTCAAAAGTAGATATGGACCGGGCAATGGCGGGCGAGACGATCTGCAGCCGGTCGTGGTGTTATCAACATTCGTGGTTTTCAGTGAGACTTATAGGAATGGCAGTTGAGGTGGCTGCCACTCAACCAAGATATGAGATGAAAATCTGCCGAAATTTGTTTCATCTCATAAGCCGGACATGAATCACTCGACGCTAACGAATTGAAACAGCCGCGAGTCTTTCGTCTGAGCAAAAGTTGAACGGGCATTCGCCGGTTGCAAGATGATATGAGATGAAAATCTGCCGAAATTTGTTCCATCTTATAACTGCTCGCGATTTAATATCGAAGCTGCGAGTTTGCTGCCTGGCAGCTTGGGATATCTTTGTTGTGCTGGGCTTTTACCTTCTACCCCCACGCTAAATGGGCCGCGCCTGACGCAAAGGGCGCGGCACATATTTTTTGGCCTGTTGGATGTCACTGATTTGTTGTGCCTGTCTGGTTTAATTCCTGTTGCAAACGCAAGAGCTGTCGAAGCTGATCCACACTCTCCGAATTGGCTCCTTGTGCGTCTGACGTGGAGGCTCTGAAAGCCGGCACAGATTTAGACGATTGTTCGAGCACAACATAGATCTGTGTGCCGGCTGAAACGCTGACAACGATGCGAGCCGTCACGGCGAGCCTTGATATTTGTTCGTCGGAGGCCTGCCCGATATTGTTGCTGACCCGCTCGCGAATAAGGTCGGATTCGCTCAATGGTTGGTTCAGGCTGCCACGCCCGAGAAGCATGGTGCCCGCTTGACCTATTCCCGATAATGAACGGACAAGTACGTTTTTGCCGGTATTCTTGCCCTCGACCTTGCCTTTGACCGGACTCATCGCGAGATCGGTTGCAGCAGCCTGGATGGGAACAGTGGCTCCGTCTGGCAACATCAGGGAGTCGAATTGGATTCTCATGTAACCGGAACGGTCCGCTTCCTGGATCTGCCCCACCGCCTTGGCTCCCGCGGGAACAATAATTTCTCCATCGCGTTCATAGTTGTATTCAATCACTGCCAGCACCGGCGTGCGCACCGCCGTGCTAGCTGACGATTCCAGTCGTGCGCGAAGCCGTGTGCCCGTTGGAAGACCCAGGCCATATTCAGTCAGAGCGGTCGTATCCTCGTGGCGCTGGGCGGCAGGCGGAGCGCTGGAAACATTTCGGACAAATATCAGGGATGATTTCTCTAATGCCTCGCGCTCGCTCTTATTTTGTGCGGTCTCGGACGCAACATTCGGCACCATGCCGGGCTGATATGGCGGAGCCTGCCAGGGCTGCTCGCCAAACGGCGGAATGGAGCCTAATGTGCCCGGAGTGTTTTCAGATTGCGCGGGCTGCGTAAAAGTTCTTGTAGGCGATCTCTTGGTAGCGCTTCGCTCGAGATCCTGTTCGTTCAGATATCCCTCGCGGCCCTCTTTGGGAACTGGACGTCCTGAATCGGTGATCGGGAGGAGGCTTTTTTCGCCCGGAGATGTCGCCTGAGACTCCGCGTCCCGATTGCCATTCGCAGGATTGCTTGATGCTTTCTGCGCGCTTCCACTGCGCGGGACGGACATGCGCGGAGCAGAGACAACAGCAAAGATGAGTAGCGCAAATACGACTGCACCAGCGGCAACAATCACGAACCGGTTCTGTCGGATCTTTTGCCTGGCCCGCAGTTTGGTTCTTGTAGCCAATTCGGCTTCTGCTTCAAGATCCGGCTGCACGGTTGGCGCGCTCACCTGTGGTGAAGTTTGGTCTTCCATGATGAGGGTCGCGTGATCGTTTCTGTTTCCATTGTTCTGCGTCATCTCGCACCTCCTTTGGCGGCTGGAACAAAAGACACCGCCACCAGCACGGGGCGATCTACCTGTTCGACTTGTGCAACTTGCAGCATCAGCCGTTCCGACGATGCTTTAAATGCGGGTCTCTCGAACATGGCGACGCCATCGGCCCTCTCGCCCGGCGCCAATTTGCGGGATGTCAGTCGGTAGCTCTTGATGGCCACCGGCTCTGCCTTAATCGCCTTGTGGTGACGGTTCTTCATCGTATCGGTTAGCTCAATCTGTGGTGGAAGTAACTCGATCGTATTCGCAGAGGCATTGAGCACTGAGAACGCCACTGCGAGCTCATCGCCGTTTTTGGTAGAGCGTCCAACACTTACGCGCAACTGCCCGCCTTCCCAATGTGGAGGCTCGGTTTGCTGATCTCGGAGCATGCTTTCCTCTGGACCAATGGCGTCTCGCTGCGGCGGGCTGGCTCCCGGCAATTTCGCCGAGTCGAGGCTTTTTGTCTCCTCGATCACAAAACTGGGACGGCTCGCCTCAATAAACAAACTGCGCGGCGGTTCGTATTTCAGAACGTAATCGACTGGCATCGACCGATCCGCAGTTCCTCGGCTTACCAGCGCCAAAGAGACTTCACGGCCCGTACGGGTTGTGATTAAGGCATTGGTGCGAGACGCACTGGGGGTACTGGGCTTAAAAAACACCAATTGCGGCTCGGCCTCCGAATGTTCAGCTTTGAATGCACCAGGATCACCAAGGACCACGGAACTGACAGCTTCGGGCAGGCGAACTGACGTTACAAATCCAGGTCGCAATTGGAGAGTGGTAACGCTCTGTGGATCCAGATTGAGGCTGAGAATCCTCCCTGGAGCGAGATCGGCTTGTGCAGCCGCCAGGGCGAAGCATGCCAGGGGCGTTATGAGATGAAACAAATTTCGGCAGATTTTCATCGTATATCTCTTTTCGGAATGGTTTCGGAAATTTCTGTTTTCTCTTGCGCGAACCGCAGGTAAGTGGCTCGCATCCGAGACACATAGGCGACAACATCCGGATTACGGTACGCGAGACCACGCCTGCTGACAATGTTTTCCCCCGCGTAGTAAGCGGCCGACGCCAGCCGCAAGTCCCCGTGAAATTTCTGAATGAGCCATGCAAGATAGCGCACGCCGCCTGACACGTTCTGGTCGATATTGCAGCGGTCACTCACGCGCAAATGCTGAGCAGTCATGGGCATGAGTTGCATCAGGCCAACCGCGCCTTTTGGAGAACTTGCGCACGGCCGCCAATTCGATTCGCGCTCGACGACAGCCCGCACCAGCGGCACGGGCACTCGATAGTGTTGAGCGTAAGCAGCAACGTAGTATTCAGCTTCCCGACGATTTGGCCCGGTGGAGGTCTGCGCCCAGCTTGTCGCGGCGCATATTACGAGCAATAAGCAGCCAAAGCAGTTCATGCGGCGCTCCCCTGTAAAGCTTCGCGGGTGTATTGCTGTGCGTCATAGATCAGGCTGGCGAAGCCGTCGCGCAGAAGCAGCTTTTTCCTGTCCGCTTCGGTCTTTGCCAACAAAGGCAATAGAACATCGCGTAGTTCTGGCGTAACCTGCTCATGTCCAAGGATTTTGAGCGCCTCTGCTAAATCCAAGATCTCCGATACAGATGGCGGTTTTTCCATGCTCCATCCACGCAGAGCTTTGGCCAATCCTGCCATCCCGGAATGGAACTCGCGACTGGAATCCGGAGTCCTCAGCGCCACAATCTCCGCCTCGCGTTCGGCGCTTGGGTGTTCAACACGCAGGTAGAAACTCCGCCGGCGCAGAGGATCGCCAATACGCCGTTCCTCGTTGGAAGTGAGCACGACGAAAGGAATACTGCGGGCCTCAACGGTGCCCAACTTCGGGATGCTGAGCCGCCACTCGCTGAGTAGTTCCAACAGAATGGCCTCGAATTCCTGGTCGACTTTGTCAATTTCGTCGATGAGCAAGACGCAAGGCTTTGCCCACTGCAAAGCGCGCATTAGAGGACCTGCGCTGAAGAAATCCTGGCTGTGTAACTCGGTTCGCAACGAAGCCCAATCGACATCGCCTGCCTTCGCCTTGAGTTCAACGCAAAGGCTTTGCAAGGCTTCGTCGAATTTGCCGATGGCCTTTTCTTCATTGATGCCCTCATAACACTGCAAGCGCTCAACCGCTGTGTTTGCGGCGCCCGCAACCGCATATGCCAACTGAGTTTTTCCGCTGCCCGCCGGGCCTTCCAGCAAGAGCGGCTTATGTAGTTTTCCGGCGAGGTAAACCGTTGTATGGAGGATCGAATCGGCGATGTAGCCCGTTTCGCGCAAGCCATGCTCAAGTTCTTCGAGTGACGCAAACATCGCGACTCCTGAGCCCAAAGGCGTTTTCACTTTCGAGCACAAGGAAACTACCTTTGAATGAACTTTCGGTCAAATCGCGGTTCGATTTGGGTGATTTTTGCTTGAAATCCGGATTCGGCGTAAAACGCTCTGAGCAGGATGGAGAAAGCGGATGACGAGATCAGTCGATCGGATCAGCTTTTTGGACAGCACATTCCCGGCTGTACCGAAGATCATTCAGGCATTGGAAGCCCGGGACGGGGCCATGAGAGCGAGAGAACTGGCAAAACTGCTGGGTGTAACCCGGCAGCATGTTTACAAGATGGCGGCGGAGGGAGCGATTCCTTCATTTCGTGTGGGGGCGTCAGTGCGTTTTGATCCCGCGCTTGTTGCAGAATGGCTTCGTCGAAAGATGCCAAAACCTGTAGTCGCTCCCGAACGGCCCCGGATCGCAGTCTGATAATGGGGGACCGAACTGCAGCATTTGCAAATGAGCAAATCGGCAGGAGAGCACTTCTATAAGAGATCCCCGGCCCGTGGGACCGCAGTGCCGGGTTGGGTGTCATCTTCGACGACAATCCCAAAAACTTGTCCGTGGTACGCTAATCAGCGGATAATGAGATTATGTCATTTGGACAGATTATTGTAGAGGGTCGCAAGAAATTGGGAATCAGCCAAAAGACGCTGGCGGAACGAATAAAGAAGGAAGATGGCCAGCCAATTTCGCCCCAATACCTCAACGACATTGAGCGCGATCGCAGGAATCCCCCTTCGGAGTATTTGATAGCACAATTCGCTAAAGAGCTCGAGCTCTCCAAAGATTACCTATTGCTTGCGGCGGGAACCGTCCCGAGCGATTTGGCAGCCCGGCTTAGCGATTCCGATCCTGACGCCATCGAGCGCGCCTTCCGCGCGTTCCGCCGGACGATCAAATGAAATGGGTAAAGGATCGTACTGGTAGATTCATAAAACGGCCGCATTATTTACCAGCGGAACTCGACGAAGAATGCGAACAATTGGTTGCGACATTTCTGAAATCGCGCCATAGCTCCGTTACGTACCCGATCGCGACCGACGATCTTACAGTTCTCATGGAAAGCATGACTGACAGCCTTGACCTGTACGCCGATCTGTCTGGCGAAGAAGGCGAAGTCGAAGGAGTGACTGACTTTATTCCGCATCAACGTCCACAAGTCAGAATTTCCAAGAGATTAACGGAAGATATGCGAATGACAAATCGGTTCAGAACAACGCTGACTCACGAGCTGGGTCACGTTCACTTTCACTCGTCTCTCTTCGATGGGGAGCGATCCGGTGATCTGTTCAGTGTCCAGGCAGAACCGCGGTCCAACAAGTGTACTCGTGCAGCAATATTACAAACTGTGCAGACAGACTGGATTGAATGGCAAGCCGGATACGCCTGTGGAGCATTTCTCATGCCAGCAACTGCGCTCGCGGCCACGATCCGGGATTTCCTTAACTTATGCGGGTTGAGCGTAGCGAGGTTTGGTTTGAATTCCGGGGAGGGCCAAGCGCTCATTCAGACGGTGTGCACCGCTTATGAAGTCTCACGCGATGCGGCACGGGTACGTTTGCAACAGCGCGGCAACCTTGTCGGTTCAGATTTCGGAGTTGGACTCGTCTGAGATGATTTGCATTTTTTTGTGAACTGCGATACGCTAATCAGCAGATCGGCTGACTGGCGTGCCAGGGCTGATCCAGAAAGGTTGGAACAAAAATATGGCACAGCCTGACCACCCAGATAATCCCCAAGCTGGACCTGATGTAACTATCACCATTGACAATAAGCCCTTCACTGTCCATCGCGGAGACATCACGGTCTCTGAATTGAAGGCTCTAGGGGGCGTTCCAGCCGCGTACGAACTCGAGCAAATAGTCAATGGCACGCTAACACCACTGCGCGATGACGGGCATGTCGTGCTGAAAGGTGGGGAGCGGTTCGTCAGCCATCCGCGTGCGGGAGCATCCTCGTAGCGATGATCCCGGAAGCGCATATCGACGAGTTGCGTGCCCTTTGTCCCGAAGCGCGCGCGTGCACTGAAGCAGGTAACGATTACGTTTTCTTGCCATCCCTGCGACTTCCTGCAGGCTGCAATCCGGACGTGATGGATTGCCTGCTTTGCATGGGTGCCCGCGACGGCTACGAAAACCGGCTATTTTTCGCCGGCGTGGCGAACGCTCCCACCGGTCGGAATTGGAACACGCAGAACGTACGCATCTTCGAGCGCAATTGGTTCGCGTACTCCTGGCGTGTCCCCAATGGATTGCGACCCATTGAATTGTTGATCGGACACTTGAAAGGGTTGAGACTATGATCCGCCTCCGGATGCTCACGACGCTGGTCGAGGCGATCCGTGCGGATCTTCGCCGGCCACATCCATTTGCCTACGAGCGCATCGGCTTCTTGTGCTGCAAGCAGAGCAGAGTGCCCGCTGGATACCTCCTTCTTGGCTACCGGTACGTCGCAATCGAAGACGACAGGTATCTGCGGGACAAGTCAGTGGGAGCACGCTTTGATGCGACCGCAATCAGAACGGGAATGCAGCTGGCCCTTACCGAAGAGGCAAGCGTGTTTCACGTACATGTCCACGAGCACGCAGGTGTGCCTCGCATGAGTCGAGTCGATACACGTGAGATGCAGCAACTGATGCCTTGTTTTGTGAATGTCTGTCCCGAGCGTTTGCACGGAGCCCTTGTAATGAGTGTTGACCGGGCCTACGCCCGCGTATGGGGTACGGCATTAGAAACGAGTGGCGTTGACGTCTCGCGCATAACTTCAGTTGGGGATCGCATCAAGGTGCTCTCATGACGGATCAGTACACCCGACAGTCTTTCCTAGGCGCGAAATCAGGAGAGCTACTACAGAATGCGACGATCGCAATTGTCGGCCTCGGTGGCGGTGGCTCGCATGTTGCCCAGCAGCTAGCGCATATTGGCATTGGGCGCGTGTTGCTCTTTGATCCCGACAGTCTTGAATTGAGTAATCTCAACAGACTCATTGGTGGGACAGCAGCGGATGTAGGGGCGAGGACGGAAAAGGTGGAGATTGCCCGCCGAATGTTTGTTGCTATTAATCCCGCTGCAGAGGTACACACGTATGCCGTCCAGTGGCAACTGGCTGCGGACGCGCTCCGCGAAGCGGACGTTGTTATCAGCTGCCTTGATTCTTACGCCGCCCGCCAAGACTTGGAAGTCAGTGTTCGCCGGTTTCTGACGCCTCTGATCGACATTGGGATGGATGTTCACCTGGTCAACGAGCAGCCGCACATGACGGGACAGGTAATTCTCTCAGTACCTGGTGGTCCGTGCTTCCGCTGCCTCGGTTTCCTCACCGACGAAAACCTGCGCCAAGAGGCAGAATTGTACGGCGCCGCTGGCGGTAGGCCGCAAGTCGTTTGGTCCAACGGTGTGCTCGCGAGCGTTGCGGTCGGACTACTTGTAGAGCTTCTGACCGGGTGGCAACGCCGCCACTTTCGAGCAGAGTATCTCCATTTTGACGCGAACGAACATGTAATTACTCGCAGTCCGAGGTTGGAATACGCGCCAAAGCATTGTGCGCACTTCGCCGCTGACTTTGTCGGCGAGCCAGTGCTCTGAGGAGTGCGGTGAGATGGAATTAAGTCAGATTGATGGGCAAATCTTTGTGGCCGACTGTCAGGGGCTAGCGCTGGGACCGCACCTCAAAATCGGCGGGCAAAAGAGTGTCTGGGCCTGTGCATTTCAAAATCAGGCGTATGTCCTGAAAGCGATAATGGCGAGTGACCGCGCGTTGCGTCGCGTAGCGCGGGAGATTGAGATTATGCAACGGTGCAGCTCGCCTTACTTACCCAAGTTGGGCCCGATTTCTCTCCGAGAGTTGATTGTCCCCACTGGCGAGAAACTGGTTTATTTCCTTGAGGAGTACATTGATGGCGTCCCCCTGGCATCCGTGCGGATTCCCATGCGACCGGAGCAGGTTATCTCCCTCGGGCGGTGTGTCGGAGAAGCTCTCCGGATACTTGCGACCAACCGTTACGTACATCGAGACGTGAAGCCCATGAACATAATGCAGCAGACTTCGTCAACCTACGTGCTTATTGATGCAGGTTTGGCGTTGGACCTCGATGGCGAGGCACTTAGCTTCGCGGGAAGTGGCCCTGTAGGTACGCCGGCATACTATTCGCCAGAGCAGATCATGCTGGCATCTCGTGAACTCGATCCCAGGTCTGACCTGTTTTCCCTTGGTATGACGATGTACGAGTGCGCAACTGGAGAGCACCCCTTTCTCAATGAGGCATTGCCACGGGTCAACATCTTTCGCAACATCGTGGAGCTTGAAGCTCCTGATCCACGCGAGTGGCTCTCGACCTTGCCAGACCTTCTCTGCGCCGTGATTGGTAAATTGCTGCAAAAGGATCGTGATGCGCGCTATCAGAGCGCTGAGCAACTTCTGGCTGACTTCATCTAACTGCGATAGCTGAAAATGGATCCAGGCAAACTGCCAGGTTCACGCGGTGAGGTTGATGGAATCAAGGCAAGGAGACTTGGTCGACGAAAACAGCAAGAAGGAGCCTTTTCGCTTATCCGCTTACGCGAGCATTGGTTCTTCGCTGTGGTGCCCTATTTTCCCAACCCACCACTCAACCCAACAAAATGCGCTGTCTTGTAAGACTCGCGCGGCGTTTGGCAGTCCCTGCGTATTTGTAAGTGGTTATAAGATCTGTTCATGCAGCGTCTTGACCCCACGGCCGCGGATTCAACTTCCTCCATCGAATGGGCTCAAGCCACATATCCGGCCAGGGCTCCGGCATTGACTTTGGCCAATGCGTCTTTCGATTGCACGCCTTTCAAGTAGACCATCGTCGATTTAATGTCCCTGTGCCCCATCCAGTTCTGCAGGGTGCGGATGTCAACGCCATGTCGCAAGTGCTCTGTCGCGAAGGTGTGCCGAAACTTATGCAGGAAGAAATGCTGGCAGTGAGGCCCTTCTGCGCAGCGATTGCCGTGGCGGGTGAGGCATTGGCCGCAATTCAGTTTTGCGCGCTCGGCAACACGTTTCACGATCATGTCATTTTCTGTATCAGGATTTCCCTTGGAATTGGGAAAAACCAGTTGCGCCGGCAGCCCCTTGCGGCCTTCTCTGAATAACCGCAATTGATCGATCAGCGCCGTTGGCAAGGGCACGGCCCTCTCCTCCCAGTTCTTCGGCTTGAAGCCCCAGATGGGCTTTGCCGTGACGCGGACCACGCTGTTATGAAAATCGAGGTCACGCCATGTGACATGCTGCGCTTCCCGGTCACGAAAGCCGGAACCCACCATGAATTTCAGAAAGATTGCCTCGTCTGGCTCGGCACGGTGGAGCAGTGTCTGGATTTCCTCCGGTTCATAGATGGGGCGGATTTTATCGACGTAGTCAGGCCAGTCGTTCGGTTCAATCAGTTTCGTTCTGCCGTAGCGCTTGAACATTTGCAAAACAACGACGAGCTTGTCGTAAACGGTCCGGCCGCCAAGACCCAGCTTGTAGCAGTCGGTCATGAACTTCAAAATGTCGTCCCGCGAAACGTCTTCGACAAACGGAGTCGAGCAGGACTGGCGCAGCAGTACGTTCAGCGTGTATCGATACGTCAGATATGTCCGATCTGCTCGGTGATGTTTGACGAAATCAAGGTAGGTATCAATGGCTGAAGCCACGCGCATCCGCCTTGTGGCAGCACCTGACGATGGAGACGGGGCTGGGGATGCGATCACGCCGGCGCGCCTGGCGTCCAGTTCGATCGATTTGCGGCGAGCTTCCTCGACGAGATCGGTGAAGTTTGAAATGGCTTTACGCCGCCGGCGATGATCGATCCGCCACTCCAGATAGTAAGTGCCTTCGGGGTGCAATTCATCGTGGCCTGCAATGAGCACGTGGTCACGCACAATCTTCCCGTTTCTCTCGATGACAGGGGCAAACCGCCAGGCATCGCCCGACTTGATGTACTTCACTACGTTGACTCGTTCTGCGTATTGCTTCGGTCTCGCCATGTTTTCCTCGTGGCGGCGCCGAAGATAACGTTGGTTGCAGGCTCGGTCAAATAAAGGAACTGAGTGGAAGGAATTGACACAGTTGTCGCGATTTTATGGACAGGAAGCTGGACAGGAAGTGATCTAAGGGTATGAAAACAAAGAAAAGCGGTTAGGGGGCAGCGTTCTAACCAACTGAACTACGTCCCCACTCGCCAAATCGATGAGATGGAAAATCCAGCAATGGTGCGGAATTTACCGCTCGCGACAGAAAATATCCTAACAGCTTCTTGAGTAAGGGGAAAGAGCGGTCGATCGGAACAAATCGCGCAACTCGGCGCCAGATTCATTAACCCTTAACTTCTTCCTAACTTTCTTCTCACGATTCCGCTGATAAGGTTGGCTGCTAGCGGGCAGAAACCACTGCGCGACGCCCGAATTCTCATCCCTGGAAAAGGTGAATTTTATGACAAGAAAGGCAATTCTTTCTTTGCTTGCTGCTGCTTTCACGAGCACCCTGTTTGCCGCCGAAGGGCCTGTGCCCAAGGGCGTAACACACCTCGATCACGTATTCGTGATCATGATGGAGAATCATGGCTACGGACAAATCGTGGGCAATCCGAATGCGCCGTTCATTAATAAATATGCTGCATCAGCCAATACCGCGACCAACTACTTTGCGATCGCACATCCCAGTCTGACCAACTACCTGGAGGTCGTGGGCGGATCGAATTTCGGAGTGCATAGCGACAACAATCCAGACTGGCACAATCTGACCTGCGTCACAAACCTAGCCTCCGGAATCGCTGATACTGACAATCCGGCGAGCTCAGCGATTTGCCCGATTGCGGGGACTGGGACGGACGCGGCGACACCGGCGATCGATTACACGAACGAGACGAGCGGAACTCCTGGAGAAAATAATATTGATGGCACACTATCCATTCCAGCCGCCAATAACACCTTGGGCAAGACGATTGGAGATCAACTGGTGAATGCGAACAAGAGCTGGAAGAGCTATCAAGAAAGCCTGCCACTCAGCGGCGCTGACAATGTGAACTACAGCGACGGCTTCTACACCGACAGCACTGACTTCACTCAAATTTTCCCGACATTGAATCCGCCGCTGTCGCAGGGCGACGTCGTAAAACAATATGCTGTGAAGCACAACCCGTTCGCGTACTTCCAGAACGTACAGGAAGGCACAGAACCGAACAACAGCTTAGCGAATACCGTCGGATTTGAAAGTCTGTATACCGACCTTGGCTCTGGCAAGGTGCCGACGTTCTCGTTTATTGCTCCGAACCAGTGCAATGACCAGCACGGCCGCGGCAACGCCGGCGCATTCTGCAACTTCGATCCGATTAGCGATGGGAGCCAAGCCGGGCTGAATCCAGCGCTCATTTACCTGGGAGACGTGACCGTACAACGGCTGGTAACAGCGATCAAGAGTTCCAGAGCATGGCACAATGGCAACAATGCGATTGTCGTGCTGTGGGACGAAAACGACTATAGCCTGGCACCGAACACCAACCAGGTACTGACAATCGTGGACACGAATTACGGCCTTCACGGCGTGCGAAGTGGACAGTTTTACACCCACTTTTCCTTGTTGAAGTCCCTTGAATCGGGTTTGGGACTGCCGTGCCTGAACCATGCCTGCGACGCGAGCGTGAAAGTAATGTCCGACCTGTTCGGCGGCGAGAGAGAACTCGAGTAGTCGGCGGAGGTCTCTTTAAAGTTGGGTATTTTTAAATTGTGAGACGAGAAAATATGGGGCGAGTCGCCCTGCTCGCCCCTCTTCTTTCTACAACTTCTATTTTCTACAACCGCTGTAGTACGGCTGGGCCCACCTGATTAGCTTCTCGTCTCCTCTGCCTGGGCTTTCTTGTACACTGGAGATGGCGACTACAGGTTTTCATGTATAGACCTGTGTTTCAGCCCGGTTCTACGATTAAGGCGTTGACTGTATGCCGGTTACAGCAGCTTTGTCCGTGGTTGTTCCTCTTAGTCTTCATTGAGCGGGACCGGCTGTTACGGAGCGAGGAAATCTGATGTCAAGTTCACCTTCTACTTCCGCTGAGACGGGCGACAACCTACCGTCCTCAACAAACAACAAGCCTGAGCACGTTGTCCAGTTTTATCAGGACGATAAATTCCTAATTGATGCGGTGAGCGGATTCGTAGGCTCCGCGCTAGCTGCCGGCGATGCAGCGGTCTTGATCGCGACCGGAGCGCATCGGGAAGCGATCGAGCAGGTCCTGAAACAACGCGGGCTGGAGGTCGGCAAGGCGGCTCGTCAGGGGCGGTTTCTGGCTTTGGACGCGAGCGAGACTTTATCCAAGTTCATGGTGGATGGCTTTCCGGATGAAGAACGTTTCAAGGAAGTCATTGGCGCTCCGCTTGCGCAAGCGGCGTCGAGCGTCGTGGGAGATAGGCGTCGGGTCGCGGCCTTCGGAGAGATGGTGAACATCCTGTGGGCCACGGGAAATTACGAGGCCGCATTGCGCCTGGAACAACTCTGGAACCAGCTGGCGGATAAACATTCGTTTTCACTGCTGTGCGCGTATCCGATTTCCGGATTCAACAGCGCAAAGCATACGGAAGCATTTCTGAAAATCTGCGCCGAGCATTCAGCGGTTTTTCCGTCTGAGAGTTTTCTAGCAATGTCGCGCGAAGAGGACCGGCTGCGCAGCGTGAGCCTGCTGCAGCAGCAAGCAGTAGCGTTGCAGAACGAAGCCGCGCTATTGCAGAGCGAACAACGCTTCCGGCTCTTTGTAGAAGCAGTACGCGATTACGCCATGTTCATGTTAGATACCCAAGGGAACATTGCGACGTGGAACGCTGGAGCCGAACGGATTAAGGGATACAAACCTTGGGAGATCATTGGGCAACATTTTTCGGTGTTTTATCCGGCAGAAGATTTGAGGGCGGACAAGCCGGCGCGGGAGCTGAGGATCGCAGCCGCCGAAGGGCGGTTCGAAGACGAAGGCTGGCGGCTCAGGAAAGATGGCTCGATGTTCTGGGCCAATGTGATCATCACAGCGATCAAAGATGAAAGCGGCCGGTTGCTGGGCTTCGGCAAAGTAACGCGCGACTTGACCGAGAAGAAGAGTGCTCATCAGGACCTGGAACGAGCGCACGAACACTTGGAGCAAGAGGTAATCGAGCGAAGGAAGGCCGAGAAGCGGCTACACAGGTCCGAGGAATCACTGCGCCAACTCTCCCTACACCTGCTACGCTCCCAGGATGAAGAACGCAAGCGCATCGGCCGCGACCTTCATGACAGCCTAGGTCAATGTTTGGCCATGCTCAAAATTAATTTGGATTCGCTGCAACTCTCGCTACCATCCAGCGAAGGACAGGCTCTATCGAAGGTCGCGCAATGCGTGCAGCTCTCGGAAGAAGCGATAAGAGAGGTGCGAACGATTGCCTACTTGTTGTATCCACCGATGCTCGAGGAGATGGGTTTGACGTCGGCGATCCAATGGTACCTGGAAGGATTTTCGAGCCGCAGTCAGATCAAGATGAGCTTCGAGGTCGCGCCTGATTTGGAGCGGCTTCCGCGGCCGGTAGAGCTGGCACTGTTCAGAGTCTTACAAGAGAGTTTGACGAATGTGCACCGGCACTCTGAGAGCGAGACAGCGCTAATACGATTATTCGAGGAAAACGGCTTAGTAGTACTGGAAGTTGAAGACGAAGGCAAAGGCTTTCCGCTGGCGATGCTAGACGAGAACAGCGAGGACCTACCCTCGGCATTTGGAGTTGGCTTGCGCGGCATGAACGAACGCATGGGCGAGTTAGGCGGGAGCCTGGAACTGAAACCGGCGAACAAGGGCGCAATGGTGCGTGCGGTGGTCCCACGAAAGCAGGCGCGGCCGGAGATCGAGCAGCAGAATACCACTTCTGAGGAGCGCACTAGCGCAGCTTAAGCTGTGATTGAGCTTACCCGCGAGCTGCGGAGCAGCGGCTCCGCTTCCCAATGCTAATCTCAATAGATGGCACTGGTTATCCGGCGATCGCAGATCCACGCAGATGGCGTCTATACCACCACACCCATCAAGAAACGCGCGATCGTTGCTGAATACACCGGCCCACGGCTGACCAATTCACAGGCGGACGATATTTACGAGCATTCCCCGCGAACCTATCTTTTTGGATTAGTCGACGGCGAGCATGTGGTTGATGGCGATAGCATTGCAGCCTTCATTAACCACTGTTGCGATCCGAACTGTGAAGCTGACGAGATCCGAGGGCGGGTGATTATCCAGGCAATTCGGAACATCGCTGCAGGCGAGGAGCTCGCGTATGACTACAACCTCTATGACGGCGATCCGGATGATCCAGCCCCATGCTGGTGCAGCGCGAAGAGATGCCGCGGAAGCATGTATTCGGCGAAGGAATTAGCCAAGAGAAAAAGAACGCGTAAGAAACTCGGAACCGCAACTCGACAATAGATCCGAAACAATATGAAGTGGTGATAAGGGACTACGCGATTCTTTGGTCTTCGGTAGCGGAGGAGGCAACAAGCGGGAAGTCGCTGCCTTCAATCGAGGCGGCAGCAGCGCCGCTGCTGCGCCGGAAGTGCCCATCCGGCGAGAGGGCCGCTTCCAGGAAAGATTCCGCCCAGCCCTGAACGTTGTAAGTGCGGACCACATCTCGCAGAAGTTTCATCCGCGCGCGTTTCTCTTCCACCGGCATTACACAGGCGCGGTGAATGGCCTCGGCAACTCCGGCAAGGTCATTGGGATTAACCACCAGCGCTCCGTGACGCAGCTCGGCGGCGGCTCCGGCAAATTCGCTGATTATGACTACACCTTGTTCATCGATTTGAGCGGCGCAGAATTCCTTCGCCACCAGGTTCATTCCATCTTTCAGAGAAGTGATCAATCCAATATCGGCGGCGCGATAGTAACTGAGCAACTGCTTGCGAGACAGGTTGCGGTGAATGTAGTGAATGGGGACCCAGCCGGCGTCGGTGAATTCGCCATTGATCTGGCTGACCAGCAGTTCGACTTCCCTGCGCAGAGCTTTGTATTCCTTTATGTCTTCCCTGCTGGGAACCACGACCAGCACGAAAGTGACGCGGTGACGCAACTCAGGATAGCGGTGCAGCAGGATGCGGAACGCCTTGAGGCGCTCAGGTATGCCTTTGGTGTAATCCATGCGGTCGACGCCGAGGACCATGAAATTGTTCGACAGCTCGCGGCGGAGTTGATTCGCGGCAGCTTCGACGTCGTGGCTGGCGGCGTGACCTGCAAACTCGTCAAAGGCGATGCTGATGGGGAATGTCGCAACCGTGGTCCGGTGATTCTCATAAGCGACTATATTGTGAGACTGCTCCCGTTCCGACGAAGCTGCAGGGAGAATTCGTTCCACACAGCTGAGGAAATTGAAACGATCGCGGTCGGTCTGAAATCCGAGAAGGTGGTACCCGAGCAAACCGCGCAGGATATTTTTTCGCCAAGGCAATTTCTCAAACATGTCGGGTGCCGGAAATGGAATGTGCAGAAAAAATCCGGCGCGCGTGGTACAGCCGGTCTCGCGCAGGTAATGGCCCATCAGCATCAAGTGGTAGTCGTGCGCCCAAATGAAGTCCTTGCCGTTAACGCTATCAGCCGTGGCCTGCGCGAATTTGCGGTTGACGCGCTGATAGACCTCCCAATATTCGGGATCGAAGTTGCAGCGCGACGGCATGTCGTGGAAGAGCGGCCAAATAATCTCGTTGGCGAACCCAGCATAGAACTTTGAAATTTCCTGGGAAGAGAGCGGTACAGCGCGAAAGCCATAGGGGCGTCCACGCGCGGCCTTTTGCAGAAGCGGGATTGCGGCCTCGGCTTCGACCGGGCCAGCCCACCCTATCCAGAGCCCGTGATGATGACGCCAAATGCTATCGAGTGCGGAGGCTAGTCCGCCGGCGCTGGCCGTAAGACGCGGCTTTCCGCCCCGGTTCTTAATTTCAACCGGCAAGCGGTTCGACACGTTGATCAGTCGCCCTTCCAGCAGCTTCATGCTTCCGCTCCACAGGCTGTGAGCCAATCGCGAAAGAAACGACCCAGTTCTTCCGGCGGCCGCAACCAGATATCTGCCTCAGTTGGCCGGGGTTCAGTACGCACCAGAATTGCAATGCCCCATCGTTTGATGGCACGAAAGGCATTCTCGTCAGTCTGATCGTCGCCTAAATAAGCAGCAGCTACTTCGGATCCGGCTTCGGAGATAATTGCTGCAACAGCGTCTCCTTTATTCTTGCCGGGCGCGCGCAATTCCAAGCCGCCGTCGAATGGAAGCAGGTGTAAGCCGTGGTCCTCGACCGCGGATGCGAACAAGCTTCTTACTTTCGCTTCGACGGGCGCGCGTTGTTCCGGCGACAAACCGCGCCAATGGACCGCGATGCCGCCGGGCTTGATCTCCATTTGAGATGCAAGACCACAGGCGTTCAAAGAGTGTGCGGTAGCCTGCAATGCCGACTGGTGACTCGGCGACGGCGGTTCCACCTGATAGGACCCATCTGGGAGAAGCCTCTCGCAGCCATGACTTCCCCAGATTTCAGGATGAGGATGGATGCCGCTCAGAAACAACAACTCAGTCGCTGGACGCCCGCTGATGAGCACGACCCGGGTTCCGGTACGCATAATCTTCGCGACCAGCTCAGGAATCCCGGGATACGGAAATGCCCGCTCTCGGTCGGCGGTGAAGGGCGCAAGCGTGCCGTCATAATCGAGCAGCAAAGCACGAGACGGGGCTTGGCGCAAGCGGTCGAAAAAAGCGGCGCATACGTCCTGGTGCAGCGCGACACCCATCGGACCTCCTTCTCAGGTTCGTGCGAGTACTGATCGGGCCAGAAAACCTGAGCGGGAAAATACACCCTGTGCGCGAAATAGCGAAGTACCTTCTCTGAAACTGAACCGGCTTTGCCGGCGAAGGGTACCTGAGCAACGGCCACCCAAATACGCCGCAAAGTGATGACAGGCAACCCCTTTAATTTGCGTACGTCATCACGAAACGAAGTCTAGCATGAATAAAAAAATCCAGAGCACCTGGAGGTACATTCCTCAGATCACTCAAGAATTTCAGAATGGAGGAAGGGATTAGGCTCGTCCTGTGGTGGAGTGAGGCCTTGGGGCATCGATCCGCGATTGTATTCCGCCATGCGATTTTTCCACTTGAGAAAGTCGGTTATCGATTGCGGCTCGATGCGAACCTCGACCCTTCTAAGGCTCGCGAGCAGCAGGTTCATTTCGTAGCGAAAGCCTCTCGTCGATCGCAAATCAGTGGCGGACTTATGCGCGACAGCGACTTCCCTTCCTCGCAGCTCGAGCAATCCCCAGCCCGCAGGTAGTTCGTCAGCACGGATGATTCCGGCCGGAGCCAAGTAAAAGCGCTCGCATCCCATGCCGATGTTCGGCTTTACGCGAAATGGTTTTTCTCTGTCTGCGAGGAAGTCGCAGCGGGAAATTTTGCACTCCAACACCACAGAATGGCAGCCGCGCTTCCAGCCGATGGCATCTGGAGTTTCGCCGCTGGCGCAACACTGCTCGGAAAGCACAACACTGCATCCATAGCGGCGCAACCAGGCGACCGCCTTTTCTACCAGCTTCGGGTGAGTCATATAACTAGGTTCGCCTGTGATCGGAAAACAGAGAAGTAACTTAGAAGGGACTGCCGTGGCAGATTGATTGCTAGTCTGTGGCAGACTTATTGATTCGAATGAACGTCCTCGAATTCACTTTCCTGGTCTGGGCCGGTTCGCTGGTTGCCGGATTTCTTGGTGCCCTGACGGGACTGGGTGGCGGCGTGGTACTGGTGCCGCTGCTTACGATTTTCTTCCACGTGGATTTGCGATATGCGATTGGAGCATCACTGGTTTCGGTGATCGCAACATCGTCAGGATCGGCGGCGGCGTACGTTAAAGAAGGATTCTCGAACATACGCATTGGAATGTTTCTTGAAATCGCTACTACCATCGGTGCGCTGCTCGGAGCCTACTTGACGGTCAAGGTGCCGGCCAACGCAATCGCAATTATTTTCGGAATTGTGCTGCTTTATTCGGCCTACGTGTCTCGGCGCACGCGGCCCAGAACCGATGTGGAGCAGCCTCCTGATCCGCTGGCGACAAAGCTGAAGATGAACGGCAGCTTTCCGGACACGAGCGGAGTTCGGCAGTACAACGTCTATAACGTGCCGTCGGGTTTTGGCGTGATGTTCATTGCGGGGACACTCTCCGGCTTGCTCGGAATTGGCTCGGGGGCGCTGAAGGTGGTGGCGATGGACCAGGCGATGAAAATTCCGTTCAAAGTCTCAACCACGACGAGCAATTTCATGATCGGAGTGACGGCGGCAGCCAGCGCGGGAGTCTATTTGAGCAGGGGCTACATCGACCCGTCACTGGCGATGCCAGTGATGATTGGGGTGCTGATGGGTTCTCTCCTCGGAACACGCGTGCTGGTAAAAACGCAAACCAAACGATTGCGCCTGGTGTTTAGTGTCGTCATTGTGCTGCTTGGCCTGGAGATGATGTTCAAGGGATTGACCGGAGGATTGTAATGACCATGAAGCCGCTGAATGATGAGCGGGTAGAGGGGCTTATTGCGAACCTTCTGCGGGCCGGCGTGGTGATTGCCGCGCTGGTAGTGATCGGCGGTGCGGTGCCGTATCTCGCAGAACACCCGTGGGCGCATGTGAGCTATCGAGCATTTCATGGCGAGCCGAATGAACTCAAGGCCGTTCACGAGATTATTCCAAATGCGTTCTCGGGCAACCCGCGCGGCATTATGCAACTGGGGTTATTGCTTTTGATTGCGACACCGATTGCGCGTGTGGTGTTTTCGGCGGGGGCGTTCGCGGTTGAGGGCGACCGCATGTATGTCGGGTTCACGCTGATCGTGCTGGCGGTGTTGTTGTATAGCTTGTTCGGTTCCTTTTTGATCGCGTGACTTCTGGCTGTCTGGGCAAACGAGTGCGTCCGCCCTTGCGTGGATAGTGGTGGGCGAGGGAGAGCGTGCTCCCTATAAGCTCCGCAAGGTAATCAGAGTGACTTCGGGGACGCAGTTGATGCGAATCGGAGCGCGAATGGTTCCGATTCCGATGTTGGTGTACAGAGTCATGTTTCCGACTTTGTAAAGGCCGCGCGGATATTTTCTCGCCAGGGGCGGCAACCACGGTGCCCCAAAGCCAGGAATCCAGATCTGGCCTCCGTGAGAGTGGCCCGAGAGTTGAAGATCAACCGAAACCAACGCCGATTCTTCAGCGAAATCCGGTTCGTGAGCTAACAGAACGATAGTCTCGCTCGGCGGAATTTTCTGGGTGGCGCCTCCCAGATCCGGTCTCCCCTCAAGCGCGTCGTCTATCCCCGCAAGCCAGAAACGCGCCGAGCCTTGCTCAATGGGGAGGCAGGCGTTCTTCAACACAGGGATGCCATGCGATCGGAGCGCGTTTGTCACCAACGCAGGGTTCGAGCAAGCGTCATGGTTGCCGAGGACCGCAAACGACCCGTGACGCGCCTGGATGTGGTGCAGTATTTCGGCGCAGGGAAATACGGTTTTCGCTGCCTCGCGGGTAGCACGGGAGCCGAGCTTCACGAGCGGCACGGTGATGAAATCGCCGGTGAAGACCACCAGATCGGGATGAAGATTGTTCACCAGGTCGACGGAACGGCGAATCGGGACGGCTGAAAATTTTTCTTCGTAGTGAAAATCGCTCAGTTGGGCGATGGTAAATCCGTCAAACTCGTGCGGCAGACGCCGCAACGGGATTTCAATTCGTTTGAGCTGAAGACGGCACGACTCGAGGTATCCGTCCATGCCCAGCGTTGCCGCGCCGGCGATGGCAGCAGCCCCGGTATAGAGAAATTGTCTTCTGGTAAGCAAAGATGCGTCGCGAAGAAAAACCTGCTAACACAATTCTAACGGACGTGGCTGGCAGTTTTTGAGAGACGCGGGAGGTAGATCCTCAAATAGAACATGTAGGCAACCACCGCAAGATTGATAAGCAATATGCTGACATGTAGTGGAGTGACTTTGTGCGCAAGTTTTAATACTTCAAAAGGAAGGTACATAGCGCCTGATATGAGCGCGATCCATTCCGCCCACGGTCTTGCCCGCCACAAACCAGCTGCTTCTGTAAAACGAAGAGCCGAATAGATACAAGCCACAAGGATGACCGTCCAGAGTCTGGCATTGCTTAAGCTATCGGCAGAATGAAGGAGCATCTGGGCGAGATGGTGATCCGGACTTATGTGTAGAAAATCAAGGAATGCCCCTACGACGTCGGTGGGATCGACCCAGTAGAGACTGATGGCTGCCGCCAAAACCGCAACGCCTTTAGCGAACTCCATGAAAGCGACCGTGCGCAGGGCTTGAAGGCGGCGGCGCTCCTGAGTTGAAAGCGCGACGGTTTGGATGTGCAAGGCTGTGTGCATCTGCGACCGAAATGGTTTGGATGGCGAATTCAGTGTAAACGCCAAAGCAAGGTTCCCCTCAAATTGCTCATTGCGAAACGGTAGAACGAACGCTGGCCCGCAGCTCCTCCACGATTTCTCGTGCAGCTTTGCTGGCCGCCGTGTGCTGGGTCACGTCGAAGGAAATTGCGCCGACGCGGGCATGCCCTCCGCCGCCGTAGCGCTCGCAAACCTTTGCGAGATTCACAGTTGGAGGGCTCGGTGCCCAGGGGTTGGATCCAACGGAAACTTTCACGCGGAAGCTGCTCTTGCTCAGCCCAACACTATAGATCGACTCGGGATGCAAATAATAAGGCACGAATTTGTTATAGCCTTCGAGATCGTGATCAGTGATGTCAAAAAAAAGCGTGTGGTCGCGGGATTCAATTCGTTCCTTTAGGACGTTCGTCGATTTGCCGTGGCGTTCGAGCAATGGCGGCAGGAGAGGCGCGACAAGAGAGTTTCGCACAACCTCGCCCAGGGGCTGAGTCGCTAGCAGCGGGATCAGGCGGGGAATGAACTCACGGTCCTGGGTAGATTCGATCACCATGGTGAGCTGCATGGCAGGCTCTTTCATTTCTACGGCCGTTTTCGCATCGGGATATAGGGCGCCGTCAATAACATCGGTCCACTGCACCAATTCGGCAACCGAAGCCGGATTGAAGCCGAAGCGCTGCTCGGCAATGGTCGAAATGAAGCTGGTGCAGGACTTGAAATCAGGATCGTAGAACTTACGGCTGCTCTGGTCCTGCTCGAAATGCTCGGCGTCTTCGGGCGACAAAAATGCGCTCTGGTGATGGTCGAACCACCATGTGATCTTAGGAGAGCTGGAATACTTAAAATCTACAATTGCGTTCTCGTCTCCATCAAAGTCAGCCTCGTTGAAAAGAGAGCCGGCCCGGTGCAGCAGCCCTGAATAGACGAAGTCAACATCGTTGCGGATGCGCTCAGCATAAAAGCGCGAGAAGAGCGCTGCTGAAGAAGCGCCGTCGAAACATCGATCATGATAGAAAACCTTAACTTTCACGGGCTCCCCTTTTCATCCGACCAGCCCCTGAGCTCACTTTAGAGGCACAAGGTAAAAGTAAATAGGAATGCCATCTCATAGGGGGGTGTGTCAAGCTACGAACGTGTACTCGAAGCTAAGTCCCAAAGAATCAGCGCGAATTTTGCCTAGGATGCAAACTGCGCGGCCAGCGGACCGATTAACGGCAGCTCATAATGCTGACCCTGCGCGGCCTTGACCACCAGCACCACCCAGAGAATGAGGATGCCGAGGGCGCCGATTCCAAAGGAGAGCCAGGCCAGGAGAAATCCCACTACTGGCAGCATTGAAAAAATAATAAAAAGCAATCTCAGCCCGAGCCCCAAGAGGACCGACGAAACGGAAAAGAACACAGAGTGCCACGCGTGGAAGCGGATGAACCGCTTATCCCGGAGCGCCGGAATAACAAGAAGGACAATGGCTGGAATTAGGCCTACATAAGCCAGCGCACCCACAATCTTCTCTCGAGGATCGGTTCCGGCGGATTCCTCAATAACGGATTGGCCGCAAGCTGGGCAGAACACGCTGACGTCGGGCATGGGGGCGTCGCAATTGGAACAGATCATTTTGATACTTAGATCATACTGGGCGACTGCAGGCTAGGCCAAATGCCGGGCGGCGGGTGGCCGTTTAGCGACCTTTGCACCGCGGTTGTTCTACGAGCAGGCGGCAAATTGTTATTTCTGAATCTGCAGCCTACAATCGGAAATCCGTAATGAAAGCCGATACGCTTTCTCCTGTGAAATCTTCCCATCCGCGAGTCAGGGTCTGGCGAATTGCCGGCATTTCCGTGCTGGTTTCGTTTTTAATCGTCGCCGCGCTATTTATCTGGCTTTTCTCAATCGCGTACTCCGCGCTACCAGAAATCGACGGGACGGTTGCTGTCGCCGGACTCTCAGGGCCAGTCAGGGTTGCACGTGATGGCCATGGGGTTCCGACGATTGACGCGAACACGATGGATGATCTGTTTTTCGCGCAAGGTTACGTTACGGCTGAAGACCGGCTGTTTCAGATGGATCTGATGCGGCGCGCGGCAAACGGCGAGCTCTCCGAAATTGTTGGCGAGGTGGCACTGAAACATGACCGGCAGCAAAGGATTTTGGGGATCAGGGCAGCGGCTGAAAAGTGGGCGCTGGTGTCAACGCCAGAAGACGGGCAGCACTTCGGAGCTTATGCGCGGGGAGTGAACGCGTATATAAAATCTCATCGCGACCGGCTGCCGCTGGAATTTCGGGTTCTGCGCTACTCGCCCCAACCCTGGACGCTCGAGGACTCGGTCGCAATTGGGTATCAGATGGTGGAGACTCTGAGCACAAGCCCAAAAGCTGCACTGAATCGAGAGAGGATTCTTGCGAAAATCGGGCCTGAGCTGACGGCGGATCTTTACGTAAACACCTCGTGGCGGGACCACCCGCCCACTATGGCTCCTCCCACGTCTCACGGCGCTCCGGTAAGGCATGTACCGGAAAAGACGGTGGGGGCAGTGGCTTCATCGGAGCCGGTTCCCGAACTATTGCAGCCTTGGCTGGAGCCTTTTATGCAGGACCAACCTGCGCCCCTGGGGTCGAACAATTGGGTAGTTTCGGGCGAGCATACGACGACCGGCAAGCCGCTGCTCTCAAATGATATGCACCTGGGCCATCAGGTGCCGAACCTGTGGTACGAGGCGCATCTGCACGCCGGAGATTTCGACGTTGTTGGAGTCACGCTTCCCGGTTCCCCTTACGTGTTGGTGGGACACAACCGCCGAATTGCGTGGGGATGCACCAACGTCGAGCCTACGGTCGAGGATTCATATGTCGAAACTTTTAACGGACGGGGACAATATCTGACGCCCGAGGGTTGGAAGTCACCCGAGGTGCGGCGCGAAGTCATTCACGTCAAGGGCAAGCCGGACGTGGTTATCGATGTGCAAGTCACCAGACACGGTCCCATTGTGAGTGACCTGGCTCCGGGCGAAACGCGGAAGATAGCTTTGCGATGGACGCTTTACGATGGAATTCGCAATCCATTCTTTCATGTGGATTCGGCACAGAATTGGCAAGAGTTTCGCGCTGCGCTTTCGGAATTCGACGCGCCGGGACAGAACCTGGTCTATGCCGACGTCGATGGAAATATCGGATATCAGGCGACCGGCAAAGTCCCGATTCGCGCGTCGGGCGATGGCAGCCTTCCAGTTGATGGCAGCAACAACGCTCATGAGTGGACCGGATACATCCCCTCCGACAAGCTTCCTAGCGTTCTGAATCCAACTTCGGGATTAATTGCGACGGCGAATGGGCGCATTGCGCCAGACGGATATCCATATTCGATCAGCGTTGAGTGGGAAGCGCCGTGGCGCACCGACCGGATTTACGGTGTGCTGGCATCGGGCAGGAAGTTTTCGTCAGCTGACATGCTGAGTCTCGAGATGGATGTTCATTCCGAACTGGACCGCTTCGTGGCGGACAAGCTCGTCTATGCGGTCGATCATGCGACAAAAACTGTTTCGTTGCAGGCACACGTGGCGGCTGAGCTCCTGCGGGATTGGAATGGTCAGATGGATGCAAATTCGGCTGCCCCGACCATAGCGTCCCAAGGCAGGACAGAACTGATGCGCTTGCTGCTCGAGCCAAAGCTAGGGCCGGCTCCGGCGGATGGATCCGATTCGGCCCTCAGTTGGAAGAGTTATCACTGGATGATGGAAACAGCCTGGCTGGAGAATGTTTTATTACAACAGCCGGCCCGCTGGTTGCCGCCTGAATTTGCAACTTATGACGACATGCTGGCAGCTGCGCTGGAAGAGGCTGCGAAGAAATCGCCTGGCGATATCAGTTCGTGGAAATGGGGCCATGTGAATTCCGTGACGATCCAGAATCCGGTACTGGGACGAATTCCCTTTCTGCGCCGATGGACTGGGCCAGGTGAACAATCGCAATCAGGAAGCGTTTACACCGTGAAAGCCGCGGGACGGGACTACGGGCCCTCGGAAAGATTCACCGCGGATCTATCTAATTTGGATACTTCGACGTTGAACGTGGTTACCGGGAACTCGGGAAATTATCTCAGCCCCTATTACATGGACCAATGGAACGCATGGTACACGGGCTCTACCTTTGTGCTGCCATTCTCACCCTCGGCGGTAGAGAACTCGGCGGCGCATCGCTTGATGATGCGGCCGAAGTAGTCCCAATCACAAATAACCTAATCAAAAGTCAGCTAGCTTCACGTCAACGGCCTGGCCTACGAGGGTGACTTGGGTCTTTTGAGGTTGAAGCTGCCGCTGGGTGCCTAAGTCGAGTGCCGTGTCATAAATCGTGAGGGCGCCGCCTTCGCAAACGTAGACCACATTGCGGTGAGTAATCGGTTCAATTCCGGTCACGTCACCGCTCTGCGCCGCGGTGTAAACGATATTACCCGCAGAATTGAAAACCGACAGACACCCACGTCCGGGGGTCGAGCCAGCTGCAATTACATCAGTACAAGTACGCGAGCCTATAAACAACTGGTTGTTTGGGCCCATCACCAGGTTGTTGTGATAACCATCGGTAATCTGGAAAGTGCCTGGGGTTGCGCTGAGGTTGGCGGACGGGAATACGGTAAGAGTTCCGCAGAGGGTCACCTGACAGTCCGTCCCAGCCACAGGGGCGGTTCCGGCGACGTAGAGATTGCCGCCGCTAAGGAGACCAGTCGTTGCCCCGCCAGAAACGGGGACAACCAAAGTTACGGTTGGCGAACTCTGCGTCATATCTATAACTGAAATGCTTGCCTTCGGCGTCGTTCCGCCGCATTCCGGGCCACAATTCATCACGTAAGCGGTAGAACCATCTGAGCTGAAGACTGCCCACACCGGTTTATCAAAATAAGTTCCGGTATTTAGGACGACAGGCGTGAGTGCGTTTCCCGTACTAATTAGGGTAGGCGACAGCACGGTAGCGGTGTTTGCGGTATCGGAGAGAACCAAAATCTGATTGCCGGTGGGACTTGGGATTAGGTAGTGCGCGCCGGCAACGGGAATAGTGGCGGTGATCGCCGAATTTGAAATGTTCGCTTGAATTATCGCGCCAGCAAGTTGACCGCTGACCGGAGCACTGGGAATGGCGGCGAAAAGAGTGGTGTTGTCGATCCAGACGAACATGCTCTCGGTAGGGCCAGGCAGGGCGACGGAAGAAGAAGCGCTCTCCGTGGCGTTGTTCACGATGCCCAAAGCGCTACCGGCGGTAAAGGCTCCCGTGGAACTGAACACCACAGTCCGGTCCCGCTTGGGGCTTTCGACCATCATACCGGCGCTACCGACCGTCCCGGAAAGAGAAACGGAAAACGGACTCAGCAGGTCTTTGGTGGCATCGACGATGTTCAGGGCGGGAAAACCGCCGCCGTTAGGGTTCACATTGACAGGATTCGAAACGAAGGCGCGGAAAGTTAAGCCGCTGGTAGTCGTGGCGGCTTTTGAACCTCCGCATGAAATCAGGCCCGTGCTGAGCACAATGAGGACAAAAAAAGAGCTTAAGGTTCTTTTCAACCCTGGGACTCCAAGAGCATTGATGGATAGAGAGTTAGATGCGCGAAGAGCGGATTATACCAGAGGGTTGCGGCAGATTTTCTCATCGCGTGGCGCCCTTTAAGCGCTAAGTTAAGGATTCATTCCGGTTTGCCCGTCACTCGGGAGTAAACGAACTCGGCTAGGCCCAGAGTTCCAAGATAGGATGCGGTATCGCCTGTCACCGGAAGATATCCAGCGGACTCCGTCTCTGGGGTTCTTAAATTATGGCAAGACGATGATTACTCCTACAATTCCCAATTGGTCGTGCAGCACCCATTCGTACTGGTAAACGCCGGGCTGCGTGAAGGTCACGCGGAAGCGGGTCGCGCTCAACGGGCTTGTCGCAAACCAATACGATCTTGCGGCGACTGGGTAATAAACCCAGAGTGTACAACGTCAGAAGGAGAGCTGATGAAGGCGTCGCGGGCGCCGTCAGCATCCGTGGTGACGTTGGCCGAAGGCGGAATCTGGTTAAGCCCGCATTATCAAAAGCTTACACTCGTGAGGGCGCGTCAAATGCGTGTTGCAGCCCCAGTATTCGGGCGGGGCCGTCGTTGAGTCGTGAAGTAACACAAGAGAAACACGAGAGACCGTTCGTCGTGTTTGCTCCTTCGCTGGTAGCGCAGCTTCATCAGCAGAGTCTTTCGCCGACTTCTCACAAGCCCGTTCGGACCATTTTCGTTATCGTGGGGACACTCGTGGGGCAAAGACGATCACGTCCCTCATCTTTGCAACGTGCTCAATGGCCTCGTGAAAACTGACGTGGCATCAGGTGGCTTAGGCCGACGAGCGTACTCGAAGCTATGTTCCAACGCAGGAGGGATTTGCTCTTGACGATGCCAGAATCGGCGTCGCTCCTTCGGCTACAAGGGGAGTCCCCTCAGTGACAAGCCGATTGCAGCTTCAGTTCAATGGGCGTAGCGACGCGGCTAGAACTCTTGCAATTCGGACATCGGCTTTTGAACCCTCATCGGCGGACTGCCTTTGATGTAGAGAGTAGCAATCACATTCTGTTGCAGCCATTCGTGGTGATACGTGAAAATGTCTCTGTCAACGTAGTAGTCAAAGCGGATGACCACCATGTCGTGGTGGCTGCCTTTCGTGAAGGGGGAGGCTTGGAACTCGGTCATCTCGATGCCTGTGATTGGATCGAATCTTGAACTCGATCCCAACCCGGCAGCCACCAAATCGCGGCCAAAACTGAAGCTCATGGGCTCAGAACTCTCGGTAAAGGGACCAGGGACTGATCTCTCCAGTTCCAATGCGAATCCGTCCTATGCCTTTTAGCAGAACGCGCATTTTCGTAAGACCGCGTAGCCAGTTAATGTCCTTCCAACCCAGCTTGAAACTGAGATCATGTTGCAGGATTCCCGCAGATAGATGTGGCGCGACGCCCGCCGCAGAGGACGCCGCGCTCGGTTAGGTCGTCAGACACCTGGGCAGGTTCCGGGGTCCGGCTGGTCGATTCTTGGGGATGCGCCCGGAGGTACACGCGGGAAAGTAACGAATAGCACATACGGCATCGTGCCGGTGTTGACGACTTGGTCTACCTCCCCTGGTCGTTCGATAAAGGCCTGCCCCGCGCTGTACGTGGCGACCTCGCATTGGCCGCCATTCGATCCGTAAACTGTGAGCGAGCCCTGCTTGACGATGATGATCGCGCCTCCCGGATGCGAGTGCCAGCCAGAGAAGCCGCCCACATCAACCGTGATCTGCGCCATGGCAACGTCGGTTCCGACTTGAAGCGGGATCGTCCCATCTGACACATCGGTGCCACGCGCCAAGGCGAGTTGCGTAAATATCGGCGGTGGGGACGGCGCGGTGGCACGCGCCTTGAACACCGCCGCTCCCGCTAACGCCAATGCCACAACGGCCATCGCGAATAACGTCTGAGTAATCTTGCGCTTCATATACCCTCCATTCACTCTTGTCCAAATTAGGTTTTAGAAATCGGGCGTTCTATCGTCTGGCGGCGCACCAGCCCCGGCGTCAGGAAAGTGACGGTGTGAACCTCATTGCTAGGAAACGCCTAGGTGATGCTGTCGCCGGAGTGAATCCATGTCTCGTTGGAAAAGAAAGCAAGTGCCTGATGGCCCCTGTTGCCGTTCTGCGCGCCGACCTGCAGTTCCAGTTGTCCGCCAATGCGGAAAGCGGAAGAAGGATAGAAATCAGTAATGCACAACGACAGAGAGGTAAGCGAAATTGTGATGCGAATACCGACGTCATGGCTCCTCCACGGAATCAGGTTTGCACGAGAATTGTCCAGACCGCTCTTGGAGTCAATACCACGGAGGTGAAACGTAGGTGAAAGTGAAAGTTATTGACTGGCTTGGGCTTCAGGCGTGTGGTGACAGGTTTCCATGCCTTTACAAACGGGATATACTTCGCCTTATCAGGACTTGAAAATAGTGGCGAGCCCAGCCAAGTCAAATGTCATCCGCTTTGGCGTCTATGAGTTCGAGCCGCATGCCAAAGAATTGCGCAGGGGAGGGTTGCACGTCCGCTTGGAGGGCCAGCCGGTTGCAATTTTGAAAATGCTGCTTGATCGGCCAGGCGAACTCGTCACGCGCGAGGAGCTACAGAAAGACCTTTGGCCGGCGGATACTTTTGTCGATTTCGAGCACAGCCTGAACGCGGCAGTCAAACGGTTGCGGGCGACATTAAACGACTCCGCCGAGCATCCCCGCTACATTGAGACTCTGGCACGCCGAGGATACCGCTTCATTGCGCCGATAAACGGCACCGATGCTCCGATTGAAGAGCACGCCTCCATTGCGGTTCCATCGCCTGTGCAGGCGCCAGCCGACCCCCGCGGACGGAGGTGGTGGATCAAAGCCGCGCTGGCATTGTTCGCCGTGGCCGTGATCGGCTGGGACTGGCGTCAATGGAGAAAACCGGCAAGCTCTGCTGCCCTTGTGGTTCGTTCGCTCGCTGTGCTTCCGTTGCAGAACTTGAGCGGAGATCCGTCGCAGGATTACTTCGCCGACGGCATGACTGAGGAGCTTATCGGACGCCTTGCCGCAATCCACAATCTGCGCGTCATTTCCCGCACCTCGGTGATGCGCTTGAAAGACACACAGCTCTCGGTTCCGGAGATCGCAAAAAGCCTCAGGGTCGATGCTGTGGTCGAGGGGTCGATGATACGGGAAGGGAGCCGGATCCGCATTCATGCGCAGTTGATCCGCGCTGCAACTGACGAGCACTTCTGGTCCGAGTCGTATGACCGGGACTTGCGCGACGTGCTTGCCCTGCAGAGCGAGGTGGCGCAAGCGATCGCCGAAAAGATAGAGGTTACGATTACGCCACAGGAACGCTCTCAGTTAGTAGCCGCGCGCTCGGTGGCGCCCGAAGTGTATGAGAGCTACGTAAAGGGCAGCAACGATCCGGAATACACGAAGGCTCAAATTGAGCATCGCATTGCTGACTTCCAGGATGCGATCGGAATGGACCCGACGTTTGCTCCCGCTTACGTTGGCCTGGCAGGAACCTATATCAGCTACCAGAACATTTTTGTAGGGGCTCCCCCATCTGAGATTCGTCCGAAAGCGACTAGCGCTGCTCGCAAGGCACTGGAGCTCGACCCGAAGTTGGCTGAAGCCCACGCCATTCTTGCAGAGATGTACCAGAAGCAGTGGAAGTGGGCCGAGTCCGAAGCGGAATACAATAGAGCGCTGGAGTTGAAGCCCAACGACGCGTCAGCCCACCGTGGATATGCATATTGGCTGGCCTGCCAGGGCCGCACACAAGAAGCTCTGGCCTGGGTTGAACGCGGCCGCGAGCTCGATCCGCTGGGCAGCGCAGACACCATTGGGTTTGTCTTGCTCATGGCACGCCGGTACGATGAATCCATTCGGGAATACCGGAGCGTGCTAGCCGTGCACCCGGATTATACGAATGCTCGTTGGGGCCTCGGTTTCGCACTGATCGTGAACAATCAGACGGATCAGGCAATTCCCGAGCTGGAAAAAACGGTTGCCATGATGAATCGCAGTCCCGGCTCGCTTGAGATGCTGGCCGCGGCCTACGCGCATGCAGGGCGCCGCAAAGATGCGTTTAGCCTGATTAATGAACTAAAGAAGCGCCGACAGAGAGACTATGTTCCGTCAGGTGCCTTTATTACTCCTTACTTGGCGCTCGACGATTACGATCACGCATTCTTCTGGTGCGACGAGGCCTACAAAGAGCAATCTGCTATCTTGCAGTGGCTCAAAGTAGACCCCCTCTTCGATCCCGTGCGCGGCGACCCGCGGTTTCAGGACCTGCTCCGCCGCGTCGGGCTTAATTAGAAGCATATCTTTCGGCTTGCAAAAGCCACGCTGGTGAAAGCATGGCTCTCTCCATATACAATCCTCGGCTCCGGGATTGAGGTTTGATTGCGATTGTTTACGACCTTCGATTTTTGAAATACGCATAATTTTGAAATAGGCGTGTAATAAGGCGCAGAGCGGCTGCTGGCGGCGATCGCAGGTTCGATTTTCCTGGTTGTCGGCTACTCGGAAGTTGCCGCCCAGAAACCGGCCCGGCAGGGTCCGATGGACGGTAAGCAATCTCGGTGGCTTGCCCGTGCACTACGGGCTTGTGCAATCGACCGTGTTCCGCGTGAACCTGTACGACCTCCCGCCGAAGACGACCTACTACTACACAGTGGAATCGATGGATTCTAGCGGCAAGAGCGACGGAGTCACCGGTCCGATAAAAACCTTCACTACACAATAGCCGAGAGCTTACCACCAGCTTCCCCTCCAGGAATTCTGCGAAAGCAGATCGCGCGGCCGATCTCGTTAAATCAATGCGAGCCAAGACAGAACCTGTCGTGCAAAAGGGAAAGGTCGCATGAACCGCATTGAGAGCTCATCGGCCCGATTACGGAGCGGCACACAAAAAACGCGCCCCCTTTTTGCTTTGCTTTTGCATCAAAGTCGTATCTCCGAACCAAAGGTAAGGCGCAATGGCACCGTTAGGAGCCAACGAGGACGCAAAAACCACAAACGGCAGCGGAGAGTTGCTGAGTGAAACCGCACCGATGGAAAAGCATCCAGCGCCCCTGACCGCAAGAAACATGTTCGCCCGATTGGCGGGTATTGGCGTTCTGCTTTTAGGTGTTGTGGGAGCGTTTCTCTATCTGGGCGGGTGGTTCAGCCCGCAGAAACTGACGCCTGCGCGGTTCGTCGATGAGTTTGAGCGGGTGAGCGGCATCCACTCGGGTTTCCGTCGCAATCACGCGAAAGGCGTATGCGTTCGAGGATTTTTCGATAGCAACGGGCAGGGGGCGCGCCTCTCGAAGGCTGTGGCCTTCCAGAGCGGCCGCGTGCCAGTGGTCGGCCGCTTTTCCCTGGGCGGCGGCGATCCCCACGCCACCGACGATCTGAGCACCGTCCGCGGCTTGGGGCTTCAGTTTTCTCTGCCCGACGGCGAACAGTGGCGGACCGCAATGATCGATCTGCCGGTGTTCCCGTTCAAGGACCCGCAGGCCTTTTACGACAACCTGGTGGCATCGCAACGCGACCCCAACACGCATCAACCCGATCCGGCGAAAGGGGCGGCGTTCCTCGCGAGCCACCCGGAAACCGCGCGGGCGCTCGCAATTATCAAGAGCCATGCGCCGTCGTCCGGTTTCGACAACACCGCCTACTACAGTCTCAATGCGTTTCGATTCGTCAACGCGGAGGGCGCGTCCACCTACGTGCGCTGGACGCTCGCGCCCGTGCAGCCGTATGAGGCCGGGACCGGGGCAAGCCAGGACAAGAATTTCCTCTTCGATGGGCTGATCGCGAGCATCCAGCAGCACCCGTTGCAATGGCACTTGATCATGACGGTCGCACAGCCCGGTGATCCAACCGACAACGCTACTATCCAGTGGCCGGAAGGGCGGGAGCAGGTGGACGTGGGAACGCTGACGCTCGATTCTGTGGAAAGCGAGGAAACCAATCCTGCGCGCGACATCAATTTCGATCCGCTGGTTTTGCCGGCCGGCATGGCGCCGTCCAACGATCCCTTGCTGAGCGCGCGGTCGGCTGTTTACTCGCAATCGTTTACGAGGCGCGCAGGCGAAACGAAAGAGCCAAGCGAAATCACGCCTTCAGAGGTGCGAAAGTGAGCGCCAGGACGACGACCGACCGGCAGCAATTCACTGGGTCCATGCGGTTCCTGCACTGGCTGATGGCCGCGATGGTATTGGCTATGCTCGGCATCGGCATTGCGATGGTCGCGTCGCTCGGCGACTATCGCCGCCTTGTATCGATCCATCGCCCGTTGGGGATTCTGATCCTAATTCTGGTGGTGATCCGGTTCGTGAACCGGCGCTTGAGCAGCTTGCCGCCGTTTCCTGCCACGATGTCGCCGCAGGAGCGCTTTGCTGCGCGCGCGTCAGAAGCTCTGTTGTATACGTTGCTGCTTGTGCAGCCGCTCGTCGGGTGGGGGATGTTGTCCGCCGCGCGATATCCGATCGTCCTGTTCGGGTCACTGCATCTTTTTCCCATCCTTCCGCACAGCGTGATGCTGTACGCGGTCTTGCGGAGGACGCACACATTTCTCGCCTATCTCCTATTCCTCGCATTCGTCGCCCATTTTGGAGCCATTCTGTTTCACGCGCTGATTGTGCGAGACGGTATGCTCAGCCGCATGGCGCCGTGGCGGGTCCGCGCGCGCTAACTTCCTCGAAACGGCATTCCTCTTGGCGCGCCACGGCAAGAAGGGTCACCTCATTGCGCTGGCTGCTCGCCCAAGCGGGAGTTGTTCACCGGGGTCGGGCTTCTGGCCCACGGACAACTGCCCGATTGTCGGCTGCTCGGAAGTTACCGCCCAGAAACCGACTCGGCAGGGTCAACTTCTACCCCGTTCTGCATAAGTTAGCGCTCGCGGGCGACTCCCGCCATGCAAATCAGGTACTCCTCCTGTATTCTCAAAGGATATGCCAGGGAACTTTTTAGCGCGACTTAAGGTCTCGCCCGTTCTGTGCGATGGGGCCATGGGCACGCTGCTTTACTCGAAAGGCATTTTCATTAACCGCTGCTATGACGAACTGAACGTCTCCCAACCGGACCTGATACGCGGCATTCACCACGAATATCTTCAGGCCGGGGCCGAGGTAATCGAAACCAACACCTTCGGTGGAAACGCGATCCGTCTGGAGCGGCATGGGCTGCGCGACAAAGTCCACGACATAAATTTCCATGGCGCGCGGCTGGCCAAAGAAGCAGCCAAGAGTTTCGACGGTTGGGTGGCAGGCGCAGTCGGACCGCTGGGCATTCGCATTGAGCCCTTGGGCAAGACCTCATTTCAGGAAGCGCGAGATATTTTTCGCGAGCAGATTGCGGCTTTGCTTGAGGGCGGCGTCGACATCCTGATTCTGGAAACCTTCGGTTACATCGACGAGCTACACCAGGCAATTCATGCCGCGCGGGAGGTTGATCCGCGAGTTCCTGTCGTGGCGCAGGTCACACTGGACGAAGAGTCGAACTGCCTGGATGGTTCGACGCCGGAGATTTTCGCGCCACGGATCGAAGAGTGGGGAGCGGACGTGATCGGGTGTAACTGCAGTGTGGGCCCGGTAACGATGCTGGACTCCGTGGAGCGAATCCGAGCTGCGACCACTCTGCCACTTTCTGCGCAACCGAACGCCGGGATTCCACGGTCGGTCGAGGGTAGAAATATTTACCTGTGCTCGCCGGAATATATGGCGAGCTACGCACGGAAATTTGTGACCGCCGGAGTGCGGCTGGTTGGCGGATGCTGCGGGAGCACGCCGGAGCATATCCGGGTGATGAAGTCGGCGCTACGCATGACCCAAGCACGCGCGCGGACCGGTGATGCAACCGCAAAAGCGCAACCTGCGGCCCCGGTGGTGGCGTCGACCCCGCTTGAGCAGAGGTCGCGGCTGGGCGCAAAGATTGCCCGCGGCCAGTTTGTGACAATGGTCGAGATTGTTCCTCCGAAGGGAACGAACATTCACAAAGAGCTCGAGGGTGCGAAGTTCCTGAAGACCGTAGGAGTGGACGCGATCAACATTCCCGATAGTCCGCGAGCCTCGGCGCGCATGAGCAATCAGGCATTGTCATTGCTCTTGCAGCAGCAGGCTGGGATCGAGGCGATCCTGCACTATACCTGCCGCGACCGGAATGTGCTTTGCATACAGTCAGACCTGCTGGGTGCAGCAGCGATTGGAATTCGCAATTTAATTTGCATTACTGGCGATCCGCCAAAGATGGGCGGCTATCCCGACGCGACCGCGGTATTCGATGTCGATGCAATCGGCCTGGTCAACATTGTTCACAACCTGAATCGCGGGTTGGATATTGGCGGCAACCCGATGGGCGCGGGTACGGGCTTTGTGATAGGAATCGGCGCTAACCCGGGCGTTCCTAATATTGATGAGGAGATTCGCCGCTTCGAATACAAAGTGGAAGCGGGAGCGGAATATGCGGTCACTCAGCCGGTGTTCGATCTTTCGCTGCTCGAGGCTTTTTTGCGGCGAATCGAGCATTTCAAGATTCCCGTGGTTGCCGGCATTTGGCCGCTGGTCAGCGCGCGCAATGCGGAATTCATGAAGAATGAGCTGCGGGTCTCGGTGCCGGAGAGCATCATGGACCGAATGACGCGTGCTGCGTCGCCCGAAGCTGCGAGAGAAGAAGGCATTTCGATTGCTCGCGACATGCTCATCGCGGTTCGGAACATGGTTCAAGGAGCGCAGATCAGTGCGCCCCAGGGACGGTATGCTTCCGCCGTGGATGTGCTTGAGGCATTAGGCAGTTCGGGTGCGAGGGCTGGCTAGGATTGCGGGAGCAATCCGGGCTTGGTAACAAGGTTTGGATCAAGGCCTGCGTTGTATAAGTTCAATTCCGCCATAGCTTGCCACAAGCCCAGGTTCGATGCAGCACCCTCCCTACTAGCCCGGTATCCAAAGTACAACTACACCTTAGTCGCCCAATCGTTATTGCTACAGTTTTTCCCCTATAGAAAATACTAGGTATCTATGTAGAATCTAAGTGAGGAGCAACTCTAGTTTGCCGAAGTTTGAGGAATGCATTCAGCGCCTGGAAAAGATCGTTCAGGAGCTAGAACAAGGTGAGGTCCCGCTCGAGAAGTCGCTGACCTTGTTTGAAGAAGGAATGCAGCTTTCAGGTTCCTGCCGCAAGGAACTTGAAGAAGCTGAAGGCAAAGTGGAGATATTGCTCAAACAGAATGGCAAGATTCAGGCCGAGCCGTTCGAACGCTGAAATTGGCAGCGAACGCGCGTTGCGGTAAAACTTCCCTGCTCTTCAGTATGTCTGACGGAGCGCAGCCAGCCGTACTAAGCGGCGAGAACTATTAAGGAGCTCTCCCCATGCAACAGACCAACATAGTCCTGCTCCAAAGTGATCCCAAAATCGCTCAAACGCTTGCCACGTTGCTCTCGGATTCTTTTCATCACGTGCACGTAGCCAAGTCGGTGGAAGAACTCCGCTATAACGCGGTTAAGCATCACCCGGCTGCAATTGTGTTGGATTTAGAGTCCGCTAGCTTGACCGATGTCGAGACCTTGAAAAAGGAGTTCGATGGGGTCCGCGTGATCTGCAACCACCGCGTGGCGGATGAAGAGATGTGGACGCGCACACTCAGCGCAGGAGCAGACGATTGCTGCCCATCGTCCGATACGCGCGGTATTTTGTCGGCCGCGGTAAGAACGGACCAGCTCTCCCGTCACATGGCAGCTTAAGAAGATTACATTTTGCGAATTAAGGCGCCTGCGGGCGCCTTTTGTTTTTTGTGCGCTTCGGGAGAGGCCGCAACTGCCCCATACTCGCTGGTGCGAGTAACCTACTTACCATCAATATACTCACCAGTACATCTCAAGTAACAAATGAACTTTCCTGTTTGAGAGTCTCTGGTAGCATACCGTCCAATAACTCAGAATCTCAGGTCTTCTCCGGACGGCCTCCTACCTGGTTTTCCCTAAGGGTGTAAATCCCGGGGTACTTGCTGCGGCGGGAGTGTGTCCGCTACGCCTGAGTTACTCAAGGGGTGCAAGGGTGAGGAAAATTCTCTTAACAAGCGTTGTAGGTTTAGCTTCCATCGCGGTCGCCTGCGGCGGAGGTCACATTGGGTCAGGATCAAACGCGGGTTCAGGATCGACGACGGGTTCGGGATCGACGACGGGTTCAGGGTCGAACGCGGTGTCCGTTCCCGCAAAATTCACAGCTGGCATTGCCCACGTGGCAGGAAATTACGGATTTAGCCAAAACAATTTTCTCGTCGAGGGGGCGCAGAAAATCAGCCAGCTCGGTAGCGACTCAATCTTTGTTTACTTGACGCCCTGGTTTCGGAGCCAGTATCCGGATAAATCCACCGCCAACTGGCTGGCGGCGACCCCAACCAACGTTGCGCAATTGGCGCAAAGTGGGCCTTACGACCAAGTGTTTCACATGCCGTTCAAGACTATCGTCCTGACCACGTACACGTTTGCCAACTCGGACTCCCTTCCCGGCATGGCGCAATCACCGCAGCGGCAGAGCGCTGAAGAGAACGAGTTCTATCAGCTCACGAAATATCTCTATTCGCGGTTCTCGGGAACGGGAAAAACCTTCGTCCTGAAAAACTGGGAGGGCGATTGGGTGGCCATGGGAGGTCAAGGGATTACCGCGGGGAATGTTCCCGCGAACACCGTACAGGACATGATCGCGTGGCTCAAGGCGCGGCAGGCGGGAGTGACCAGAGCGCGCAAAGAAGCTAACGATTCCAGCGTGCACGTGCTTAATGGGGCCGAGGTGAACCGCGTGCTGGATTATGCCCAACAAGGACTGACGCGGGTGATCAATGCAGTGGTGCCGCAGGTCGGAGCCGACATGGTCACATACTCTTCGTACGACTCGACGGCGATCGGCAACGACGCGGCATCGATGGAAAAGGCTTTCAACCTGGCGCTGCAAACAATTCAGAAACTGGCGCCGGATCCGTTAGGTATGGGGAACCGCAGAATTCTGATTTCTGAGTATGGCTTGTACGAAAACCAACTCGCGGGAGGGACCAGTTGGCGTTCGCAGGCGATTCTCAGCACTGCCAGTCAGGCCGGGGTTTATGGAGCATTCCTGTGGAATTTGTATGACAACGAATGCAAGCAGCCCGATGGGAAAAGCGCATCGGTTGACACACCGATAGGAAACCCGGCGCGTCCCGGCGACGGAAATTGTCGTGGGTTGTGGGTGGTGCGTCCAGACGGAAGTACCAGCGCCGCGCTGAGCGTGCTCAAAAAGTATTGGTAAGGCTACTGCGAGGGTTTGTACCCAGGGCCGCGGAGGGGTCGGCCTGGACGTTCCGCAGTAATTTTGCCATCGCGCACGACCGGCGTGCCGTTCACAAAAACGTACTTCACGCCGACCGAGTAGCGAAGCGGATCGTTGTAGTTGGCGACGTCTTGAATGGTTGATGGATCGAAGACAGTGATATCGGCCATCATGCTGGGGCGCAGGATTCCGCGATCGGTGATTCCGACGCGGCTTGCGGCGAGCGAGGTCATCTTGCGCACGGCGTCCTCCAGGCTCATGGTCGGCTCCTTGCGGACGTACTCAGACAGCACGTGTGAGAATGTGCCGAAGGCGCGTGGGTGGGCTTTGGTCATGCTGAGCGGACCGTCTTCGGCTTGCTCTTCGGAATCCGAGCCGTATGTGACCAGCGGATTCGAGACGGCGGCGCGCACGTCAGCTTCGCCCATGATTGAGATTACGACCTGACTCTTACCGCGGTCGGCGATGGCGATGTCCATTGCCGCGTCTTTGGGATCCTCGGCCATCTGCCGGCCGATTTCCTCGAGGTTCATGCCCTCGTATTTGTGCAGGCTTGGATTCAAGATGTGCACCAGCATCACGCCCTTGCCGCCTCCAGAGCCGAGCCACTGGTTCTCCCAGGTTGCGCTTGGCGAATCCATTTCTTTTTGGGCCCGGGTGCGCTGCGCGGGATCTTTGAGACGAACCAGCATTTTCTCGGTTCCGCCCTCGACTACCCAGCTCGGGAAGCAGGCAATCAGGTCGTTGGAGGCGCGAGTGTACGGATAAACGCTGGCGGCAACGTCAATTCCCTTCGCGCGGGCGGCTTCGATTCGCCGAAGCACCTCTGGCATTTTGCCAAAGTTTTCGCTGTAAGCCGTTTTGAGGTGCCAGATGGTAGTCGAGATATTTGCGCCCCGCGAGATGGTGAAAACTTCGTCAAGCGAAGCGAAAATCTTGTCCGATTCCGAACGCTGGTGCGTGAAGTACACTCCTCCGTAACTGCGCGCGACTTTTGCCAGTTCCACAATTTCATCGGTTGAGGCAAATACGTCAGGAACGTATTGCAACGCGGTGCTGATGCCAAATGCGCCTTGCTGCATGGCTTGCGCAACCAGCTGTCGCATTTGCTCGAGCTCGGCGGTTGTGGCGGGGCGGTTATCTTTTCCGATGACGTAATTACGCAGCCCTCCAGCGCCGACGAAGGTACCCAGATTAATGGCCGGCCTGGCGCGCTCGAAATGTTTGACATATTCGTCGAGCGAGCGCCAATCGAGGTCGACGTGATACTTCTCTGCTTCTGGACGAAGGTCTTCGAGCAAGCGATCGTTCACGGGCGCGATGGATGTGCCCTCGCCGGTGATTTCCGTGGTCACGCCTTGAGTGATTTTGCTGGCCGCGCGGCCATCCACAAGAATGTTGAATTCGGATTGGCCTTGTACATCGATGAATCCGGGCGAAACAACTAGGCCTCTGGCGTCAACTCGTTCCTTCGCATTGGCATTTCGCAGATCGCCAAGCGCTGCGATACGGTCACCCCTGATGCCGACGTCTGCGTAGAACCAGGCTGCACCGGTACCATCGACGACGCGTGCGCCGGAAATGATGAAATCGTAATTGGGTGGCTGGGCGCTTGCTGAGAGCGCGGCGAAACAGAAGCTGATCAGGAGACAGAACAAAGCGGACGGGTGTGGACGCCCGCCGCTACGTATGCAAGAGGATTGTCGTTTGGAGATCATAGGAATGGGTGCGTGGATGATAGCAAAAGTTGATTGTTATACTCACCTCCATGTTGACGCAAACGCTTGAAGACGGGCGCAAGCTCACCGATGCGGCGCTCGAACGCCTGCTGCCCGCGGCGGGTGTGCGTCCGGTTTCCATTCACCAAGCGATGCGGCACAGCGTTTTCGCCGGAGGAAAAAGAATCCGCCCAATTCTCTGCCTGGAAGCAGGGCGCTCAGTTGCGGGAACATTACAGGAGGGAATTGAAGAGTTGGGCGCAGCGCTCGAAATGCTGCACACCTATTCTCTGATCCACGATGATCTTCCGGCGCTCGACAATGATGATTTGCGACGGGGGCGACCGACCTGCCACAAGGTTTATGGTGAGGCAATCGCGATCCTGGCAGGCGACGCGTTGCAAACTCAGGCTTATGAGGTGCTCTCGCAACTGCGGTGCTCGGCAGAGGCGCGAGTGAAGATCATTGAAGAAATCGCGCGAGGAACCGGGACGGTGAACGGAATGATTGGCGGGCAGGTCGTCGACCTGGAGGCTGAGCGCAGTAAGCCTAATGCCGAGACGCTCGAATACATTCACCGGTCGAAGACTGCCGCGCTAATCGCGGCAAGCGTGGTTACGGGTGGCATCTATGGAAATGGGAGCGCGGAGGCAGTCGAGAACTTGCGGCGCTTTGGGCAGGCGATCGGCTTGGCATTCCAGATTGTTGACGACATTCTGGATGTGACCCAGACCTCGGAGCAACTAGGAAAGACGGCGGGAAAAGATATCGCATCGGAAAAGGCCACTTACCCGGCGTTGTTTGGACTCGATGAGTCACGCAAAAAAGCGAGAGGGTTACTGGATGATGCGTATAACAGCTTGCAGAGTTTTGGTTTCCGGGCTGAAACGCTGAACGCGCTGGCATGTTTCCTGATCGAGAGGGAGAGCTGAGCTCAATTCTGGAACTCACGGGCACCTTGACGTTATACTTACGGCCAGACGCCCTCGGAAGCGCACTTCAGCAGGCCTCGAAGCCAGTCGACAAAGGATAAATGAGGAAAACAGTTTCTCCACGGATCGCGTACTTTTCGATGGAAATTGCGCTGGAGCCAGACATCCCTACCTATTCGGGAGGCTTGGGCATTTTGGCCGGCGACACGCTGCGCTCAGCTGCCGACCTTGGCACCCCTGTGGTGGCCGTAACGTTGGTTTACCGCAAAGGGTATTTCCGGCAAATTCTAGATCCCGCAGGAAACCAGTTTGAGCAGCCGCAAGATTGGGACCCGCAAAATCAGCTCACTGCCGTGGGGCCGCGGGCCACGGTAGAGATTGAAGGGCGACCGGTTTCGGTTCGCGCGTGGAAGTACACCATAACCGGAATCTCCGGAGACACGGTTCCGGTTTACCTGCTGGATACAAACCTGCCGGAAAACAGTGAGTATGATCGGGCGCTGACGGATTCTCTTTATGGAGGCGACCAGCGCTATCGTTTGGCGCAGGAAATCGTGCTAGGGCTGGGAGGCTTCCAGCTTTTGCAAAAAATCTATTCTGGCCAGATCGAAACTTTCCACATGAATGAAGGGCATTCGGCGCTGCTCTCGCTTGGTCTCCTGGAGCGCAGGCTGGACCAGAGCTTTGCAGGGCGCTTGAAGCAGCTCGACATTGATGGCGTGCGCAACATGTGCATCTTCACTACACACACGCCGGTGCCGGCCGGGCATGACCAGTTTCCACGTAGCCTGGTTTCGCAAATCTTAGGGCGGGAGCAACTCGGGTTATTGGACGAAGCCGAAGCTTGGGAAGGCGACGCGCTGAACATGACTTATCTCGCACTTCGCTTCTCTGGGTATGTGAACGGAGTCGCGATGCGGCACGGAGAAGTTTCGCGCGGGATGTTTCCGACCTACGAGATCAGCGCGATTACGAATGGGGTCCATGCGATCACCTGGATTTCGCCGGCATTTAGCCAGCTTTTTGACTCCTACATTCCGGGTTGGCGAACTGACAACAATTACCTGCGCTACGCGATCAGCATTCCGCTGCCGGCTATACGCGAAGCCCACGCTGAGACTAAGACTGAATTGTTTGAACAGATCGGCCGGACATTTGGCGTCCAGCTTGACCCGAAGCTGCTGACGCTTGGCTTCGCACGACGCGCCAGCACTTACAAACGCGCGGATTTGCTGTTCCAGGATCCGGAGCGGCTGCGAAAGATCGCGCGTGAGGTCGGCCCTATTCAGCTGGTGTATGGGGGTAAGGCGCATCCTCATGATGAGGGCGGCAAAAACTTGATCCGGCGAGTGGTCGGTGGAGCAAGCTCGTTGGCAGATGTGATCCATACAGTATACGTAGAAAACTACGACATGCGCTGGGGAAGACTTATCACCTCGGGTGTGGACCTGTGGCTGAACACACCGATGCGGCCGCAGGAAGCATCTGGCACCAGCGGAATGAAAGCCGCGATGAATGGCGTCCCCAGTTTCAGCGTGGTTGACGGCTGGTGGGCGGAAGGGCACATTGAAGGCGTCACTGGCTGGGCGATTGGCAGCAGCGAGCTTGCCGAGGACCCGTCGATTGAGATGGCTGCGCTTTACGACAAGCTTGAGCGTGAAATCGTGCCCATGTTTTACGGCCGGCCAAACCGCTACATCGAGATCATGCGCAACTCGATTGCGTTGAATGGATCTTTCTTTAATACCCAGCGCATGCTGCTGCAATATATCGCCAATGCTTACAAAATGAATCGGGAGGTTGCGGTGCCGGAAGCGCGGGTGTAAGCGTTGCTCCCATAGAGATCGCGCACCAGCCAACCGCAAGTAACCGGCGAACGTTTTCAGGCCGCCCGTCCTGTGGTAAAAAGAAATTACGGCGATGGAGTTCGCCATAACCGCCCGCCTCCTGCGCGCTGATAACTCCTACCACTCGGTGAGGAGAATTCCATTGTGCGCAGCTTAAGTGATGTGGTCATTATTTCCATCGGCGCCATCTTCGGCGCAAATTGCCGGTGGCTCATCAGCCGCTGGGCGGCGAAGTATGTCGGCCCGGTATTTCCCATCGGCACGCTGTTCATCAATGTCAGTGGAAGTTTCATCGTCGGATTCTTCATGATCTGGAGCACGCAACGGGTGCTGCTGGATCCGCGATGGCGTTTGCTGATTGTGGTCGGATTCTGCGGCGCATTCACGACTTTCTCCAGCTTTGCGTTTGAAACCATGGCGTACTTTGCGCAAGGGCAATGGATGCTGCTGCTCGCCAATTTTGTTTCAAACAATCTGCTGTGCCTGGGTGCGGCCCTTGCGGGAATGGCGCTGGCACGCGTGCTATAGAATCGCTATGCCTATGGCAGTTCAGGTAACGATTTACTCGAATGAATCCGACAGATGGCAGGGCAAGCCGCTGCATCTGGCGGTGTTGAACTATCTCCATGAGGAGAATGTGTTTGCTGCCTGCGTGCTCCACGCGGTTGCAGGCTTCCTCGGACGGCAGCGGGTGAAGACCAGCCATCTAGTGGACGCAGGCGGCAAGCTGCCCGTCATTATTGTTTTTGTGGATACCGATGAACACGTGAACCGGGTGCTGCCGAAGTTGAAAGAGATGGCCGCGCACCGGCTGATCGTGAGAGAGAACGTGGTGCTGGAGCAGGGGAATTTGGACTGATCTGCCTTTAGTCTTGCGAAGACGGCTGTTGACGCTTATAGCTTGGCATGACGAAGACGCAACGAGTTGGCGATCACCGAAACGGAACTGAAGCTCATGGCCGCGGCGGCGAAAATTGGGCTCAATAAAATTCCGAAGAATGGATAAAGAACTCCGCCGGCAATCGGGACCCCGATGGAGTTATAGACGAAAGCGAAGAACAGGTTCTGGCGAATGTTCTTCATGGTCGCGCGGCTTAGTTTTCTCGCCCGGACGATCCCCGCCAGGTCTCCTTTGACGAGCGTGATTCCGGCACTTTCGATGGCGACATCGGTACCGGTGCCCATTGCAATGCCAACGTCTGCTTGCGCGAGCGCCGGTGCGTCGTTGATGCCGTCTCCCGCCATCGCGACTATGCGGCCCTGCTTTTGCAGGTTTGCGATAACGTCGCGCTTAGTCTCAGGCAGGACTTCGGCTTCGAACTCATCTATCCCTAAGTCCCGTGCGACCGCTGCGGCGGTCGCTTTGCCGTCACCGGTGATCATGACGATGCGCAAACCTTCTTGTTTTAACGCACCCAGCGCTGCCAGCGTGGATGGCTTGATGGGATCCGCAATTCCGACCAGGCCAGCGGGTTTTCCATCAATCCCAACGAAGACTACGGACTGCGCAAGGGACCGAAGGTCGTTCGCCTTCGCCGATAGATTCGAGATTGGAATCTTCATCTCGGAGAACAATTGTTCGTTTCCGGCGGCAAGCAATTTGCCTTCGATTTTTCCGCTGATTCCCTTCCCTGCATAAGAGCGAAACTCGCTGACGCTCGCGAGCGTGAGACCACGTTCCCTCGCCGCTGACAAAATTGCCGAAGCCAGCGGGTGCTCGCTCCCCTGTTCCAGCGAAGCTAACAGGCGTAAGAGTTCTGGTTCTGAAATACCCTGAGCAGGATCAATTGAAATAACCCGCGGCCTGCCTTCCGTTAACGTTCCCGTCTTGTCGATGACCAGCGTGTCGACTTTTTCTAGTGTCTCCAGCGCCTCGGCATTCTTGATCAGCACTCCGGCGTGAGCTCCGCGTCCGGTGCCGACCATAATGGCCATGGGCGTCGCCAGTCCCAGCGCGCAGGGGCAGGCGATAATCAGGACGGCCACGGCGTTAACGATTGCGTAGGCAAAGCGCGGCTGGGGACCGAAGACTGCCCAGGCGATGAATGTGAGCGCGGCGATTGCAATGACGGCAGGGACAAACCATCCGGCAACTTTATCGGCGAGACGCTGGATGGGCGCGCGGCTGCGCTGGGCCTGGCTGACCATGTTGACGATCTGCGCCAGCAGAGTTTCGCTCCCGACGCGTTCGGCGCGCATGACGAATGACCCAGAGCCGTTCACGGTCGCGCCGATCACTCGTGCGCCTTCGGTTTTTTCGACAGGGATGGATTCGCCGGTGATCATGGACTCATCGACCGAACTACGACCTTCGAGCACAATTCCATCCACCGGAACCTTTTCGCCGGGACGAACGCGCAGGCGGTCGCCTACGTGAACCTGGTCAAGCGGAACATCTTCTTCCGTACCGTTGCGGAGCACCCGTGCGGTGCGCGGAGCGAGATCGAGCAACGCCCGGATCGCTGCCCCAGTTCGGCTGCGTGCACGGAGTTCGAGCACCTGCCCGAGGAGAACTAACGTGACGATTGCTGCGGCGGCTTCGAAATAGACTGCCGGGCGGCCGCTCATTTCACGAAATGAAGCGGGGAAAATTCCAGGGAAAAGCGTAGCTATGAGGCTGTAGAAATACGCCACGCCGGTGCCCATCGCGATAAGGGTGAACATGTTGCTGGAGCGATTGACGATAGAGGCCCAGCCGCGCTGAAAAAAAGGCCACCCGCCCCAAAGGACGACCGGGGTTGCAAGCAGCAATTCGATCCAAGGGAGCCAGGCCCCAGGAAAAACACGCTGCACCGGCATGCCTGGGAGCATGTCTGCCATGGCGATAACGAGCAGCGGGACTGTTAGCGCGACACTGATCCAGAAGCGGCGAGTCATGTCGCGCAGTTCGGGATTGTCCTCTTCGGTTGCCGTGACGGTACGCGGCTCGAGCGCCATGCCACAGATCGGGCAAGTGCCGGGCTGGTCGCGGACGATCTGCGGGTGCATGGGGCAGGTGTATTCGGTTTTTGTGAGTGCGGTCGGAAATTCCGCTTCCAGCGCCATGCCGCAACTGGGGCAAGGTCCCGGTTTCGATTCACGAACTTCCGGGCACATCGGGCACACGTAGGCCGCATCGGGCTTGTGGCCGGAATGCCAGGCCTCTTTTGCGGAAGTCTCCTGCGCTGGGGGTTTGGTCGAGGCTGATCCGCCGAGCGTCACTAGATTGGGCTTCGGAGATTTCGGCTTCAGATACTCATCGGGATTTGACTGGAATTTCTGGGCACAACCCGAGCAGCAGAAATAATAGGTGCGGCCCGCGTGTTCCACCTTCGCTTTGGCCGTGGCAGGATCGACAGTCATCCCGCAGACTGGATCTTTTTCGAGAGTGGCAGGTGACGTCGTCATGAGTGCAAAAAACCTTTAACCGCTGTGGTCCCAGAGACTTCGGACAGTATGAAGAGAAAAAAACTCTACCCGTGCGTCGCAGCTTCCATTCATAGATTCAATCGAGACAGATTATGATTCGTGCCGATTGCCATCAAACATTGTCTTTGCGTCCTCTGAACATGGGAGCGATGGAATCCAGCACGCCCTGGTGTATCTTAATTTGGGAGGAACTCACCACAGAATGACACAGATGGAAGTGGCTTACCGGTATGCGGGCCCGCCAACTGAAAATGCCATACGGGCGGTTGATAGTATGCGCGAAGTGTACGGGATTCGGCGCGTCAGCTTTAATGAGAAGCAACAAACGGTGCGGGTGGAATACGATGCGTCGCGGTTCAAAGAGCCGGTGGTAGCAAACTTATTGCGCAGAGCCGGAGTAGATATTTTGGAGCGGTTGGCGCTGGCGTGATTTTGGGGGAGAGCCTATAAATGCAAGGGGCGCCCAAGAAAACCTCTGGCCGAAGTTATTCTCAAGTGCGCCCCGTTGCGCGCCACTTCGTCTGGTAAGAGGGTTGCATCCCTGGTGCCATTCGCAAGTGATTGAAAATACTGACGGGCGGTGGAGATCGCCTCGGTAGGAATTGCCAGTGGGGCGGAAAGAATTACTGGCTTGTAGATCGACAGGCCAACCGAAGGAAATCCTGGGTTCCTCGCCTTAGGGCAGGCACTCTCACGCTGCCGTTAATGCGGTCCGTTCGACTAGGGATTCAGTGCTGGAAAACTTGCCGGTTATGCGCCCTGGCCCTTTGCATTTCCCGGCTTAGCGGCTGGACGGTTCCTCCGGTCGCTACGGCTCACAGGCTTAAACTCCAGAAGTTCGGCAGTTCCGTTCTTCCGGTGAATGTGCCAGGATTTAATCTCCCCGGTCGCCTGCATCCCGCTCCGCATTAATTCAATGTGAACGTCCACCACGAACTCAGGCGAACTGGGCGTAAGCCCTGCCGCGCACTGAGCAGTTTGAAAGCCGCAAAGGAACAGGTCTTCTAAAAAGCTCATCCTGTCGGTAAGCGAGATGCCTCGCTTGCCAAGGGCCTCCCACTGGCCCATTATGTATCCCTTTCGAACTTGCTCCCTAACAACTTCGATCGCGTCCATTCTTCGTTCCTCGGCCTCGTTCTCGCCTTTGTTTCTTGGCCTGTGCTGACAAGTCTTTACTATTGTGCCGGGTGAGGTGGCGCACTGAAAATTACGAAGGTCACTGCACGATTTGGGGGTGGCTAAATGGGGTGCGCTTCTCGCAATGCCGCCGGGTATATGCGCCGTAGTGGCTGGGAGCCAGTCCGGCCTTTCTCGTACATATGCGTCTAATCATCAACCAACCAACGCAAGGCTTCCTCACGGTTGCTGAAAATCCCAAAGTCGCGCCGAGAAAAGCTTTTCATCTCATCGTGGAACTCGCGGGGAAGGCTCAAAGTTCCAATCAGGGCTGATTTTTTTACGAAGGGTTTGTCGAAGACCGCCGTCTCTTTGATCGCACGTAGAGCGGCCTTGTCAAATGATCCTCCCGCAAAGTTGGTAAGAATCAGGACTGAACCGCGCGCCTCAGCTGTCACATAATCGGGAACTTTACGGGTAGTTTCCTCGGCTTCCCTCGGGGTGCAGTTCGATAGGTCCACAAGCAAAATTCGTTTGCCTTCGTGATCGAAGAATCGAATGCGACGGTTGGGTTCCCGCTGCTCTGTCACTGTGGTTTTCTCCTGTTTCCCCTTCCGAGCTTAGAAAGGTGCAGCGATAATTGCAAATTTCGGGGCGTTTTGCCTTAATTTCCAGCCCTAGATCACACGGCGGTGCGGAGTGAAGGTGGCGCGCGCCGAGAAATTCGAACTACGTAACGCTTTCGCTTTTTGCGAGCGGGATAGTAAAATTCAATTCGTGGGGCCCGTAGCTCAGTTGGATAGAGCGAACGGCTACGAACCGTTAGGTCGGGAGTTCGAATCTCTCCGGGCCCACCATTATTCGATCTGCTTCTAGTCGTGGTACCAGTCGGGACCTTCAGAAGAACTTATGCGAAAAGGTTTCCCGATAACCGTGTAGCACTGCAACTCCCGCTGCTTTAGCGTTGTCCAATAGATCCACTGCGACATCACGGCCCACATTGCACGACCATTCAGCCATCGCTCTCGTTGCTACGTGAAAAATCCAACTCTCAATATCGGCCCCCTCGGCCAGTACATGAAGCGATGACAATCTCTTTCGCAAACCCTCGCGGACGGGGTGGTACTCCGGTTCAAAACTCAGTGGTGCGGTCGGTTTGAAATGCAGTAGCTCATTTCTCACGGCTACTAGTAAGCTCAAATTCTGGTAGGGTGCGGCGCCAAAATTTGCTGGCTTTCCGGCTAGTAAGGAGTGCGCTACAGAAAGCTTTTTCTCTAATGATGCCATCTTCTCAAAAGTTCCCATCACTTGAGCGAAAACGGCAGTGGTGCCAGAATTTGAAGGCTGACCTCCTGCAAATTCCGTAGCCTCATTCAAGAATGCCTCAAGAGTTATCACTGAGAACGCAATGCTGACTAGGGCTTGCCATTCTCCTTCCTCTCTAGACGGCGACGTGATGCTTCGTGCTGCATCCACAGCGATCATGTACAGCCTGCCGGTGTCGATAAATATCGTTCCGGGCCCGGGAGTATGAAATCGTGGTGTGCTCTTCATCCACAACATTTTACTCGGTAGCAACAACGACAGGTTTCTACTATTTTGTGATCCCGAATTTTCTCTCGTAACTTTTGCCTGCTTGGGGAACCCGATCTGGGGTAGCATTGGATGCCTTAACGAGCAGAGCCATGGGCTTACGAATTCCTCAACGCAAATTCAAAAGCATTAACCGGCGCGAATTGCTGAAGCTCACGCCGATGGTGGCCCTCGGAGCATTTGCCATACCGACGCTGCAAAAGCCGCTACTGAAAGCCGGCTTGGGCTTCAGCGATTGGGCTTCTGGGCTGCTTTTTCGCCACGGACATTTGGCGCCTACCTTTGCCGATGCTCACGTCACGCCGTTCAATAAATTTCCTATCAATGATTACGACGTTGACGATCCCGAGGTTGACTTCGACCAGTGGAACCTAACGGTCGCGGGCGCAGTACAGAAGCCAGGAAATTACACGTTGGCGAAAGTCCAGAATTTGCCTAAGGTGACACAAAACACGCGCCACGTGTGCGTGGAAGGTTGGGATGTGATCGGCAACTTTGGCGGTACGCGCTTGTCGGATTTTCTGAAGATGATTGGCGCTGATACAACTTCGCGTTTCGTTTTTGTCGAATGCGCCGATGCCTATTACGAGTCGCTGGATATGGCTACGGCACTGCATCCGCAGACGCTGCTTTGCTACGAAATGTACGGGCAGCCATTGACCCGCGAGCATGGGGCACCACTGCGGCTGCAGATTCCAACAAAAATCGGGTATAAACAGGCAAAATATTTGACCAGCTTGAAAGTCACCAATGTGCTGCAGAAAGTCGGCTATTGGGAAGACCAGGGCTACTCGGATTTTTACGGGTTGTAGTTGTTGCATCTTCCAGGACGGAGATGACCATGGCGAGCCAAGCGGTTGAGATTGAAAATCCGAAAACTGGCGAGGTGACGGAGGCCGTTTATGAACATCCATTTGTTGTGCGGCTCTGCCATTGGGTGAATGCGGGTTCTCTGTTCGTGCTGGTGGGCAGCGGCCTGCAAATTTTTCGCGCGTTTCCCAGCTTTGGGGCCAAGATCCCGCAGAAAGACTTGATCCATTGGCCGAAGGCATTCGCGATCGGTGGATGGCTTGGAGGCGCGCTGCAATGGCACCTGACGTTCATGTGGATTTACATCGTGAGCGGCTTAGTGTACGTGGGCTACCAGCTCTTCAGCGGAAATTACAAACAGATATTGTTCGTGCCGCGCGACATACCGGGCGTGTGGCCGATGGTGCGGCATTATTTCTTCTTTGGTCCAAAGCCGCCTGCAAAGGAAGCCTACAACCCGCTGCAGAAGCATGCGTACACTTCGGCGATCGTACTCGGTGTTCTTTCCGTTCTGACGGGCCTCGCAATCTGGAAACCGGTGCAGTTCTCCTGGCTGGCGTGGCTGATGGGCGGATTTCATTATGCGCGACTCTGGCATTTTGTGATCATGTGGGCGCTTCTCGCGTTTGTGTTTGGACACCTGGTGATGGTCATTCTTCATGGGTGGAACAATTTCGTTTCCATGTTTACGGGATGGAAGAAAGACCCGGAGTACAGGCCGGAATAGAACGGCCAGTGAGCTCAATTCGTGATGAGGGACGATGCCAGAATCAGCACCTTCGCTGGGGCATCCAGCGCAACAATCGAGCGAGGTAGAGCTGATCCGGCGCGTGCGAGACGGCGAAGGCGATCTTTTTTACCAGCTGATCCGGCCTTACGAACGGCGGGTATATGCGGCGGCGTTTGCGATTTTGAGGAATGCAGCCGATGCCGAAGACGCTGCTCAAGAGGCAATGCTGAAGGCTTTCAAGCACATTCGGCAATTTCGCGAGGAAGCGCGGTTCAGCACATGGCTGATCCAGATCGCGGTGAATGAGGCGCGCATGCGCAGAAGAAAAGATCATGCGGAGCTAATAGAGCCAATTGCAGACCGGCAGGATGAGTCCGGCAACTACACGCCGCGTGACTTTGCCGACTGGCGAGAGATTCCTTCGGAGACGCTGGAGCGGAAGGAAATCCGCGAAAAGCTGGCGGAGGCGCTGGCGTCTTTAGGCGACATTTATCGTGACGTATTTGTATTGCGTGATATGCAGCACTTGAGTATCGAAGAGACTGCCGCAGCGCTGGGGATTTCAACCGCGTCGGTGAAGACACGCCTGCTGCGGGCACGACTGATGTTGCGCGACCTGCTGGCGCCGGGGCTGGGCGGGCCCTGGATGAGCAGGCTGTCCTTCGAGAAGGGGGCGAAACCATGGTAGTCAATTGCGACGAGGTGTGGCGCGAACTTTCAAATTATCTCGACGGCGAAGTAGATGCCGGGCGGCGCGCTGCCATGGACGAGCACTTTCGCGGATGCAAGCGCTGCACCTCGGTCCTCGAAGGAATGCGCAATGTAGTTCAGTTGTATGGAGACGAGCGCATGGTTGAGGCTCCGCTCGGATTCGGATACCGCTTGCAGCGCAGGCTTGGCGAAAATGCGCACCCGAGCAGAAGGACTTTCTTTGGATGGATGGTGGCTGCCGCGGCGGCAGTCCTGGTGGCCGGCAGCTTCGAGGCTGCGAGGTCTTCGGGCTTTGGACGTACTCAATTGCGCTCCGAACATGCGCAACCCGGGAGGGGAGTGCCTCCGGACATGATGGTGTGGGTCTATCCCGACGGAAAGACATTCCATGTGTTGGGATGCGAGTACATCCTCGACAGGGCACACTTGAAGACGGTTGCAGCACGTGAAGCGCTGCGCGAAGGGTACGTTCCGTGCGTGCGGTGCATGAAGAAATACCTCAGCTAAGATCAACAGAGCACACATCCGACCTGAATTACTGCAGAACGCCCCGCGCAATATCTTTGGCAGCTTGCTCCACGTGTTCCGGTCTGCCGAGATCACGCCAGTAATATTTGTCGGCGCGAAAGGCGAGAATTTTCTCTCCCTGACCTGCAAGTCGAAGATAGCTGTCAATGATCGAGAAAGCGTCCTGCTCGGTCATCATGGCAAGAAAACGGGGAGAGATGACGTGAATGCCGGAGAATGCTAAACGTTGCTGGGTTTGCGTCGGTCGAACGAGTTCTGGCTTGCCATTCCCTCCCGTTTGCCGGCCACTGAGTTGGAGCGAATCATCGAACAGCAAATAGCGAGAAGTTTCGCGGTCTTGCACGGCCAGGGTTGCGAGCGCGTTCTTTTCGGTATGAAACTTCAACATCTGCGCGAAATCGATATTGCTGATGACGTCGACATTGTGCAGGATGAACGGCTCTTCCCTTCCCGAATCTTTCCTCTTCGAATTGTCACCAAAAAAATGGCCGGCTTTCTTGAGTCCGCCGCCGGTATTTAACAAGGCCTCTTCGCGAGAAATTTCAATTTGCAGGTCAAAGTTGTTGTTGGCTTTCAGGTAGGCTTCGATCATATCGGCGAAGTGATGTACGTTAATGATCACTTCGCGAACTCCGAAATCGCGCAGCCGAGTTAGCGTGATCTCGAGAAGAGTTCGGCCTCCGACTTCGACCAGCGCTTTGGGGCGGTGGTTAGTGAGCGGCCGCAAGCGCGTGCCTAGGCCGGCAGCCAGGACCATGGCCTTCATTCTGCCGCCGTCCCCGCCTGGGCGGCACCCGTCTCCAACTCAGCGTCGGCTTTCTCCAGCTCACGATGGTGAACGGTCACTTCGATGCCATTCTTTTCACGCAGATGCTTCGCAAGCTGCTCGGCCAAATATACGGAGCGGTGCTGGCCACCGGTACAGCCGAAGGAAACCATCAGATGCTTAAAGCCGCGGCGCTGGTACTCGCCAACGCTGGCATCGATTAGCGAGCGAACATGATCGAGAAACTGTTGAGCGCTTTCCTGCTGATCTAAATATTCAATTACCGGCTTATCTTTTCCGGTGAGATTCTTGAAACGCTCTTCACGTCCGGGATTGGGTATACCGCGGCCGTCAAAGACGAAGCCGCCGCCGTTTCCGGTCTCATCCTTCGGCACGCCGCCGCGGTGAAAAGAAAAACTGTATATGCGGACTGAGAGGGAGGAGTCAGAAGCAGTTTTGGACAGCCCTCCTCTTGCCTCTTCAAAATGTAAGTTCAGCAGCTTCTCGGAGGCCAACATGCCGCGGAAAGATTCCATGAGCGTCGGAAGTTCGATCGGCAGCACAACGTTGTGCAACAGCCAGCGCAGATTTTTCAGCGCATAAGGAACGCTCTGCAGGAAATGAGCTTTGCGCTCGTAGAAGCCACGAAATCCGTATGCGCCAAATGCCTGCATGAGGCGCACATAAACAAAGGCGTAATAGTGCTGCATGAACACTTCGCTCTTTGTCGGAACGTAATTGCGGAGCGTTTCCAGATAATGATCGAGCAGGTGCTGACGCAAAGCTGGAGGCAGATCGGCTTTGGCATCGTACAAAAGCGAAGCGACGTCGTATTGCAGCGCGCCTCTGCGGCCTCCCTGATAATCCACAAAGAACGCCTCGCCATTGCGCAGCATGACATTGCGTGACTGGAAGTCCCGGTAAAGAAAGTAATCGTGATCGGCTGTCAGCAGGAACTTGGTCAGGCGGCTGAAATCCTGCTCCAGCGCCTGTTCGTTAAACGGAATGCCGGCGAGCCGAAGAAAATAATATTTGAAGTAATTCAGGTCCCAGATGATGGACTGCCGATCGAAGCTGGCGCGAGGATAACAAACTTTGTAATTCAGATCGCGACCAGCTTCGATTTGAAATCGCGGCAGGATTTCGAGGACCTTGCGATAGGCTTCGATGACGGCGGGAGCAATGTTTTCACCGCTGTGATTTTTCGAGAGGAAATCGAAGAGCGTAACATCGCCGAGGTCCTGCTCGAGGTATGCGTCGTGCTTTAAATCCTCAGCGTAAATTTCGGGTACCGGCAAACCGTGACGGCGGAAATGCCGCGAGAACTCCAGAAAGGCGACGTTTTCCTCGCGCACTCCGTAAATGATTCCAATCGCGCTGCGTTCGGCGTCGGAAAGGCGAATGATGTTCCGCCCGGACCCTCCGAGCTGCCCCTGAAGCGGCTGAACGCGGTCGACCGGAGAGTGAAAATGCTGCTCGAAAAGTTTCTTCAGAACGTCCATGAATATTCTATCTGCTTCCAAAGATATCATCGCCGGCCTGACATAACGGGCGGGGCGCTCTGGGCAGGGCTTTGGCGGGTCTAGCCAAGGGTGCGCGGTTTCTAGGGGGCTTTCATCCATGATGTGCTAAATTCTTAGGAATCGCCACCGACCACTCCCACTCGATGCCCCAAACTCTCGAAAACACAACCCGACCAGCAGTAAAGGTTTTTGTAGCCACCACCGTGCTGCTGAGCTTCATCTCGTTCTGGCGCGCGGCCGCGATCGTACTTTCTGACCTTGGCTCCTCTGCCTATTACGTAGGCGGCGATGCTGAAAAAGTAATTGGAAAAAGCGCTCCGTGGTTCATTCTCGCGGTCATGCTGTTCGCCAATTGCGTGCGCGCGCTTTACATCGAGTCAACGAGCATGTTCGTCCGGGGTGGAGTGTACCGCGTGGTCAGGCGTGCGATGGGCGGCAAGTTGGCAAAATTCTCGGTTTCCGCGCTGTTGTTTGATTACATTCTCACTGGTCCCTTGAGCTCCGTAGTCGCAGGGCAGTACCTGGCGGGCTTCATTCATGACATTGCGCGCTATTTAGGTCATCCTCTCTATCACTTCCAAGACAACTTATTTGCAGCGGCCTTTGCCATCGTCGTGGCTCTTTATTTCTGGCGAAAAAATATCCAGGGCATTCACGAATCCAGTGGGAAGGCGCTACAGATCATGATCGTGACAACCGTCATGGTCGTGATCCTGATCATCTGGTGCCTGGTTACTTTGTGGCATTCTCCGGTGCCGTTACCGCCGAGTCCGCTGAAGTACGGCATCACTCTGAATCATGAATCGCTGGGATGGTTGAGCGGGCTGAAGAATACCTGGATGACGCACCTCACACTGTTCATCCTGCTGGTAGGTTTCGGCCACTCTGTGCTGGCGATGAGCGGCGAGGAAACTCTAGCCCAGGTCAATCGCGAGATTGCGCATCCCAAGCTGAAGAATTTAAAGAAGGCCGCAGTAGTCATCGGCATCTACGCTCTTCTATTTACCGCGCTAACCTCCTTCTTTGCGGTAATGATCATTCCCGACGCTCGCAGGCCGGAGTACTTCGGCAATCTCATCGGCGGAATCGCGATGCATCTGTGGGGCCCGCTGTGGGCGAGACTGGTATTCAATGGCTTTGTCGCACTGGTGGGAGTTCTGATTCTTTCGGGCGCGCACAACACCTCCATCGTGGGCGCGAACGGTGTGCTCAACCGGGTTGCAGAAGACGGCGTGCTCACAGAGGCATTTCAGAAGCCACATCCGCGTTTTGGCACTAGTTACCGAATTATTAATATGGTCGTCGGACTGCAACTGCTCACGATCATCATCACCGGAGGTAACGTCTTCACGCTGGCCGGGCTCTACGCCTTTGGAGTTATCTGGAGCTTTTCGATGATGGCGCTTGCGGTGCTGATCTTGCGCTACACCGAGCCTACCAGGCGCGAGTGGAAAGTGCCCTTAAACATACCACTGGGGCAAGGACGCGAACTGCCGCTGGGCGTGATACTCATTGCTACGGTTTTGTTTCTCACCGCTCTAGTCAACTTATTTACAAAAGTTGAGGCGACGATCGGTGGCGTAACGTTTAGCCTTATTTTCTTTGCTCTATTTACTTATTCAGAGCGCCGGGTTGCCAAGCACCGGGCAGGAAAACTCGAGTGCCTCGACCAATTCCGGGTTTATGGAAACGAGCAGCCAGCCACGGAAACGCTAGGCGTGCGTCCCGGAAATATTCTGGTGGCTGTTCGCGATCCCAAGAACCTCTACTATTTGCGGGACGTGTTGCGAAGAACGGATACAAAGCAGCAGGACGTTGTGGTGATGACTGCTCGTTTGTTTCACCGCGAGCCCTCGTTCGGCAACAGCACTTTCGATACGGAGCAGATTTTCGATCAGTATGAGCAAGAACTGTTCACGTCCGTGGTTGCCGCAGCAGAGAAGGAGGGCCGGCCAGTCTCGCTGCTGGTGGTACCAGCGACTGACGTGTTTGACTCGATAATCGTCACCGCCCAGCGGCTTGAGTCCAGCCGAATTGTGTGCGGCCTTTCCAATAAGTTAAGCCCCGATGAACAAGCCAAGCTGACCGGCGACGCCTGGGAACGCCTGCCAGAGCCCAAGCCTCGGCTAGTTATGGAAATCCGGCTGCCAAACGGGGTCTCGCGCGAGTACTATCTTGGCCCCCATACTCCGCGATTAAGAGACCAGGATCTCGATCTGCTTCATCATCTGTGGCTCGAGGTGACTTCCGATCCACGGTTTGCGGGCGCACACCACTACCACGTTATTGCCGTCGCTCTCCAAGAGCTGGAGCAAGAGTTGCACAGCGAAAAGAAAACCGAAGTTTTGGACAAACTCTGGCAGGAACTCCAGAAGCGGTCCGACGACGAGAGCTAAGCATCCAAGTGCTTTTCTCTGTCCGCTTTGGATCCTGTGTTGCAGAAGTATGTAGTGCGTCAGTAGAATCATTTTGACGTCCAATCCCGCATCTCAGCGGGAACGGGGGACCCGCAACGGAAAGCAATTTCCGACGGGGCGAATCCGTTAGGCCGGCCCAACCGGCACACGGTAGGACACCTTTCAGTCCGAGCCCGACAGCTAACCTCGTCGACGCAGAAAGGAGCCGCGTTCAGCCATTTGGGCTGAACCAAGCTTCAATGAATTCCTCCAACCCTTCTGCTTCTTCCCAGGTGGCGACGCCTAACGTCGGGGCACGCGTTCTGGTCGCCACGAGCGCGATGCTGGCGTTCATTTCTTTTTGGCGCGTGGCTGCCATCGTGCTCAATGACATGGGTTCGTCGGCATTTTATGCCGGCGCAATTGCCGAACACTTCGTGGGAAAGACTGCGCCTTGGTTCATCCTCGCCATCATGCTGCTGGCCGGCGCTGTGGCTACGCTTTACATCGAGAGCTGCGGAATGTTTGTGCGCGGCGGCGTTTACCGCGTAGTGAAAGAAGCAATGGGCAGCACGCTGGCCAAGTTTTCTGTTTCGGCCCTGATGTTCGATTACATTCTGACTGGCCCGATCAGCGGGGTTTCGGCAGGCTTGTATCTAGTGGGTTTGCTGAATGAACTGTTTCACTACGCGCACTGGCACACGTCCATACCGATGAATGGCGGAGCCGCGGTTTTCGCCGTCATCGTGACGCTCTACTTCTGGCGGGAGAACATCAAGGGAATTCCGGAATCAAGCGAAAAAGCGCTACGTATTATGTACGTGACTACGGTGATGGTGGTCGTGCTGGTGACCTGGTGCTGCTACACGCTTTGGGTGAAAGGAGCGCACCTGCCGCCCTGGCCGTACCTTCGGAACCTGACCTGTTGTTACCTCACCGGCGAGCATGGCGGCGCACTCGGGTGGTTGCGTCACAGTTCCCTGCCCTACACCGTTGGACTCATCGGCATCCTGATCGGCCTTGGGCATTCGGTCCTTGCGATGAGCGGCGAAGAGACGATGGCGCAGGTTTATCGCGAAATTGAACATCCAAAGCTTCCAAACCTGAAAAAGGCCGCGATTGTCATTTTCATTTACAGCCTGATTTTTACGGCAGGGGTTGCGTTCTTCGCGGTAATGATCGTTCCTGATTCAGTGCGCCCAACCTTCCAGGACAATCCGATTGGCGGGCTGGCGATGCATTTGGTGGGACCCGTGTCGCTGCGGCTGGCATTTCGCGGCTTCGTTGTGATCGTGGGCGTGCTGATGCTGGCGGGAGCTGTCAACACCGCCATCGTAGGCTCGAATGGAGTTCTGAACCGGGTCTCGGAGGATGGGATTCTTCCGCAATGGTTCAGAAAACCGCATCCGCGTTTCGGGACTTCTTACCGCATACTCGACCTGGTTGTAGGACTTCAGATCCTCACAATCATTCTGAGCCGAGGAAACATTTTCCTGCTGGGTGAAGCATATGCGTTTGGAGTGATGTGGAGCTTCTCCATGAAGGGCCTGGCAGTGCTGGTGCTGCGCTACACCGAACCGGGAAAACGGGAGTACCGCGTTCCGCTGAACTTCCACATAGGCAAGGTTGAAATCCCGCTGGGCTTGGCGCTGATCACGCTGACGTTAACCGCGCTTTGCGTAATCAATCTTTTCACGAAAGAGATCGCCACGATTTCCGGGCTGGCGTTCACGCTCATTTTCTTTACTGTCTTCGAGGTGTCGGAGGCGATTACTCGCAAGCATTCTTCCGAGCACGCTGAACTTGATCAGTTCAATGTTGAGCCGGGTGATGATCTCACTCCCCGGTCGTTGGGCGTGCGTGCTGGAAATGTGTTGGTGATGGTGCGGAACTACAACACGCTTTATAACCTCGGCGCAACCCTCGACCAGGTCGACACGCACAAGCAGGACGTGGTGACGCTGCACTTGCGCTTTCTGAACCGCTCGGATGCGGGAGAGTACGAACTCGAACCAGAACAGCTTTTCAGCTCCGAGGAGCAAACTCTGTTTACCCGCGCGCTGTCCCTGGCGGAGAAAAAAGGGAAAAGCATCCATCTTGCGGTCGCGGGCGCAACAGAAAAATGGGACGCGATTTTGCGCTCGGCCCAGAGCCTGGAGTCGGCAGTAGTTGTGCTCGGTGTGTCGCCGAACCGGCCGGTGGCGGAAGAGGCCCGGATGGCCGGACTGGCCTGGGAGCACCTGGCTGATCCCAAGCCGCAGCTAACGCTCATCATTTATTCGCCTACTGGCCAGGAACAGATCTTTTATCTTGGGCCGCATGCACCGCATCTCACGCCCAAGGAAGTTGATCTGTTGCACACCATCTGGCTGGAACTCAGCAGTTCAGTGGCGCCGGAAGAATTGCATCACCATGATGTGGTGCATTTCGCGCTGCAAGAGTTGCGGCAGGAGATGAATGACTCGCAACGACAAGTTGTGGTCGAGAGATTGAAACAGCATTTGCAGGAGATTAAAGAGCGGCGCGCGCCACGTACCTAAGCGGGACGCTGCTACGGCTTTTTCTGCGCAGCTTGAATTGCCGCAGGCCGAAGCTCATCAGCAGCTTTGAGCAAGGGATCCACCGCGCTGGAGTCAAGTTGATACAGCGCCGGTTCGTTGTCACGCTGCGCGATGTAATGGTCGCCAGATTTCGCGATCAGGATTCTTTCCGTGCGCTTTCCGTCATCGGAGGTGACGATGGCTTCGATTGCCGGATTCGAAAATCCGGTGGCGGGAAAGCTGCTGGCCGTCAGATCGCGAAGATCCGAGATGACCGATTCTACGTTGGTTGCATCCATCTTCTTTCCGTTTGACCACCAGTCTTCGCTGCCGGCAGTACCTCTTGTTAGGAAGAAGGCTTTGGCGCCATTGCGCAGCTCAATCTTGTTGGGATCGTTATAGCCAAAGTCGAAAAGTTTTTTGTTGCGGAAATCCTCAAGGCCTTTTGCGAGCGTCTTGCCGAGACCGGAATCAATTTTGAATGCGCCATCAACGGCGCTCGACTTCGCGTAATAGCTGTCTTTGCTTTTGTTCGCCCGAACGTGAAGTTCCTGCGTCCCGGATTCGTCCGTCACTTTCGCGGTCGCCACCGGAGTAGCATGAGCGAACTCCGATGCGGCATCCTTTGCGTCCGAGCTGCTGATGTCCATCTTTGCATTGGTCAAGTCGCGTACCAGATCGCCGACCTGAGTGCCGTCCGCACGCATTGGCGTCGGCTTCAGGATTTGCCAGTCATCTTTGTTCTTGTTGCGGGCGAATTCAATGCTTCCATTTTTCCGGACAAGTTCAATCCGGCTGATCTTGTCAGCATTGACGGGCAGAAGCCGCTTGTCACGCAGATCATTCAGCGTTTTATCAAGGCTGGTTTTGGTATAGCTCGCAATTGTGAAAAGGCGCGGATCACCGGCGAGCATAGCATAAATCGCGCCGCCGGCAGGCGTGTCACCGCCGAGCATTAACTTTTGCGTCTTGTTGTCCTTCTGAGTGAGATCAACTTCCAGAGGCGGCTGGTCTAAGCCGAATGTCTGCAAATCTGAAGCCTTGTCTTCGATTACGCGCTCGGAGTTCAACGATGACAGCGTGGAAGCGATGCCCGTGACTGCGCTCTGGTCCGCGCGGAGGGTCTTGGGCCCGGTGATCTGCCAGTCCCCGGAGCTGGATTTGGTGAGTAGGACTGGTTCCGCGTCTTTCTTTTTTACCGCAAGCTGGGTAATGGAATTTACGTCAAGCTTCAGGATTGGCGGAGGACTGTCGGCCGAAATCTTGGCGGAGTCTTCCGCGGGCTTGTGGTGTCCAGACCAGTAGAGGACCCCGGAGAGTATGAACAAGATTAGAGCGGCGATGGTGAGATTATGAATTTTCATGCTTTTTTCTAATTGGACAACTGGACTAATCAGGAAACGACCCACGATCTGATCTATGTGCCGTCCCCTCCGGGACTCGTTTCACTGGCGCACTTAACCCGGCACTACCGTGCCGGGCTTTCCTGTTCCGCCGCTTTGCGGCTGGCTTAGAGTTAACGCCGCTTCCACCACACACCGAAGCCGGCAACGACCACGATCAGCGGAAGCAAAAACTGGCTGGTTACCACCACACCATTGAACTGACGTTGCGTCATGGAAATGCGACGGTCTTCCTGCTGTTTCGGTCGAATTGAGATCAAATCTTCGTCGGACGCCAGCCAGTTCACCGCATTCAATGCGAGATCACCGTTTCCGTCGAAATCGATGAAGCCATTAGTCGCCCAACCTGAGTTGCCTATCACGACGAAACGTCCCTGCGAATTCTGTTGGCCCGTGCTATAAGTTCCGGCGGCGGCAATGGTCAGCGGGCCCTTTTTGTTCTTAGGATCCTGGACATTCACATGGTCGGAGCTCAGATTCGTCGTTGCTAGACTGCTTGTGGAAGAATCAAATAGCTTCTCGACATTTGTCTTGGCGCCGTTCTTTATCTCAATGGAGCGAGCCAGGGGAAATCCAGTACGGGTACCGGTCCGTTTTATCTCCGCCACGATCGGCTGAGAGCTGTAGCTGCGTACGAGAGCCACTTGTGGGCCAAGCCCAGATAGATCAAGAATCAAATCCTTATCGACGGTCACACCCCAACTCTGCAGCAGACTCGTGAGCGCGTCGTTGTCGGCAATTTGTGAACGGCCGATCTTTAGCGGAGGATCGAGCATGAAAAAGGCGCGACCACCCTCTTCTACGTATTTTTTGATTGCGTCAACTTCGGGCTGCACGTAATTTCGGGTGGGACCGGCAACCACCAGCGTAGTGCAATCGCTTGGCACTTCTGGCTTCTGCAGCAGATCGACAGTCCGCGTTTCATAATTGTCTTTGCCGAGAAATTGTTTCAACTGGGAAAAGCCTTCGCGGTCGCTATCGTCAATCTGGTGTTCGCCGCTTCCGGTCAAAAAGCAGACGGTGCGGGTATTGCTCTTGAGGTCGCGGATGAAGGCGCCAGTGATGCCTTCCTCGGTCATACTCTTGGCTTCTTCCCTCTTGGCGCCAATCTGGACAACAGCAGTACCGTAGTTCTTAATCCCTGCTGCCAACGTGCGTTCGCGTTCCTTGTCAGCGTCAACGTACTCGACATGTACTTTGGGGGACAGATTCGCGTACTCATCAAGCATATCTTTGCCTTCTTGGAAATGACGCGGCTGGCTGAAGTAAACAATCGTCGCGGGCTGACTCAATCCCTTTACGATCTTGGCGGTCTGCTCGGAAAGGCTGTAGCGCTTGTTGGAGGTGGTGTCATACGACTTGTTGTAACGGTTTGCCAACACGTTGGCGACAACAATGACTGCGATCACTACCAGAATATAAGTCGCAGCATAAGCCCCGTACTTCGTCTGTCTTGCCTTGAGCCACTGAGTTGCCATTTACGACCTCCAGCGCAGGGATTCCATGGAACGCGCTGTGAAAAAGAGTCCAAGGAAAATTAGGGTTGTGTAATAAATTCCGTCTTTGAGATCAACTACGCCGCGCATGAATGACTCAGAATGGTTCACCAATGACATATAGGCGAGTACGTGTGCCCAGCCTGCGTTGCTGAAGTCGCTCCACGCCAAGACCCACAGCAAGATCAAGACCGCGAAGGTGGTCGCGCCAGCGATAATCTGGTTTTTTGTAAGGCTGGAAATAAACGTCCCAATCGCCAGCATTGCGCCTGCCTCGAGCACTAGGCCGACGTAAGCGATGACCAGAGGTTTCCAATCCGGGTTGCCGTATTTGAACAGGAACAGGAAATGAATGACGGTAAAGAGAAGCAGACAACAATAGAGCAACATTGCTGCCAGCCATTTTCCGATGATGATTTCTAAATCTCGAATCGGTGAGGTCACAAGCAGCTCAATCGTGCCGGTGCGCTTCTCCTCCGCGAAAATGCGCATCGTGATCATGGGAAGGAAGAACAATCCGATCACGGCGACATTCTGAAGGAGAGGCCGGATGACTTGCTCATTGAGGTTTATGGAATACATTCGGCCGCTCATCTGACTTTCCACGGTGTACGTCAGGAAGTGGCCGAGTGCCGCCCAGAAGAAATATCCGAAGACCACTCCCCACAAAGTCAGCAAAACGTATGCGACCGGCGAACTGAAATAGCTGCGCAGTTCTTTTTGGCAAATGATCAATGCGTTTCTCATTGTTGTTGTGCCCCTTTTGCCGCTGTGCCCTCGGCAGGCGCGTCTTGTCCCGTGAGCTGAAGAAAGACTTCTTCCAAGCTCATGGCGGCGGGGCGAAGTTCGTTGAGGTCCCATCCGGATTCGACTACGGCACGCGCCAGGTCGCCACGCACCTTGCGTCCCTTTTGGCTCTCGACCTCGAAGAAGGCCCGGCTATCAACCTGGTGCTTGCACACTACCCGGCTCACCCCGGACACTCGCTCCAGCTTCTGCTGCACGGTTGAGGTTTCCAGATTGCCGTTGCGGCCGCCCACTTCCAGCAATATTGATTCTGCGCCCCGAGCCCGCGCCTGCAGGTTGCGCACCGAGTCGGTCGCAACCAGTTTGCCTTTGTTGATGATGACCACTTGCTCGCAGGTCTGCTCAACTTCGGGCAGAATGTGGGTGCTGAGAATGATGGTATGGCTGCCGGCCAGGCTCCTGATCAGATCACGAGTTTCATTGATCTGCTTGGGGTCGAGACCGGCTGTAGGTTCGTCGAGAATCAGAACATCGGGATTGTGAATAATGGCCTGCGCAAGACCGACCCGCTGACGATAGCCTTTTGAAAGCTTGCCAAGCAATTTATTCCTGACGTCGGCGACTGAACAGCGCTCGCAAACATAATCAATGCGTTTTTGAAGTTCGGCCCCGGATAATCCTTTTAGCTGGCCGACAAATTTCAGGTACTCGGCTGTCTCCATCTCCGGATAGAGCGGCGGCGTCTCCGGCAAGTAGCCGATGCGCTTCTTGACTTCCATTGGCTGTTCGAGCACGTCAAAGCCAGCAACGGTCGCAGTACCCGACGATGGCGGCAAGAAGCAGGTCAACATGCGCATGGTTGTGGTTTTCCCAGCGCCGTTTGGCCCCAGAAAGCCAACAATTTGGCCCTTCGCCACCTCGAACGAGATGTGGTCAACGGCGGTGGTATGGGCGTACCGCTTGGTAAGCTCTTTTACGTTAATCATAGAAAATTGTTCTATCGGCGAGGCACACAGCCATGGAACCGATCCGCACTGGACAGCACGGATTGTCTCTATTTAAAAACAGGAGCTTGCGTCTGTCAAAGCCGGAAGTGGTGCAGCCCTCTTAAATAAGAGAGATGCCCGCCAGAGCTCGATTTGTTGCCTCGATGATATTCGACAGATTCGACGCGGGCTTCCAAGTGGATCATAAAAAGCGACCTGCGAATCATGAGGACGGCAGACGTTCCGATGCGACGTTTTTCCTGCAACTTGCATCAATATTTAAAGGATAACTTTAATATATCGCATCCTACTGCTGAATCAGTGAGTTATACGAGGTCAATCTCGACCTCACAATTCGGCTGCAAAGGTTGCGAAATCGCACGTTCTAATTTTATGGCGTCCCATACCATACCTGATCCGATTGATATGAACAGCAACGCGAAAACCTGGCTACAGCTGTACGTAGATGCCATGACGGAGAAGGACCCCTACAAGCGTCTGGCATTGGTGGAAGAACTGCGAAAAATGCCACGGCATGACGACTCTGATGACATGGCTTCCGAGCCAGTCATTCGACCAAGCAAGCGAGCCAGGGTTACCCGCCGCCATTAAGCTATTTTCCGGCTTGACAAGGTGGCCAACCGGTAGCAGAATTCCCTAGGCGAATAAAAAGCGAAACTACTGGTTTCGTGCCAGGCAGTACCAGCCCTGATCTTTCTGCCTAAGGTCTGCTATGTCTTTTCTTCCCTGTTCCTGGAACGCTGGCGAGTCATTGTCTTCAACATACTTGCCAGCAGGCCCCACCGATAAAAAAACCATCGTTCTCAATCACCTTGCTTCGTCCAAGCGATTGATTGACGTGCGCCCGGCATCGCGACTGGAGGTACGGCCGCGTCCGGAGATGCTCTCGACCAGCATCGCTGAAGTGGACGCAATCACTGGCGGGCTTCCCCGCGGATGTTTATCTGAAATTTGTGGGCCAGCTTCTTCGGGCAAAACTAGCGTGCTGCTGGCGGCAATTGCGGCGGCTACCCAGCGGGATGAAACCTGCGTTCTGCTCGATGCGAGCGACAGCTTCGATCCGGAATCTGGAGCGGCGGCAGGCGTGGATTTCAGAAAATTGTTGTGGGTAAGGTGCGGGGATTCTCCTCTGTGTAACTCTGTGTCCTCTGTGGTTAAAGATTTTGATCAGAGGGAGCACCCATCGACTTCGCTCAAGGCAGGCTCCGTTACACCGGACATTCACAGAAAAACCAAAACATCCGAACGCAGGCTTGAACAAGTCCTCAAGACCACAGACTTGGTCCTCCAAAGCGGCGGGTTTGGGCTGATTGCGCTTGACCTTGCGGGAATTCCAGAGAAGTTTGTGCGGCGCATTCCGCTGGCATCCTGGTTCCGTTTTCAGCGCGCGGTGGAGCATACGAAAACAGCGCTGCTGGTGATGAGCGAATTTGCTTGCGCGCAGACCTGCGCCACGGTGGTTTTAAAGTTGTCAGCCCCTTCGACTTCGCTCAGGGCAGGCTCCAGCCATCAGCCGTCAGCAAAACCGTCGCACGCGCAGCTATTGCAAGAAATACGAGTCGACGTGGAAGTGGCACGCATGCGCATGGAGCGCAAGCCTGCAGGATCGGTGAGAACAGCTTTTGTGACGAAAGCAGTGCGGGCAGGCTGAAGAACCGACGCCAGCCACAGATCTGACGGATCACGGTGTTCTCTCTTTTTATCCGCGTGAATCTGTTTAATCCGTGGCGCTTTGAACTGTTTGTTCACGACCAACGAAGAATGACCCACGACTGTTTTTATGCCTTTCGCATGTATCTACGTTCCGGATTTTCCCGTCGAGGCAATCCTTCGCGCTGAACCTGATCTGCGATCCAAAGCCGTAGCTGTGGTTGAAGGCAAACCTCTGCTCGAAAAAATTCTGGAAGGCAACGAAAATGCCCGCCGCGCGGGGATCTCAGCTGGTATGACGAAATTGCAAGTCGAACTCTGCGATGAAGTGATACTGCGCGATCGCTCGGAGCTGCAGGAATCGGCTGCGCATCAGGCGCTGCTCGATTGCGCGCAATCTTTTTCACCGCGAGTAGAGGATTTTGCTCCGGATACGCTTTTGCTGGATCTTTCCGGGCTCGACAAACTCTTTGGTCCTTTGCCAAAAATTGCGCGCGAGATCTCCCGCCACGCCACGGAAATAGGAATGGAAACGAATGTTGCGGTAGCTTCCACGCTGGAATCGGCCCTGCTTGCGGCACATGGGTTCGCCGGCGTGACCGTAGTACCCGATGGAAAAGAAGCGGAATTTTTGGGCGGCTTGCCGGTTGAGGTGCTGTTTGCTGGTGATGCTGACTCGAAAAACAGCGAAGAATTTCTGGGAACGTTCCGGCGCTGGGGTGTGCGGAAATTTCGTGATCTTGCCGCGTTACCGGAAATTGCTTTGACTGAGCGGCTGGGTCAAGACGGTCTTGATCTTCAAAGGAAGGCGCGCGGAATGGGTATGCGGCAGTTGGTCCCATGTGATCCGCCGCTGGTGTTTGAAGAAGTAATCGAACTGGAATATCCCATTGTGCTGCTTGAGCCTTTGGCATTTGTATTGAACCGGATGCTGGAGCAACTATGTGCCCGTTTGCAAGGACGTGCGCTGGCCGCACAGGAATTAAAGCTGGAATTGAACCTTGAAAATGGAAGGTCTGAAACAGATGCGGCGCTTACTCATTTTCAGCGAACAATCCGCCTGCCAGTACCGCTGCTCGATCCCAAAACTTTTCTCAAGCTACTGCAGTTGGATTTGAAAGCGAATCCTCCTGGCGCTCCGGTAGTAAAAGTGCACTTGCGGATTGAGCCTGCAAAGCCCCGCCCAGCACAGAATGGATTCTTCATTCCGGCTTCGCCAGAACCGGAAAAACTTGAACTCACGCTGGCAAGGATTAACGGAATTGTTGGCAATGGTCGAGTTGGTTCGCCTGCGTTGCTGGATACGCATCGGCGTGAAGCTTTTGAAATACGCCATTTCACACTATCCGAATCCACATCAGGGAGCGAGAGGCGCCTCGCCGGTTCAGCGGGGCGGGGACGCCCGGCACTCCACCGTCAGACCGGGGAAATTATCACGGGGATGAGAATTTTCCGACCTCCGATTGCCGTCAGGGTGAGCCATCGAAATGGCAGGCCTTCGCATGTTATGTCGCGAAAACGAAGACAGATTTCCGGCGAAGTGCTGTGGGCGGCCGGGCCGTGGCGTTCATCCGGAGACTGGTGGGAACAAGACGCCTGGGTGCGAGATGAATGGGACATCGCAGTGCAGGAACAAGTTGGGATTGTGCTGTACCGCTTGATTCACGATTTACTCACGAGCGAATGGCTGCTGGAAGGAAGTTACGACTAAGCACTCAGCAGTCAGCAATCAGTTCCTCCGGTGCTTTTTGGCTGAATGCTGATTGCTGAGTGCTGACTGCTATGTACATCGAACTCCACTCCCGCTCGGCTTTCAGTTTTCTTGAGGGCTCTTCCCTGCCCGAAAGCTTGATCGCTCGCTGCGCTGAGCTGAAAATGCCGGCGCTGGCCTTGCTCGACCGCGATGGCGTTTACGGCGCGGCTCGTTTCCATATGGCTGCGAACAAAGCTGGAATCAAGGCGCATATTGGGGCGGAGATCACATGTAACTTTTCACCACAGAGACACGGAGACACGGAGAGAAACTCTGACAATTCATTGAAAATCCAGCAACAACAAATTCCCCATCTGAACAAGAAAAGCGAAAAAGTTTTCTCTGTGCCTCCGTGTCTCCGTGGTGAATTTCGCCTCCCGCTTCTGATTTCATCCCGCACCGGCTATCAAAACCTTTGCCGCTTAATCACAAAAATGAAGCTGCGCGCGGCAAAAGATGAAGGCGCAGTTTTCGAAGATGAGCTTCAAGAATATTCCCAAGGGCTGATTTGCCTAACGGGAGCAGATGACGGGCCGCTCGCGGTTGCCCTAAAGAATGGCGGGATGGAGGCAGCCATCCACGCAGTCGAGCGGCTGGTCCACATTTTTGGACAGAACAATGTTTATGTTGAATTGCAGCGGCATTTTCATCGTGAGCAGGAACTGCGAAATCGTGCGGCGGTAGAAATTGCCCGTTCGCTTCATCTGCCATTACTCGCCACCAATGGCGTGCGCTATGCGACCCGACATGCCCGCGAGCTCTGTGATGTTTTCACTGCGATTAAGAACCATTGCACCGTAAATACTGCCGGTCGCCTGCTGGCGCGCAACTCCGAATGTTATTTCAAATCGTCTGAAGAGATGAAAGCGCTTTTCGCTGATCTGCCGGAGGCTGTTGCAAATACTGTCGAGCTTTCCTCGCGGCTGGAATTCACGCTGGAAGATCTGGGCTATGAATTTCCTAAGTATCCCGTGCCCGAAGGCGAAAGCATGATGTCGTTTTTGCGCGAACGCGACCGCGAAGGATTCCAATCCCGTTATGGTGGTGCCTCAGCAGAATTAAAAAACAAAGCTCGCAGTCAAATCGAGCGGGAGCTCGCGTTAATCGAAAAACTGAAGTTGCCGGGATATTTTCTGATTGTCTGGGATCTGGTGCGTTTCTGTGGCGAGCAAAATATTTTAGTGCAAGGGCGCGGCTCTGCCGCCAACAGTGCAGTCTGCTACTCGCTCGGCATTACAGCGGTTGATCCGGTCCGCATGGAATTACTTTTCGAACGCTTTCTTTCCGAACAACGCGGCGAGTGGCCGGACATCGACCTTGATCTTCCCAGCGGCGACGACCGCGAAACCGTCATTCAATATCTGTATCGCCGCTATGGTGAGCGCGGCGCAGCCATGACTGCGAATGTCATTACTTATCGCAGCCGCATGGCCTCGCGCGAAATCGGCAAAGTTCTTGGATTTGATCCCGAAACTTTGGACAAACTTTCTGCAGCCGTGGCGCACTGGGAATATCGCGACGAGAACGATACATTCGATCATCGTTTTCGCGATGCCGGACTCGATTTGCGGCATCCGCGCATCCGGAAATATTTTGAACTGTGTGAAGCCATACAAGATTTGCCGCGACACCTGGGCCAGCACTCAGGGGGCATGGTGATCTGCCAAGGGCAGCTTGATTCTGTGGTTCCGCTGGAACCGGCTTCCATGCCAGGCCGGGTGGTCGTGCAATGGGACAAAGATGATTGCGCTGATTTAGGCATTGTGAAAGTGGACCTGCTTGGCCTCGGCATGATGGCCGTGCTTAAGGATTCTCTTAATCTCATTCGCGATCACTATAACGAAGAAGTTGACCTCGCGCACTTGCCTGCGGATGATCCCGAAGTTTATTCCACGCTGCAAAAAGCGGACACCATAGGAATGTTCCAGATCGAGAGCCGGGCGCAGATGTCGTGCCTGCCGCGGCTGCAACCAAAGCGCTTTTACGATCTGGTAGTGCAGGTCGCAATCATTCGGCCAGGTCCGATCGTGGGGCAGATGGTGAATCCTTATTTAGAGCGGCGGCAGGGTAGGCAAGATGTGACCTATGCACATCCGTCGCTCGAGCCTGTGCTCAAACGAACTTTGGGCGTACCACTTTTTCAGGAACAACTGTTACGCATGGCGATGGTAGTTGCAGGATTCACCGGCGGTGAAGCCGAAGAACTTCGCCGCGCCATGGGTTTCAAGCGCTCAGAAAAACGTATGCATGAGATTGAAGCCAAGCTGCGCGCCGGCATGGAACGCAATGGCATTTCGCAAGAAGCGCAGGAGCAGATTGTTCTTTCAATCACCTCATTTGCGCTTTATGGATTTCCCGAATCCCATGCTGCCAGCTTTGCGTTGCTCGCCTATGCCAGCGCTTATCTAAAGAGCCATTATCTGACGGCATTCACAGTGGCGCTTTTGAACAACCAGCCGATGGGATTTTACAGTCCGGCAACCATTGTGAAAGACGCGCAGCGGCATGGGCTGAAAGTGCTGCCCGTCGATGTTATGCGGTCGGAGTGGAAGTGTACGTTGGAGCACTCAGCATTCAGCACTCAGCATTCAGAGGAGTACGTCGTTGGTCGTTCGTCCTTGGTCGTTGGCAAAAACATTGCGCTTCGTCTTGGCCTTCGCTATGTGCGCGGACTGCGTGAAGACGCGGGGCAGGCCATCTCCAGAGAACGAAAATACATGCCGTTCCTCTCCATTCATGATCTAGTGCAACGCGTTCCGGAGCTGAGAAAAGATGAATTGAATACACTGGCGGAAATTGGAGCATTAAATGCAGTTTCGAGTTTCGAGTTTCGGGTTTCAAATTCAACTGCTCGAAACTTGAAACCTGAAACTGGAAACTCGGTTTTTCATCGCCGCGATGCTTTGTGGAGCGCCGCGGCTGCTGCGAATCCGTCCGGGCCGTTACTGGAGCAAATTCCCGAAGCTGACGGAAAATCGCCATTGCAAATGATGAACGACGAAGAGCGGCTGGTGGCGGATTTCCGTGGCACTGGGATGACCGTGGGACCGCATCCCATGTCTTACCACCGCGCACTCATAGAAAAAATGGGCGTGCGCCGAGCAATCGAACTCAGCCAACTGCCGAGTGGACGCAAGGTCCGCACTGCCGGCGGCGTGATCGCTCGCCAGCGTCCCGGCACGGCTAAAGGTTTTGTATTTTTGAGCCTGGAAGATGAGACCGGGGTTTCCAATGCCATCATTACTCCGGATTTATTCCAGCAGAACCGGTTGCTGTTATCGACCGAACAATTTCTATTGATTGAAGGTATTTTGCAAAATCAGGATGGAGTAATTTCGGTTAAAGCAGCGCGCGTTCTTCCTCTTAAGATCACCCACGCGCAAACCGTTTCACACGACTTTCACTAAACAATCCCAAGAGAGTTACCGCACTACGCCTTCCAGAGGCGAACTCGCAGTTGCGTACAATTTTTTCTCCATCCTTCCGGCGAGATATGCTTCCCTGCCCGCGACGACCGCGTGCTTCATGGCCTCGGCCATCAACACTGGATCTTGTGCGTTGGCGATTCCCGTATTCATCAGCACCGCATCGGCTCCCAGTTCCATCGCAACTGTCGCATCGGACGCAGTGCCGACCCCCGCATCGATGATCAGCGGCACGCCGGTAACGATCTCTCGCAAAATCTGAATATTCGCGCGGTTTTGAATTCCAAGTCCGCTTCCGATTGGAGCGCCAAGAGGCATGATGGTCGCCGCGCCGGCGTCAAGTAGACGCTTGGCAAATACCGGGTCATCAGATGTATATGGCAAAACGGTAAAGCCTTCCTTTACCAGTATCCGAGTCGCTTCGAGCGTGGCCTGAACATCGGGATAAAGCGTGGCCTGATCGCCGATCACTTCCAGCTTCACCCAGTCGGAAATGCCGACCTCGCGTCCCAGCCGCGCAGCGCGAATGGCTTCATCGGCGGTGTAGCAGCCAGCGGTGTTGGGAAGAAGAAAATATTTCTTCGGATCGATGTGGTCGAGCAGAGACTCTTTGCTGCGATCGAGATTTACCCGCCGCACCGCGACCGTCACAATTTCCGCGCCGCTGGCAGCGAGAGCCCGTGCGGTCTCTTGAAATGATTTGTACTTCCCTGTGCCGACGATGAGGCGTGATTGAAACTGACGCCCAGCAATAATCAGTGGATCAGACATGTGATTATTGTAAATCGCGCGAGGCATCAGCTTCAGAATAGATCTCTTCAATCTGCTTTTTGAAGTGTTCCTCGATGGCGCGGCGGCGAATCTTCAGGCTGGCGGTCAGAGTACCGTTTGAAGATGAGAGCTCCTCGGGAATTAACCGGAATTTTTTCAGCCTCTCGAACTGCGCCAAATCCTCATTAGTGGACCGCACAATGTCCGCATAGCGCGCGTGGATTTCGGGAATGGCGATCAGCTCCTGGCGCGATGAAAATGCCAGACCCTCCGTTCGCGCATAGGCTTCGACAGCGGCGAAATTCGGGATGATGAGTACGGCAGGAAATTTCCGCTTGTCTCCAATGACGATTGCCTCGGCGATCCATGGATGATGTTTGAAAGAACTCTCGATCGGCTGTGGCGCGATGAACTTGCCGCCGGAGGTCTTCAGCAGGTCTTTCTTGCGGTCGGTCACATATAAGAAGCCATCTTCGTCAATGCGGCCGATGTCACCGGTCTTGAACCAGTCATCGACGAACGCATCGCGTGTTTCCTCTGGCTTATTCCAATAGGCATGAAAAACCGAGGGTCCGCGCACCAGAATTTCGCCATCGTCGGCAATGCGCACCTGCACATTGCCCAGCGGCTTGCCAACACTGCCGACCCGATGCGCGCCGGGCGTGTTCACAGCGATCACCGGAGAAGTTTCGGTAAGGCCGTAACCTTCATGAATCCGGATGCCGATATCCGCATACCATTCAGCCAATTCGCGCCCGAGTGGCGCCCCGCCGGAGACGAAAAACTCTACTCGACCGCCAATCCCGGCGCGCACTTTGGAAAAGACGAGTTTGTTCGCAAGCTTCCATGTCATGGAATCAGGGCTTTTGCCCGCGAGAATTTCTTCTCGATGAGCGCGGCCAACGGCCAGCGCCCAGCGGTAAATCTGTTTCTTGGGAAACTTAGCCGCGTTCAGTTCGACTTGCGTATGAACTTTTTCGTAGACGCGCGGCACACTCAGAAGAATGTTAGGACGAACCTCACGCAGAGCTTGCGGAAGCTGGTCGATTTGCCGGAGGTGGGCCAGGGTTACACCGCTATAAAGCAAGCCCAGATCGACCGAGCGCGCGGTCACGTGCGAGAGCGGCAAAAACGAAACGCAGCACATGCCGATGCCGAAGCCAAACTCACGCAGCGAGTAAGTGATGTTCGCCGCCATGTTGCCGTGAGTAAGCATCACTCCCTTCGGCGTTCCGGTTGTGCCCGAGGTATAGATGATGGTGGCGAGTTGGTCGGGCTGAGCGCTGTGGCTGACAGCGTCTAGTTTCCGGTCACCGGGCGAGTGCATTAGTTCGGACATGTTGATCGCGCGTGGATCGCTTACGTCGTCCATGACCGCGATTTTCTCCACGCAAGTCATTTGCAGGATCGACAGAACTTTGTCCAAATGTTTCTGCGACGAAACGAAGATGGCGCGGGCTCCTGAATCTCTCAAGATATATGCGGTCTGCTCTGCGGTGAGGGTCGTATAAATAGGAACAACGACTCCACCCACCAGCATCGCGGCGAAATCAGCAACCGGCCACTCGTGGCGGTTTTCGCTCAGAACAGCGACGCGGTCTCCCCGAGCAATGCCCCACGATCGCAATGCCCCCGACACCGCAGAGACTTTGGCGGCGAACTCCCGCGCTGATATGGGCTCCCAACCGTTCGCGGTTTTGCGCAGCATGCAGCGTGGCTGGTCGCGGGCTGCGATCGCGAAGAAAATATCATTCAGGGTCTGAATGCTCATGGTGTAAAGCTGAACTTAATGCTTTCAGGCTGATAGCGCAATTGCCACGAAGTGAACACCCGGGACGAATTTTGTCGAAGCGTTTGCTAGAGACTGAAAATTTCCACAACTTTCGGCTATACTCTCGTCGTTCATGCGCCAACCGCCGAGTTTTTACCCATCCTTTTTTTGATTTATTGGTCCATTCTCGGCGGCGTGCCATTTTTGGAGATGTAATTAATTCGTCTCTTCGTTGACCGAGCTCGAGTTTCAGAGATAGACTCGCCTCATCGAGGACTCCACCTATGAAACGGTTGTTCTTCACCGTGGTACTGATGTGCGCAGTTCTTTCTTATCCACTTGCAGGCGCAAATAATAAGGAGACCGGATCCATGCCGAAAGTTGGCGACCTCGCCCCTGATTTCAAAATGCAGTATTTCGATGGGCACGACCTGAAGGATGTCACACTAAGCGAGTATCGCGGAAAACAGCAGGTAGTGCTCGCGTTTTATATCTTCGCTTTTACCGGTGGTTGAACCCAGCAAATGAAAAACTTCCAGCAGAATTTGAAAAAACTGGAAGCTACCGACACCCAGGTCCTGGGTGTGAGCATGGATAGCCCCTTCGCTAATAAAGCTTTTGCCGATTCCATTGGGGTCACCTTCCCGCTACTGAGCGATTGGGGCGGAGAGGCGACCCACAAGTACGGCATCTACTCGGATAAATACAAAGCCGCACGCCGGGTGAACTTCCTGATCGGCAAAGATGGACGCATTCTCCAAGAACAAGAGGACAATGCCGCCATTGATCCGTCGAAGATTGTGGATGCTTGTGAACGTCCAAAGCTGAAGCAGTGAGAGTTTGCCGAACTGAATTGGGCATCGGGCTCGGTAGGTGGAAAGCAACGCGTATCGCGCTGCAGCGAGAGGCGCGCCTCGATAATTTATGGTGCATCAGTTTGACGCTGCATAGCACGGTTGCTATCATCAAGTCGCGGGGTGGAGCAGTCTGGTAGCTCGTTGGGCTCATAACCCAAAGGTCGGTGGTTCAAATCCACCCCCCGCAACCAAATCCCTTCGTACTTCCCTTCTGCAAGTCTCCCGGATTCTTAAAGTTGCGAGCTGAGCCGTGTGCATGGATTCCCTAGTTTGGAGCCGCGTTCTTGTTCCATGTTCCAAAACGTGGAACAACTTGGAACAGATCGCCAAAGATCGCCTCTTCTAAAGCGAGCGCGGCGCTTCGATTTGCGCCGGCGGATGTATGAGTATAAACATCGGCCGTTGTGCTCAGGTTGGAGTGCCCAAGCAGTTTCTGTACGAGCTTCAAATTCCCTGTCTTTTGGTTCACGATCGTTGCTGCCTCGCTCGTGCGATCGTAGTTCACGGCTACGCCCAGTTTGAGTTCTGTGAGGGGAAGGAACGGCAATTCTAACGCAAATAGCAACGAGTTCACGTTATCCCTTTGTCAGGCTCAGACAAACCTGACTTCTTTATTCCAACAGGCTCGAAGGTAAAGGCTCCAAGCACTTTAGCCATGGAACGCAAAATAAAATTAGAGCGAAGTCGCCGCTCTCGTATTGCGGTCGCTGTTGAATCAGAGCAGGACCGGCCGCTGCCAAGGGCAATGTCATCTCTTCGTTTCGCATAGTAACCTCGGGATACAAGCCGCTCTTATCTCTTGGCAAACCTTCCTAACCTGGGCGGGTCTCGTTACCTGGGTAACTGAGGGCTTTCCATATTCATCATTGTCTGCCCATTTAGGGGGCAAACTTAGACGAGCTCTCACCCTAATCACCCATCTTGTGTGAATGCATGCGAAAGATGCGCATTATGAATGTCGGACTCCTGATCGGCATCGGTATTTTCTGTCCTCGTTCCTTCGGACAAACGACACCTCCGACATGGCAGGAAGAAATTCGTAAGTACGTCGAAAAGCAGGACTGGGATGCAGCGATGCGTATTGTCGATGGGCAGGTGGCGCGCTCGCCGGACGATACGGATGTGCGCTCTTGGCGCGCACGCGTTCTGACCTGGTCGGGCAAGCTTGACGAGGCCGAGCACGAATACCTCCAGATCATCGCCGTGGTTCCCAATGATCCAGATGAGTGGATGGGTCTAGCCGCCGTGTATACGCGTGAGAATCGAACGCAAGATGCGCTAAGTGCGTTGGACCGGGCACTGCAACTAGATTCGAAGCGCGCAGATTTGCATTTGGCTCGGGGCAGGGCATTGCGCGCACTTAATGAACGCGCGACAGCGAAAGCGGAATTCGAAGAAGTCCTCGTTTCCGATCCCCACAATCAAGAAGCCCTAACCAGTATCGCCTCGCTGCGGTCAGGACCCAGTCACCGGTTAATCCTGAAAACAAACACGGATTTATTTAGCTTCACGGGTGCGAACCAAGAGCAAGGCGCCGCTTTCATCTCACGGTGGAGCGACCACTGGCAGACCGTTGTTGGTGGGAGCTTTTATCACTGGGCAGGGGTGGATGCGCAAAAGGTGAACGCAAGCGTAACCGGTAAGTTGGTGAAATGGGGATCTCTGACGATGGGCGGGGCTGTTGCCCACGATAGTGGAGTGATTCCGAGAAATGAAGCCTTCTTTGCGTATGACCATGGGTGGAGATTCGCACAGGGAGGGCTTTGGCGCGGTCTGGAAGCAAATTATGAGCAGCACTGGTATTGGTACTCCACCGCCCGGGTATTGACTCTGAATCAGACAACAATTGCTTATTTTCCGCGAGACTGTACTTGGTCACTGAAGGTAACGGGGGCGCGCAGCCAATTCACCGGTAGCGGAACGGAATGGCGTCCCGCAGGACTAAGCAAGATTGGTTTTCCAATTAAGCGCTTCGAAAACCGGCAACTCGGCGGCAACATTTTCTTCGCCACCGGAACAGAAAACTACTCTCAACTGGATCAGATCGGGCGCTTTTCTTCACATACGTATGGCGGAGGCATGCGCTTCCAGCTCGCAGCGGCGCAGGATGTAAACGGCTTTGCCGGATATCAGCAGCGAAATGACGGCCGGAGCGAAATGAGTTTCGGATTTACGTATGGCATTCGATTTTGAAAAATTTCAGAGACTTGGTCCCGCAGCCTTCGTGCTCAAGGCCATTCTCGCCGCGGTCGCCGCTGACATAATCCTGCTCGGGTTCATTATGCTCCGGCGAGCTTATCGTCGCTGGTATTTTGCCAAGCGGGACGCACGTGTCACAGAGATCCGCCAACAATGGGATGCGCTGATTGGTGGAGAGATTCCCTTTGATGCCTGGCGCAATAACCCGCGTGACTGTCAGATCGTGGAGAGCATGGCTCTTGACGCCTTTGAAATCGCGGGCAACGCGGAATCGGCCCAAATCTTGAAATTTCTGAGGACCAGTGGCCTGGTCGCGAAATGTACTTTTGAAGCCAGGCGGCATCAGGGATGGCGACGCCGTGAGGCGTTGTTGGCGCTAGGCCGCACCCGAGCGCCAGAGGCCATTCCGGCCTTGACGGAAGCTCTCCGCGATCGCGACCTGGAGACACGCTTGGCTGCCCTGCGTGGTTTGGAGCGAATGGCATGTCCCGAAGCTGCAAAGGGGATTCTCGACTGGATCTCGGAATCGGGCCTGACCGTTCCCGCGCTTCCCGTGCAAAGCGCATTGATCCAGTGCTGTGCCGAGCGCCCGCAGATCTTGATTTCTCATTTGCAACACGCCCAGGGGCCCGTTCGGGAAGTATTAGCCCGCGTATTGGGCGAAGTTGCGACCCTAGTGCTGGAAACAGATTTATTGCAGTTCGTCGACGACGAATTGCCGGAACTCCGAGCCGCCGCCGCACGAGCCTTATCGCAATCCGCGCCCCACATGGCGCTCGATTCTCTCCGCCAACTCGCGCAAGATCCTATCTGGTTTGTGAGACTGCGCGCCATTGTGAGTCTCGGAGAACTCCGCAACCCGTCTGCGATTCCGGTTCTTTTGCTTGGACTCACCGATTCAAAGCGGCTGGTTCGAGTGCGCGCTGCAGAGGCTCTCTTGAAAATTGACTCCGACCATGCCGCCGTATTCGAAAAAGTCGTGGCCACGAAAGATCGGTACGGAGTCGACGCGTATCTGACGGTCCTCGATAACGCCGGAATAATCGGAACAGTCCAGGCCAAACTCATGCAGCTTCCCCCGAGCGGCGCGAAGGACACTCTGCTTGAAATTCTCACTGCGAGGGAGCTACCGACTGCAATCTCGATGCCTAAATTACACGCATCCGCTAAAGCGGCATCGGCAGTATGATTCACTTTCTAGAATTCTCTAACCTGGCACTCTTCTACTATTACATGTGCTGCAACACGGCATATCTAATTATGCTGATGGCTGCACTGCACACCAGCATTCGTCACCAACATCGGATTAAAGGGCTTCATGCTGATTGGATCAAGCTTTCACCGTTGACTCCCCCAATCACCATTCTGATGCCTGCTCGCAATGAGGAGAAGTCCGTCTGCATCGCCGTTAGGAATCTGCTCAACCTGGATTATTCGGAACTCGAATTGATTGTCATCAATGACGGGTCATCGGACAGGACTCTTGAGTTGCTGCAACAGGAATTCCGGCTCCGTCCGGTGAAAGCAGTGTACGTTCCGGCAGTTTTGAGCGCGCCAGTGCGGCAACTCTATCGAAGCGACCTGGCCCCGAATCTCCTGGTCATCGACAAGGATTCGGGTGGCAGCAAGGCAGATGCGATCAATGCCGGACTAAACGCGGTAACGTCGCCTTATATTTGCATAGTTGATGCAGATTCAGTTCTGGAACGCGATTCCCTCTTGCGGATTATGACGCCGGTATTGGCTGATCCGAAGCGTGTAATCGCTGTGGGTGGGATAGTTCGTGTGTTGAACGGCTCGGAGCTCGAAGGCGGAAGAATGCGCCGCGTCCGTCTGCCCAGAAAGAGCATCGAGATCCTACAGGTGATTGAATATTTGCGCGCTTTCCTGATTGGACGAGAGGCATGGGCGGGCAAAAACATGCTTCTGATAATTTCCGGCGCCTTTGGTGTTTTCAGGACGGACTTGGTGCGAGCTATAGGTGGCTACCGCTCTCATGCTATCGGGGAAGACATTGATCTGGTTACACGTTTGCATCGTTACATGCGCGACAGAGGAGAAAAGTACGAGATTTGCTTTGTCCCGGACCCGGTGTGCTGGACTGAAGCTCCCTCTGATCTGGCATCACTTCGCACACAGAGATCGCGATGGCAGAAGGGTTTGTTAGATGTGCTCTGGCCACAAAGAGACATGCTATTCCGATTACGTTATGGACGCATTGGATGGTTCGCCCTGCCATACCTTTGGCTTTTTGAGCTATTGGCCCCAGTCATCGAAGTGGGCGGAATCCTTACCATCATATTGGCGGCTTGTGCGGGCGTCCTGAGCCGTGAATTTTTTGTGCAGTTCCTGATGTTTGGTTATGCATTCGCAACTGTGATTTCCATCGGTTCTGTCGTTTTGGAAGAACTGACTTACAAGCGGTATAACGATTGGCAGGATGTAACTCGGCTGGTTAGCTATTGCTTTCTTGAGCATTTTCCATATCGGCAGTTACAGATGGTGTGGCGCCTGCAGGGTATGTGGCAGTACTTGCGTGGCGATATCGCCTGGGGAGTGCTTCAACGTGGCGGACTTCAGTCAGCCGTGACGCAGCAGGAGTAGGTTCGGCTCTCGTGGAGACTCTGGACAGAGTCACTTTCAGGAGTTACGCATAATGGAAGCCAGGAAATAGAAAACACTAAAACGAAAAGGGCCGGAACGTAGGCCCCGGACCCTTAGAGCGGCAACCAGCGCCTGGAGTAATGAGCCGCATTACGGCTGAAGCGGCGGGTAAGCGCTGGCATGAGAAGATAAGAACCAAGATCGATAATGCAGTGGGCAGTCCAGGTTGTTTGTCTTTCCCTCGCCTTCGAATTGTGAGGTGCCGCCTTGCTGTGGGTTAAGTCTGCGGCATCAGCACCCATCCATAACGTCGTCAGAACTTCTGATCGAGCCACGAGCCAACAAATGGCCTCTTGATATTCTGCGCTCGGTTTAGTGACAATTCAGCAAACCCCTTTGCCGCATGCCTCGGAGGAAACAAGATGTTGTCACTAAAAGTTCTGGTCGTCGAAGACGATCCCGCGAGCCTGGAACTAATGACTGAGGTTCTTCGATCGCTTGAAGCAGAGGTTCGCCCGCTTAGTGACAGTCAGGAAGCAGCCGTTCTGGTTAACCAGGAGAAGTTTGATGGAATCTTCCTTGATTTGGAGATGCCGAATCTAAACGGCTTCGCGCTGGCGAAAGAAGTTCGCACATCGTCTTGGAACAGGTTGACGCCAATTGTCATTGTTACTGCGCGGGATGAGCGAGACACAATGCAGCAAGCCTTTGCGACTGGAGCCACGTTTTTTCTTCAAAAACCGATAGACAAACGCAAGTTGGCCATCTTATTTCGCGCTGTCCGCGGAACAATGGTAGAGAACCGACGCCGATACGCTCGCGTGCCGTTGCAAACGGAAGTAACTTGCAAAGTGGGGGCCAAAGCCAGCCAAGGCAGAACTTGGAACCTTAGCCAGGGCGGGATTCAAGTGGAAGCCGGACACCTCTCACCCGGCGATAAGGTCCGCGTATCATTCCGATTGCCCACTTCCGGCGTGGTGATTGACGCCAACGGCACAGTTAAATGGGGGAATGAGACCCGGCAAGGAATCGAGTTCGCTAAATTGACCAATGAAGCCCACGAAGCAATCCGGAAATTCATCAGTCAAGTAGAAAATCCGTAGCTGCCAGTTCACTAAAATCCTGCCCGTAAACTTACGTAATCTACCAAGCCCACTTTGGTTGTGCGACGCTGCTTCACCAACACGAAATCAGAAGGTGAAGTGTGTTGTCCCATTCAAATCATCCAGTTACCGGAACCATTCTCGTCGCTGACGATCAAGCGTCAAATCGGGAATTGTTTAGTGAGCTTCTTACTGCTCAAGGCTTCAACGTCATTACCGCGTCCGACGGAGTTGAGGCCCTCGACCAGCTAGGCCGAGTGGCTACAGATTTGGTGCTTCTTGACGTAATGATGCCTCAACTGAGCGGCTTCGAGGTATGTGAGAAGATCAAGGCCAATCCCGACACGTACCTGATACCTGTCATCCTCGTCACTGGCCTTTCTGACAAAGAGAACCGCATAGAGGGCATTCGAGCCGGAGCAGATGATTTTCTTACTCGCCCGGTTGATCGCACCGAGCTGCTGGCGCGCGTCCGGTCCCTTTTGAAGCTCAAACAGCGTACTGACGAATTGGAGTGCGCCGAGTCTGTTCTGTTTAGTCTGGCACGAAGTATCGAAGGCAAGGATCCGTACACCCACGGTCATTGTGAGCGCTTGTCGGAGTATTCGGCCTCTCTGGGCGAACATCTAGGGCTTCCGGAAGACCAGATTACGGCTCTCCGGCGGGCCGGCGTGGTCCACGACATAGGGAAGATCGCGATACCCGACTCCATAATTTTGAAACCAAGTGGCCTGACGCCGGACGAATGGAAACTTATGCGAGAGCATCCGGTGGTCGGGGAACGCATCTGTGCGCCTTTGAAATCTTTTCGCTCGGTCCTGCCCATCATTCGACACCATCATGAAAAGTGCGATGGCTCAGGATATCCGGATGGCCTTGCGGGCGAAGCCATACCGATTACAGCCAGAGTTTTGCAGGTCGTGGATGTGTACGACGCGCTTACCACGGTAAGACCCTACAAGACCGCCCTCTCTATCACCGACGCACTGGAAATGATGAAGCAAGAAGTAGGCAAGGGATGGTGGGACCGGCACATTTTCGACGAGTTCGAGGGCCTGGTTAAGAGCAATAATACGCGTTTCTTATCTCGCAGCGCGGCTGCAGGTGGGAACAGATGAGGAAAGGATTCTTTCGGGACTCTTTCCAGAACATGAGATCAGACATGAGCAAACAAATATGCTCCGCTGCTATTTCGAAGCACACCGCTGAAGCCTCAGCTTCGAGCGATGGATGGTCGGCGGTGACGTTTGTGCAGCACGCTGCTCTGATCGCCTTGTTTGTGCTCGTCGGATTAGTCAATCCTAGCTTTGCCGATCCGCAGGAAGGTGAAGCAAACGCCCTCAAGCAACTAAGCCTCGCAGATCTCGCTAATGTTGAGGTGACAACGGCATCCAAGGAGCCCGAAGAGATTTGGAAAACGCCGGCGGCAGTTGACGTTCTAACTCAGGAAGACATCCGCCGTTCCGGCGCCACGAGTATCCCTGAAGTACTTCGTCTGGTACCGGGAGTGCAAGTGGCACGAATCAGTTCCAATCAGTGGTCTGTTAATATCCGCGGACTAGGAAACGGTTTCTCAAAATCAGTGTTGGTATTGATCGACGGTCGGAGCGTCTATACACCGCTCTATGCTGGCGTCTACTGGGACGTACAGAATGTGTTGCTCGACGATGTTGAGCGTATCGAAGTAATTCGAGGACCCGGAGGAACAATCTGGGGATCGAACGCAGTCAATGGCGTCATCAATATTATTACCAAGAGCGCTCAGCATACCCACGGAATCGACGCATCGGCGGGCAGTGGCAATATCGAACAAAGCAGAGATGCGGTTCGCTATGGCAGCAGCTTCAAAGGCCTCGATTATCGTGCGTACGGGATGGGTTTCGGCCGCACGCCAGAATTCCACTCCGACCGTAATAACTACGACGCCTGGCAACTCGGGCAAGCGGGTTTTCGAACGGACTCAAGACTGAATGATCGCGACACGCTGACCGTCCAGGGCGACCTCTATAAGGGCCGGATCGGACAGCAGGTGGAGATCGGTTATTACTCGCCACCCGCTGAACTCAGCGTAGACGGAACGCAGCACGTATCTGGGGGAAATTTCTTGGGGCGTTGGCGGCGTGATCTCAGCAATACGTCTGACCTCCAAGTTCAGGCGTACTATGACCGGACCTACCGTCTGGGGCCCCAGCTGGGGGAGACTCGCAACACTTTCGACGTCGACTTGATCCACCACTTCGTCTTCAAGCAGCGAAATGAAGTTATCTGGGGAGTTGGAGCGCGGTGGAGTCCCAGCGACTTTATCCAGACTGTCGCTTCCCTCAACTTTCTGCCGCATCATAAAGACGACAATATTTACAGCGCGTTCGTGCAGGACCAGATTGCGATTTTGCAAAATAAACTCTGGTTGACGTTGGGGTCGAAGTTTGAACACAACGTATACACCGGGTGGGAAACCGAACCTGGCGCGCGGCTTTTGTGGACACCAACCTCTCATCAGACGTTATGGGCCGCCGTGACCCGCGCGGTACGAACGCCTTCCCGTATTGACGAGGACATGCAATTTAGCGGGCTGGCGTCGGCAAACCCGCCGACGTTTTTTTGTATTTGCGATAACCACAAGTTCGTGTCGGAAACGCTGCTCGGCTATGAAGCCGGGTACCGCAAACTCGTGACTCGCAACTTTTATGTCGATATTGCAGTGTTTCATAACAAATACAACGACCTCGCGAGTTATGGGGACATCTCCATCTCGACTGTGTCCTCGCCTCCTCCACCGTACACTCTCTATTCACTACGGGCCCTCAACGGCGTCATGGGATCGAGCAACGGGGGTGAAATCTCCCCGGACTGGAAAGCGACCCGGTGGATGGATGTTAAGGCCACATATTCCTATGTGAGCCTGAATCTGGAGGACAAACCCACTAAGTCGAAGACCAGTTATGTCTCCTCATACGAAGAATCAAGCCCACACAATTTGGCAACTGCCCAGATTCTGTTCAGTCTTCCCAAAGGGTTTGAGTTTGATCCTACTTACCGTTACGTGGGTGCGTTGCCGGCGTTGTCGGTAAAGGCTTATCAAACGGCAGACGCCCGGCTGGGTTGGCACTTTGCAAAGAAGTTTGACCTCTCCGTGACGGGACAAAACTTGTTCCAACCTCGTCATGCCGAGTTCGGTTCTGTGCGTGTCGAAAGAAGTGCTTACGCGGAGATAACGTGGCGGCGGGCTGCGGATTGATACTCATGGAAAAACTTTATGGCGCAGACGCTCGCCGTCTCACTCCGCAGGTTCACGCGATTTCGCCTAGCCTTGGGCTTCATCCCTGGATCACAGTAGTAGTTTTGGCATGGGGACTGCTTAGCGTTCCTGCTTTACACGCGCAAAACGCGAAACCTACTGACTACGACGTTAAAGCTGCCTACCTTTATAACTTTGGCCGATTCGTCGAGTGGCCTGCTCAGATCACGACAGCACCCAAAAGCGGCCATTTTACTGTCTGCGTACTCGGGCAAGATCCCTTCGGGCCAAGCCTGGATAACACGCTTGCCGGAGAAACCATAGGCGGTAAGAGCATAGTCGCCAAGCGGATTTCGAGCCCTCAGGAGTCGGATGATTGCCACATTATTTTTCTGGGTTCCACCGAGGGCAGCCGTCTTAAGAAGATTGTCGCCGAATTGGACAAGAAAGCAATTTTGACGGTCAGCGATATGCCCCAGTTCGTTCAGCTTGGCGGCATGATCCAGTTTGTCCCGGAGGGGAAGAGAGTTCGATTCGAAGTCAATCTGGCGGCAACCCAACACGCTGGCCTGACGCTAAGTTCGGAATTGCTTAAGGTGGCGACGACGGTCAGAAAGAATTCCGCGGTTGGAGATTGAGTCGATGCTCAAATTCCAACACTATTCGATCTCCAAGAAACTCACCGGCATGAACATGCTGGTGAGTGGGGCCGCCTTGCTGTTGGCATGCATCGCCTTTTTTGCATACGACCTCTACACGTTTCGAGCCGGCATCGTTGACAATTTGTCTACTGAGGCCCAGATCCTAGGATCGAACACGGTTTCAGCACTCGTATTTAACGATCCACGTGCTGCCGGAAACACACTGTCTGCGCTGAATGCGTCTCCACACGTTATCTACGGCGCGATTTATACGCCAGATGGCCAACTTTTCGCCGGCTATTGGCGGGAAAACAGTGGAAAAGCTTTGCCAATTCCAGCGGTTCCTGTCGGGCAGACGCAAGCTCACTGGTTCGAGAAAGGACGGATCGTATTAGCCCAGGCAATCATCTTCCAAGGCAAATTGACGGGCTTTGTTTATATAGTGTCGGATCTGCAAGCGATCAATGATCGCCTCAAAAGTTATGCGTTGATCGCTGTCGCCGTATTGGTTCTCTCGCTCATCGTTGCATTACTGATTTCAAGAATATCTCAGCGGGTTATTTCCGCACCCGTGGTGCAGTTGGCGGAGACTGTACGTGTCGTCTCCCACGAGAAAGACTATTCGATCCGAGCGGCGGCAACGGGAAATCGTGATGAAGTGTCGACCTTGATTGAATCGTTCAACGAGATGTTGGGACAGATTCAAGAACGTGACACTGCGCTGCGCCAAGCTCGAGATGAATTAGAACAGCGGGTCCTGGAACGCACGACTCAGCTCGCCGTTGCCAACAAAGAACTCGACCTTCGCAATCGCGAAGTCGAACGCGCAACCCAACTGAAAAGCAAGTTTTTGGCCAGCATGAGCCATGAGCTGCGGACACCCCTAAACGCCATTGTGGGCTTTTCAGACCTCTTGGCAGAACAAACCGCGGGTCCACTCAATGACAAGCAGAATCGCTTCGTCCACCATATAAAGCAAGGCTCGGCTCATCTGTTGCAGTTAATCAATGACATTCTGGACCTCTCAAAGATTGAAGCCGGCCAGCTTGAATTTCATTGTGAAGCTTTCCAAATCGGGGAGGCTTTGCCTGAGGTGCTTTCCACCATTCGACCGTTAGCCATGGCAAAACACATCACAGTCCAGGAGAAGATCGAAAGCGATCTCGGCGTTTTTGCTGATCGGGTGCGATTTAAGCAGATTCTGTACAACCTGCTGAGTAATGCTGTGAAATTCACGCCCAAAGACGGTCGAATCGATATCGAGTGCCATGAGAATGGCGGCGCGGTCTGCGTCTCTGTCGCCGACACCGGCATCGGTATTAGACCGGAAGATCAGAAGCTTGTTTTCGAGGAGTTCCGGCAAGTTGAAGTAAGCAAGGGGAGCACCCAGGAAGGAACCGGCCTGGGGCTTGCCATTACCAAGCGTCTCGTCGAGCAACAGGGAGGAAAAATCTCACTGGAAAGCGAACTGGGAAAGGGCAGTCGGTTTAGCGTCACTCTTCCCTTGGCAAAGACTAGTCCCAAGGTGCAGCTCGCCAATCTCTCAACCGTTGGTGCAATAGCCACCGGTGGAGCGCCGAGCAGCCCGCTTATTTTGGTGGTCGACGACGAGTTGCCCGCTCGTGAGCTGCTGACCAGCTACCTGACTCCGCTATATCGGTTAATCATTGCCGAGTCCGGTGCCGAAGCCCTGGAAAAGGCAAAACAGTTACGTCCCGACGCAATTATTTTGGACGTGCTGATGGCGAATGGCAATGGTTTTGAAACCTTGGTTGCATTACGGAAGCAGCCTGAGACGGCCAACATTCCCATCATCATTCTGTCCATCATCGACCAGAAACAGGTGGGCTTCGCCCTGGGTGCGACGGATTATTTAGTTAAACCAATCCGCAAGCCTTTGCTTTTGGAAACTATTTGCAAGTATGTACCACGACATACTGATGATGACTCTGCCATTCTGATCGTGGATGATGATGTCAGGACGCTGGAGGTCTTGGCGGAGACACTCCGGTCGGTTGGATACGAAACTCAGTGTGTCCAAACCGGCGGGAGAGCACTGGAGATCCTCTCCTCAAAGTTGGTGGGAGCCGTTCTGCTTGACCTGTTAATGCCGGAAATGGACGGTTTTCAGGTTATTCGTCACATACGCGAAAACGATGCGCTGCGTGACCTGCCTATCTTTGTCATGACAGCAAAGACCCTAGACTCCGAGGAAGTCGCCCTGCTCAGCCGCGAAACTCAGGCGCTGTTCTCGAAGAGTGGTCCCTGGCAGGAGCAACTAATTGATGAAATTAACAAAGTGCTCAAACTCGGCAAGCGGGCTAGGGCTGCAGGCCAAAAATGAAAACCGTTCTTATCGCAGAAGACAACGCCGTGAATCGTGAACTCCTCCGTGAGCTCCTTGAAATTCGTGGCTACGCCGTGACGGAAGCGTGCAACGGCGAGGAAGCCCTGGATCAAATCGCGAAGACACGGCCCGATATTTTACTGCTCGACCTTAGCATGCCGGTGTTAGATGGATTTGGGACGATAGAAAGGATTCGAAAGAATCCAAGCTTCAGATCGTTGCCCGTGTTGGCCGTTACTGCGTACGCCATGCGGGGGGACCAGGAGAAGATACTGACCTCGGGTTTTGACGGCTATCTGTCAAAACCAATTAATCCGCTGGCACTCGAGCAGGAGCTTGAGCGTCTTCTGAAGAAGGAAAAGCTTAAAGACCTTCCCGGAAGTCGGGCTGACGCGGCACGGAGTAGCTAGACGTGCGCATTAAACACATTGTCTCTTGGCGAGCACACTACGATTAAGCGAGTTTAGCAGTAATGTTGTGAACAAAATCGGGTTATCGAGCAAATCGAGTGCTCACACTACCTCAGTCGTGATGCTTCTTTAGCAATACGCAGTAAATGACGGACGCATGAACTCTAAACACCCAAAGCATCTCATGTTGGATCAAAGTGAAGCTGCTCTAGCACGCGTCAGCCAGCAACTCTCAGGGCTGGAGAAGCGGGATTGGGAGCTTTGGGCCATTATTTCGCTTGCCGGCATTCTGGTCAGTACAGGGCTGTTTGCCATTCTTTTCCGTGCGGCGTTTAGCGAAGACACGGTCCACTTCGAAATTACTGTTTCGCGTCCACTTGTCATTGGGCTGTTTGTGCTGCTCGCACTCCTGAATACGTATTTGGTAACCAAGCGTTTTGAAGTTCGTCGTCTGCGAGAGCAGCTGATCTCAAGCACTCTGCAAAAGCAGGTAATCGAGCAGCAATCGTTCACCGATCCACTTACCGAGATATATAACCGCCGTGGCTTGGATGAGATCGCGGGCCGATTCATCAATCAGGCAAGTCGTCGGAAGGCCGCGCTGAGCTTTCTGATGATCGACACAGACAACTTTAAGAAGATCAACACCCGCTTTGGCCACCTCACGGGCGACTTCGTGCTGGCGGAGATTGCCGGAATTCTGAAAGCTTCGATCCGAGGATCGGACGCCGTGGTGCGCTATGGCGGAGACGAGTTTCTGATCCTTCTTTCGGATTCGACTGCAGCCGGAGCACAAAAAGTAATTCAACGGATCAACGCCAGAGTAGCGGACTGGAACGAAGCAGGTAATCTTAAGGATTTTCGGATTAGCATGAGCATTGGCGTTGCGGAATGGCAAGAAGGGGACACGCTCGACGAGATGCTGGACGGGGCAGATCGCAAAATGTACGAACAGAAAAAGTCGTGAAGCATTTTCTGTAGCTCGGTACGTCTCGAACATCCTCCCTCGATCCTCATTGGCGGAACAGCAGTAAATTCAAAGTATGTACTAAGGCGTGCACACCCTGTCTGTGTGTTGCTGTAATCATTTCTTGATGTAGCCAAAGCTCGCGGGGCATCCACCATCAAACACTTCAGCAAGAACCGAGAAGAGGAACTTATGAAACCCGCAATTCGAGCTATATACATTGCAACCCTGTTAGCCCTGACCGGACTCGCGCAGGCGAGGGACATTCAGCTTACGGCTGATCCATCCGTACCCGCCGCCGAGGGGAAGGCTGAGTTGAAACATGACCGAAACGGGAACCTCCAGGTCAAACTAGAAGTCAACCATTTGGCGTCTCCGACAAAGCTGACTCCACCCAAGCAGGTTTATGTGGTTTGGATCCAAGGCAGAGGCAAGGAACCAGAAAATCATGGACAACTCAAAGTAAACCCCGACCTCAAAGGCAGTTTTGAGGGGACTACCCCCTACCCGGCGTTTGATATTTTCATCACGGCTGAAGACAATCCGGCTGCAACTACGCCAACCGGCCCGGCCGTGTTGAAAGGCAGCGTGCAGCTGTGAAATGAAATTTCCGGTGCACGGCCGCCGAAAGAAAGCGGCAAGACCAGGTGTACCTTACTCGACGGAAGTGCAGCAGAGTGAAAGATTCGGAAGCCGAATTACTCTCGGTGGGTACGCCGCTAGCAGCTATTTGAGCGGGAACGCAGCAGCGATCCGGATTGGGTTTTGATCACGGACCTCATACCTACTTGTTTTCAATGTCAACTGGAAGTTCAGCAGTCCCAAATGGCCCCGTGTGGTTATCCCGCACTCCAAGATGGAGGGAATATTGACCGGGAGCCAAACTGATGAGAACCGCGCTACCGCGAGCCTCTTCAACTGTTCCAGAACCGTCAGAACGGCACATTTGTCGATGTATCCGGTGCGGCCGGATTGGACACGCTGCCGCTCGAGTCGCGTCGCGGGGCAGCATTCGGCGATATCAACAATGACGGCAACATGGATGTCGTCCTTTTGAATATAGGAGAGACTCCGAGCCTACTCGTAAACCGCAGTGCCAATACCAACCATCGGGTATTTTGTCGCCTGATTGGAACCAAGAGCAATCGTGCGGCGATCGGAGCTCGTGTAACTGTTACTTCGCGCAGCTTCAAGCAAATGAATGAGGTCCGCAGCGGCGGCAGCTATCTTTCACAGAACGATCTACGCCTGCACTTCGGGCTGCGATCCGACAACATAATGACTTCGGTCGAGATCTTCTGGCCGAGTGGCAAGACTGAAATTCTTCACGATTTACCCGCAGATTTCATCTACGTAATTGCGGAGGAGCAAGGAGTGCGCCAAAAAAACCCCTCCCCCCGGTAGCAGGATCACAATAGCCGCCGGACCACCGGCCGCACGGCACGCTTTTGCTCGCCACCTGCCGCGGTGCTAGACTGCGCCAATGGCTACCAAGAAGAAAAACAAAAAGAAATCTACGAGATCGAAGAAGGCTGTCGGCAAGACGGTGAAGCCGACAGCGAGGCGCAGGCAGAAAACTAGAGCTGCGAAGAAATCAGCAAAGAAAGCATCTGCTCCGAAGAAAACTGCGGCGAAAAAGAAAAGCTCTAAAAAAGCAACGAGTGGGACGACCGCGCGTGTGAGTAATAAGCAGACGCGGGTAAAAACCCGAGGACGAAGCGGCCCGGCGTTTTCGAGCACGTCGCCAGGATGGCGCTCAGGCGAGCAATCGGGAGATCTGCAAGGTTTGTCCGACGTGGAAAGCGCCGACTCGGAGAGTGTGGATGAACTGCTCGAGGAGGGGAACGCATTTGAGGCAGGAGTAGTGTCCGGAGTCGAAGAGGCCGACAGACGGGACGAAAAGGGAGTGCGTACCCGTGAGGTATCCGAAGACGATGTGCCGCAAGAATACCTGGACGAAGACTAATACCAGCGTCAATCTTGTCCGCGGACCTAACAAATGAAATCCCGTTCAAGCTTTCGGCTTCCCCTCCATGTTTGCGAATGGGAACTACCAAGAACTTTAACTACATGAGGACACAGAGATCACGGAGGACCATCTCAGAGGTGAGATATAGCGCTTTTGTGGCTGGAGGCAGTGTTCATCGCTTAAGTTAACCTCCCACGACAGTTACCGGGGTGCGGTCCGAACCAGCTATGTCATATCTATCTGGTAAACAGCACGTGGTATACTGTTTTTGGACGCTATTTGTCACGGTTTGCTCGTCACGCGGTGGTCCCTCGTTGGATCAGATTCATCTCCGCATTTCCTGCCCGCCGTTTAGTTGGCGCCAATACTAAAAATTAAAATGTGAGCGGCTGGACACACTTCCGACGTGTGTCAGAGTGTGTAACAAACCAGCTCTCGAGAAAGAAACAAATCGAATGACAACATTTACCGAACTGCCCATATCTTCTGCGCTGCAGAAGAAATTGGCCGCAGCTCAATTCATTAACCTCACACCTATCCAGGAGGGTGCGATTCCTCCTGCTCTCGAAGGCCGGGACGTCATCGGCACTGCCCAAACCGGCACCGGCAAGACCCTGGCGTTTCTGATTCCACTCATCGAAATGCTGAACCGGGAACCAGCCCATCAGACTGCCGCTCTGGTATTGCTCCCAACCCGTGAACTCGCAATGCAAGTCCACGAGGTTTACGAACGGCTGCGCACGAAAACCATGCACAAGGCAGCGCTGATCATTGGCGGAGTGTCGGAACAGACACAAATCCGCAATCTGCGTTCCGGCGCCGGCTTGGTGATTGCAACCCCAGGACGGTTACAGGACCTGATGACCCGCAAGTTCGCAGACCTGCAGCACGTCAAAATTCTGGTGCTCGACGAAGCCGATCGCATGCTGGACATGGGATTTCTGCCTGCGATCCGGCGCATTATTGCGACGCTTCCCCAGCGCAGACAGACACTGTGCTTCTCAGCTACGCTGGAGCAGTCTGTTGCTGGACTGGTCTACGACTACATGCGTGATCCGGTGCGCGTGGCATTAGGATCGGTGCTCAAGCCGGCGGAGAGCGTACAGCTCAACGCTTACGAAGTCCGGCCGGGACAGAAGATGGACCTACTCCGGCAACTGCTTTATGCGGAAAAAGGGCAAACTCTGATCTTTAGCCGAACCAAGCGCGGTACGGAACGCATTGCGAAGGAACTGATGCGCGACGGTTTCAACGCGGCAATGATTCATGGCGATCGTTCGCAATCGCAACGCAACGGCGCTCTGAGTGGGTTCCAGGAAGGACGTTACCAGGTTCTGGTGGCGACGGACATCGCTTCTCGCGGATTGCACGTGGACGACGTAGCCCACGTCATCAACTATGACGTGCCCAAGATGGCGGAGGATTTCATCCATCGTGTCGGACGCACGGGACGAGCTGGGTTTCAGGGACGCGCTTCAACCCTAGTGGCTGGCGCGGAAGTTCTGGAACTCCGTCAGATCGAGCGCACGCTTAAGCTGCGGATCGAACGCAAGCAGATTGACGCCGCGACAGAGCAACCGAGGCGCTTCGTCGAAAACACCCTGGCATCGCGGACTTTAACAGCATTACCTGGCGAGGTATTTGTCTAGAATCCGAAATCAAGTCGCCGCGGTTTAAAGCCTTCGGCGACTTGAATAATCGTAAGGCAACTGGCGGTCAATATTTACCGCTCGGATTCGTTTTGATCGGCGTTGGGTTCTTCATCCTCTACGCCAATGTTGAACAGTGCCGCCTGGGCAGCGGCGTGTTCGCGCAATTCAGCCATTTCATCCACATTGCTTTCAATGGGTTTTTCTTGTTTTCGCTGGGTTCTGCGCTCAGCTTTTTCCCGCTGTTTTTGCTGTCGTGTTTGTTCCTTCTGACGCTTCGTAAAAGTTGATCGGCCCCGTGGCATACCTCATCTCCCAATGTGTTGGTTGTTGATCGCAAGCCGATGATCTAGCGACCGGCCTCGAGAATTCTAATTTACTGGAAACCGCCTACCAGCGCGGTTCGCGTGGCTGACGTGCATGGCCACGGTAGTCATCGCGTCCACGGCCGCCGCCCCCGCCACCGAAACGCTGTCCGGTCTTGGGACGGTCGGTCTTCGGTTTGGCCTCGTTGATGGTTAACGCGCGGCCACCCAGCTCCGTTCCGTTCAAGGCCGCGATAGCCTTGTCGGCTTCGCTCGGATTGGTCATTTCCACAAACGCGAAACCCCGCGAGCGTCCGGTCTCTCGGTCCGTCACCAGGCTGACTTTTTCGACTGCACCATGCGCCTCGAAAACGCCGCGTAGTTCAGCTTCGGTTGTGCTGTGGGGCAAATTGCCCACATAAAGGTTCTTCATTGCATTTCCTCTCTTAGTAGATCATCTAAACTTGGCGGCTCGTCCACGGGGCGCTTACCATGCCGCATTTCGAGATCACGCGGCGGAGACGGCCGGTCGCGCATCGCCCTGGTACGCGCGTTGGATGCGGAGCGGACCGCGGAAATCCGGCGCGATGCCTCCATGATTCCCCAGCGCTGCGACAAATCTGCAAGATCGACGGAAAGGGCTGTCTTCACGTCCCCCATCAGAACCTCATCGTGGTGAACCGGTATCACAGTATCTCCATCCAGACTCGGGAGAGTTGCGAGGTACTCGGGTTTGCCGACGAAGAAAGCAAGCTGCTGGCGAGGGGTGGCACTGCGAATGTCGTCACAGAACTTGTCTCGATGCCCTGCTCCCTTGTCCACATTGATCAAGACCAGGTCGTATAAGTCGGCCCGCCACCAGGAGCGAGCTTCTGCGATATCGGCAGCACAGTCGACATCCATGCCTAGCTTTCGCATGACCTCGGCCCGCAAGTCGCGCTTGGCGGCAGAAGTGTCAACCAAAAGCACGCGTTTCTTTTTAAGGGGGTTTGGAATCGGTGCCGAGAACGGAGGAGTAAATGTGGTAGTGGTCATGCGGCCACCTTCCCTTTGGCACCTTTTGCACTGCTTGTCGCACTTCCCGATTTCAGTTGTGCGACCTCTAAATTTAGCAGCTCTCGGGTTCGTTTCCGGCGAGCAATGTTTTGTTTGCGCACCCGGTTAAATCTCGACTTGTCACCATTTATCGCGGACATAATGAGCTCCCGTCATTTGGACTGGTTGTGGAGTAGCGAAGTGATCGCCACTCTGGTTGTCGCGTCGCAATGACCGTCACAAGCCGCGTCAAGCTGCACGCCTTTGGGTGCAAGCGCGTTCGATGGAACCGTGGAGTGAAATGTTCAGGAATGACCGCCGGTGCAAGAAGCGCCTCGCAATCTCTCAATCACGAAGGCGCAGGCTCACCGCGCATCTTCGGGGTCAAGCAATTTGAGTATACGCTGTTTTGGGAGCGTTGTGCTGAGGGCGGACGAGTGGCGCTGCTCCATAGTTCCCTGCGCATTACTGGCGCCGTGGCAACTACTTATCAGGCCCGAATAACCAGGGAGTGTCCACATGCTATCACCCAGGGGTGGCCGACTTTGCAAAAAAGCTTGCAAATTGCACCAATTCCGAGTAGGATGCCCGTGTGCGTTAGAACCGAATCGGTAGTGAGCAGTTCTTGCTTCAACAGCCAGTAACCTGCGCAAGTTTTCTTCCGACTCTTTCCAGCGTAAATCAATTTGAAAAGGAACACGTAACAACATGGCAGAACAAGGAACAGTAAAGTGGTTCAACGACGCCAAAGGCTACGGCTTTATCAGCCGTCAGAATGGCGAAGATGTATTTGTGCACTTCTCAGCGATCCAAGCGGGCGGCTTTAAGAGCCTGCAGGAGGGCCAGACGGTGCAGTTTGACGTAACGAAGGGTCCGAAGGGCTGGCAGGCTGAAAACGTCCAGGCGCTATAAGCCGGGCGAATCTTGCGAAAGGCGATCTCTTCGGAGATCGCCTTTTCAGTTTCTGCAGTGAAGTTTAGACCGACACAATCGCCGCTTTAGCAGCAATCCTGCCTCGCTTCTTCTCTTTCAGAAAGCCACAGCAATTATGTGATGTGTGTTGATGGCGACGGCAGGAGTGAACGTATCTCCGCATCGCAGGTAGGACAAAATGGCACAGAGAGCTGCCATGTCTTCTCGGTCCCGTAAAGCCAGAACTGTCCAACCAAAAACTCTGTGGGAGCGTTACAGTGAGCGCAATTCCGAGGCATGTGGCGCACACCCTCGAGGGCAAAGAACGCGTTGAGCGACTTCAGAATTCCTGGTTCAGGCTTCCCTGCCATTGGCTTCGCGATTCTAGTTTCCGTAACTCGGGAAACTCCGCGAGGAACCTTTCGTGTACCGAACGACAGAACCTTGCGGGATTCATCAGTGACGCCGTCCGCGTTTGTCCGCAACCAAAGATGTAGTTCGTCTTTGAATGCAAATACCGGACAACGAGGTCCCTTACCTACCCGGTGGACCGGAAGCTGGAGTGTTCGCTCCCAGCGCTGCACGGTCCTCACGCTGCGATCCAACTCCGAGGCTATCTCTCTCCAGCTTTGGAGGACCGGTTGGGCGGTCGATACATCTGGAAGTCCGGTTAAATTTGATTGAGCCGAACGTTTAAGTGAGGTTCCCATAGCGAGTTACTCCGGGCGGGGCCTTCCTGAAATCGAAGGCTGTCAAAAAATCAAACTACTCGAACCAGTGTCCTCGGACGCGGGACGGCGTGTCGGCCCGCTCGCGAACTCGCAAGTGTCGGCTGGCGCACAATTGAGTTACTTTGAACCGTTCTGCCATTGGCCGAGTTGTCGCTCCATGAGTCCGTAGCACTCGCAAGTTGTCTCTTCCAACTTTGGCCGGTCAACGATCTTTACATCACCGCGGCTGTAGGAAATGATCCCAGCTTTCTGCAAGATTCCGGCCGCCACGGTTACGCTGGAACGGCGGGTACCTAACATCTGACCCAAAAACTCCTGGGTCAATGGCAACTCATTCGACGTGATGCGGTCGGCGCACATCAGCAACCAGCGCGCCAGGCGCTCGTGCACTTCATGAAGCCGGTTGCAGGCTGCAATTTGAGTGACCTGCATGGCGAAGATTTGCGAATACTGCTGCAGGCTTCGCTCTAGATTGGGACACTTAGGCAAAAGCGCGACCAGAGCGTCGGCATCCACGCGGAAAGCCGTAGCATCGATTTGTGATATCGCCCGCGTGGGAGTCGTCCGAAAACCCACGAGCAGCGGGAGACCCACAAAGCCCTCTTTGCCAACCAGGCCGACCTCGACACTCTTGCCGTCGGGGAAAACGCTGAGGATGGAAATCATCCCGGTATTGCAGAAATACACAGATTTCAAAGCGTCGCCGGGCTCATGCAACAGGTGGTGGACTTTCAGCCGAACGAATTCCAACTTAGAAAACAGGGCTTTGCTTTCTCCGTCGGAAAGCCCCAGCAGGATCTCATTGTGAATGTGGTTGCCGTTGCCGTCGTTTGTCGGCGGTTTACGAGTAGCGGATGGACGTGTGCTTCTTGCCATGACGGCTCCTTGGCTTGGCGGTCGGCCAGGTCTGATTTTGCAAGGAACCGTCGCCCAGAGGGCGCGGCGGAAATATGCTAGAGGAGACATTTACAGTTTACTACTTTTAAAACCGTATAAGTGATAAATCACGAGTTGCCGCCCACAAAAGTGTTCGACTTCGAACTTAATAATGTGCGCTATCGTACAGCAACCACTGTATTTGTTTCGCGGACCGGAAAGAGTAGCGTAAGAAAGTCCTTCCCTTGTCGCCGTCCGCCGACCTATACAGATTGGCCTCCGACCAGCAGCCTCTTGAGGACAAAGGCCCTCGTTTGTCCTATTCAATTCTCATCGTCGACGATAGCTCATTCGTACGCCGGTCGTTGCGAACTTGCCTGGAACAGAACCCCGACTGGAAGGTGTGCGGAGAGGCAGCAGATGGCGTTGATGCCATCGAGCTGTCCCAGCAACTGCGACCCGACCTGATCTTGTTGGATCTCTCACTGCCGGGAATGAATGGATTTGAGGTCGCGCGCGAACTGAAGCGCACCAGTCCTTCAATCCCGGTATTGATGTTTACTGGTTTCAAAACACCGTCTTTGGAATCAGAGGCAATTGCCGCGGGATGCACGGCCGTTGTTTCAAAGTCGGAGCACCAGCAAATACTTTTCGAGAAAATTGAACGCCTGCTGGCGCATGCAAGTTCCCGCCGAACCGAAGATTCTCGAAGCGCTTAGGCAAACACAGAAGATCCAACGTGGATTGCTGTACCTGAGTGAAATCCAGCCAGGTCAGGGCACACAAAATACGCATCCATACGAACATCAGATTCATCTTTTAGGGAAAGAGAAGCACACGTCAGCCATTTAGTTAATCCCAAGGCCGGTCGATATTTAATTAAGAGGAAGGAAGGAGAATTCGCATGCCGTTCATTACTGTAGGAAAAGAGAATTCGGGCAACATCGATCTCTATTATGAGGACCACGGTTCGGGCAAACCGGTTGTCCTGATCCATGGATACCCTCTCAGCGGAGCCTCGTGGGAGAAACAACTGCCGGTCCTGCTGAATTCGGGACACAGGGTGATCACCTATGACCGTAGGGGCTTCGGCAACTCGAGCCAGCCAACTGAAGGTTATAACTACGATACTTTTGCGCAGGATCTGCAACAGGTCGTGACCCACCTCAAGTTGCGTGACTTCACGCTCGTCGGCTTTTCGATGGGCGGAGGCGAGGTGGCGCGATATCTAGGCAAGTATGGATCGCAAGGCGTGAGCAAGGCGGTATTTATCAGCTCCGTGCCGCCGTTCCTGGTGAAGACTGCAGACAACCCTGAGGGAGTCGACCGGAGCGTATTCGACGGAATAGCAAAGGCGGTGGCAGCAGATCGCTACGCGTTCTTCACCGAGTTCTTTAAGAATTTTTACAACGCCGACGTTTTTCTGGGGAAGCGCATTAGTGAACAGGCCTTACGGGCAAGCTGGAACGTTGCTGCCGGCGCTTCGGCAACGGCCAGCCTGGCATGCGTTCCGACGTGGTATGAGGATTTTCGTCAGGACGTCGCCCGCATCGACATTCCGACGCTGGTGCTCCATGGCGACGCGGACCGCATTGTCCCTCTGAACGCTGCGGGAGCACGGACTGCCAAGCTGATCAAAGGCGCACGGCTCGTCGTGGTGAAAGATGGCCCGCACGCCATCAACTGGACGCACGCGGATGAGGTCAATACTGAGCTGGTGAACTTTCTTGGGAAAGGGCAGCCCGGGCGTGCTGAATCACCTGCACCGAAGGAAGCAGTCGCTTAATCAAGTAGCTCTTGCTGTCGCGACGAAGGGCGCCGGTCAGACCGGTGCCCTGTTTACCTAAATCACCGTGTCTCATTTTCAGCCTCAATGCCGCAACTGCAATAGTTTTCTACAGCATGAACTGTACAGTCCTATATACGTCTTTCGTGATACCAATAACTCAGGCCTAAGTGAAGCTCTCTCTGGCCCAGTGAATGAGCGAGAGCTGAATTTGGCCGAGGAGCCCTGGCGCGCGTAGCCCCGCCGACATCTGATCGGTAGTGCCGCCGATTCTGAAGGATTTGCCACTTCTCTCGTGATCCGCACACCCAGCAAGCAAAGCGGGCTGATGGTTTGGCCCGGCAAGCCCTATCCCCTAGGAGCAACCTGGGACGGCGAAGGTGTGAACTTCGCGTTATTCTCCGAGCGAGCTGAAAAAGTAGAGCTGTGCCTTTTCGATCCTTCGGGCCGTCGGGAGACCTATCGGGTTTCCATGGCGGAGCAAACCGACCAGGTGTGGCATTGCTATTTGCCCGAGGCGCGGCCCGGTTTCGTTTACGGATACCGCGTGCATGGGCCTTATGATCCGGCGAAAGGGCTGCGGTTTAACCGGAACAAGCTCTTGCTGGATCCGTATGCCAGGCAAATTCAAAATGGCATGAAGTGGCACGACTCGCTCTTTGGTTATCGGATCGGCCATCGCAACGAAGACCTCTCCTTCGATCGCCGTGACAGCGCTCCCGGAATGCTGAAAGGAATTGTGATTGATCCGGCGTTTACATGGGGAGCGGATACTCCGCCGCGAACGCCATGGCATCGCACGGTGATCTACGAGACCCACGTGAGGGGCTTCACAATTCAACATCCGGATGTGCCGCCACCGTTGCGCGGGACGTACGCGGGACTCGCAACCTCGCCTGTCATTGATCATTTGAAGGGGCTCGGGATCACAGCCGTGGAACTCATGCCGGTGCACACTTTCGTTGACGACCGGCAGCTCATTGAAAGAGGTCTGCGCAATTATTGGGGCTACAACTCGATTGGATTTTTTGCTCCCGAGCCTCGTTATTGCGCAAGCGACGGCATTAATGAATTCAAGACAATGGTAAAGACCCTGCACTCGGCAGGAATCGAAGTGATTCTTGACGTAGTTTACAACCACACGGCGGAAGGCAATCACATGGGGCCGACGTTGTCGTTTCGGGGGATCGACAATAACGCCTATTACCGTTTGGTCGCCGACAACCCGCGCTATTACACCGACTACACCGGAACCGGTAATACGCTCAACATGCAGCATCCGCGAGTGCTGCAACTCATCATGGACAGCTTGCGCTATTGGGTGCTGGAGATGCACGTGGACGGCTTCCGCTTTGATTTGGCCGCGACGCTCGCGCGCGAGTTACATGAAGTGGACCGCCTTGGCGCGTTTCTCGACATCATTCATCAGGACCCTGTGCTGTCGCAGGTGAAACTCATCGCGGAACCGTGGGATTTGGGCGAAGGCGGATACCAGGTAGGCAAATTCCCTGTTGGATGGGCGGAGTGGAATGATAAATATCGCGACGCAGTGCGCTCCTACTGGAAGGGCGATGGCGGGCTGATTGGAGAGCTCGCTTATCGCATAACCGGATCGAGCGACCTTTACGCGCGCAGCGGACGCAAGCCCTATGCCAGCATAAATTTTGTAACCGCCCATGACGGCTTCACTCTTCAAGACCTGATCAGCTACAACTCCAAGCACAATGAAGCCAATGGCGAAGAGAACCGTGACGGCACGGACAACAACCGGAGCTGGAATTGCGGCGTCGAGGGCCCAACCGACGACCCCGAAGTCAACCAAATTCGGGCTCGCCAGAAACGTAATTTCGTAGCAACTCTGTTGCTGTCGCAGGGTGTTCCCATGTTCCTGGCGGGAGACGAGCTCGGCCACACGCAAAATGGGAATAACAATGCCTATTGCCAGGACAACGAGACCAGCTGGCTGGATTGGAATCCCGACCACATTGACCAGGAGCTGCTCGCGTTTGTGCAGCGGGTAATCGCGCTGCGAAACGATCATCCGGTGTTCCGCCGGCGGAATTTTTTCCAGGGCCGCAACATTCGAGGGGCGGGTATCAAAGACATCCTCTGGCTGGATCCCGATGGCAAAGAAATGACAGACGACGAGTGGAACCAGGAGTTCGCGCGCTGCCTGGGCGTCACACTTTCCGGCGAGGCCGTTGATGATGTGGATGAGCGCGGGCAACGGATTCGCGACGATAATTTCCTGCTCCTTATGAATGCGCACCACGAGGAAATTCCGTTTAACCTGATAAATCCGCCTTCGGGTATGGGCTGGTTTGTTCTGCTTGATACCTCCTGCCAAACTTCGCGCAACGCGAGCACCTTTTATCGCGGCGGTGATTCCTATCCTTTGCAGCCTCGGTCTTTAGCTTTGCTGGTAGAACGCGCTGCGAACCGCGTACGTGGAAGCGAACGGAGACGTTCCCCGGAAGCATGAAGCGCAAGCACGAGATGCCATTTGGCGCAGAGTGCCTCGATGACGATACTGTGCGGTTCCGGCTGTGCGCGCCGAAGGCTTCGTCCGTCTCAGTTGAATTAAGCGACCTTGAACGCAGTTTGCCGATGTCGCGCCTTGACGAAGGCTGGTTTGAACTTGTGACCCAAGCTAGCGCCGGCGCGCATTATGGATTCAAGATCGACGATCAGCAGGTAGTGCCTGACCCTGCCTCCCGGTTTCAGCCCCTCGGCGTGCATGGGACGAGTGAAGTAATCGATCCGCTTGCTTTCGACTGGCAAGATTCAAACTGGCGCGGCCGGCCGTGGGACGAAGTGGTCATTTACGAACTGCATGTTGGAACCTTTTCTCCGCAGGGAACTTTTGCCGGAGCTGAAGACAAACTAGATTATCTGGCTGACCTAGGAGTGACCGCAGTTGAACTCATGCCGCTGGCGAGCTTTCCCGGTGAGCGCAATTGGGGCTATGACGGCGTCCTACCGTATGCACCGGCGCGCTGTTATGGAATGCCGGAAGAGCTGAAGCATTTTGTGGATACGGCTCATGCAAAAAATTTGATGGTTTTTGTTGACGTGGTCTATAACCACTTCGGCCCCGAAGGTAACTATCTCGGATTGTATGCGCCGCAGTTCTTTACCGACCGTCACCGTACTCCATGGGGACAGGCGATCAACTTTGACGGTCCGTGCAGCCGGACAGTGCGCGATTTTTTCATTCACAACGCGCTGTACTGGCTGGAGGAATACCACTTCGACGGTCTGCGCTTCGACGCAGTGCACGCCATCGCTGATGATTCGCGACCGGACATTCTCACCGAGTTGGCCGACACCGTTCGCACAAAGTTCGGCGCCGAGCATCACGTTCATCTTGTTTTAGAGAATGACAACAATTCGGCTCATTACCTGTGCCGCGAGGCGCGGGTGGGATCTTCGTGCTACAACGCTCAGTGGAATGACGATATTCATCATGCGCTGCATGTGCTGGTCACGGGTGAGAAGGACGGCTATTACTCGGACTACGCGAAGAATCCGGCATGGCACTTGGGTCGGTGTCTCGCAGAAGGATTCAGCTATCAAGGCGAAGGATCCGCTTTCCGCGACGGGGCAAAGCGCGGCGAGCCTAGTCGCGATCTTCCATCGACTTGCTTCGTATCGTTTTTGCAAAATCATGATCAGGTGGGAAACCGTGCTCTGGGAGAGCGGATCACACAGCTTGCGGACGCGAAGGCGCTAAGGTTGGCGATGGCTATTTTGCTGCTCGCACCTTCGCCGCCGCTGCTGTTCATGGGCGAAGAATTTGGAGCAACAACTCCATTTCTGTTCTTCTGTGATTTCGGGCCGGAGCTTGCGTCGAAAGTGACAGAGGGCCGACGCAGCGAATTCGCGCGATTCGAGCAGTTCAATTCTCCTCAGGCCCAACAGCAAATTCCCGATCCGAACAGCAAAGAAACATTTTTGCGGTCGAAGCTTGACTGGGAATCGCTGAAGCAGGAACCCCATCGTAATTGGCTGCATTTCTATCGAACGCTGCTGACTTGCCGGCGCGAGAAGATCGTTCCGCTCATCAAAGATATCGCGCCGGGGCGCGCGAAGTTTGAGGTCCTTGCGCCTTATGCCCTGGATGTCCAGTGGCCATTGTCGAAATCGGGCAGCTTACAATTGATCGCAAATTTTGGCGCTACTGCCCTTGCTCTTCGAAACCGGCCCGACGGCGCACTGCTTTATACGACGGTCGAAGAGCATGACCCAGCGTGGAAGGAGATACCTCCGCTGGCAGCGGCATGGTTCCTGAATGCATGAGAGCACGCTCAATCCCACTTTCCACATATCGCCTGCAATTCAATAGCGACTTCACATTTTCGCAAGCTGCGGAGCTGGTTCCATACCTGGCCGAACTCGGCATTTCGCATTGCTATGCATCGCCTTACTTGCGAGCGCGTCCCGGCAGCACGCACGGGTACGACATCATTGACCACCACCATCTCAATCCAGAGATTGGCACCCCCGAAGATTACGAACGTTTTGTGGCGACGCTGCACGAACATGGAATGGGACAAATCCTCGACGTGGTTCCCAATCACATGGGAATCTTGGGCGCCGACAATGCGTGGTGGCTGGAAGTGTTGGAGAACGGGGAGGCTTCGACCTACGCCGACTTTTTCGACATCGATTGGTATCCCCTTAAAGACGAATTACAGGGAAAAGTGCTGGTCCCGGTGCTGGGAGATCAGTATGGAACTGTGCTCGACCGCGGGGAATTGAAGCTGACTTTTGATAAAGAGAAAGGCGAATTCAGCATCGTCTATTTCCAGCACCGCTTTCCGGTCAATCCCCGCGAATATCCGCGGATTCTGGGCTATGAGCTTGAAGTTTTGCAGCAACAGCTTGGGGCAGACAATGAAAATCTGCTGGAGTTGCAAAGCTTAATCTCGGCTTTCAATCATTTGCCAGGCCGCGAAGAAACTGCGCCAGAAAAACGCGCGGAACGTTTGCGCGATAAAGAAATTCATAAGCGCAGGCTGGCGGCGCTATGCGCGAAGTCGACGGAGGTCGTGGAATTCCTCGACAGGAATGTCGAGAAGGTCAACGGCACTCCCGGCGACAGCAGTTCGTTCGATGCGCTTCATGAGCTTATTAAAACGCAGGCCTACCGGCTTGCCTACTGGCGAGTGGCCGCCGATGACATCAACTATCGGCGCTTTTTTGATGTCAACGATCTCGCGGGTCTGCGCCAGGAGAATGAGATCGTCTTCAACCAGACCCACGAGTTCATTCTGCAATTGCTTCGGGAAGGAAAGCTCGACGGATTGCGCATAGATCATCCCGATGGTCTTTACAATCCGAAGCAATATTTTGAGCGCTTGCAACTCGGCTCCGATTCGGCAGAGGGCGAAGAGCACAAGCCCAAGTCCTGCTACGTGGTTGCGGAAAAAATCCTCACTGGGGATGAGAAATTATCCGACGAGTGGCCAATTCACGGAACCACCGGTTATAGCTTCTCAAATCTAGTAAACGGATTGTTCGTTGATCCGCAGAGCGAGCGCAAATTGGACCGGATCTATCGCGCGTTCATCGGCCGTCATGCCAATTTCAAAGAGTTGGTCTACGAATGCAAGAAGCTGGTGATGGATCGGTCGCTGAACAGTGAGCTGAATGTTCTGGCAAATCATCTCAGCCGAATTGCGCTTGCAGACCGGCACACGTGCGACTTCACTCTCAAAAGCCTCCGCGATGCGCTGGCGGAGATTGTCGCGTGCTTTCCGGTCTACCGGACGTATATAACCGAGGAGGGATTGTCAGAAAGCGATCGGGCATACATTGACGAAGCTGTGGACTGTGCAAAGGAAAAGAGCACAGCGGCGGAATCTTCGGTGTACGACTTCATCCGCGAAGTACTGCTAACCAGCCAGGGCGAAGGGCACCCGCAGTTTTATCAGCGGTCCGTGATCCATTTTGCGATGAAGTTCCAGCAGTACACCAGCGCGTTGATGGCGAAGGGCGTCGAAGATACCAGCTTCTACCGCTACCACCGGCTGGCGTCCCTTAATGACGTTGGGGGAGATCCGCTACGGTTTGGGGTTGCGCCGGAGGAATTCCATCGCGAGATCGTGCAGCGAAGCCGAAGCTGGCCGGACGAAATGGTCGCGACTTCCACACACGACTCCAAACGTTCGGAAGATGTGCGCGCGCGCATAAATGTGCTCTCTGAAATTCCGCTGGAGTGGCACCGGAAGGTGCGGGCATGGCGCGAGATGAACAGCAACCAGAAAAGTCTTTGCGACGGGGTCGAAGGACCGACGTCAAATGATGAATATCTTTTTTATCAAACCCTAATTGGAGCGTGGCCCGCCGGCGACGAGGCGCAGAATCCTCCTGAAAGTTTTATCGAGAGAATGCGCGATTACATGGTTAAAGCAATCCGTGAGGCCGAAGACAAGACGAGCTGGGCAAATCAGCATGAGGCGTATGAGTGCACGGTTACACAATTTGTGAATGGCGTTCTCGAATCGCAAAACTTCCGCAACGACTTTGTACCGTTTCAGCGAAAAATTTCACACTTTGGAATATTAAACAGCATCGCACAGACGCTGATCAAGCTGACCGTGCCTGGAGTTCCCGACACTTATCAGGGAAACGAACTTTGGGAGTTCAACCTCGTCGATCCGGATAACCGCCGTGCGGTAAATTACCAAGCTCGACAGCTGGCGTTGCAGCAGTTGTGCGAGCTTCCGGATAAGAACGTTGATCAGGTTAGAGCATTTGTCCGCGAACTTGCGGACAACATGGACGACGGGCGGATAAAGCTGTACGTGCTTTGGAAGACGCTCAACTTGCGAAAGCAGCTTCCGGAGCTGTTTCAGCACGGCGACTATATCCCAATCGAGGCGACGGGCGAACGCGCGAAGCACTTGTTTGCATTTGCGCGTCGACACGAAGCCCAAACACTGCTTGTCGCGGTACCGCGCCTGTCCGCCCAGTTGCTTCAGGGCGAGCCGCGTATGCCCGTCGGTCAGGACATTTGGCAAGATACAAAAATTGACCTTCCGCCCGGATGCGGGATTAACTTTCGCAACTTGCTGAACGGCGAATCCCTGACGACAGATGAACAGGGCGCGTTTTTCGGAAAACATCTCTTCCAGAACTTTCCGGTTGCACTAGTGGTCTCAGAGGAATCGGCCTCGCTCAAATGATCGCGCGCGCCTGAGGTATGATGATCGCTTCTTCTGAGGCGAATCATGACAAAGCAATTGCTTTTTTTAGTGGCCCTGGCACTTACATTCCCCTTCCAGTTCCCTACCGTGGCTTTAGCCCAGCAGAATCCAGTATCCGCAGACCTGGCTTTAACTCCGCCCATGGGATGGAACACCTGGAACAAATTCGCCTGCAATGTGAGCGACGAACTGGTCCGCGGCATGTCGGACGCAATGGTGAAGTCCGGCATGAAGGATGCCGGATATCAATATGTAGTGATTGACGATTGCTGGCAGGTGTCGCGCGATAAGAATGCAAACATTGTGGCAGACCCGCAGCGTTTTCCTAACGGCATAAAGACAGTTGCAGATTACGTGCATTCGGTCGGGCTGAAGTTTGGAATTTATTCCGATGCCGGATCGAAGACGTGCGCCGGGCGTCCGGGCGGACTCGGACATGAGTATCAGGATGCGTTGATGTATGCGTCATGGGGCGTGGACTATCTCAAATACGATTGGTGCAATACGACGACGCAGGACGCGAAGGCTTCCTATGCGAACATCCGCGCTGCACTTGATGCGAGCGGCCGAGCTATAGTGCTGAGCATCTGCGAGTGGGGCAAGAATCAGCCGTGGCTTTGGGGCAAAGAAGTGGGCGGAAATTTGTGGCGAACGACCGGCGATATTCAGGATCGCTGGGCAGGTCAGCAGAAATGGGGCGACGGTACGTGTTGCTCGAATGGAATGCTCGACATTGTGGACCAGCAAGTTGGTATCGGCTCTTACGCAGGACCGGGACATTGGAATGATCCCGACATGCTCGAAGTGGGCAATGGCGGAATGACCACGACGGAATACCGCTCGCATTTCACCTTGTGGGCGATCCTTACTGCGCCATTGATCGCAGGAAATGATTTGCGGAGCATGACTCCGGAAATTCGCGACATCCTCACCAATAAAGAGGTAATTGCGGTGGATCAAGATCCCCTCGGCCGCGAAGGGCGGCGCGTTTGGAAAGATGGCGACCTGGAAGTTTGGGGAAAGCAAATGCAGGACGGCAGCCGCGCCGTCATCCTGCTTAACCGTGGGAGCTCATCGCAGGAGATCACCGTTACTTGGGAACAGATGGGATATCCGAATCACCTCAGTGCCGCTGTGAGAGATCTCTGGGCGCACAAGGACTTGGGAAAATTTACCGGGAAATTTTCGGCGCCGGTAGAGAGCCATGGGGTGGTAATGGTTACGATTAGGCCATAAAATTCTCGGTCCACACGCCTGAGTCGACTGCGCCGCTAGGCTAAGACCGGCTCCGATTGCATCAAATCTGGAGTGACTCAAAGTCTTCATTGTCGGCTTGACAGCTTCTTGGGATAATTGTCTGGCTCTGGTGTAAATCGCGTTTAGGTAGGAGTGTCGGAAAACGGTTCGTGGTGGACTCTTCGCGGACAAGAGTGTCCGCGCCACACGAGCTTTGCCACACGGCCTGTGCTGCCTATGAAAGTCATTGCTCGAATTTTTAATCCGACGAACAACCGGCGGCTGAACGAACTGCTCGGGTTCCTGCTATGTGTCTCCGCGCTCCTCCTCTTCCTTGCCCTGGCTTCTTATTCTCCGCTTGATCCTTCGCTGAATAGCGCCTCGGTCCTGACTGGGTCACGGGTCGCGCGAAACTGGATTGGCATTGTAGGTGCCTACGGCGCGGACGTGTTGCTGCAATGTTTCGGGATCAGCGCGTTTCTGCTGCCGGTGATTGCGATCGCGATGGGGATTCGCTGGTTCCGCTCCCGCAAGGTGGTTTCTCCCACGGCGAAGCTGCTCGGCGGATTATGGCTGCTGATGTTCGTACCGGCGCTGCTGGCGCTGTTGCCGGGGGACCTGCGTTGGCTGGGTGCGGTGCCGCTCGAAGGTCTGGTGGGGCGAGTTCTCGGCGATACGCTCATTCATTATTTCAATCTTGCCGGAGCATACATCGTTTCGACCAGCATGCTGGCGGTCGCGCTTTATTTCTGCACGGCATTTTCGTTTTCTCAGGCACGGGTGTGGGCGGCGACGCGTTTCTCCTTCGCGGTTGCATTGCATGACCGATGGAAAGATTGGCAACAAGAGCGCATTCGCAAACAATTGCAAAAGGAATTGGAGAAGCGCCGGGCAGCGAAACCTGCGATCCAAACTCAAATGCTTCAGGCGCGAGCCGTTACTGCGCCCGGCGAGCATCAGCGCTCAGAGCCACGCCGCACCGGAATTGAGCGGTTCGCCGAGGAGCACGAGGACCAGGCCCGGCCAACTAATCAGAATCCGCCACCGGAGCCCACAGTCGAAGTTACCGAGCGCGCGGATAGTTCCACGAAAGCCAAGACCACGATGCCGCGAGTGACTGCAGGCGGGTACAAGCTGCCGCCGAGCAGCCTGCTTCATCGTGCTGACGAACAACAGACGGTCGATGCCGACGAACTCAAGTTGCTGGCGCAAGTACTCACTGAGAAATATGCCGAGTTCGATGTGCACGGGCAGATCACGCAGATCAATCCCGGGCCAGTGGTCACAACTTTCGAATTCAAACCTGAGGCCGGAATCAAGTACAGCCGCATTACCGGCCTGACAGATGATCTGTGCCTGGCACTGAAGGCCGAAAGCATTCTTATCGAGCGCATGGCGGGCAAGAGCACCGTGGGAATTCAGGTACCCAACCGTGAGCGCGAAATTATTTGGCTGCGGGAAAATATCGAGTCGTCAGAGTTCATTGGTTCGAGGTCAAAGCTGACATTGGCGTTGGGCAAAGATATCAACGGGCGAATTGTAACCGCCGAATTGTCCGGCATGCCGCACCTTCTCATTGCTGGCTCGACCGGCGCGGGCAAAAGTGTGGCCATCAATGCCATGATCATGTCGATTCTCTACAAGGCAACGCCTGATCAGGTTCGATTAATTCTGGTCGACCCGAAGCGACTGGAGCTGGGCAACTACGAGGGCGTTCCCCATTTGTATACGCCGATCATCACTGAGCCCAAGCTGGCGGCGAATGCGCTGCGAAATGCGGTCCGCGAAATGGAACGTCGGCTGAAACTTCTTGCTGAAAAGGGCGTGCGCAACCTCGAGCAATACAACCGCTTGTTCGATGATGCCGACACGCCGAGCTTGTTCGGCGATTCGGGCGAAGACCGGCCGATTCCGTACATTGTCATCATCATTGATGAACTCGCGGACCTGATGATGCTCGACGGCGGGAACGTGGAAGAGTCAATTACACGCTTGGCGCAAATGGCGCGTGCAGTCGGAATTCATTTGGTGCTGGCGACGCAGCGCCCGTCGGTGGATGTGATCACAGGATTGATCAAAGCAAATTTCCCGGCGCGTATTTCATTCCGTGTAGCGACGAAAGTCGATTCGCGGACCATTCTCGACGCCAATGGGGCGGAGGCACTACTCGGGCGCGGCGACATGCTTTACCTGCCATCGGGCTCGGCGAGATTGCACCGCTTGCACGCTCCTTTTGTCACTGAGAAAGAAATAGCCTCCGTGGTGGAATTCTGGAGAACGCAGGGCACGGCGGAATACGACCAGAAATTCCTCGAAGCTCCGAAAGAACAGCGTGAAGGGGTTGCGGCGGGTGGCGACGAGGAAGGCGGAGGCAGTGGCGAGCACGATCCTCTGTTTGAAGATGCGGTGCGCCTGGTGATTGAGTTCGGGAAGGCTTCCACTTCCCTGCTGCAGCGGCGCCTGCGAATTGGCTATGGCCGGGCGGCGCACTTGATCGATTTGATGGAACGCGACGGGATAGTAGGCGCGGCCGATGGTCCCAAGCCACGTGAAGTTCTGAAACGTCCGAGCTGGATTTCCGAAGTCGAAGAATCGATGCGGTAGCGGCCTGTCCCTAAGACGTTTTCGTGGACGGAAGCTTCAGCCAATTGCGCTGATAGGCGAAGGAAATCGCGAGCAGCAGAATACCGAGAACCACAAAACTCAGAATGCGGTAAATGCGATCAAGCTCAGAGGTGTCGTAGACAAAAACTTTGAGCGTCGTCAGCGCAATGAGCACCAGCGCCTGCCAGCGCACGAATGCGGAAGCGCGCCAGAATCCAATGATCATAAGCAGTGCGCCATACGCCATCCACAAAGCGGAGTAGGTAAAATCTCTCGCGATAAGGACAGAGCGCCTTTGCAATAAAGCTGCCGGGCTCCAATAATTTCCGAACGTGATCGGCATCTGGCGTGCGTAGTAATCGGTGACTTCCAAGCTCAGGCCTCGCAGCGCAACCACGTTCAGCGCGATGAGGGCCACGGCAGCGGCGATTCTCCGCTTTTCGTTTTCGTGTCCTGCGTTCTGAAATGCAGCGTAGCCCAGCACCGCGATGGCAACGGCGTACACGGCCATGCGGCTATTGAAAAGGAGAGTCAAGGGTTCGAAACTATCGATGAAAAGCAAGCGCACGAGGCCGAGGGCCAGAGCTGCGAGCGCGAACGCATTCAGCAGATCAGATTTCAGCCGCCCGGCAACCCAGAGCAACGCTGCCGACTCTACAAGCCAGCCAATAGTGATGGCGTGAGCTTCGAGGCGAATAGGGATGGCAATCGTGATCAGACCGATCGCCAAAGCCAGGTGCATCAACCGCAGGCTATTCTCGGCGATGGCATCGGATGCCCCCACCTTGATGCGGACCAGCAGCAGATAAACCGTGGCCAGCAGAAGTGCAAACCAGGCCGTCTCGGTAGAGCTGATGGCGTTGAGCATCACGTAGCCTTGCAGGAAATACGTGACGCAGTTGGCAAAGGCCAAGGCCAGGGGAATACTGCGGCCGCTATTCTGCCGCAAAATCAGAAACGGCGCGGCGGCGAAAAGTGCAAAGAACAGACTGGCGAAAATCAGAGTCGAAGTGAGTTGAGTGCGGTCGTAGAACTCTCCATACCAGCCGACGTAATAAATGAGGGTACCGATGAATCCCAGGACAGAGATGCGCCGCCAGGGTTTCATCATTGTGAGCGCGAGAAGTCCGAGATCAAGCAAGGCGAGGTAAGAAAATAGAACGATCTCGTGGTTCTCCCCGGCGGAGAGCAGCCCGGGAGTAGCGAATCCCCCGGCAATGGCAAAGATGGCGAGGACTTCCGCGTTTTGCGCGATTGCCAGGGCGCAGGTAGACGCGGTAACCACAATCATCGCCGCGAAGACCAGATTCGAAGGCAGCAGGTGGTAAACCTGAAAGGATGCCCAAAGGGAAAGATAGAGAACGCCAATGCCGACGGCCTTTAGCGAATACGAAAAAATGTCGTATCCGCGTTTGCGAAAACGCTCGCTCCAGAGAACCACGGCGATGCCGGCGAACAGACCAATAACAACCCGCGCCGAAGGACCGATCCAATTGTTTTCGAACGCATAATCCAGAAAGAAGGAGACACCGATGAGCACCGCCGCAATGCCAACCCGGTTGAGCCAGTGAGATCCAATGCGGGATTCGAGATCGCTGGATCCTTGCGACACATGCAAGAGCGCAGGCTGGATTTGCCGTGGCGGTGGTTGTGAGGGCGGCGTGGCCCGCGCTGGCGGAGCGGGCGGCGGTTCCACATAAGACTCGGAGCGTTGCTGGGAACTAAGTGTCGAGGCTTGAACACCCAAACGCTCCTCGAGGCGATGGACGCGGGCCGTCAACTCCCGAACTTGCCGAAGCAGTTGCTCGAATTCCAATTCAGATATCTGCACAGTGCGGCTGATGTTGCCGGCCTGATTATGCAGTAAATTCGAGGAGTTTTCACGTGCTGTTTGGCTGGGGTAACCGCAAAGGACACGTACTCTTTCAGAGATGACAAGGCGCGGCGGCTTCGCCGCGTCTCAATCGTACCTGCTTTATTAAGACGTTCGTTTTTGTGCCCACTTCCATGCGGTCGAAATAATCTCGTCGAGTGAGCGCTTGGCTTTCCACTTCAGCAGTTTCTCCGCAAGTGAAGGATCAGCCACAAGTTCAGGTGGGTCGCCCATACGACGCTCGGCGATGTGGGTTGGCACCTTGCTTCCGCTGATGCGTTCCACCGCTGCGACCACGTCCTTCACGGAACAGCCCTCGCCAGTTCCGAGATTCATCGCTGCCGACTCGCCTTTCGCGAGATATTCGAGCCCGGCCACGTGCGCTTCGGCGAGATCGGTGACGTGGATGTAGTCGCGAATGCAGGTTCCATCGGCTGTGGGGTAATCGTCGCCAAAAATATCGAGTGCAGCACGCTTGCCCTGGGCGGCTTGAAAGATAAGCGGGATCAGGTGCGTCTCCGGGTCATGACTTTCGCCGATCTTTCCGCTCTCATCCGCCCCGGCAGCGTTGAAATACCGGAAAGAAACAAAGCGGAGTGCGTAAGCTCGACCGTAAGCCTCTAGAGCGTTCTCAAATGCCAACTTGGTCGCGCCGTAGGGATTCACCGGCTGGCGCGGATTGCTTTCTGTGATCGGCACCTTCACGGGATTGCCATAAACAGCGCATGTGGAAGAGAAAATAAATTTCCGCACGCGCGATTCCATGACCGTGTCGAGCAGCGTCAGCGCGGCGGTCACGTTGTTGTGAAAGTATTTCTTTGGATTCTGCACCGACTCGCCCACATAGGCGTGGGCCGCGAAGTGCATAACCGAATCGCAGCGCGTGAGCACCTTGGCGATTTTCGCAGTGTCTGCGATGTCGCCAACGATCAGCTCAAATCCCTCCGCCAACTCTTTGTGGCCGGTACAAAGATTGTCGTAAATGATGACATCGTAGCCTTTGCGGCGGAGAACGTGAGCCGCGTGGCTGCCGATGTATCCAGCGCCTCCAACAACGAGAACGGCCAAGTTTCCCTCCTGGAACTCAGCTTGATCATAATTGAGAATCAGCGGATATGAGAGCCAAGACTCGCGACCTTACCGCAAGCAAGATAATGACATGCACTGAAGGAACGCTCAGCGCTTGCTCGGAGCCGAGCGTTGGGCCACGTAGGCGGGTTTGTCGGGCGCAAAGTTTGTACTGAAATACTCAACCAGTGCGTCGCGATCAGACGGATTTACGATCGCTCCCCACTTGATCATCTTGTCCACTTCTTTTCCCCACGCCGCTTTGCTCAGCCTCTGCTGCACAATGATGTGCGCATCGTGACAAGTGGTGCACGCTGTACGCGCTTTGTTCTGTATTGCTCCCGGAGGCAGTTCGGGGACGCCAGACGGCTGTTCCGAGGCGAAGACTCCCAGGCAAAAGGCGAAGACGCACAAGGCGAGCAGCTTAAGCTTGGACATAGACGCTCACCCGGTCAATGGCGTTATACAGATATCCGCTCGGATTCCACGCGGCGGTATCAGGCTGGACGCGACCCTGGCTGTCCGTGGCCCGCGACAGGATTGTGTATTGACTACTCTCCGCCGGCTTCCACGGATAGCTCCACAAGCGCCAGGCATAATGCGCCCGCTCCTTGCCTAACATGGCCGGCTTCCAAGTCTCGCCCGCATCGGTAGAGACTTCGACCTTCACGATGTCGGCTTCGCCAGCCCAGGCCGCGCCGTAAACGTGAACTGGACCCACTCTTAATTTTGAACCGTCATTCGGCCCCCCGATGATGGACTTCACCGTCAGAGCGGTGAGCGGATGCGTGTCGTCCGGATTGACCGCTGCTCCGGGCGCAACCGGCTGATTGGGGTATCTGTAACCGGGCTTCATGAAATTGCCTTCGTATTCCTTTTCAAGAATTTTAATTTCAGTCAGCCATTTGCAAGAAGCTGCACCGATCCATCCTGGGACCAACGCGCGCGCCGGAAACCCATGATGAGACGTGAGCGGAGCGCCGTTCGTGTGGGTAGCAATCAGAGTGTCGGTATCTAACGCCTTCTCGATGGGAATGCTTCGCACAAATGGCGGCACATTCCCGGGAACTTCATCCAGCCCGCGAAACATGACGTGCTTGCCGGAAGGCTTCACACCGGCCCGCTGCAATACATCAGCAACGCGCGGCCCGGAGAAACGAGCGTTGCCTACCGCGCCACGCTGCCATTGGATTCCAGGTACTTTAGGATTCTGAAATGCACGGCCGTTGCCCGCGCACTCCAGAGTGTTGGTGACCGAGTGCTGATCGAGTCGCATTAAGTCACTCAATCCCAAGGTGAGGGGCTTCTCAACCTCGCCGCCGATACTTACTTTCCACTGTGCGGCATCTACCTTGGCAGGCTCGAACATGTGATTGCGAATATAAAAGTGCGGCACTGGCGTGAGCCAGGAATTCGCAAACTCGGGCGGCATCTCCAGGTCGAGAAAGCGCAAAGACCTGATGATCATGCCGTCCGCTCCCGGCACGACCGGCGCGCTCTGCTTGGAAGCCGCCTGGTTCGCAGCCCAGCCCAATAAAGGACGCGTCGCTATTGCGGCAGTAACCGCCAGGGACGCGTCTTTCAAAAAATGGCGGCGCGAGTTCATACTTGCTCCGTTCAAATTAGGCTACTCCGGGGCGCGCCCGGGTTCGACTCGCGATCGAAAGATGGTGCGCGAGAGCAATCGCACGGCTGTTATTGTTGGTCTGCGGCCTTACAGTGCTTGGCAACGATTCGGATATCGCTGTTGATATCTTTCACCTCTAACGGCACGCCATCGACGCCGTGAACCGTGTCGCTGGGATTGCTGCCCTCTTTTTCCGGTCTTATTCCTGTCTTAACGCTTCCCGGCTTGCTTTCGCCCGTGACCTCCACTTCTTTGCGCAGGAAGCGGTCGAGTTTGTTGCCCACCCCCTGCAGGGCATAGATTGTGCCAGTCCTGTCTGCGATCAGTATGTAATTCCCGCGCTCACTTCGCAGGCATCCGCGCACGGTAATTTTGGTCGACTCCTGCTTGCCTTCATCCGGCGCTGACGTCTGTTGAGCAAACGCGCTCATTGAGAATAGCAACAACGCTGTTGCAGCTACGCTAATATTGCGGTGCATAAAATCCTCCATTCACGACGCGTCCGACTCATTAATAAGTGTAGATCAGGTCAAACTGGAAACGATTTAGCCAGGGCTCCTGCTGCCCAGGCGCCGAGATCGTGCTCTTTCCGGCTACAGCGGCATTGCTGACGAATCCACCCCAGTTGTTGAACAGCGCGGCATTATTCTCCAAGTTAGTGTTCAACGTCCGCCCGTACCACCAGGTAAAGCTGGCGAGAGTATTGGAGCGCACTTTCCAGTTCGCATACACGCGGTTCTGAAGAATATTTGTGGGCGCGCGCTGATCGCTCTCTGCGATGGAGGCAAGAACAGCATCTTGTTCCTGCCGCAGCCATGCGTATCCGAACAACAGATCGTTTCTGCGCACGGCACGGCCTACGCTGAAGTCGCCGCTGTATGTCTTGTTCTGGCTACCGAGGTCCGTCATAACCGGATTGCCCTTTCCAGCTGAAAGAGGATGTGTTGCCGCATCCAGGTTCTGTTCGTATTCGAGAATCAAATTAATCGGGAACTTGTTCGCCCCTGTCTGGATCTGGTTGTTGACAATGAAGTCCAGCAGATCAAAGCCCGAATAAAAATGCGGCTTGCCTGAAGCATCGATAAAGGTGGCATTAGTCATCCCGTTCGGAGCCAATGCGCACGGCGCAAATTTGGGCAAATTGCCATTGGTCGAGCAGCCCTGGCCTTCCCCAGGCACGGGGAGGGAACCGACAGTGGAGGATCCTGTTGTGGTAGCGCCCACTTCAAATGCGGTGGCCTGGAGCAGGGCGTCCGGACGGTTCCAATGCTGATTCAAAACGGAGGCGGTTGCTGTCCATGGACCGGCCTTCAGGCGGGCTTGTGCCTGCGCACCGAGAACGTATGAGTCCTGTCCAGTGGAGCTCTCGTTATAGAGCAGTTCCATGGCCTGCAGCGTGAAGTTCTGAACGAAGCCTTTGTAATTGAACGAAATCTTCTGGTCGAAGCCTTCGGGGTTCAGGTCTGGGTCGCCCGTCACCGAAGTGCGCTGCCACAAATAAGGAAACTTTCCTCCGGTGAGCGACAGCCAGGAATGCGCTACCGGACTATAGGTGATGTAGCCTCGGTCTAAAGAAAACGTCTTACGATCAAAAGCGTTCGTTAGTGTTTCATTTGTGGTGGTGGGGTCTCCGAGCGAGCCGGTCGCCAAGGCGATGCTGCCGACGAAATCTTCGTTGAGCTGTCCGTCGAGCCCTAACCGAATGCGGACACGTGCGCGGTTGCGGTCCTGAGTGCCGGTTTGGGTGAAGTTCTCGCCGCGCATGCGGATGTCACCAGATAAGCGAAAGCGACCAAGAACATTTTGGAACGCCTCGAGTTTGGTCTGCTCTGCTTTCGATTGCTTCTCAAGCAGACTCGTAGCGGAGGTGGCAGAAACCGCGGCTGATGTTGCCGCTGCGGCTGCATGTTGCGCGTCTGTCGCGGACTGCTGAGCCTGAGCAGCGGTAGCCTGTGCCTGCTCGGCGCCGCCCTGCAGTTTCTGCGTAGTCGCGTTGGACTGCTGAACTGCGTCCAACACCTCGTGCAGTTGGTCCTGCAATTGATGCACCTGCTGGTTCTGGGCCTCCAGCTGTTTTTGCTGCGCCAGTACCAGATCGCGAAGAGTTTGCACGTCCTGCTGTGAAGCGGCAGGAGCAGCAGCGGCCGTTTTGACACGCTTCTTCTTCGGTGGCGTGGTGGTAGTAGTCTGCGCCAAGAGCGATGTGCTCAGCGGAAGTGCGATGATGAAAATCCCCAACCAACGAAAGCTATGCCTCATGTGACCGGTACTCTCCTTTTGGACGCGGGTCATTCCCGCAAAATAGCCGTTACCTAGTATCCTTACTAACTTAGTAGACATTACGGGTAAAAAAACTCTCACGACAAACTGTTATGCAGTTGCCAATCTATGCAGTTGCCAAACCCCAGCGCTGCTGGAGGCGGCTTTCAATAGTTTTGAAGATCAGACCGTCGACAAGATAGCCAAGCGCAATGATGAGAATCATTACGGCGACGACCTGGCTCATATCGTTCAAGTCGCGTCCCATCATCAGCAATTGGCCTAAGCCAAGACTTACAAAGATCATTTCCCCTGAAATGAGCGAGCGCCAGGCAAATGCCCAGCCCTGTTTCAAGCCAGTAACGATATATGGCAAGCTGGCGGGCAAGGTTACATGCAGGAACAACCGCAGTCCACGCGCGCCCAGGTTACGCCCGGCCATGCTGTAAATTTTCGGCAGCTGCTTGCGGCCGGTCTCCATGCTGATAGTCACCGATAGCAACGACCCCATGATGACGACAAACAGAATCGCTTTCTCGGTCAAACCAAACCACAACACGGCAATCGGCAGCCAACAAATGCTTGGAAGGCTTTGAAGGCTGACCAAAAGCCCGCCGACGGTATCCTCAAGAAACTTGTTGCTGGCTACACCCAGGCCCAGGATCAAACCCAGCACGACCGAAATCCCATAGCCGATCAGCATACGCTTCATGCTGACGCCAATTGCGATCCAGAAACTGTGATCGGCGAAACCTGCCCATAATGTTTCAGCGACGCCCCAGGGCGTTGGAAAAATATAAGGCGGCCACACGTGCAATTTTGCCAGCAGCGCCCAGACGCCGATCAGGGCAGAATAGAAGAGGATGTATCTAAGCGTTCGCTTCAAGTCCGTACTCCTCTTCCAGAGATTTGTTGATTTCTTCGCGCAGGTCATCCAGAATTTCACGTGCCTTGCCGGCTACGCGTACATCTTCCAAATGGCGGGGCCGCTGCAGGTCAACTTCGTATTCGCGCTTTACCTGGCCGGGACGGAAGGTCAGCAGGACAATGCGATCTCCCAGACGCACGGCTTCACGAACGTTATGAGTTACGAAGATGATTGTGCGTCCGGTCTCCGCCCAGATGCGTTCCAGTTCGTCGTGCAGCATGTCGCGGGTCTGGGCATCCAGCGCGGCAAAAGGTTCGTCCATCAGAAGCACGTCAGGTTCAGTTGCAAGCGCCCGCGCCAACGCTACACGCTGCCGCATGCCGCCGGAGAGCTGGTGAGTATAGCTGTCGCTAAATTGCTGGAGATGAACCAGTCGCAGGTAGTCGCGGACCCGGGCCTGACGGTCGGACTTCGAAACTCCCTTCATTCGCATTCCGAACTCCACGTTCTGAGCGACCGTAAGCCATGGGAAGAGGCCGAGTTCCTGAAAGATAAGAATTCGATCTGTGCCCGGGCCCTGCACGGGGGCGTTATCCACCAACACTTCGCCAGAGGTTTGCTGATGAAGGCCGGCGATGAGGTGCAGCAGCGTGGACTTCCCGCAACCAGATGGCCCCACAACGCAGAGAAACTCTCCCGGCTGGACTTGCAGATTGATATTCTTCAGTGCGGTCAGCCGCGGGCCGGAGTTGGTGGCGTAGCTTAGGGAAACGTCTCGCACCGATAACTTGGGAATTCCAGGTGATCTTTCGAGAACCGCAGCCGCCGCGAAATCCACCTTATGTGAGGCAAAAGGCCGATGCGCAGCACGATGGTCGGAAAGGGTAGCTTGCCCAGGCTTGCGGAGTGGGTAAGTCATTGGATCGGCCTCTTCCCTTCCTCGGTCAGAACTTGATTTAGCAGGATCAGGTCGTACAGGTGTGACAGATCGGGCATCTGCCGGCCCAGAAAACCGGCATCGAATGCCGATTGCGCGGCTCGCAGAAGTGGTCCCCGAAGTGGATCGTAAGTGACTTGCAGGCGGCTGAAGGAATCGTCCAAAACTTCCGCGCCGAGCGCTTTTCCGGTTTCTTTCTGAATTTGCTGGTTCAGAATCTGCTTGGCCTCCGGAATATGGCCATTGATCCAATCCGTGAGTTCAACATGCGCCCGCAGCCATTTTTTGACCAGATCCGGATGCGCCTTGAGGAATTTAGTACTGACGACCAACCCGGTCGTGAGGAACTGTCCATTCGGCCACAGTGTGCGCTCGTCAAGGAAAATTCGTCCGTTGGCTTCGTGTACAAGACGAGAGGCCCAGGGCTCGGGAGCCCATGCCGCGTCGATCTCCTTCTTCAAGAACAATGTGAGTTGATCGGGATTCGCGATCGGCATCACGTCGACATCGCCGCCTTTGTCGCGGGTTTGCAGACCTTGCGACTTCAGCCAGGCGCGGAGAGCTACGTCTTGAGTGTTGCCCTGTTGCGGGGAGGCTATGCGCTTTCCGTGAAAATCCTTTGGCGTGTTGATTCCCGAATCGCTCCGCACGACAAGGGCAGCGCCTCCGCTAGTCGCGCCCGCGATCAAACGCAGCGCTTCGCCATTCGAACGCACATAACCATTGATAGCTGGATTCGGACCAACATAGGTCATATCGATTGCGCCTGCGAAGAGCGCCTCAATGGCTGAAGGTCCGGCGTTAAAACTTTTCCACTCAATTTTTACGTCCGGCCCCAGAGCTTTTCCGAACCAGTCGTTAGACTTGCCGATCATTGCCTGCGGATGAGTGATATTGGGGAATGCTCCCACGCGCACTACCGTGGCCTGCGCATTTAGCGTAACTGGCAGCCCGAGCACGATGCAGAATAAAGCGAATGTCTTAATTTTCATTTTTCAGCTCGGCTAATGTTCCCGTGCACCACCATGGGCAAAATGCTCGCTTCGTTCTTTTTCCGGCGTCCCTTTTGGCGTGGAGATGGCGAAGGGTTAGCGATGTCGGCGATCGAAGTGCTCTCAAGGATTTTGGCGGCGGCGTCACGAACGTCCAGAAAAACCTGATAAAGGGCGCGGTGCGCGGCGTCATGATCGATCAAGCTGCGCAGCTGCTCGGCATCGCCAAAGGGCGCAAGCGGGCCATCAATCAATCGGATAATTTCACTGAGGCGAATCTCCGAAGGGGGGCGCCGCAACTGATATCCCCCCTTGGCGCCGCGAACACTCTCCAAGATGCGCGCGTTCTTGAGCTCTAGCAGGATCAGCTCGAGGAATTTTTCCGGAAGCTCTTCTTCATAGGCGACGTCGCGGATGCGAATTGCGCCCTGATTGTAGTGGCGGGCCAGCATCATCATGGCCTGCAACGCGTAAAGCCCCTTCTGAGAAATCTTCATGGCCCTCACTATACTACAAACCCTATCTTGTTGATAGACATGAAGGGGATAGCAAGGCCGTTGCCATTCTGCTCGCGAATGTAAGTAGCTTTGTTTTCAATTCTTAGACACTGACTACGACTTTGGCGGCGGCGGCGGACTGCAAAGTTTTGCAGTCAGTGGAAAGATAATGCTGCTGGAGCTCACAAGACGCGGAGGAGTTGAACAGTAATGTTGTCAGGTCCCCCTCGGTCTTTCGCAAGCTGGATGAGGGCGCGGCAGGCATTTTTGGGCGACTGCGAAGCTATCACGTGCTGCATCTCGCTCAGGTTCATTTGACCCCAGAGTCCATCCGTGCAGATCAGCAAAACGTCGTTCGCTTGAATCGCTACCGGTTCGGGAGGAAAGTCGATTTCGATATCGTCTGGCACGCCCAGGGCTGACGTCAAGACGTGCTTTTGTGGGTGATTTTCCTCTTCCTCAGGCCGAATGGCGCCGCTCTCGATCAGGCGAGCAATTAAGGTGTGATCGCGGGTAAGAGGCCGAAGCTTCCCTTCTCTCAACAGGTAAAGGCGGCTGTCCCCGACATGAACGAAATAGAGCCGGGAATTTATTAGAGCAAATGCGGTGCAGGTTGTGCCCATGGCGCTGAGGCGAGGGTCCTCACCCGCCTTGCGTTGAATACGGTGATGCGCTTCTGCTAAGGCGTCGAGCAGGCGCTTTTGCGAGTCCCGCTCGGCAGATGCGGCATAGGCTTCTGCAAAAACCTCAACTGCCATGCGGCTGGCGACTTGCCCGCCCTCGTGCCCGCCCATGCCATCGGCCACGATTGCCAGCCTGCCAAGAACCGCGAAGGAGGCGTCATCTTCGGGCTCCCAGTACCCGGAAGCATCCTCGTTATTTTCCCGGTTGCAGCCGACGTCAGTGAGACTGGCCAGCTCCACGCCAGGACGGGTTTTCATCGGCGGATGGCTCCGAAAGCTTGCAATTATACGCGACCGCACAGGACTGACATTTGTCACGTGTAAGCAGTGATGATCTGCACTGGTGGGGCGGAAGCAATTCTCGCATGATGAGTGTGCGATGGGAAAGGAAATGCGCATGGCGACACTACAAACGGTGCCCGCGACACCGCGGTCCGCACCGTTCACCGCGGCCTTGATGAGTAAAGTCAGCAAAAACTACGGAGCTGTGCGGGCGCTGAAGAATTTCGATCTGGCAGTGCGAGCGGGACGGTTGACGGCGGTGCTTGGACCTAACGGCGCGGGAAAGACAACGGCGATCAAGTTATTACTGGGTCTTGCCCGGCCAACTTCCGGCAGAGTGTCAGTCTTCGGCGGAGATCCGACAGTCCTTGCAACTCATTTGCGCGTCGGTGCCATGCTGCAGGTGGGACGAGTACCGGAGACGCTGCGGGTTCGGGAGCATATCGACCTGTTCTCTTCTTACTATGCGCGACCGCTGCCGATGGCGCAGACATTGGCGGCCGCTGGGATTGAAGACCTCCGCGAACGCAAGTTTGGCGATCTTTCCGGCGGTCAGAAACAGCGGGTACTGTTCGCCTTGGCAATCTGCGGTGATCCCGATCTGCTCTTCCTGGATGAACCTACAGTGGGATTGGACGTGGAAGCGCGTCACCTGCTCTGGGATGAGATCCGCCAGTTGTTAGGACGCGGCAAGACCATTGTGCTGACTACACATTATCTGGAAGAGGCTGATGCGTTGGCCGATCGAGTGGTGGTAATCAACAAGGGCTCGATCATTGCGGAAGGCACACCGGCGGCGATCAAGGCTCGCACTGCGGGCAAGAAAATTCGCTGCTCCACGCGGCTCACGGCCACGGTGGTCAAAGCTCTGCCCGGGGTTGTGGATGCTCAAGATGACCGCGGCGCGATGGTGATTCATACTTCGCGGCCAGAGAGCGTTTTGCGAGAGCTTCTAGGACGCGACCTCGAAATCTCCGGTATCGAGGTAACTGGCGCTGGCCTCGAAGAAGCTTTCCTGGCGCTAACGCAAGAAAAAGCCAACTGAGGAGAATCCAATGGCGACCACTGCAGTTAGACCGGCTGTCAGTCTTCCGATGCGACCGAACGTAATCAGCATTTGCTTGAAGGAGACGAAGTATGAGTTTTTGAAATCTCTTCGTCTTCCCATGTACTCGGTTTCTACGCTCGTGTTTCCGGTCATGTTCTACGTGCTATTCGGACTCATCATGGGCCGGCAGATGATTGGCGGAATCGGAACGTCGACATATTTGATCCCAGCCTACGGCACCTTCGGGGTAATGGGTGCGTCGCTGTTTGGGACTGCAGCTGGCCTCGCATCGGAGCGCGGGTTCGGATGGCTGCAAATGAAGAAGGCAACACCCATGCCGCCATTCGCTTATTTTCTGGCCAAGGTCGTCATGAGCATGATCTTCAGCACCGCGGATGTTCTGCTGCTCCTGATTCTGGGTAGCGTTTTTGGTGGAGTTCACTTGTCCGCGATGGTCTCGGTAAAACTGTTGCTAACGCTGGTAGCCGGATCGCTTCCCTTCTGCGCAATGGGACTCGCGATCGGATATTTCGCCGGGCCGACTTCGGCGCCGGCGTTCATTAATGTGTTCCACCTTCCGATGTCATTCTGTTCGGGATTGTGGGTCCCGATCATGTTCTTGCCCAAGTTCATTCAGAAGATCGCGATTTTCCTGCCTTCATACCATTTGTCGCAGTTGGCACTTCGCCTGGTCGGAGCGGGAAACGGAACGCCTGCTAGAACCCACTGGGAGGCGCTAATTGGGTTCGCCATGATTTGCCTGGGTATCGCGTGGGCCGGGCACCAGCGCGACCAGAAGGCCAACGGCTGAAGGAGAAATCATGAAATCGAATTGGCCCACATATTTGTTCGTTTTCGCCGCCGTGCTGGTGCTGGCTGTGGACCAACGGCTGGATTTGCTGGCAGTAGTCGTGCCCATTTCGATCGTGGTGGCGATGGTTGCCCTGCATTCCGCTGTAACCGCCAGCGTAGAATATAGACGGAAAAGGTGAGACTTCTTCCCAAAAATCGCGACCATGGCTTGGCGCCATTCGCATGGCTCATCTTCCTGGTGTTCTTTTACGTCCAGCCAGTTGCCGAGCACGCCTCGTGGCGATCGCTGATGCTGACAAATGCAGAGGTGCTAGTTTTCCTGGCCCTATATTTCGGCATGTTTTGGGTCGGGTCCCGGCTGAAATACGTGCTGTTGTTTTGCATGGCGGCAATGGGACTCGGGTTTGCAAATGTAAACACAGGATCTTCAGTTTTCATTATTTTTACAGCTTCGTTCATTCCGTGGGTTTTCGAGCGGGCAAAATCGGCGTTGATCGCGTTAAGCGTTCTGGCCTTAGCAGTAGTGATACACGCGGCGATATTCCATCCGGCGAACGGATTTTCGGTCACCTCGCTGGTCGTGGCCCTGGGCGTGGGCTTATCCAATACTCACTTTGCGGCACGCAATCGCGCTGACCACAAGTTGCGGATGGCGCATGAGGAGATCGAGCACCTTGCGAAGGTCGCGGAACGCGAACGCATTGCTCGCGATCTGCATGACGTATTGGGTCACACCCTGACGCTGATCGCCGTGAAGTCCACTCTTGCAGGGAAACTGCTCGAAAAAGATCCCATGAAGGCCAAGAGCGAAATCGCGGATATTGAGAAAGTCTCCCGTGAAGCCATGGCGGAGATTCGCAACACGCTCCGCGGGTACAACAGCTACAAACTGAGTGAGGAGTTGCAACGTGCGCAATCGACGCTGGAAAGCGCCGGAGTAGCAGTCTGCGCAGAATCCAGCGAGGTACCACTAACGCCGGCGCAGGAAAGCGTGGCCGCACTGATCATGCGAGAGGCAGTGACAAATGTCGTCCGTCATTCGCGGGCACGGCATTGCTCGCTACGCCTGGCGCGAAACAACGGCAATTGTGTGCTCGAAGTCCAGGACGATGGGTGCGGTGGTCCCTACAGCGAAGGCAATGGGTTGCGCGGAATGCGCGAGCGGGTTGAAGCGCTGGGTGGAACCTTCGGCCAAGAGACTTCTGCCGGTACGAAGCTGAAATTTGAATTTCCCCTTACTGCGCTGACGGACGCCAAGAGTTGAACTCTGCAACTAAGACCGGGCACAAGATGATCCGCGTCACCATCGCGGAAGATCAGGGGATGGTGCTCGGGGCCTTGGCCACATTACTAGAGATTGAGGGCGACATCACCGTGGTCTCTCGTGCGCGCAATGGGACAGAGGCGCTGAATGCGGTGCTCACTCACAAGCCCGATATTTTCCTCACTGATATTGAAATGCCCGAAATGAGCGGATTGGATGTTGCCGCTGAACTGAAACGGAAGCGGTCCTCTACTAAGACCATCATTCTCACAACATTTGCGCGTGCAGGATATTTGCGTCGCGCGCTCGAGGCCGGCGCGTCCGGTTATCTTTTGAAGGACATGGCGGCGGATAAATTAGCGGATGCCGTTCGCCGTGTGCAAAGCGGGCTGCGGGTGATTGATCCGGAACTTGCCGCAGAGGCATGGGTGGAAGCCGATCCCCTAACCGACCGCGAACGCCAGGTGTTGCGGCTGGCCGGAGACGGAATGGCGAGCATTGATATAGCCGGTAAACTGAACCTTTCCGAAGGCACCGTTCGCAACTACCTTTCGGAGGCGATGAGTAAATTGGGCGCGGCGAACCGAGTGGAAGCGTCGCGCATCGCCAGGACGAAAGGCTGGCTGTAATCATTTCCGAATCATCATCCTCTGAACATCATTGGTAGCCTGACGCTTCGATTTTCCTTTTTAACTCTTTCTCTCTTTCGTCCAAGACACGATTTAATTTCTCTACTAATTCCATCAGCCTTTTTGAATCCGGTTCCTCAACAATGGCTTCGCACAATTCTTTCCAGCGTTCATCCTGTGGGCTGCTGGTCATTGTTTTCCCTTTCTGTGCTCCAGCAAATGGAGTGCATGAGGAGGGCCAAAACGAAGAATGAAGCAGATGCCGGGATTGTTATGGGAAAGAAGTCCGAAAACCCGGCAGAAATTTCGTCGAGGGTTTCTGGTAATGCAGCGAGGAGATTACTGTAATGGCCGCACTGCTCGCGCGGCCGGGACTTGGAAACCATATCTCTGCAATATCTTGGAGGCCTCAGGTCCCTGAATATAGGCCTCGAATTGGCGCGCCATGTTCTGCTGCTTTGAAGACTTCAGCACAATGCAAGCTTGCTGGATCGGCGGATATCCATTCGCAGGAATTTCGGTGAAACGGCTTTGAGAACGAGACGCTGGTTGCAGCGCGAGCGACAGCGCGACAATTCCAATGTTTGCAGCACCTGAGATGACAAAGGAAGCCGCCTGAGCAACATTCTCGCCGACGACAATCTTTCGCGAGACTCTGTCGTAGAGGCCTTGCGATTTGAGCGCTGCAACCGCCGCCTGGCCATACGGCGCATGTGTGGGATCGGCGATGGCGATTCTCTGTACCGACGGATCAAGCAGAACCTGCAATCCCTTCTGTAAGTCCAATGTGGAGGTAGAAGTAGCAAAAAGCACCAGGCTTCCGCGGGCGTACTCGTAATAGGTTTCGGGCACAGCCAGCCCGGCAGCTTCAAGTTTCTTCGGGTAGTCGGAGTTCGCCGAGAAAAAAATATCAAAGGGCGCGCCATTAATAATTTGCTGATACAAATTGCCCGAAGAGCCGTAAATCACTTTCACCCGTTTAGAAGTGTCAGCTTGATAGTGTGCCGAAATTTCATCCAAGGCAGAGCGCAAGTCGGCAGCTGCGGCCACTGTGATCTCCTGAGCGAGAGACGGAACGGCCAAAATGCAAATCAGTATGATGGCTGCGATTTTCATCTTAAGTAACAGCGCCCAACTACAAATGACACCCTTCGACTTCGCTCAGGGCAGGCTCCGGTACACGAAGGCGGGCGTTCAGTTTTTCTCGCGAGTGCCCGAGCCATCTGTCGAGAAAGGAATTTCGCTAAATCAGGTTCTACTTCACGACCCCAGAATTCGCGCTTGCGAGTGTGGCCTGAATCATGCGCTGGCGGGTTTCTAGATGTTTTTGCCGAAAATGGGCGTGCGCCCGTTCGCCCCAGCCGCGCACAAAATAGTAATTCAGAACCGCGCCAATCAGTGAACTGGCAACTGGTATTATCCGTCCTGCCCATTTTTCGACAAACTCTGCACTAGCTTTGGCTGCGATTTTCTGAATGATCCGGGGTATCAGGCGGTTTACCACGTTTTTCTCCAATAGGTCGCGCCCGATATCCACGCCAGCTGCACTGGCGGCGGCAATCCATAGCCCGTGCACTTCTTCCTCAGTGTTGTATTCGTAGCCATAGATCAGGCTGAGCTTTTGGATCATGCGCAGCGTGATCCCCGCGAGGATGCTGAAGTCAGGCACGATGGTAAGGAATCCGCCAAGCCCGAAGCCCGCACCCTCCGCGGCGGCAACTTTCATTCCGCCATGGATAATTTTCTCGGAGATATCGTCGAGCACCGCAACGTCGACCGCGTACATCCCCTGAAAACTGGAAACCGGTAAACCATATGCGGCGCGGAGTTCGATGAGAAAGCGCTCCGGCTCGACCCTTACGGTTTTGTAGGCGCGCATCAACGCCGCAGATAATGACTTCTCGATCCTCCGGCGCAGCCAGGATTTGGGAGTAGACATCGTAAGTTGAGAGTCAGCCAACTTCATTATCGGTCATCCACTTCGAAAGATTACTCACTCCGTGGTTCCCTGCCGATTTGGGGTTCGCGCAGCGTGAACTCTAGCGAAGTATGATGCCGGAAACAACGCAAGATTTGTTAAATCTACCGGCAACTGGCCTTTCCGGCGCAAAGTGTTGGCTATGCTACGATCATTAAGTCTTTAATGCCCCCCGGAAAACTCCATCTAGTGCCGCTTGGCGGCCTCGGCGAATTCGGCATGAATTGCATGGCCATCCGTTGGGGCGACGACATTATTGTTATTGATGCCGGCCTGATGTTTCCTGAAGCTGAGCTGCTGGGCGTGGATATCGTCGTTCCCGATATCTCTTATCTTCTTGAAAATCGACAGCGGGTGCGGGGTATTGTGCTTACCCACGGGCATGAAGACCACATCGGGGCGTTGCCCTGGGTGCTCTCCGAACTCAACGTGCCGGTCTTTGGCACCGAGTTCACGCTCGCTTATGTGGAAGACAAACTGGATGAGCATGGACTTCTCGACAACGCAGACTTGAGGGAGATTCGTCCCGGGGAGCGATTCAAGATTGGTCCATTTACCGTCCAGCCCATCCACGTGACCCACAGCCTGGTAGATTGCGTCTCACTGGCAATCCATACCCCGCTTGGCGTCGTGATTCACACCGGCGATTTCAAAGTCGATCCCACACCGACTGACAACCGCCTATTTGACTTGCATGCTTTCGCGGAATACGGCAAAGAAGGCGTGCTTGCCCTGTTGCAGGATTCGACCAACGTTGAGCGTCGCGGATATACGCCGAGTGAGCGTGCGGTACGCCGCAAATTCGACGAAGTGTTTGCGCGTGCGGAGCGGCGGCTTTTCATCTCTTGTTTTTCGTCTTCCATTCATCGCATCAAACTCGCGGTGGAGCTTGCTGCGGAACACGGACGCAAAGTCGCGTTCGTGGGCAGGTCGATGAATAACTCATCGGAAATTGCGGAGGACCTCGGGTACCTGGAAATTCCAGATGGGCTGCTGGTTCATCCCGGCGAGGTGAAGAATTTCGCCCCTGAGAAAGTTTGTGTGCTGATCAGCGGGACACAGGGTGAGCCGATGTCTGCGCTGTCGCGCGCCGCGGTCAACAATCACAAGCACGCAACCATTGAAAAGGGCGACACAGTTGTGCTTTCGTCGCGAATCATCCCGGGTAATGAAAAGGCGATCTACCGCATGATCGATCACCTGTTCCGCCGCGAAGCGCACGTGATTTATGAAGATGGCTCCTCGCCTCCCATTCACGTGAGCGGGCACGCCAGCCAGGAAGAACTTAAGCTGATTATTAATCTGGTGAAGCCGAAGTATTTTATTCCGATCCACGGCGAGTACCGGCAGCTCAAGCTTCATGCGGAGCTGGCGGGGTCGATGCACGGCTCGGTAGGCAATGTAATGCTGATAGAAAGCGGAGATGTTTTGGAGTTCGATGAACTGGGTGCGCGAAAAGCCGGCAGGGTCAACGTGGGCCGTATCTGTATTGATTCCGGTTCCCGTGCGGATGTGGTTGAGGATTTAGTAATTAAAGACCGCCGCCACTTGAGCGAGGACGGCTTCGTGCTGCCGATTATCGCCATCAATAAGTTGACTGGGCGGGTTGAGATATCTCCAGAAATTGTGACGCGCGGCTTCTCGGCGGGCGAAAACGGATTCATGGAAGAAGTTCGGCAAGTTGTCGTGCAAACCCTCAGCCAGTCAAGCGAAGAAGAACGGGCGGATTATGGCGTGATCAAAGAGAAGATCCGCGCCGACTTGAAGCGGTATATTTCCAAGCAGACACAGAAACGGCCGCTGATCATGCCGGTCATACTCGAGATTTGAGGCGCTAACCACAAAGGACACGAAGGTTCAAGAAGGAACTCAGCAGGGCCTCACAACATTTTGGGCGACAGTGGAGTGCAGAGATCATTTCCCTTGATGACATTCGCGAAGCGCGTACACGACTAGACGGAATTACCGTCCGCACGCCTCTAATCGCCCTGGAATGGAACGCCGACAGGCTCTACCTCAAGCCTGAAAATCTGCAGCCAATTGGCGCATTCAAACTGCGGGGCGCGTACAACAAAATCGCGTCACTCAGTAATGATGAGCGTGCGCGCGGCGTTATCACCTATTCCAGCGGCAATCACGCGCAGGGTGTAGCTTATGCCGCACGGGCGCTCGGAACAAAAGCAGTGATCGTAATGCCGCGCAACGCTCCAGCTATCAAACGGGAAGCGACCGCAGCCCTTGGCGCCGAGATTGTTTTCGTTGGTCCAAGCGGAGTTGAGCGACAAGTCAAAGCTGAGGAGCTCGCGGCCGAGCACGGTTACATCATCGTTCCGCCCTACGACGATGAGAAGATTATTGCTGGGCAAGGCACAGCTGGCCTTGAGATTCTGGAAGATCTGCCCGAGGTAGACTTGGTGCTGGTGCCGATCGGCGGTGGGGGGCTTATCAGCGGGATCTCAACCGCGATCAAGTCCCTGAAGCCTGACGCCAAAGTGATTGGAGTAGAGCCGGAGCTGGCGGCAGATGCGCAAGCCAGTTTCCGCGCAGGGCACATTGTGAAGTTTCCTGCAGAGCAAGTGTTATCGACGAGCGCCGATGGGCTGCGCTCACAGTATGTCGGCACACTCACGTTCGAACACATTCGCCGCTACGTAGATGACGTGGTCACCGTAAGCGAAGAAGACATCTTGAACGCTGTAAAAATCCTGGCGGAGAATCCGAAGACCGCTGCGGAACCGAGCGGCGCGGTGGCACCAGCGGCTTGGCTGTTCCACCGCGACTCGCTACCGAAATCGAATTTCACCGTCGCCGTAATCAGCGGAGGCAATATCGACCCGGAACTACTCAAGAAAGTGCTGTCATCCGAACACTCCACGCTCAGTTCACGGTAATCGAATCCACCACCTTTGCTATCACCCCTTTCGAGTCCACTGCCTGCACCACAAACCGCTCGTTGGATCCGGTGGGCAAGGTGATGTAGGCGTTCAAAGTCCCGCCGCTAACGTGATAAACCTCTTTGGAATTAACCCAGACTTGGATCTGCGAGATCGGGTTCACGCCGGAGGCAGTCGCTGCGACGTGTACCGGATTCGTATCGGTCGATTGGTTCACCGGGCTGGTCACGTTCAGTGTTAACACCGGCACGGCCATGTAACCCCCTCCGACAATGACTCGAGAGTAGTTGATGCCCTGCGGACACCAACCCGCCAAGAAAGGATTCGAAAGAAGTTGCAAGCTGGGAAATTTCTCCGTGGTCTCGGCGCCTTCGGAGGACTCTACCGCGAACGCGACATAGCCACCAGAGTTCAGGCAGCCTACGATATCCGAGCGTCCGTTAATGCCGTTCGCACCGTTATTGCTGAAATAGGTGGGCGGCTCGAGAAAGTCGGTTTCGGTCCCGTTGACCCAGACTCCCTGCTGGTAGTCTCCGCTCTGTGCCGTGCCTACGAATATGCCTGGATTGTTGATACCGTTCAACGCGGTGAAGTAGGTCGGCAGCCCAGCTCTGGACGGGGCGTTGTAGTCCGTAAAGGTCCCGTTCTTATAAATAAAGCCATATTGGCTATCGTGGTTGCCCACGATGGTTCCGGCCTTATTAATGCCCGTCAACATCGTGGAAGAAGCTTGCGGATGATCAATGGTGGTGAAGGCTCCCGCGTGGCGAAGAAAACCGTGATTGGATCCCGATAACTGATACCAGCCAACGACATCGCCCGTATCGCTGATTCCCGTTGCCACAGTGTAGCTTGCGCCAGGAAAATCAATAGTGCTGTACTTGCCGTTCGCATACTCAAAACCGTGAGTCGAATTAGACGCATCGGTGTAATACGAGCCGACGATCACGTTGCTATTGTTGATGCCGGACGCAACAGTGCTCTGAGCATTGGCACCCGGATAATTTATTGCTGAGTATTTATAAACGACGGCGGTTGAGGTTTGGGCCGAGACTCCTGCGACGAGCAACTCGCAAAACACGACCAGCATTAAAAGAGTGCGCATTTTCATAAGAGAGCTCCTGAGAACCTGCTGGATAAAAGATGCAGGAGCAACTCACAGCGATGTCCCTGGACGCGAGAAGAAAGTCACCAGCGAAACCTTACGGGAGCTAAGGTCGCCGAATCCTGCTTGCAGAGCGGGGTTTAGGGGTCGCCCTTCATCGACCTTCCTGGACTATCAGAGTTCCTGGTTTTGCCGAAGTGATTAGTGCTTGTACGATGGTTATATGCCGAAGTCGTGCATGTTAGGCTTTCCAATACTTGCAGCGCTATTGCTAGCTTCTATGCCGGCGTCCGCCGATGTGGTACGCGCTGCCACCATTCGGGTGGCGCCCATTTATCTCAATCCGGACGTTTCTTCGGCAAAGCTAGCCGACGTCGACCGAGGCCGTGAGCTGGTGTTTCTCGAAACCGGCGGGGATTGGGTGAAGGTCGAAGCCAATCTTACAGAGGAGCGGATCGTCACCGGCTGGATGCAGACCAAGGGCCTGATTCAGTCGACAACTCCGGATGGAGACAAAATTCTTTTCGGCGAGGCGGTAGATTCAGAGGACCAGGCGAGCCAGCGCAATGGCCGCCGCTACGCGGCGCAGGATGCCATGCGGCTCTATAGTGAGGTGGCGGAGATCTTTCCGCAATCGCCGCTTGCAGGCGAGGCGATGTACCGCTCGGCGGATATCCGCTGGCAGATCGAGAAAGTTGATGTCATGTCATTGCCGTCAGCGAAGGAGCAGGAATCTTATTTGCGCCGTGGGATGAACGAAGATTATTTCAAGAAAGTGATGAAGAAGTTTCCAAATACGAAATGGGCTTATCTCGCCGCATATCACTTAATCGACAACAAACTGTGCGGCGACTGGCAGGCGCAGTCGAAGTGTCCGCAGAAAGAGGCGGAAATCTACGAGAACTACGCCAAGCAGTATCCTCAATCGCCGACGGCCGCAGAAGCTCTGTATCATGCCGCGTATCGCTGGTCTGCATTGATTGAAATTTACAAAACAGAAGACCAGACAAAGAAATCCGATGAAGCCAGGAGCCGCGCAATTTCCGATGCGCAAAAAGCGATATCGCAGGGTGGTACTGGCGACTGGGGCGCACGCGCGCAACGACTGCTTTACATGGTGCAGCAAGGGATTCCGACATATGGGAATGGAGGGTGAGTCATGCGGGAAGCTGTAATCGTTTCGTCAGTTCGTACTCCAATTGGCCGAGCTTTCAAAGGAACACTGCGGGCAACGCGTCCGGATGAACTGGCTGCGGTTGCTATCAAAGGTGCTCTCGCTCGCGTCCCGCAACTGGATTCGAAAGAAATCGAGGACGTAATTCTCGGCTGTGCTATGCCTGAGGCCGAACAAGGCATGAACGTCGCGCGCATCGCTTCCCTGCGTGCCGGGTTGCCAGTCGAAGCTTCGGCGATCACCATCAATCGCTTCTGTTCTTCGGGATTGCAGGCGATTGCGATGGCAGCGGAGCGGATCATGGCGGGAGCGACAGAGGTCATGGTCGCCGGCGGAACAGAGTCGATGAGCATGATTCCTATGGGAGGAAACAAGATTTCGCCTAATCCGTGGCTGGTTGACAATTATCCGGATGCGTATCTTTCCATGGGCCTCACGGCTGAGCGACTGGCAAAGCGATTCGGAATTACGCGAGAAGCCGCGGACGAGTTCTCATTGCGCAGTCATCAGAAGGCGATGGCCGCAATCCAATCGGGCAAGTTCGAAGATGAGACCGTGCCAGTTCCGGTGAGCTTCACTACTCCTAACGGATCAAAGCCGAAGCGGCAGGAGATTGTGTTCAAGATCGACGAGGGCCCCCGTGGCGATACCTCGCTCGATGCGCTGGCCGCGCTGAAACCTGCATTTCACGTCAAAGGCACAGTAACTGCCGGCAATTCGTCGCAGATGTCAGACGGAGCAGCTGCGGCTGTGGTTATGTCAGCCGAACGGGCGCGGGCGCTCGGAATCAAACCGCTGGCGCGTTACGTGGCATTTGCCACGGCGGGATACAAGCCGGAAGAGATGGGACTCGGACCCGTATTCGCGATCCCAAAGGCGTTGAAGTTGGCAGGGCTCAAGCTTTCAGAGATCGACGTGATCGAATTGAATGAAGCCTTCGCGGCGCAATCATTGGCGGTGATTCAGGAAGCAGGGCTTGATCCCGAGCGGGTCAATCCAAACGGCGGAGCGGTTGCCCTCGGACATCCGCTGGGCTGCACCGGAGCAAAGCTTACGGCAGCGATTATTCGCGAGATGAAGCGGCGAAACGCGCGATACGGCTTCGTGACCATGTGCGTCGGCGGCGGCATGGGTGCAGCCGGGATTTTTGAGAATCTGAATTAACCGAACAGGCAGCTCACAAGCGGATCACAGCCCTCCTGCGCTAACGTGGCTAACCCTTTATCCGCAGTAGTACAATAGTCGGTTTTGCCCCATGTCACACGCTGTCCAATTCGAGCTGCGGTTGGCCAAGCGCATGTCGCGGCTCGGCACCGAAACCGCATTTGAAGTCCTGATCCGGGCGCGGGAGTTGGAGCGCCAGGGCAAGGATGTTATTCATCTCGAAATCGGCGAGCCGGATTTCGATACTCCGCACAATATTGTTAGCTCTGCCGTCAACGCGCTCAACGCCGGCTGGACACACTACGGGCCGTCTGCAGGACTGCCGGAGTTGCGAAAAGCGATTGCGGACGAAGTCAGCCAGAGTCGCGGGGTTCGGGTGCAGCCCGAAGAAGTCGTGGTGGTCCCCGGCGGCAAGCCAATTATTTTTTTCTCTATCCTTGCACTGATCGAGGAAGGCGACGAGGTCATCTATCCCAATCCCGGGTTTCCGATTTACGAGTCGATGATCAACTATGTAGGCGGTCGTGGCGTGCCAATCCGGCTACGCGAAGAGAAAGACTTCCGGTTCGACGTTGATGAATTGGAAAAGCTGATCAGCGACCGCACCAAGCTAATCATTATTAATTCGCCGCATAATCCAACCGGTGGCGTGTTGAACAAACGCGACATCGAGCAAATTGCGCAGGCGATCGGCGATCGCAACATCTTCGTTTTGTCGGACGAAATCTACAGCCGGCTGATTTTTGACGGCGATCATCACTCCATTATTTCGGAACCCGGACTCAAAGACCGGACAATTCTGCTCGACGGATTTTCCAAAACTTACGCTATGACCGGCTGGCGCATGGGATATGGCGTGATGCGCACCGATCTTGCACGGCAGGTGGCGCGCCTGATGACCAACTCGAATTCCTGTACGGCGAGCTTTTCGCAAGTAGCGGGCGTCGAGGCGTTGCGCGGTAACCAGAGCTCGGTCGAGCACATGCGCACAGAATTTCAGCGGCGTAGGGACATGTTTGTAGCGGGATTGAATCGCATCAAGGGATTCTCCTGCCGCATGCCAAAGGGCGCATTCTACGTTTTCCCGAATATCACGGCGACGGGTTGGAAGTCGAAACCTTTGGCTGATGCGCTGCTCGAAGAAGCGGGCGTAGCTTGCCTTTCGGGTACTTCATTCGGCGAATACGGGGAAGGATATTTGCGCTTTAGCACAGCTAATTCCACGGAAAACCTTGGTAAGGCGCTGGCGCGAATCGAGGGCTGGGTTTCACAAAAAAGCTTTTAACCGCAGAGCACGCAGAGACGCCGAGAATGAAAGCTCCAAGGGCAACGCGACCTCATATCCCGGGATATGGGCTGCCGCAGAGTAAGAAGGGTCTGCTCCCGTGGAAATGGGCGGAAGACCGCCTGAAGAAGAGTCGACAATATTGGATCGCGACCACACGGCCGGATGGACGCCCGCACGTGATGATTGTCTGGGCGTTCTGGATGAATGGCCTTCTCTATTTCAGCACGGGAAAGAAGTCGCGAAAAGCGCAGAACCTGGCTAGGAATCCGCACTGCATCTTGTGTACCGATCAGGCAGATCAGGCGGTCATTCTCGAAGGCGTCGTCGAAACGGAGCGGAATGTGGAACGTATCCGCGAGTTCGTTCCTCGGTACGAGAAGAAGTACAAATGGAAGTTGGGGGACATGGGCGACAAAATGATTGCGCTTCAGGATCCCGTATTTTACCTCCAGCCACGAGTGGCGTTCGGTTTGTGGGAGAAGAAGTTCTCGAGCAGCGCCACGCGATGGATTTTCAGTTAGGTCTCCTTAAAAGCGGGCAACCACAAAGGACATTAAGGTTCACGAGTAAGCGATTCTTCGAATGGCCAATAATTTCCGCGTTTTTGCGACTTGCGATGTCGGCCCAGCGCTAAATATCCTACGCGAGCGTGGGTACCAGCTCGAAGTCTATCCCGACCCGAAAGCGCCACCGAAGTCGCTCATTCTCGAAAAAGTTCGCTCGGGAATCGACGGGCTGATTACCACGCTTCGAGACCAAATCGATGCAGACGTGTTTGAGGCCGGAAGGAGTTCACTCAAGGTTGTCGCACAGTTCGCGGTCGGTTTTGACAATATCAATCGTGCTGACGCCAATCGTTACAAGGTCCCATTTACGAATACAGCCGACGTCTTGACTGAGGCAACAGCCGAGTTCGCATTTTTCATGTTGGGAGCGCTGGCTCGAAAAATGTGGCCGGCGGAACACCTGACCCGCGACAACCAGTGGGGCTTCTGGCATCCGTATTTACCATTTCTCGGCGATGAGGTTACAGGCAAGACAATTGCGATTATTGGCACCGGACGCATCGGCTTGGCGATGATCAAGAAGTGCGCAGGGTTCGACATGAACTTTCTTTGCTATGACCCAGCGTATGAGAATCGCGAGTACATGAACGCGATCCAGGAGACGATGGATTTACGCCACGCGCGCGGCATCCAGAAAGAAAAAACTTGGATTAAATATGTCTCGTTTGAAGATGCGTTGAAGCAAGCGGATTTCGTCAGCGTGCACGTGCCGTTGTTGCGAGAAGGCGAAAGCGACACACCGACATACCATTTGTTCAATGAACGCTCCCTTCGCATGATGAAGCCCACCGCGTTCCTGGTGAATACGTCGCGCGGGCCGGTTATAGATGAAACCGCTTTGGCTCGGGCCCTCAAAGACAAATGGATTGCAGGTGCGGCGCTCGACGTTTATGAAAAAGAACCTTTGCCCTCGGATTCATCGTTGCGCGATCCCGAGATTGAAGACCGCTGCCGATTACTTCCGCATTTCGCCAGCGCCGCGAAGATCACGCGGCTGTCGCCTGATCCGAATAAAGGCATGGCCGGACGATGTGTGGAGGGGTTGATTGACGTGCTGGAGAAAAACTACGGTGGCGATGTGAAGAGGATGCCGTATGTGGTGAATAAGGAAGCGTTCTAGCTGCTCGCTTTGCTCACTCTTGGGTCAGGTGAGGAAATTTATAGGCACGACTGAAGTTGTGCCCTCCCAACCTTGTTTCATCTCTCACACGGCAGCAAAGCTCGTACTCTCGCGGGCGAGGGCGCCGCGCTACACATCGTCTTTACTCCGGTACGCTTTGTTCTTCGCTGTGGGCGCGGAGAACGCGGTCGAGCGAATACGGCGCCCGGCGAGTGGGCTCGTGATAATGACGGACCTGCAGCTCGCCGAGCAGGCCAATTGCCAGCAAATTGAGTCCAGCCAGCAGCAGCACGGCGGCGAAGATCATCATGGGGCCGTGTTCCATCATCACGTGTGAATGGCGCAAAAACTTTTCGACAAAGAGCCACGCTGTGATCCCCATTCCGCCAAAGACCCCCATCATTCCCACCGTGCCGAAGAAATGAAGCGGACGGCCCAGATACTTGAGCAGGAAGCGAATGGTGATGAGATCGAAAAACACCCGGAATGTGCGCGAGATTCCGTAGTGAGACACTCCGCGCTCGCGGTTCACGTTGCGAATCGGCACTTCACATATAGAAGCACCATGCCACGATGCCAATGCGGGAATAAAGCGGTGTAGCTCGCCGTAGAGCGGAACCTGCTCGAGAATGTCGCGGCGATACGCTTTGAAGGTAGTCCCGAAATCGTGGATATCAACGCCGCTGAGCTTGGCCATGAGCCAATTCGCGCAACGCGAGGGAATGCGACGCAGCCAGAGATTATCGATGCGCTGTTTGCGCCACCCGCTGACGATGTCGTAGCCCTCCGAAATTTTTTCTAAGAAGAGCGGAATATCGGATGGATCGTGCTGCAGATCGCCGTCCATGGCGATGATGTACTCACCGCGCGCGTGATCGAATCCGGCAGCCAAAGCCGAAGTCTGTCCGAAATTCCGGCGCAGACGAACAACCGTAATGCGGCTATCCACAGCGGCAATCTGGCGCAACAGGTGAAAGGTCTCATCCGAAGAACCATCATCTACGAACACGATTTCAAAACTGTCGTCGCTCGCCTCCATAACTGCTTTTAGGCGGTCGTAGAGATCAGTGACATTCTCCTGCTCGTTGTGCAGGGGGATTACGATCGAATATTTTGGCATGAAAGATTAATTATACGATTTTGGCGGTAAGTAGATGAGACGAAAGTCCGCGTACTATTGCGCGGTGAACCAAGTCACAAAACGGCAACAGCGCACAGAATTGGACGGGCGAGGGCGCCCGCCCCTCCATTAGTTCTCGCAGAAACTCGGGGCGGACGAGGCGTCCACCCCTGCGTAAACGCCTTATCCTGGCCCTGCCGGATATGGCGGCAAAGCTGGAGGCCGTGGCGGAAGCTGTTTGGGATTCGACTGAATTGCCTTCATCGCCTCTTCGATTGCGCGGTCGAGCTGTGGGTCCTTGCCGCTCACAACTTGCTCCGGCCGGTTCTCGACGACAATATCCGGCTGAACACCTCGGTTCTCCACGATCCATTGACTTTGGAGATTGTAACGAGCGAACTCCGGGCGAGTAATGTAGCCTCCGTCTATCAACGGAGTCTCCCCGCGAATCCCGCGCACTCCGCCCCATGTGCGCTCACCGAGCAGCGGCCCCAACTTGTAAATCTTAAACATGTAACTGAAGATATCGCCGTCAGACGCAGCGTAGTGGTTGGTTAGGCACACCATCGATCCATTGAATACGATCGGCGGTACGGTGCCGCTCCTCCAGTTGCGGGCCGAATCCATGCCGCCCAGAATGCGGCGCAGGCGCTCAAAGATCAGTTCATCGACAAAACCGCCGCCGTTATAGCGGATATCGATGATCAGACCTTGCTTGCGAATTTGCGGGAAGTACTGTTTGACAAATTCGTTCAGCCCCGGCGAACCCATGTCCGGCAAATAGATATAACCTACCTTGCCGCCGGTGGCTTCGTCGACCCTCTTGCGATTGGTGTTGATCATGTTCAGTTCGCGCAGGTTGTATTCGTCGTTGATCGGCTTAACAGCGACATTGTGCGAACCGTCTTCTGAAGGTTTGGAATTGACCGTGAGGGTTACGGTTTCACTTCCCGTGTTGACGAAGACCTCATAAGGATCCTGCGGCGCGCGCAGCGGCTGTCCGTTGACGGCAAGAAGATAGTCGCCTTCCTTCACGTTGATGCCCGGCTCGGTTAACGGCGATCGCAGTTCGGGGTTCCAGTTTTCTCCCGGGTAAATTTTCTTGATCCGATATCTTCCGCTGGCTTGGTCGAGTTCGTAATCAACACCGAGCAGGCCGACGTTGACGGGGTGAAGATCGGGATAGTCTCCGCCGCCAACATAGGTATGCGAGTTTGAAAGCTCGCCAATCATCTCGCCCATAATGTAGGTCAGCGAGTAGCGATCGGAAACTGCGGGCAGGAGCTGGGCATATTTGTCGTGCATTTTCTGCCAGTCAACGCCGTTCATCTTGGCTTCGTAGAAGTAATCGCGCTCCTGGCGCCATACCTCGTTAAAAACATTTTTCCATTCTTGCGGGGGGTCAATTTCTGCCCGCATGCCATTCAGGCTGAGTGCGCTATCGCCAACTTTTTTCGGCTCTCCAGCGGGTTTCGCGTCAATGATTCCGTAGGTATGGGCCGCCCGCGGACCGCCACCTTCACCTTCGTAAATCAGTTTGGATCCGTCAAATGAAAGTGCGAAGCGTTCGACGCCTTCGATTAAAGTTTTCTCTTTGCGCTCCTTCAGGTCGTAGGCGTGAATGGCTGAAGCTTCTCCTGGAATGGGGCCGTCGAGGCCCTGGGCCGGCGTGGTTGAGTAGTAGAGGAAGCCCTTGCCGGCAGCAAACGTCTTAATCACGGCAGGGTCGGTGGGCAACGCCACGACACGACCCTGGATTCCCTCGAGATCGATTTTCACCTCGACCGGCTTTTCCTTCTTGTCTTTGTCCTTGTCCTTACCTTTATCTTTATCTTCAGCGCCAGCCGTCTTTGATTCGCCTTTCTTCGATTTACTCTTGGGATCGGTCGCGGCATCTTGCTCCACGGCCATTGGCGCTGGGGGCTCGGTCTTCTTTACCTCGGTCTCGTCGCTCTGTACGCCGAGGGGCGAAGGCTCGTCTTTTTTTAGCGTGACAATGTAAACCCGCGTGGTCTTCGGGTTCGCAAATTCGAAATCCACATTACCAAGGACTTCATTGAAGTCACGGTCGGAAAGATAGTAAACGTACTTACCTTCCGGATCGAACATGGCGTCGTAGCTGTTGTTCAACGCCGAAGTAATGGCCGTCGATTTCGCATCTGCCAGCGAATAGAGATAAACAACCGCATAGTTGTTGTCGCTCTGCTTGTCGTACGCCAGCCATTTGCTGTCCGGCGACCAGGAGTAATTCGTAATCTCAGCGTACTCGTCGTGGTCAATTTTGACCGGCTTCTTGTCGTTAATGTCGATCCACCACAGATTTATATCTTTGTCCGCCCAGGCAATTTTTTTGCTGTCGGGAGACCAGTTGGGAGGGAATTTGAATCCCTTGTAGCCGCTAGTGATCTGCTGTTCTTTACCGAGTCCGTCCTGCGGCGCGATGTAGATTTCGTCTTCGCCGGTGCGGTCCGAAATGTAAGCGATCCAGCGGCCATCGGGCGACCACGAAACCTTTTGCTCGCGAATCCCCGGCGTGCGCGTGAGGTTGCGAATGCTTCCCTCTTTCGCGGGTACGGTGAACACATCACCGCGCGCGGAAAAGACGGCACGTTTGCCGTCAGGAGCAATGTCAAAATCAGTGATTAGCCGGCTCACGTTGTCCCAATGCTTCATCGCGAAGGTTCGATCCGCAGGCAAAGAGATGCTGAGCTTTTTAGGCTGCTTGGATTGAAAGTCGAAAGTGTAGAGATAGCCAGCGTTCTCGAAAATGATCGCGTCCGGGCCGAGGCTGGGCCACATCACATCCCAATCGTTGAAATGCGTGATCTGTTCAATTTGCTTGGAGCTCACGTCGTAGCTGTAAAGATTCAGGTGGTGTTCGGACCCGCGATCGGAGGTGAAGTAGATCGTATTTTCATGCCACATCGGAAATGTGTCCGTCCAATCCGTGTGTGGAATGTCCTGGCTGGTATTGTCCTTCAAGTCGTAAATCGTGATGGCTTGTGCGAGACCGCCGGTATAGCGTTTCCAGGTCCGGAAATTGCGGAAGATGATGTTGTAAGCGATCTTCGTGCCGTCGGGTGAATAAGACAGCAGGCCGCCCTGATCCATGGGAAGCGGCTGAGGCAAACCACCGTCAATACTGACTGTGAATGGCCGCTTGATCCATCCGTTCGACGCATCACGACGCGTCAGGAAGACGATGCGCTTGCTGTCAGGGGTCCAATTAATTACTTCATCGTGGATACCCATGCGGTCGTTCAACTGATGCGCGCTTCCTTGATAAAACGTGAGTTGTTTGGGCTGGCCGCCATCCGCGGGCATTACATAAACATTGAAATTGCCGTCATACTGGCCCGTGAAAGCGATCCATTTTCCGTCCGGAGAAAATTTGGGAAACAGCTCGCGCCCTTGAGAAGAAGTGATGCGCCGCGCCACACCGCCCGAAGTCGACGCCAGCCACAGCTCGCCGCCGTAGAAGAACACAACCTTGTCCTTGTAAACGTCGGGAAAGCGCATCAGGCGGCCCTCTTGGGTCTCCTGGGCGAAAGCCGTGGCTGAACAAGCGAACAGGGCAACAATAAAGACAACGACACGGCCAAGGGGTTTCCTCCGAGCGATCATGGGCACTCCTTTATGCGATTTGTTTCTGTACGACTTCTCGGGACGTTCATCCGGCAAGCAAGGCAAACGTGCGATTGTAGCGTTTCGGAATGTTGATTGTCACTCCCGCCGTACCAAACGTGAGCAGCCGCCGATGGAGACACCTCTCCGTCTGTTTGGACGTTAGCGTTTGCAAATTCGTGAGCAGCGCCGCAGGCAAACACTATAATTCCAGTTCGCGTCTGTGCCATGGGAGGTGACATTTGGGCGACGAACAACTTTCGCAGATGGTTCAGCAAGGGATATCGCGCAGAAAACTCTTGCGGACAACAGCTCTCGGAGCGGCAAGCGCTGCGCTTGCGCCTGCACTTTCAGCAGGGCGCGCTCTGGCTGCGTCGAAGCCGGAGCCTTCGTCGGGAAAAGCTTTCGAGTTTGACGAAGTTACGATTACCGATATTCAGAAACGCGTGAACTCCGGGGAGATATCAGCGCATTCGTTGGCGGAAGCCTACCTCGCGCGAATTGACGAGATAGATGACAACTGTAGCCGTACGGCGTGCAGACAGAAGAAAGTTCCCGGACTAAACAGCGTGATCGAATTGAACCCTGACGCTCTTGCTATTGCCGGCGAACTCGACAAAGAACGCAAATCCAAAGGCCCGCGCGGGCCAATGCACGGCATTCCAGTGCTGATCAAGGACAACATCGATACCTCCGATCGCATGCAAACCACGGCAGGTTCGATGGCTCTCGTCGGGTCGAAGCCGGCGCAAGATTCCGGTGTTGCGAAGAAATTGCGAGACGCGGGCGCCGTCATTCTAGGCAAGACGAATCTCAGCGAATGGGCAAACATTCGATCCAGCCACTCCACCAGCGGATGGAGCGGTCGGGGCGGGCTGACCAGGAATCCATACGCGCTGGATAGAAATCCTTGTGGGTCGAGTTCCGGATCGGGGGCTGCGGTTTCGGCGAACCTTTGCACGGTCGCCGTGGGAACTGAAACCGATGGTTCGATCGTATGTCCGTCGTCGGCGAATGGGATCGTAGGAATTAAGCCAACAGTTGGACTGATCAGCCGAGCCGGCATTATTCCGATCGCACACAGCCAGGACACATCCGGTCCGATGGCGCGCACGGTGCGGGATGCGGCAATTCTTTTATCAGCGCTTGCCGGACCTGATCCGCGCGATCCAGCAACTGCTGACGCCGACACTAAAATGCAAAAAGATTACACGCAGTTTCTCGATCCGAACGGGCTGCGCGGAGCAAAAATTGGGGTAGCGCGAAAGTATTTCGGATTCAGCGATTCGGTAGATGCGCTGATGAATCACCTGATCGACGCAATGAAATCTGCGGGAGCGGTGATTGTCGACCCGGCAGATTTGGAATCGCACGGCAAGTTCGACGATACAGAATTGCTGGTGCTCATGTATGAGCTCAAAGCAGATTTGAATACGTATCTGGCGTCCCGGCCTAACACTCAAGTGCGAACGCTGGCCGACATTATTGCCTTCAACGACAAAAACAAAGAGAAAGAAATGCCCTACTTCGGACAGGACCTGTTCCTTAAAGCGCAGGACAAAGGCCCGCTCACAGATAAGGACTATGTGGCCGCGCTCGCTGCGAATCACAGTTTTTCGCGCGAGCACGGTATCGATGGGGTGATGGACAAATTCCATCTGGACGCGATTGTGGCGCCCACCGGCGGGCCAGCCTGGCTCACAGATCTGGCAAATGGCGATCACGCCGTGGGCGGTAGTTCGAATGCGGCAGCGGTCGCGGGCTATCCGAATGTCAACGTGCCTGCAGGATTTATTTTCGGATTGCCGGTCGGCATTTCATTCTTTGGCAGGGCTTGGAGCGAGCCGGCGCTGCTGAAAATCGCATATGGCTTCGAGCAACTCGTCAACGCACGAAAACCGCCGCAGTTCCTGGAGAAAGTCAAAATCTAAAAGCAATAACCACGAAGGACACAAAGGTACACGAAGGAAACCGAAATCTAAAAACTATAGCTAATGTCCTTGAGCTTCGTTTTTCGTTGTTTTGTGGTTGCCGCTTCTAATTCCCAGCTCGTCGCGCACACGAGTCTCCCCGAGTATTTCCACAATTCACAATCAGGGTTAGTCTTGCTCCGCTTTCCTTCGTGTACCTTTGTGTCCTTCGTGGTTATTGCTCTACCGCCAGTTCGTCCCATTCACAAAGCGTTTTATCCCATCTTTGATGGTGGACGACATGGTGAAGCTGCCATTCATCGCAGGCGCGCGCCCGCCCCAGATAAATAGGACGTTCTCTCCTAACTCATTGAACTGTTTTTTGTTCCCGGAGCGGAAACCCTCACCCAGTCCCACCAGCAGCAGCAAAGAACCTACCCCCCAAGCGATGCCGAACATGGTGAGAAACGAGCGCAGCTTGTGCGCCCAGAGGGTACTTAGGGTCTGGCGACGGATTTCCAAAAGCATGCGCATGTTTGCTGGTAATACCTGCTCTGATGATACGTGAGCGGCTGCCCCACTGTGCTGCGCGCAACTCAGCTGCGATGCAGTGTTGCTGCTGAATCTGATACGGCTGAGTCTTTGTACGCAAGAACATGCGGCGAAGTTCCAGAATTTTGCAGCGCCTGGACTGGTCTCCACAAGCCGCAGCTCTCGTGTTCAGGCGCTCTACAGTATGTTCCGTAACCGATATATGTTTTTCCGCAAGCAACGGGGATTACTGCTTTTAATTCTAAGTTCCCTGGCACGATGATTAACTGAACAGGAGAACTTCTCATGAGAAAAGCAATGCTGTTAAGTGCGGCAATCACACTGTGCGCAGCTCTGGCCCTGGCACAAGATACCCCGTCGGCAGGCGCGTCCAGCCAGACTGGGTCAACCACGAGCACCACCACTCAGACGACCACCGATCACAACACGTCGAGTAACACGATCCAGGGCTGCCTCACCGGGACCAGCGGCAACTACATGCTGACTGATGCCACGGGCGTGAGCTACAAAGTGCAGGGCGACGACTCACAGCTCAGCGCCAACGTGAATAAACAAGTCGAGGTCATGGGCACGGTAGGATCGAGCGCCTCCGCCTCTGCGAGCAACAACGCCGATACCAACGCTCCTAACAGTGCTTCTCAGGGATCATCGAATCAAGGCGACGCTAATGCCAACGCGGGCAGCAGCACGGCCGGATCGACAGGCGCCACAGCAACCGCCACTGCCACCAAAACTCTGGACGTAACTTCAGTGAAGATGGTTGCTGACAGTTGCAGCACAAAGTAAGTAACGTGATCAGCTGTGAGTTACAAAAGGGCAGGCGCTTTCGCCTGCCCTTACGTTAGGCAGCAATGCTCTACTTGAATTACTGAACGACTAGCGTAAACGTCGTCGTATGCGTGACCGCGCTGGTACCGGAGCCGCTGGTTCCGGCTACTGTGATTGTGTAGCTGCCGGACGGAGTACCGGGATCGCTTCCGCTGCCACCTCCTCCGCCCCCACCACCGCAACTGACTGCGGAAAAGGCGAATACGCAGGCAAAAGCAGCTAACGCCAAAGACTTGCTCCGTCGCGGTGAGGGCGCCAGGAAGAAGGCACCCACCAGCATCAGCGAAGCAAAAGTCCACGTAAGACGTTGACCCCACCAGCTTCGATTCAGTCCGACCGGATGTGGGCCCATAGTCGTGATCGTAAGCTGTGTGCCGGTAAAAGGTGGGTTAGCTCCTGTTACGGAAGATGGGTTGAAGCTGCACTGAGCTTCCGCGGGAAGGCCAGTGCATGACGATGGTGAGAAATTAACTGTGCCATTGAAACCGGATTGCCCGCTCACGATGATGAACAGGCTACCTGACGCTCCGGGCGTGCTGATCGTTAGGCCGGTCTGAGGATTTGTCCCCAAGCTGAAGTCGTTTCCCGATACCGTTATAAAAACATTATTGGTCGATTGAGCGGCGGGATAATTGGAGTCACCCGCGAATTCTGCTTGCGCCTGCATGCTAAATGTGGGTGTAAAGGTGAACGTTACTTGAAGTGCGGTATTTCCATTAGCATCGGTTGTCGGGATGTAGGTCTCGGTTCCGGTAAGAGTGTTCCCGTTGGAATTATCAACGTACGTTATCGAACTACCTGGCAGGGGTCCCTTTCCGGACGTATCCACGATCGACGTCAGCGTCAGAGGGGTATTAGGCGCCACGCTGACCGCATTCGGCGTCGTGACGATATTAGGGGCAGGATATTTGACTGAGATACTCGTTGGCGATGATGTCGACGGGGCATAGTTTCCGTCTCCGCTGTAACTAGCCGTTATCGAGTAATTTCCTGCATTCGCGAATGGCGAAGAAGAGCTGAATATCTCTGCACTCGTGCTGGCGGTAAAGTTATTTGAAGAAGATCCGGAAGGACTCGAGGAATAGGACACCGACCCCACTATTGGAGTTCCGTTGGCATAGAATGTCACGGTTCCCGTGGGCGCTGCGCCTGACGTCGGTGCCGACTGCGTAGTCAGACTGAATATCGCTTGAGATCCCACGCTAAGAGAATTCTGCAGAACAGGTGCGCTCATTGTTGTCGGCGCCGGCGTAATACTGTATGTCGTGCTTGCCGAACTCGCGTTGAAGCTATTGTCGCCGGCATAAGTCGCTTTTACAGCGTTACTGCCGCCTGGGAACTGAACCAGTTGGTCTTCGGTATAGCCGAGGCTGTTCAGCTTAAATGCGCCCCCGTCGAGAGCGCTGCTGTTATCAGTCAAAGTGACGGTTCCACTCGGACAACTGGATTCGCCGAGAGGGTTGGGGCTGCAAATGACCCCGGAGCCATTCAGAACATTTACACGGAATAAATAAGGCGATCCGTAAACGGCAGTGGAAGCATTGCTGCTAATCAGATTTCCGTTCCAATCAAATGTAACCAGCTCCGGTTGCGTGCTACTGTTCTCTTTTCCGACGGTTATGCTGACAGGCGTGGAATCACTGCCGCCGAAGGTCGGGTCTCCCGCGTAGTGCGCAGTTACGGTGTAAGTTCCTCCCGGCAATAGATTTGTCGAACCGGAAATCGCGCCATTAGTAAGTGCGAATCCGTCTACGCCAATACCAGTGCTTGTGAGAAGTGAAACTTTCCCAGTGGGAGTGCCGGTTCCGCTGCTAGCAGCCACGCTCCCCGTAACTGTGACCGACTGACCATGTGTGAGGCTCGAAGTCGGACTTAGACCCAAACTGGTAGTCGTGGACCTAAAAGCAACACTGCTCCAGTTGGCTGCTAAATTCGCGACGTTCAGTGATCCCAAGCCGGTGGCCAGATCGTATCCCGTGCCGGTGCTGTACCCACTTAGAATCCCATACGCATGTCCCGCGCTTTGGACGTTGCAGTTTGGGGTACCTGCGACGCAAGGCATCGCGATCGTGCCCGCAGTCACGTCATTGAAAACGCAACTCGCGCCAGAGCCAGTCGCCGAGTTACAAGCCGACGCCGTCTGTTGCGACGCAAGTTTGTAGAGTACATAGTTGGCGTTACCTTGCCCCTCGGTTGTACTTGTCTGCTGGTTAATAAGGGCCATTATGCCGGCGAAGATCGGCGCACCGAAGGATGTTCCACCGGCTGCCCCGTATTCGGCGACCGCACAATCCGCGTAGTAGGGAGACGAGTCGCGTTGGCAGTAGATGTAAAAATTGCCCATTACTCCGTTGCTGGCAAACAACGAGACATCGGGAATGTCGCGCTTCCCGTCTGCCGGTACGCCCGGCGCCACCTGCCAGGACGGTTTGGAGTATCCTCCGGAGCAGGATCCAAGCGCCTGCGAATTTGTCGTGCAATTGCTGACACCCCCGCTGCCACCGACCGACTCCGTTAACCCATACTGCTGCAGTTGAGCATTATTACAATTGTTTTCAGCATTGGTACCCCAGCCGAGGTCCCCGAGGAGAACGCTGTTCGTACATGATAAATTCCACGTCGTTTCCGGAATATACCCTTTGGCCGATTCTTGGGTGGCCGTGGCATTATTCAGACTCCAATACTGTTGTGGGTTAAGTAGATCGTTGAAGTCGGTCCCCCCAACAGCCACGTTGAATGGGGTTGACGCAAATCCACTTACGTTCAAACCATACGTCGCAGGACCGTACGTGCAGCCGTTAGAGCCGTCGTCTCCTGACGCAAGGATCACAGTAATCCCCTGGGCCGCAGCCTGTGCCCACAACGTGCTATAGAACTGGTTGCCACTCGTTCCTAGGGCCAGTTCGCAAGCACCGTAGCTCTCGCTCATTACCGGGGCCAAATTGTGATCGATGATATAGATCGCCGACAGATCGATGCCGGACGTGCTCTCTGTAGATTCAGAGACTACAAAGTCGATAGTCGCGTTCGGAGCGATTGCGCCCGACCATTCAACGTCGATGTCGGCTTCGCTCTCGTCGGACTGAGGGCCCGGGTTGGGACCGTCGTAGATAACAGTCGGATCTTTTACCGGCAAGCCAAAGAGGTTGCGAAAATCTCGAATATCTTGGACATTGATGTCGGTTTCCCCCACGATTGCGATCGTCTGCCCTGTGCCGTCTACTCCGGAGTTCCAGAGAGGCTGCACGTTATAGATTGCGCCAAAGTCTGCCGGACCTACCGCATAGCAATTATTGTCCTGATCGCATCCAAAGCCTTGGAGTGTGAATTCGGGATTAACACTTGTAAGACGCCTGGTTTTAGGAGAGTACGTTCCGACAATCTTGCTCAGCGGCTTACGTGGAAAATTATTTAATGACGCAACCCCTGCCACCGCTGGCGCCAACGCTGCCGGAATTTGCGGATCGCTGGCGTTAGCCCAGTGCTCTTCTCCGTTCACTGCAAATTTATGGATTGAGGTGTGCAGCGCCTCCTCGACCTGGGCTTCGGTGCCGGAGAATTCGATCACGGTGCGTCCGTGCGAGACGCGGTTCACCTGGAAGCCGTGCGCCTGCAGCCATCCGGTCACGACTTGGACGTCATTATCGGCGGGACCGAATTGTGTTCCGAATTCACTCGGCGTGAGCCACTTGTGGTAGTGCGGCGAGGCTTTGTCCTGCTGATTATCGAGCAGCGTGCGAAGAGAATGTTCCTGCTCTGGGCTGCGCTTCAGGACCAGCAGCATGCGGTTCATGGGCAGGTCGGGTGCTGCCGCGCCGATATCAAACCGCGTCTGCGCCAGCGGGTGCGTGTTCCCCTTTAAGGTTGTCAACTCCGATTCGATCACCGGCTTAGTGATCAGCGGCTGGAGAGAAACCTGCTGGCCGAAACCGACCACCGGAACAAAACAGAAAAACACCACTAAACACGAGAACCTTGGGAGACGGCCCATCCTAAACTCCTGTGCTGAACCTCAAGCAGTTTTGCGAGCACAGAATTGGCGGCGGGGAAGGGCCAGCAACTCTGGATTGCCGAAATCATGCCCTTTCCGGGAGGTACCGTCAAGATAAATTGGCGTGAATTTAACGATTTTTAAAGCAGTTACGGCGAATCACCGTGAGGAGATAAGAGGATCACCCTGAGGATATTCATGCGGGAATGCCTCGCCCGGGCGTTAACAGACATTGAGGATATAAGCCGACGGCTCATGTTATGAAGCTGAAATCGTCACTTCCGGCGAAGGATTTTGTGACGAATATCCGGCCAGAACTCCTTGGCGACATTATTCAGAGCAGCTGATTCCATCTGTGTCCCCAAACTGCGAAATGTTTGGCTCACTCCCCTTTCCTGAGGCGGATAATAGGCATTCGCCAGTCCGGCCTCCAAAGCACTGCCTCCTACTTCGGACCAATTGAAGCTCCTGCCTCCAGAGTCGGTTCTGGTAATAAAGGTTCGGGAGAGTGCATAGGCGGCGCGACGGAAGAATCCTCTCTGTCCCAGGGTGAAATAGCGAGGATCTTCATGTGTGATCGCGGGAATAATGGCCTCGGTAAAGTACGTACCCGAGACTCCGTCGGCAAACCCGCGCCAGTAATAGCGGCCATAGCCAGCGATTCCGCTGCCCAACTCCGGGTCCGAATTAAGCTCATAGCTTTGGAAGGCCAGGATACCCGTCCACACGAACGCGGAGTAGTCGAAGCTATCGTTTCGGGCTAGAGTGAATTTCTCGCGAGTGGACATCGGCGCAACCTGAGTATTGGCAGTCACCGCCCCGAAATTGGGGACTACCCACATCAGGCGCTTGCTCTGCTCCGGTTCGGAATTGTTGTCGGATTTTGACTTACCTGCCTCAGGCGCGGCACTAGTTTGTTTTTTGTCGGCGCTTTCGCTCCCCGACTGCCCTGAAGGCGGGGAGGGGTTCTTGGCAGCTTTACCCTGATCCTGCTGAGCCGATGATTGGCTCTGGGGCGCGTCTGGCAACTTTTGTGCGCAGAGAAAAGTACCAGGGCAAAAAGCGAGCAGCAATATCACGCAAATTGCAGGGACACGCGTGTGTGCAGCAATGCCGGTCTCGTTGAAATAGAAACTTGCAAACTGTTGCGAACTCTCCATGACCACTATTGTAGATTGTTGCTTGCCTCTGGATGTCTTCTCAACGGGAAACACGTCCAATCGTGCATCCAACCTCATTAAGTTGACATTAACTTGTCTAGCTTTTGTTCAGAACTGGGTGTGTCTTTCCAGCGTTTCGGGACATTCGGGCGATGCTGTCTTGTATTATCGGCGTGAGGGATGGGTGTCCTGGGGCGCCGTGGCTCTCCCGAGTGAAATCTAAATCCTGTATAAAGGAAACGAAGGGGCCGTAGCTCAATTGGATAGAGCAAGAGTTTCCTAAACTCTAGGTTGGCGGTTCAATTCCGCCCGGTCCCTCCAGTTCGTTCTTAGCTCCGCGGTTCGGATCAGCAGAGGTATTTTTCAGGCGGCGCTCTTTTTCTTCGAGCAGCTGGTTGATCTCTTTCACCAACTCCATCAGCTTGTCGGGATCTTGTTCGCTTGCAGCACGCTCGCAAAGTTGCATCCAAATTTCTTTCTTCTGACCCTTCAATGAATGAACCTCCGGCGACCTGCCCGCATGCCGCAGATATATAGTAGGTGCTCACATTCGCAGGTCTGTTCGATATAAGACAAACGGAAGCGGACTCGGCGGGAGGACCTAGGCTAGCAAAGGCGGGAGACACGCACAGGGACGTCAGCCCTAACATAGCCATGGGTCGGAGTGAGAGCGGGAGCGCGATTTACCGCACGACGATGCTGACCAGCTTGCCGGTGAATATCACTTTGACAATTTCTTTTCCCCGGACGTAGCTCTGGACCTTCTCATCGGCCAAAGCTTTCTGCTTGATTTCCTCTTCGCTGGTGCCAGGTGCAACTACGATTTTGCCGCGCAGCTTTCCGTTCACCTGCACTGGAATTTCAATCTCTTCTTCTTTCGCAAGTTCGGGATCGTATTTTGGCCAGGGCGCTTTCAGCAAATTACTCTGTTCGCCGAGGACCTCCCAAAGTTCGTTCGCGAGATACGGTGCAAAGGGGGCAAGCAGGAGAAGCAACTTGCGTTGCACATCGGCGAGCAAGGGCACGGGGATCGCGGACGAGCGCGTCCGCGCTACATTGTCCGCGGTGGCATATAGTTCGTTCACAAATTCCATGGTTGCGGCGATGCACGTGTTGAAATGCCAGCGGCCTTGGAAATCGTCAGTCACACGCTTGATGGTCTGGTGAAGCTTGCGTTGAACGGCTCGCGCCTCGGCAGACAATTCCTTGGGAACTGGTTTCCTCCAGTCAGGATCTTCCGGCTGAGCATTTTTGGTTACGAATCTGTAGACGCGTCCGAGAAAGCGTTGTATTCCTTCGATGCCCGTCTCCTGCCAATCCAAATCGCGGTCAGGAGGCGCGGCGAACAGGCTGTACATTCGCGCGGCATCGGCGCCGAAGCGCGCGATCATTTCATCGGGAGAGACCACATTGCCGAGACTCTTCGACATTTTCGCGCCACCTTTGATCACCATCCCCTGGGTGAATAGGCGCTCGATCGGCTCGTCATTTTTAATGAGGCCGATGTCGCGCATGAACTTGGTCCAGAAGCGCGAATAAATAAGATGAAGAATGGCGTGCTCGACGCCGCCAATGTACTGATCAATTCCTCGATCACCGAACCAGTAACCGGCGATCTTCGAATCGAACGGGGCCCTGTCGTTGTGCGCGTCGGTGTACCGATAGAAATACCAGGACGAATCAACGAACGTGTCCATGGTGTCGGTCTCGCGGCGCGCGGGACCACCACATTTCGGGCACGTCGTGTTCATGAATTCCGGCACGCGTTGCAAAGGCGATCCGCCGGTTAATGTGATCTCAACATTCTCCGGCAGAATTATTGGCAGGTCTTTTTCGGGTACAGGAACTACTCCGTCCTTGTCGCAATAGACCATTGGGATTGGGGTTCCCCAATAGCGTTGGCGCGAAATTCCCCAGTCTTTCAAGCGGAAGGTGACTGTCGCCTTCCCAAAGCCGTGCTGCTCGGCGAACGCAGACATCTTCTTGATCGCTTCCTGGCATGACAAACCTGTGAACTCTCCGGAGTTGATCAGCTTGCCATCGAGTGTAGTAAAGGGGAGGCCTTCTGACTGTGTGGGTCGGACATTCTTGTCCGATATATCTCTCGCGGGCGAGGGCGCCCGCGCCACGCTCGGCACAATTACCTGCCGAATCTCGATCCCATACTTCTTCGCGAACTCATAGTCCCGTTCATCGTGCGCCGGGACGCTCATGATGGCACCCGTTCCGTAATCCATGAGGATGTAATTCGCCACCCACACCGGAACCTTCTCGCCGTTGTAAGGATTGACCGCAAAATGTCCGGTATTTACGCCATGCTTTTCGATGGCCGCGATGTCGCCGGTCTCTTTGGCTTTGGCCTGCTCGCCGATGAGCTGGTCCACTTTCTTGCGCAGCTCGGGATCAGCCGCCGCCAACTTTTCAGTGATCGGGTGCTGGGGCGCGAGCTGGACCGAGGTCGCTCCGAAAATCGTGTCCACGCGAGTAGTGAACACGGTGATCTTGTCCCCGGTCGGTGTGTCGAGCCGGAAATCGACCAGCGTACCTTCGCTGCGGCCGATCCAGTTGCGCTGCATGGTGCGCACTTTTTCCGGCCAGCCGGGAAGCCGGTCCAAATCGCGGAGCAATTCATCCGCGTAATTGGTAATGCGTAAGAACCACTGTTCCAGCTCGCGCTGCTCGACAAGAGTGTCTTCGTGCCGCCAGCAGCACCCGCCAACTACCTGCTCGTTGGCAAGCACGGTGGCACACTTCGGACACCAGTTAACTTTGCTCTTTTTCCGGTAGGCCAGGCCGCGCTCGTAAAACTTCAAGAAAAACCACTGGTTCCACCTGTAATAGTCTGGCAGACAAGTAGTTACCTCGCGCGACCAGTCATAGCCAAAACCCAGTCGCTTCATCTGCGCTTTCATGTTCGCAATGTTGCGTACGGTCCACTCGCGCGGCGGAACTTGGGCAGAGATGGCCGCATTCTCCGCAGGCAAACCGAATGAATCCCATCCCATGGGATGAAGCACGTTGTAGCCATTCATCCACATGTAACGGGCGAGCGCGTCGCCAATGGCGTAATTGCGCACATGCCCCATGTGCAAGGCGCCGGAAGGATACGGCAGCATTTCCAGCACGTAATATTTGGGCTTGGTGGAATGAGGTTCGGCAGCGTAAAGCGCAGGATCGTCCTGCCAACGGGCGAACCACTTCTCTTCGACTTCGCGCGGGTTATAGCGCTCATCGCGAGCGCGGGCTTCCGCGTTCGAATCTTCAGCCCGCGATGCGGGACTCACGATGGTGCGTTCATCCTGCGGCATGGTTGGAATTAGATTTTACAATGTATATGCGGACGCCGCGGGCGCGGACGAAAGACGCGGTTTGAATCCTACGTCAATTTCACCAGCTTCTTCAGCGATGCAACGTTCCGGCGATCATCTCCCGGCTGGTCGATTGGAGTCTCCGCAATGAATGCAGCATGCGCAAGCCGCGGGTCGTTTAATACACGTCGAAACACCTCAAGTCCGATGGTTCCCTTTCCGATGTGCTGATGCCGGTCGAGCTTCGAACCTCGGGCGGCTTTGGCGTCGTTACAATGCCAGACCGGAACCTTCTTCAAGCCGATAGTGCTGTCGAGTGTGCGTATCGTTTCTTGAAATCCCTCTTCGGAAACAATGTCGTAACCTGCAACGTGGACGTGACAGGTATCAATGCAGGCCGCAACCGGAACATGGTTCCGCAAATGCTCGATCACCTCGGCAACCTGTTCGAAGCTGCCGCCAAGCGAATACTCAGCGCCTGCGGTGTTTTCGATCAGGATCGTCAGCCCACCCTTTGCCAAATCCAGCCCACGACTGGCGGCAGCGATGGCAGCGGCAGTTTGCAGCAATCCCTTTTCACGATCGGCGCCACGAAATGATCCGGGATGAAGTACCAGATACTCCGCACAGAGCGCCAGGGCACGCTCGATTTCGCCGCGAAACGCCTCAATGGATTTTCGAAGAAACACTTCCGTGGTGCCAGCCAGGTTGATTAAATAATTCGTATGGATAACCAACGGCTTCAGATCATACTTCTCACGCAGGCGGTTCATCTGCTCGCATTGCGGGCGTCCGAGTTCGTATGGCTTCCATTGCCGCGGGCTGGAGGAGAAAATCTGAAATGTGTTGCAGCCCAGGCGATAGGCCCTCTCGGCAGCATTTTCAACTCCGCCTGCAGATGAAGTGTGAATTCCAATGCGGCGCGCGGTGAGTTTTGGAGGCCGTCGGGGAGCCGGCATCTTGAGAATGTCTTGCTCCGCTGCCATAGAAAGGTTACGTGGCACTGCGACAGTATCGCAGAGAGCGCACAGAGTTGCGGGCAAATGCCCGGCGAGAACACGGGCGAGGACGCCCGTTCCTCCACAGTCTCATGTGGGTGAGAACTATTTCGCCGAAGCACTCGACAAAGAAGCTGATTCGCTCCCTGAAGGCGCTCCCGATTTAGAGGCGTTTAACGATCCCGCTTGCCAGGGTTCGAAGTGCGCCCGCCTGTTCTCACTCCAGCAGGAGTCGTCAGACTGGTTGCATACCGGATACAGCTTGCCCCACCCAGTGGCAAATACGATTCGGTCTGCAGGCACTCCCATCCCGACTAAGGCATCCCGAGTAACTGAAGCGCGCTTTTCAGATAGCGCCAGGTTATAAACGATGCTGCCCCGCTCGTCGGCATCACCCGCGATGGTGACGTACACCTCAGGGTTCGCCTTCAGCCAGTTGGCAGTCGATTCAAGACTCTGGCGATCGTCCGAAGTGAGATCGCATTGGTCGAAGGCAAAGTGTACGTCTTTGAGATTCTGCTGTACTTCCTGCTGCTGAGCAGGTGTTGGCGGAGTGTATGGTACAGCTCCGGCCTGCTGCTCTGACGTGCTTTGCTGGTTGGTAGATTGCGCAAAAGCTGCGCCCATCAAGCAAATGGCGGCTACCGCGATAATGATTACCTGGCGCATATTGACTCCTTACAGACAATCTTCCGATGCGCCTTGCTTAAGCTAGGTTTACCGCTTTCTATACGATAAACTTAGCTTTCGAGGTGAACTCATGCTCGTAGTTATGCAGGCGCATGCCAAAGAGGAAGCCATCCGCGCGGTATGCGACAAAATCGAAGCGCTTGGGTACCGCGCCCACTCCATCCCGGGAGCGGAACGGACCGCCATTGGCATTACCGGAAACCGTGGCGAAATCGAGCCCGGAACGCTCGAAGAAATGCCAGGCGTACAGGAAGTCATTCGCGTAACTAAGCCTTACAAGCTGGTCAGCCGCGACATGAAGGCGGAGAATACGGTGGTTTCGTTTCCCGGCACGGACGCCACGTTTGGCGGACCGGGACTCGCGATCGTTGCCGGGCCGTGCGCGATTGAGAGTCGCGAACAGGCATTTGCCGTGGCCGAGCGCGTGCATCGCGCCGGTGCGCAGTTTTTTCGCGGCGGCGCCTACAAGCCACGCACATCGCCATATGCATTCCAGGGCCTGGGCGAAGAGGCGTTGCAGATCATGGCCGACATTCGCGATCAGTTTGGATTAAAGATCGTCACTGAGGCGATTGATAACGAGTCGCTGGAGTTGCTCGAAGAATACGCGGACGTCGTCCAGATTGGCGCGCGTAACATGCAGAATTTTTCTTTGCTTAAGCGTGCGGGACGCTCGCGAAAACCGGTGCTGCTGAAGCGTGGTATGTCGGCGACCTTGGAAGAATTCCTGATGGCGGCTGAGTACGTGATGAGCGAGGGCAATTACAACGTGATTCTCTGCGAGCGTGGCGTTCGAACCTTCGCCGACCATACGCGCAACACGCTCGACTTGAGCTTGATTCCCGCAGTGCAACGCCTAAGTCATTTGCCGATTGTGGTTGATCCGAGCCACGGAACCGGCAAGCGCAACAAAGTCACGCCGTTGTCGCGCGCTGCAGTTGCAGTGGGAGCGGATGGATTGCTGATCGAAGTCCACTGCGACCCAGACAAGGCTTTGTCAGACGGAATGCAGTCGCTCTATCCCGAACAGTTTGAGGAATTGATGTCACAGGTCAGGCAGATTGCGCCGGTAGTAAAGAGGACGGTGCCGGGAATTGGGGAGCATGCGACCACCGCAGCCTCCGTTCGCAGCCGTGCTTGAACTCTGTTTTCGGAGCACCGCGCAGATGAAGCCGCATGCATTCGCTGTTATCGTCGTGCTGACATTTTCATTTCTGTGCCACTCGCAAGGTGTACTAACACAGCCGAGTGATCCGGTACCCGCCGACCCCCCTTCCGGATCTGCGATTGATTCGAAGGCTTCCGAAGAGAAGTTATCAGATTCGAAAGTTTCAGAGACGAGGCGGATCAGTGCTGGGCGGCTCATTCATAAAGTAGACCCAAAGTATCCTAAGGAATCGCGGAAGAAGAACCTGGAAGGGTCAGTAGTACTTCTCGCTACAGTAGAGGCGAATGGCAGCGTTACCGACGTGTCCATAATCAGCGGCGACTTACATCTAGCGGAGGCGGCCGTAGATGCGGTGCGGCAGTGGCGGTTCGATCCCTACACTCAGGGAGGGAATCTAGTTCAAATTCGGCAGGAGCTAGTGTTTCACTTCAACCCCGGTGCCAAATTTGCAGAGCTGAATTTACCGCTCCCTTCGCCTATGCTCTCGGCCGCGTTAACTCCTTCAGTTCAGAAGCTATCATTGGAGAACGAAAAAGTTTACGAGATGGGTCGCGGGATCGTGGCGCCCCGGGCAATTTATATGCCTGGTCCGGAATACAGCGAGACGGCAAGAAAAGCGATGTACCAGGGTACCTGTGTTCTGAGCTTAGTCGTTGGATCCGATGGTCAGCCTCGCGATATCTAAAGTGACTAGGGCATTGGGTAAGGCTCTCGACGAAAAGGCCGTGGAGACTGTCAGTAAATGGAAATTTCAACCGGCGACAAAAAATGGACAGCCAGTGGCGGCGAAGATCGCCGTCGAGGTCGCCTTCCACCTTTATTAGGCGTATCGAGATAAAGCAGATTCCTCACCGCTGAAGCGGTTCGGAATGACAGGGTCTCAATAAGCGGAATCGATCTACTCCGCGCGCCTGCTCGCAGCAGTCGCCACTCCCAATTTCCTCAGCCGGTCTTTAGCCTGCATGGCCTCGTTGGTGCGCGGATAGCGTTGCACGACGTGGCGCAATGTCGAGATGCCGGCGTCCTTCTGGCCTGCTTCGATCTGTGCCAAGCCTTTCTTCAGCTCGGCAGAAGCAGCCTTGCTTCCGTCGGGAAAGGTCTGTAGGACCTGATCGTATCCTTTGATTGCAGCCGGATAGTCTCCCGCCTTGAACGCCAGCTCGGCCAGGTAGAAGTACGCATTGCCAGCGAGATCGGTGTTGGGATAATTCTTTACGTAGTCAGAAAACTCCTGCTTGGCAAGATCGACGTTCCCGCCGTTGTAGTCGCGAAGCGCATTGTTATAGAGCACATCGGGAGGCGGCACATTGAGCTGTTGCTGCTGTTGGGCGGCGGTTTGGGCCTGCTGGCTGGCCTGAGCTGCAAGACTCTGTTGGGCCTGCTGCATGGTTTCGAGCTGGTTAGTTACTTTGCCGAGTCGAGCCTTCAGTTCGTCCAAGCTGTCGTTCAGCGTTTGCAGTTGCCCGGAGAGCTGGTCCACATGATTATTGGTGTCGCTCTGTTGCTTCTGCAGCGCGACCTGCATGTTCGTAATCGCAACCGTGACCTTATTAATGCTGTCGGTATTCTGGTCCATCAGGTTCTTGATCACGCCCATGCGCTCGTCGAGCGACTGCTTCAGCGAGGTCATTTGGTCCTGGATCTGCTGCACCTGGGTTTGCAGCTCAACCAGTTCACGGTTCACGGCCCAAGCCGGAGTGCTCATGACCCCAGCCAAAATGACTAAGAAAATGCGAGTGCGGAAGATTTTCATATCGATTCCTAAGATGCGGAAAACGTCCTAATCGTAAGTGCAACAGAAGAGTCGTCTGAGGTCAAGTTCACTAGGGGGCAGCAGAGTGGTGGTATTGATGCCTCGAATCAGATGCGGAGCGGCTAACGAAATCGACCACAAGGACATAACCCCATTCGCCGTGGCGTTAGACAGCCGCGGGTTGTGAAACCTCCGTCAAGGCCGCGGCGAAGGCGTCCAACGCACGGTCGATTTGTTCTTTAGTGATGATCAGAGGAGGCTGGAAGCGAACTACGTTTCCGTAAACTCCACCAACACCGACCAGGACACCCTCGCGCAATAGCGCATCGCGAATGGCCTCGGCTTCTGTGTTAGCGGGCGTGAGCTTTTCGTCGCGTACAAGCTCCACGCCAATCATTAATCCCAGGCCGCGAACTTCACCGATGAGAGGATTCTGTTTTTGCAGGCCACGTAACTTCTTCATCGCGTATTCGCCAGTCTCCGCTGCGCGGGCCGGCAGGTGTTCTTCTTCCATTACTTGAATGTTGGCCAGCGCTGCCGCGCAGGCGACGGGATTCCCGCCGAAAGTGGAAAGGTGGTCGCCGGGCTTGTAAGCGGCCGCTATTTCAGGACGCGTAGTGAATGCGCTGAGCGGAAAACCATCGGCAATGCCTTTAGCAGTAACCAAAATGTCGGGCGTGACGCCGTAATGCTCGATAGCAAACATCTTGCCGGTGCGGCCGAATCCGGACTGGACTTCATCCGCGATAAAAAGAATTCCATGCTGATCGAGGACCTTCTTTACTTCGCGGAAATAGTTCGTTGGAGGAACCAAAATGCCGCCTTCGCCCATGACCGGTTCGGCAATGAACGCGGCCACGTCACCGGCGGTGGCGAAGCGAATGACTTCGTCAATAGACTTCGCACATTGCCGCGCGCATTCTTCAGGATCATTGGCCCACAACGAACGATAAGCGTATGGGGCGGGAGCGAACGCTATTCCCGGAGCGTAGGGCCCGCCGCGTTTTTTGCGGCCCTGATTTCCGGTAAGGCTGAGCGTGCCCCAACTGCGTCCGTGAAAGCTGCCATGCAACGAAATGAATTCGTGTTTGCCGGTGTAGAGGCGAGCTAGCTTCAACGCGCCTTCAATCGCCTCGGCGCCTCCGTTTCCGAAAAATGACTTGGTTAGCCCGCGCGGCGCGATGTGGGCGATCTTTTCCGCGAGATCCGCCACGGGTGCAACATGATAGAGGTATGAGGAACAGTGGATCAGTTTGTCCATCTGCGCCTTAGCGGCTGCGACAACGCGCGGATGGTTGTGGCCGGCATTGACCACGGAAATTCCTGAGAAACAATCCAGGTATTCGCGGCCGTTTTCGTCCCACACTTTAACGCCGCTGGCACGATCGATGACGATCGGCGCAACCGACTTCAGAAAGCCGGTCATTACGTAGTCTTTGTATTTCTGGATCGTGTTGGACATATAACCTCTTTTGTCATCCTGAGCGGAGTAAACTCATTCGCTTGCGAATGAGGTCACGCAGTCGAAGGATCTCTGTAACTTGGCTGAGCTCAGGATGACATGCCTGTCAAAATTTTCGCGAGTGCTCGGCAGCCCAGCGTTCCACCACGACTTTCTTTTCGGTGTAGAACTCAACGGCGTCACGACCCTGACCATGCTGCACGCCGAAGAAGCTGTCTTTCCATCCGCTAAACGGGAAATACGCCATGGGCGCGGCAACTCCGATGTTAATGCCGATATTCCCTGCCGGCGCATCATAGCGGAATCGGCGTGCAGCTGCACCGCTCGAGGTAAACAAGGAAGCCTGATTGCCGTAGGCGCTGCGCTCCAGAAATGCGAGCGCGTCATCGAGGCTGTCAGCGTGGACAAGGCTGAGAACCGGGCCGAAGATTTCGGTATCTGCCAGTTCACTGTTCGCCGGGAGCGCGTCAAGTACGGTGGGCTTCACAAAATTCCCGTTCTCGCCGCCCGGGATTCGCGCTTGCCGGCCATCGAGTAATACTTTTCCCTCTCGGGCACCCACTTCAATCAGCGACTCAACACGTGACTTGCTCTGCCGGGTGATGACCGGGCCCATCTGGACACCTTCATCCAGGCCATTTCCTACCCTGAGCGAACTTGCAGCTTCGGTGATTGAATCGCGAAATGTTTTCTGCGCCTCCCCGACGGTGATCGCCACCGAAACCGCCAGGCAGCGTTGCCCGGCGCATCCGAAAGCACTGTCGCTGATGATCTGCGTCGCCATCTTCATGTCAGCGTCAGGAAGCACGATCACGTGGTTCTTCGCCCCGCCCTGGCACTGCGCGCGCTTGCCATTGGCTCCGGCGCGAGCATAGATGTACTTAGCCACAGGAGTGGAACCGACGAAACTGATTGCCCGAACTTTGGGATGATCTAGAAGCGTATCCACAGCAGCCTTGCCGCCGTTAACCAGGTTTACCACGCCGGGAGGCAATCCGGCTTGTTCGAGCAACTCAAACGCATGCCGCATGGTGAGGGGCACCCGCTCGGACGGCTTAACGATGAGAGTATTTCCGCAAGCAATCGCATACGGTAAAAACCAGAATGGAATCATGCCCGGAAAATTGAATGGCGTGATTGCCGCCACAACTCCTAGCGGCTGGCGGATCATGGTTTCATCGATGCCGCGAGCGACGTCTTCAAGGTTGTAGCCCTGCATCATCATAGGAATGCCACAGGCGACTTCGACGTTCTCGATTGCACGCCGCAACTCGGCTTTGGCTTCCGCGAAAGTTTTGCCGTTCTCTTGCGTGATGATGCGCGCCAGCCCGTCAATATGCTCTTCGAGGAGTTGTTTCAACTTGAAGAGCGGCTGAATCCGGTCTTCGGGCGGCGTACGCCTCCAGGCGGGGTAAGCGGCGGCAGCAGCGTCGATTGCTTTGCTGACTTCGGCAACGCCAGAGAGCGGTACTCGCGCGACAACTTCGCCATTGGCGGGATTGATGACGTCCTGCCAATCGGTCGAAGTAGAATCCTGCCATTTCCCATTGATGTAATTAGGAACCTTTGTCAGCGGCGGTGCTGCAACGGTACTCATGTCGGAGACCTTCCTGATAGTTAAGAGTAATCCAGGTTCACTTTGTAACTGCTTCGACAAGACTTGGCCGCTTCTCGCAAACCGATGCCAGCGCCGCTTCCAAGACGTCCAAACCTTCATCCATTTGTTGATCGGTCACGACCAACGGAACAAGAATGCGAATCACGTTTCCATAACTGCCTGCTGTGATCGTGATCAGCCCATGCTCGTAACAATATTGAGTAATCTTCTTCGTCTCATCGGGAGCAGGCTCGCGGGTATCACGAGATTTAACCAGTTCGATGGCACGCATGGCGCCGAGGCCCCGAGCGTCACCTATCAACTCGAAGCGCTCTTTCCACTCACGGGCGCGTTTTTCGAAACGTTGTCCAATGGAGTTCGCGCGACTCAGGAGATCGCTCTTTTCAAATTCGTCCAAAACAGCGTTGGCAGCGGCGCAAGAGAGGGGATTCCCGGCAAAAGTTCCGCCAAGGCCACCAACCCCGGGAGCATCCATGACCTCAGCGCGACCGGTAACTGCCGCCAGCGGCAAGCCGCCGCCTAACGATTTTGCGGTCACAACGATGTCAGGCTCAATTCCGTAATGCTCGCTGGCAAACATTTTTCCTGTGCGTCCGAATCCGCTCTGGACTTCGTCCGCGATAAACAGCACGCCGTGTTTGTGGCAAATGTCCATCAAAATGCGGAAGAATTCCGGTGGCGGATTGACGAAGCCTCCCTCCCCCAGGATAGGTTCACCAATGACCGCGGCAACATCTTCGGCTGCGACTACCCGTTTGAACGTGTCTTCGAGATGGCGTGCACAATACACGTTGCAAGATGGATAAGTCAGTGAATACGAACAGCGATAGCAGTAGCCGTAAGGAATGCGATACACATCAGATGGGAATGGGGCGAACCCAGCTTTGTAAGGATGCGTTTTACTGGTCAGCGCCAGGGTCATCATGGTACGGCCGTGAAACGCGTCTTCGAAGGCGACAACTCCAGCGCGGCCGGTATGAGCACGGGCAATCTTGATGGCGTTTTCGACTGCCTCGGCGCCCGTGTTCACGAGTAGTGTCTTCTTAGGAAACTTGCCGGGTGTGATTTGATTCAGGCGCTCGGCCAACTGAATGTAACTTTCGTACGGCGTGACGGAAGCGCACGCATGCAAGAAATTGTCGAGCTGTGACTCTAATTCCGAGATTACACGGCCATTGCGGTGCCCGGAATTCAGTGAACCGATACCGCCCGCGAAATCGATGAAACGATTGCCGTCCACGTCTTCCAACCATGCATCTTGCGCGCGCGCGATGTATACCGGCGTAGCGTGCGAGAGTCCTCGAGGAACAGCGGCCTCCCTGCGCGCGGTGAGGGCGCGAGACTTTGGTCCGGGAATTTTTGTTTGTAGTTGAATTGTTCCCATTTCTCAGTACCACCCGATCGGCTGCTCGTTCAAGTTAATGTGCACCTGCTTAGTCTCGAGGTACTCCTCGATTCCCCACGGCCCGAGCTCACGTCCGAAGCCCGATTGCTTGTATCCACCCCATGGAGCCTCAACGTAAGTGGGTTGCATGTGATTGACCCAAACGATTCCGGCTCTCAGCGCTTTCACCACGCGAAATGCTTTGAAGATGTCTCGGGTCCAAACTGCTGCCGCGAGTCCGTAAGGAGAATCATTTGCGATCTTCAGCGCTTCTTTTTCATCTTCGAACGGAATGACCGATGCGACCGGTCCAAAGATTTCCTCGCGCGCGATGCGAGCGCTGTTGTCGACGTCGTAAAAAATTGTCGGTTCGACGTAATATCCCTTGGCAAACTTCTCCGCGCGCCCGCCGCCGATGGCAATCTTGGCTTCCGTTTTCCCAAGGTCCTGATAAGAGCGGACGCGTTGGTACTGCTCCTTGCTGACCACTGGGCCCATTTTTGTAGAACGTTCGAGAGGCGGCCCGAGTTTGATGCTCCGGGCTTTCTCGGTCATCGCTTCGACGAACTTCTTGTAGATCGGTTTGTGCACCAGAATGCGGCTGCCAGCGGAACAGATTTCACCTTGATTGATGAACACGCCGAAGAGCGCGCCATCGATGGCGGCTTCGAAATCTGCGTCCGCGAAAAAGATATTCGGAGACTTTCCCCCGAGCTCAAGCGTAACGCGTTTCACGGTATCTGCCGCCTGCTTCACGATGATCTTGCCAACTTCCGCGCTTCCGGTGAACGCGATCTTGTTTACATCAGGATGTTTCACGAGAGGGGCCCCGCAGGTTTCGCCGAATCCGGTGATGATGTTTACTACTCCGGGCGGCAGGCCGATCTCAGAAAACCAGTTCGCCATTTCCAGCGCAGTGAGTGGCGTCTGTTCGGCTGGCTTCAGCACACAGGTGCACCCCGCGGCCAGCGCAGGCGCAAGCTTCCATGCGGCCATCAGCAACGGATAGTTCCATGGAATAATCTGTCCCGCGACGCCGATAGGTTCTTTCAGCGTCAGGCTTACTGCGTTGTCGGGGACCGGATTTACATATCCAAGAATCTTGGTGGCAAGCCCGCCGTAATATTCGAAACAGGTCGCGACATCGGTAATGTCGTATTCGGCTTCCACAATCGGCTTTCCGGTATTGCGGCATTCGAGTTCCGCCAGCATCGGCAGATTTTGGCGAATCTTTTCTGCAAGGCGAAAGAGTACGCGACCGCGTTCCTGCGGAGTCGTCGTGGCCCACGGTCCCTCGTCGAACGCTGTTCTGGCCGCCGCAACCGCTCGATTCACATCGTCAGAATTCGCGTCAGGAACTTGCGCGACGATCTCCTCCGTCGATGGATCGTAAACCGGGAAGGTTTTAGTGGACTTGCTCTCACTCCACTCGCCGTTGATGTAGAGCTGATAAGTTTTCACTTCAGTTGCCAATGCGGTTGGCATAGAACCTCCTGCTAATTCGTCGAGACACGCTCGACCGGACGGGCAAGTTCCGCCGCCGTCAAACCAACTTTCTGCTGCGCTTTGCGCCTTCCGTAAACAAAAAAGAAAAACGCCGCCAACGCGACAAAAAATAGCGTCAAGCCAAACATGCTCAACTCATATTTCAGAACCGACTTAATCTGGCTGGCAGGAAAAAACGCCACGACAATTGCCACGATCGTAGTGATAAGACCGCTGCTTCCGGCTAGAACAAGAACTCCCCGGCTGTAGCGACCCTCGCATGGGGCGGACTTAAAGGCAAGCTTAAGCAAAGCTGCAAACATATATATAAATGGAACCAACTGCAGCACCACCGCAATCGAAAGCATAGTTTGAAATGCTGCCTGTACTCCACCAGCCGCCGCGAAATTAATGATTACGAGCGCCAGGGACACCAGGCCTTGCACGATCAGCGCTGCATAAGGAGTTGCGTAGCGCGGGTGCAGGCTTCCCAACCATGAGGGCATATACGCATCCAGGCCGGCGACGAACGGAATTCGCGCCGAGCCTCCCATCCACGCTGAGCCAATGCCCGCAATCGAGAGACTCAACATCAACGCAAATGGAACCACGATCCAGGCCACCCCGACTTGTGAAGCCATGTGGCTTACCGCTTGCACAATGCCTTGCAGCACGCTGACCTTATTGCCGACCGCAATCAGCAGCGTGAGCGTCACCCCGAGGTATAGCGCGCCCGAAAGAATACCGCCCCAGGCGACTGCACCGGGAAGTGTACGCGCAGGATCACGGATTTCATCGCCCATGACTGAAGCAAGTTCCAGGCCCACTAATCCGAAACAGATCACTCCAAACGAATTCAGAACAAAGCGCGGATCGGCGGGGATGTGAAAATCCGCAGCAGTGAGAGTGGTCCCAAAGCGCGACCAGATGATAACGCCGAGTCCAATCAGGACGGTCGCTGCGATCCCAGTGCCAATCGCGCCGAGATTGTTGATCCACTTGCCCACACCGAGACCGATGATGTTCAGCCATGTAAGCAAAGCCAGCAGCACAGTCGATGTGACCAAAGCAAACACCTTGTTGTCCGCCAAACCTTGATGGCTGGGTCCCAGGGCATACACCGAGACTCCAACGAAGTAGAGCATCACCGTCGGCACGTACAGCATGTTGTTGGTCCAGTAGCACCAACCGGATAGGAATCCGTGGAAATCACCGAACACTTCTTTGGCCCAGAGATAGACTCCGCCTTCGCCGGGATAGCGGTGTGCTAACTCGATCACCGCAATCCCCTGTGGCCAGAAAAAGAGCAACAGCGCAATGATCCACAACCAGACGGTGACGCCGCCGTTGGCCGCAATCGACGGCACCACGTTCAGATTGAAAACGGCCACAATAAAAAGCAGAACGAGGTCCCATCGCCCGAGAACACGTTTCAAATGCGGCTGGTTTGCGTTAGATGACAATAGGTGTTCTCGACGTCGACGTTTTCGAATGCAATCGGGAGGGCACGGATTTCATCCGTGCCGTGGATCGATCAGAGATTGTTACCGGCACAGCTGAAGCCGTGCCCTCCCGCCATTCACAAATTATGGCACTCCTAGTGCGCGACCACGGCCGCCGAACGCTCCTGTTGCGCTTTGGCTAAGGCAGGAGCAACATCGGCGAAAGCCGCGATGTGCTTGTCGATGTCGGCTTCGGTGTGCTGAACCGAGATGGTCCACTGCTCGTCCCACCAGTAAGGCTGCGCCATCACGCCGCGGTTCACCATGCCGAACCAGTAATGCCGCCACAAATCGACGTCGATCGTGAGCCAGTCGCGGTAGTTGCGAATTTCTTTCGGATACAGCATGAGCGCGCCATTAGCACCCGCGCTGATGATGTAACCCTGCAGCCCGGATTTGGCCACGATCTCGCGGTAACCGTCGGTCAGCTTCTTGCTGAGCTTGTCCACATGCGTATAGTTTTCGCGCGTGAGCACGCTGCGGAAAGTTGCGAGACCCGCGGCCATCGAAACCGGATTCGTGTTGTAAGTTCCGCCGTGGAAGACTTTGTGCTGCGAGATCAGATCCATCACCGATTTGTGGGTGCCGAATGCCGCCAACGGCAAGCCACCGCCGATCGACTTCGCCAGGCAAATCATGTCTGGGCGGACATTAAAGTACTCCGATGCCCCGCCCCAGCCGAGTTTCGCGCCAGTTTTCACCTCGTCGAAAATCAGCAGTGCTCCGTTCTTAGTTGCGATCTCGCGGAGGCCTTCGAGGAACCCGGGTTGCGGCATGCATAAACCGATATTCATCAGAATCGGCTCGAGAATAATCGCAGCAATTTCCCCGGGATGCTGCTTGAAGCGCAGCTCCACAGTTGCGAGATCGTTGAAGGTAGCGATCAGAACGTTTTCGAGAGTTGACTTGGGCACGCCGAGTCCAGCTGGCGCCGAAGTCGGGGCATGAATGTCGCCATACTCGTGTGGCTCATGCGGCTTGACGCTCACCAGGGCATCATTGTGCAGCCCGTGATACGCGCCTTCAAACTTTACGATTTTGTCACGTCCACTGGCGGCGCGGGCCAAACGGATGGCGTGCATTGTCACTTCGGTTCCGCTGTTGCCGAAGCGCACCATCTCTACGGGAAAACGATTGCAAATTTCTTCCGCGAGCTCCCATTCCATGTCATGCGGCATGCCGAACATGGTTCCTGTCGTAAGGCGTTTCTCAACTGCTTTCATCACCGCCGGATGGCAATGCCCCGCCATAATCGCGCCAAAGCAAAGGTTGTGATCAATGTAGTCGTTGCCATCCAGATCGCGGAAATGTGAGCCCTGTCCCTCTTTCACGAAAATCGGATAAGGATCGTAAGCGCGATAGTTGCTGGCTACGCCGAGTGGCAGGCGCTTCAGGTTTTTCTTATGGGCTTCGGCCGACTTGGGCGTACGGCGCACAAAAGTGTCAAGCTCTTTTTGTAGATCGGCATACATCGTGGTCTCCGAAGAGTCTCAAGCCGCGTTTTCATGGCGGCCGTTAGATTTGTACCCGGACGGTTTGGAGCCGTCTGGGTCTCGTACTAGAAGAACAGTTTCAAAGCAAATTGTACAAGACGGGGATCGCGGGTCTGCGTGACTTGGCCAAACTGCGCTCCATCTGAGGTATTTCCATCCGGGTTGAAGAACTGTGTGTGATTGAAGATGTTGAAGAACTCAGCCCGGAAGTCAACGCGCATGGCTTCGGATATTGGGATCGTCTTTAGGACAGCAAAATCACTTTCGCTGATGTGAGGCCCGCAGCAGATCGTACGTTTCGCGGTTCCGAGTGTCCCCAACAACGACGGGTCATAGCAGCCGAACCCGGGCTGCTGCGCGCAGGTGACTATGTTCCCATTTTGATCGAACACCGGACTAGTGGCGTTCTCGGTGAAACTGTTGGGATCGAAGTAATAGTTATTGTTCGACTGCGGCTTCAGGGTACGGAAAGGTGCGATCTGCGCAGGCTTGCCTGGCAATTCGAAATCGAAGCTATACATCAGCTCGTTATCAGCCACTGACGTGATTTGGATGGGGAACCCCGTTTGAAACGTCGTTATGCCAGAGAGAGCCCACCCGTTCAGCAGCTTGCCCGTTGCCCCGCTGTATTTGCGGAGGGGCAGTTCCCAGTAATAGCTAAGGACTAGTCGGTGCCGCGCGTCAAACGCCGACAACGAACGACTGATACGCGGATCAATTGGATTCAGAATTCCCTCAAAGCTCGACGCTTGGTCAAACGACTTGCTGAAGGTGTACGCGGCGGTAAACTGAAGGCCCTTACCAAATCGCTTGTCAAGCGATGCCTGCAGCGAGTTATAGGCGGAGTTGGCAATCGTGTCCTGAGCGAAGATGCTGCTGAAGACCGGGATGCTGTCTAGAGGGCACCCAGTACCGGTCATCGGGTCGCACTGGGGAGACGAATAGCGCCGCAGACCTACGAGGGTAACGTCGTTAGCGAGTGTGGTGTTCGCTGGAATCACAGTCGGTCCGTTGGGTCCATATGGAAGGTGTAACCCATTCGGACCTGTCACCGACCCCGCGGGAATGGTAAACGCACTGTCGGCAAAGTATGGACCGCAGCTTCCCGCTCCGAGTATGTCATTTATGTCGAGGCAAGTCTGGGGATTTCCGTAGTTGATATCGTGTGTCGCCAGGAGCCGGTGCCCTTGTGACCCGACGTAGCCAACTTCCAGCTTCATATCATTGGTCAACTGGCGCTGGATTGTGAAGTTGTATTGCGCCGAATACTGGCTGCGCATGTGCGGCTGCATTTGTCCGAAGAGCGTGTTGGGGCGGAACATTGCCCAGTCTGTTGGTTGTCCGCGTGTCGGATTCAGGATACCGTTGACACCGCCCAGCTGACTCAGGCCGAACGGATTGGGGTAAGTAATGGCTGGTCCGCCCTGGTCCATAAAAGGAGTGTTGAACAGGGTATTGAAGGGGAAGGTGCTTCCACCAAATGGCGGCTCCGCGCTGAACTGTTCGAGCACAAGCTGCTCAATGGGGTTATAGAACAACCCCCAACCGGCGCGGATGCTGGTCTTGCCTGTGGTTCCCGGACTCCACGCGATGCCGATTCGCGGGGCAAACGCTTTGTAGTACGTCTGTGTCAAACCATTGGGTACGCCCGCATCTCCAGGCACAAGCAGGCCGGTGGGAAACACCGCAGCGGCAGGGCCGGTCGGACTGCAGTCGGTACTTCCGTACAGCGCCACCAAGGAGGCGTCGATGTTGGGATCGAGTTTGCATGGATAAATTTTTGTCTGCGCCCCAGGACGGAAAGTCTGTACGTGCTTACTAATGTCGGCGATGGGAGTGTTCAGTTCCCAGCGCAACCCGTAGTTGAGGGTCAGATTGGGTTTGATCTTCCAGCTATCTTGTGCGAACAGGTACAACCCGGTACTGCGCACGTTCTCCTTATTGGCTGAACCTTGGCCGTACGAACCTGGCAGTCCGAGCATGTAGTCGGAGAATGCGGTGTCGCCACCAGTGCTATTGGTGGAGGTTTCGTCGACGAAGAATTCGCCGTTTACGTCAAAATAGAGCGTCTGGTCGAAGCGCTGGCGGCGGACATCGGTGCCGAACTTAAGTGAGTGGTGTCCCATCACCTTGCTGATGTTGTCCGACCACTGGAAAGAATTCCCGACCTGAGGAATTTCACCCTCTCCGTTGTTGCCAATCGTAAAACCGCCGCTCACCTGGATAAATGGGAGGCCCTCGTGTTGAGGACCGAGATTGGGATGTATGCCCAGGGTGTTCGCCAGCGTGCCATCTGAGAAACAGGGGACAGGGCCGGTAGCGTTCGTGAGCCATGCAGGAGCGGGCGGGCAGGAATTCTGCACTGTCGTGGTGAAGGTTGGATGCTGAAAGGTACGCTGAGCTTCGCGATTGTAGTTGAAGCGGAACTCGTTCACCGTTGTGTTGCTGATGGTCCAGGTATGGCTGACGTTCCATTGCTGAAAGCGCTCGTTGGTGACGGAGCCGAAACCGGGCACATTGGCGCCGGCCGCCTGGAACTGCGCGAATGGAGAGATCAAATGGTGATCATCGAAATAGTAATAAAAGCTGAGGTTTTGCTGGTTGTTGAGGCGGTGGTCAAGCCGTAGGGTGACTTGGTCTGCACGCTCCGGCTGCACCGGCGTACTCACAAGTTTGTCGCTGCCGTTGGCTGGAATTGGAACATACTGCAGGAGGTCAACTGCGGTGGGATCTAGACAGCGGAGAGGAATAATATTGTTTTGCCCGGTCGCCAGAACAGTGAAGATACCGTGGTGGGTTCCTGTGTTATCCGTGAAGGTGGTGTAGGGAACTCCATCGCCGAGAGTAACACCCGATTGGTTCAAGATGTCCTGGGCACAGCCCGGGCGCTGCTGCAAGGGGAATTCACTACTTAGAGTGCCTGGGAAAGGTGTCTCTGACGAAAAATCCGCGAAGGGCTGAGTTGCGCTGGGACGCTCGGCTGTCGTGGGGACAAATACCAGCGGCGACGGGATCCCCTGGCGAATGCGTCGTCCTTCATAGGAAGTGAAAAAGAATGTCCGGTCTTTTACGACGGGCCCACCCAACGTTCCCCCGAACTGGTTCTGATTGAATTGTGGCTTGTCGCAAGGAATACCATCTACAGCCGTGAAGCAGTAAGGATTGGCATTGAGCTTTGTGTTGCGGAAGAACTCGTAAAGATTGCCGTGCAACGCATTGGTTCCCGACTTCGTGATCACGTTTACTACCGAACCGGAGTTGCGGCCGTATTCTGCGTCAAAGGTATTCGTCAGGACGCGGAACTCCTGAATGCTATCTGGCGAGGGCTGCACCGTCGGTAGGTTTACGAACTGATCGTTGGCGTCGCCACCGTTCACGCTGAAGTTGTTTGCGCGTCCACGTCCGCCATTGACTGATACCGAGCCCGCTTTGTCGCTGCCGTAAACGATCTGGTTTCCCGATCCCACCGTGGAAGTAACCCCGGGTTGCAATTGCAGAAATTGATAGGTATCGCGAGCATTGAGCGGGAGCTGGCTGATAGTACGATCGTTTACGACGGCGCCCAATTGGGTGCTGGTCGTGTCCACCAGCGGCGCTTCCGACGACACCTCCACCGTTTCTTGCGTGGCGCCCGGCTGGAGGGTGGCGTTCAGGGTCAGGACTTGATTGACTTCCAGGACCACATTAGTGCGAACGTCTTTTTTAAATCCCTGCAGGGTGTATTCGACGTGGTACGTGGCAGGCGTTACTTCGATGAAGGTATAGTCGCCGGTCTCGTTTGTCTTGGTACTACGGCTAACGCCAGTGGCATCGTTCACCAGCATAACGGTCACGCCACCGACGACGGCGCCCGTTGAGTCCGAGACTCGGCCGATGATTCGGCCACCGGTGCTCTGTCCCGATGCGGTGATCAATAGGCTCAAGAGGGAGAGGACGACCGTACAAACGAATGCTGAACGACGTAGTGCGGGGGAGAACATTGAAGCGCCTCCAAGCGTTCGCTAAGGGTCAAAAACTTCAAGAAGCAACGGTTACAGCAGAAGTAAACCTTGCTATAATCCCGCAAGGTTAGTACCGGGTACACAGAACTGTCAAGCAAAAACCGCCTGCCGCGCGATGCAAACAAAGCCGGTGAGCTGGCCGCCGCACAAGAATTATGTCTTCCGCGAGGAACAACGATTATCTAAAGATCGGCGATGTCGCCCGCATCGTCGGCATCTCGCGGACGGTCATTCGCATGTGGGAAATTCTTGGCCTGGCGAGACCGCATCGCACCGCGAGCAAATACCGGCTTTACACGCCAGAAGATGTTCGCCTGCTGAAGCGAGCTAGTTTTCTGAGAAAAGTGCGCGGCATGAATGCGCCTGCAATTGTGCAGACATTAAAGCGTGAGGGCCTGGTGCAGCCGCCGCGCGACGGGCATGCTGGTGCGATTGGAGCGCGTCTGCGTAAGTTGCGCTTGAAGAAAGGCGCATCGCTTGCGACCGTTGCCAAAGCTGCTGCTATTTCTGTTGGGTTCCTGAGTGCACTGGAACGATCGCAGATGACCGCGTCCGTCGGCACGCTGCGCAAACTCGCTCGCTATTACAAGACCAATATTTTGGACTTCCACGATACTGCGGAGGCGAATAAGTTTTTGGTTCGGCCTGCTGAACGCAAGGTCCTCGAAGCCGGTCCCGGAGTTCTTATGGAATTGCTGGCCTGGGGCAACACTGTGATGGAGCCGCATTTGTTTCGCGTCGCCCCCAATGCCGGAAGCGGCGAATCCTACACTCACGTCGGCGAGGAGTTTTTGTACATTATTAAAGGCGAGTTACAGATTTTTCTTCACGATGAAGAGTACCGCCTGAAAACCGGCGACAGTTTCTATTTCGAAAGCGCGGTACCCCACAGGTGGACCAACACCGGAAAATCCGAAACCGTAATTCTGTGGGTGAACACGCCGCCGACTTTTTAGTTCCGAGGAGCTTCGCATTGGCTAACGGAAAATTTTTGCGGCAGATCTTTCTGGGTTTGCTGGTGGTGTTTCTTTCCTGCACATCCTTTGCCGAAACGAAGTCGACGACCGCAGACGTAGTTTTGGTCCACGCGCGAATTTACACGGTGAACGCGCACCAGCCGTGGGCAGAGGCGTTGGCGATTCGCGACGGCAAGGTTTTGGCCGTCGGGAGCGATCGCGAAATTGAACATTATCGTGGCGCCTCCACTTCTGTGATCGACGCCAAGGGGCGCCTCATTCTTCCTGGCTTCACCGATTGTCACGTCCATTTCATGGACGGCTCGTTCTCCATGCAGCAGGTCAACGTGGAAAATGCCAAGACGGTGGCCGAAATACAGGAGCGCATAAAGGCCTACGCTGCGGCCCATCCGAATGATCCTTGGGTGTTGGGGCGCGGCTGGTCTTACCCGGTATTCGCACCATCCGGGCTGCCGGACAAGAAACAGCTCGACGCAATCATTCCTGATCGCCCTGTTTACATCGAAGGATTTGACGGCCACACCTGGTGGGCCAACAGCAAAGCACTTGAGGCAGCTCATATAACAAAGGACACGCCCGACCCACCGGGCGGCAAGATTGTTCGCGATCCGGCAACCGGCGAGGCCACGGGGGCCATAAAAGAAGATGCCGCCGATGCAATCGTTCGGCGTGCCATCCCCATCCATGGCCGTGAAGCGAAGCTACAGGCGCTACGCGCCGGATTGAAGCATGCCAACGAACTGGGTATTACGCGGGTACACGTGATGGGCGGCGTGAACGTCGGCGCTGGGGACGTAGCCGACGCCGAGCTGTTGGAAGAGCTGCACCGGAATAATGAACTCACGGTTCGCTTCTATCTCGCATACCGGCTTGATCCGCCGGAGGTGACCGCTCACCAGTTGGAGCAGATCGAGCAGGCTCGTGGGCGCTATCACGATGACTGGATTGCCGCCGGCGGCGTGAAGTTCTTTCTCGATGGTGTGATTGAGACCCATACCGCGGCCATGCTTGCGCCCTATTCGAACGATCCATCGCTCTCCGGTCAGCTGCTGTGGGATCCCGACAAATACAAGGCCTTCGTGGCCGAACTGGATAGACGGGGAATTCAAATTTTTACTCATGCCATTGGCGACCGCGCGATCCGCGTGGCGCTGGATGCCTACGAAGGCGCCGCGGCGAAGAACGCCACCGAAGATGCGCGCCACCGAATCGAGCACATCGAGGATGCCTCGGCAGCGGACATTCCGCGTTTCGGGCGGCTCGGAGTCATCGCCAGCATGCAGCCTCTGCACGCATATCCAGATGATGACACGCTCAAATCCTGGCGGCCGGCAGTTGGAGCGGAGCGCGGAAGTCGGGGCTGGGCCTGGCACAGTATTCAGGCGGCTGGCGGAGTGCTGGCCTTTGGGAGTGACTGGCCGGTGGTGACGCTGAGTCCATGGCCGGGATTGCAGAATGCGGTCACACGCGAGACTACGGAGGGAGAGCCAAAGGGGGGATGGATTCCATCGGAACGCATTAGCCTTGCCGATGCAATTAAGGGTTATACGTTGAACGCGGCGTTTGCCGGGCATCGCGAGAAAACCGAAGGCTCCCTGGAACCCGGAAAACTAGCAGACCTGATCGTAGTCTCGCAAAATGTATTTAAGGTTGATCCCCACGAGCTTGGCAAGACAAAGGTGGAGATGACTATGGTCCGTGGGCGCGTCGTTTATAAATCGGACGGCTTCTAGGCCACCGATTCCTTGCTTCGCTTTCTCTGGCGTTAATACTCAGGCTGTACGAGAATCGGTTCATGCCGCGTCGTCCGCCGACCGAGAAACAACGCCCTGAACCTTTCAGGATGTACCTTGTTCCGTGCAGCTGCGGAACCACTTTCGCCGTGTCCGACAATTATGATCGCCGCGGAACCGGCCGGACCCGGTATTTGATCTGTCCCAATTGCAAAAAGCCACACGATCCCAAAAACCGCCTACTCGAACTTGGCTACCAGGCGGACGGATATTGGAAAGTCGACAAGTGCTGAACCGCATTTCGCCGCCGGAATGACGATCTTGCAGCTGCTCATCTTCGCTGTTCCCAATCGGTCGAAATAACGATCTATCGGGTGCGGTAGGTAAAGGCCTCGCCGATCATGCGGTCCCCCGCGTATTTTCTCTTGCCCAAGTTTTAGGATTTGCTATACTCTCGGCGCACTTGCGGGCCCGGTAAAAACGCCGTCTATTTGCCGGAATATTCGCCCCGGTTCGCAACTACAGAGAGGGGGGCACCGTGAAAAATATTTTCGTTGGGAACCTCAGCTTCAACACCTCGGAGGATGAGCTGCGCAAGATCTTCGAACCGTATGGGACGGTCGACCGGGTCAGCATCCTCACCGACCGCGAAACCGGACGTTCGAGGGGATTCGGTTTCGTCGAGATGGCAAACGGCGAAGAAGGGGACAAGGCCATTGCCGAATTGAATGGAAGCCAGGTCGGCGGACGCACCATTAATGTGAACGAAGCCCGCCCGAAAGCGGAGCGCGCCAGCGGCGGTGGCCGGGGCGAGGGCGGCGGACGGCGTTAAGCTGGACATCGCGCTGCTTTTACCTTTGCTCGTAATTCGAACACGAACGGCGACCGCACGTTCCGCACGATCCGTCTCCGGCATTTCTCCGTTCTTCCGTTTCTCCATTTTTCGTTTCTGCATGCGCAAATTGATGGTCCTAACTTGCCGATGTACACTTGAAAGACGCGCCCGTAGCTCAGCTGGATAGAGCGGCAGCCTCCGGAGCTGTAGGTCGGGAGTTCGAATCTCTCCGGGCGCGCCATTGTGCTGAGAGCGAAGTTAGTCTTTCACTGCACGAATTGCATCTGCAATGGGACGATCGTCCCCCTCGCCGTTTCCATTTTGTTCTGCACTCGATTCAACCCGAGTTTCGCCCGTGTCCCCTTCGCCCGGCGCAAGAAACAAATTGCTCTCCAGGCCGTGCTGTTTGGTATAGAGATCGTAATAACGTCCGCCTGACGCATACAGCTCTTCGTGAGTGCCCCGCTCCACAATGCGGCCCTGCTCAATCACAAGAATTTGGTCGGCCCTGCGGATCGTCGAGAGACGGTGTGCAATAACGAAGGTAGTGCGCCCACGCATTAAGTAAGACAGGCCTTCCTGAATCATCTGCTCGGATTCAGAGTCGAGGCTGGACGTGGCTTCGTCAAGAATCAGGATTCGCGGTTCGGCCAGGATTGCGCGGGCGATCGAGATGCGCTGTCGCTGGCCTCCGGAGAGTTTCACGCCACGCTCGCCAACAATGGTGTTGTATTTGTCAGCGAAGCTCTCGGCGAACTCATCGACGCGCGCGATGCGGCAGGCGCGCAGGACATCTTCCTCGCTGGCATCGGGGCGGGAGAATGCCACATTTTCACGAATGCTTCCGTCGAATAAAAACGACTCCTGCAGAACCACGCCAAGTTGAGTGCGATAGGAATCAAGCCGCACTTTGCTCAAGTCGAAACCATCGACAACGACCGAGCCTTGCGTGGGAACGTAAAACGCGGAAATGAGTCCAATCATCGTGGACTTTCCGGAACCGGAAGACCCGACCAACGCGGTTACCGTGCCCGGTGCCGCATGAAAAGAAATGTCATTCAACACCGTGCGCGTGCCGTCGTAGCTGAAACTGACATTTTCAAATGCAATGTTGCCTTCGATTGGCGGAAGCGTGATGGTGCGCCGAGGATCGCGGTCTTCGGCCGGTTGGTTCAGAATTTCTTGCGAACGTTCGAGACCGGCAAGCGCTTCGGTAAGCTGGGTGCCGATCTGCACGATCTGCATCACCGGCGCGATCAGGAATCCCATAAACATGGTGTAAGTGAAGAACTCGCCGATGGTCATCGATCCTGCGAGAATCTGCCGCGCTCCCACATACATAATGACCGCGCCTACAACGCCCAGCAGCACGCTGGCGGAGAGTCCCATCACAGAAGTCGCGGTCAAACTTCGCAATACATTGTTGAGTAAACGCATTACGCCGCCGGCGAAAACTCTTTCTTCGCGCTCTTCGGCGTGATATCCCTTGACCACGCGAATGCCGCCGAGAGATTCGGCCAGGCGCCCAGTAACTTCGGCATTGATCTTGCCGCGCTCGCGAAAAATCGGCCGGATGGTCTGGAAGGCTTTCTTCAGGGCAAACGCGAAACATGCTAGGAAGCCGAATGCCAGCACGGTCATCAGCGCGCTGATCCGAAAAAGCACCACCAGCGCAATGCTCGCGGTGAGCAGTCCGCCCACGAGATCGACTAGTCCAGTGCCGATCAAGTTGCGCACGCCCTCGACATCGCTCATAATTCGCGAGACCAGCACGCCGCTCTTGGTGGAATCGTGGAACGCAACCGGCATGCGCTCGACGTGGGATTGTACTTTCTGGCGTAGCTCCGTAATCAGGCGCTGTGCGGCTTTCGAGAGCAACTGCGTCAGCGAAAATGACGTGATGCCCTGAACCACCGTGGCTGCAAGCACGCCCAGCACCAGCGGTTTAAGAAGTTGTATGTGGTGTTTAATGATCACGCTGTCGATCAGGTAGCGCGTGGAATAAGGAAGAACCAACGACGCAACCCGGTTGATCGCCATAAGGACGAAGCCAAGCGCAAGCAGGCCTCGCCGCGGACGGATAAGTTCCCAGACCAGCGGCAGAACCGCCCGAACGTTGGGACGAGCAGAGCCCTTGGCGGTGAGTTTTGGAGTAGACGACATCGTAGGTCATTAGATAGTACGCCTCGCCTGCGGGGTTCAATTTGCTCGGGATGTCGCAAGCTGTTTATGAGCGAATGTCGCATCCAGTGCTGCAGGCACGTCATGGGCCCTGTGTATGGAATGGCGAAAGGTTGCTCGAAAATAGCGGCTTGCTTGCGTTGAATTAAATCCACTGCCGCAGGCACGTCATGTGGCAGCCCGGCATGGAAATGCCGGGTAAGGATAGGGGATGGATTCGAGTCCCGAAGGGACGGCACGGGAAAACGCAGAGATGAAGCCTGCCTTGATCACCCTTCCTTTACAATCATCTGCAAAATGAAACTTTCGGAAATTAATCGTGTGCTGGGTACGCGGCTTGACAATGGTGCGCCGGAAACGGAAATTCGTGGCGTTGCGGGAATCGAAGCCGCCGGGCCGGGGCAGCTCACTTTTATCGCTAATCCGAAATACTCGGCCGCAGCCCGAACTACCAAGGCGTCAGCGGTGATCGTAAGCGAGGACTTCCCTGCCCTGAAGACGGCGATGCTGCGCAGCAAAAATCCGTACTTAGATTTCGCCCGCGCCCTGGAACTTTTTTATACGCCACCGCAGTACGCTCCTGGAATTCATCCCACGGCGGTTGTGCATCCATCGGCATGCTTCGGCGCGGGAACACACATCGGCCCATACGTCGTGGTTCAGGAGGATGTTGAAATCGGCAAGAACGCCGTGTTGCTAGCGCACGCCGTTGTCTATCGCGGAGTGAAGATTGGCGATAACTTGGTTGCTCATGCGCACGCAGTCGTCCGCGAGTTTTGCCGGATCGGCAACAACGTTGTGCTGCAAAACGGAGTCGTAATCGGCGGAGACGGCTTCGGTTTCGCCAAGGACAGCAAGGGCCATTGGCACAAGATCGTGCAATCCGGCCCAACCGTGATTGAAGACGACGTCGAGATCCAAGCCAATGCATGCATCGATCGCGCCAGTGTTGGCGAAACTCGCATTGCGCGCGGAGCGAAGATCGATAACCTCGTGCAGGTGGGACACGGGTCCCGCGTCGGCGAGGATACTTTGCTCTGCGCGCAAGCCGGACTCGCCGGGTCGACAGACGTGGGTAAGAACGTAATCCTCGCGGGGCAGGTCGGCGTGGCCGGACACTGCAAGATTGGAGATGGCGCCGTCGCTACCGCGCAGAGCGGTATTCCGAACGATGTTGCTGCCGGAGCGGTCGTCAGCGGCTATCCCGCCATGGACAACAAATTGTGGCTTCGATGTGTCGCCGTCTTCAATCGCCTACCGGAGATCGCGCGCGCGCTGCGAAGAAAAGATGGAGAGTAGTTGTAGAACTCGCTGCTCAGCGGCTAAAGCGATGTCTGGTCAGGAATCCAATGCAGCGCTGAAGCGCTGCTCCACCCACGAAGAAGGTTCATAAATACTTAGGCGGTCGCTTTATCTGTGAGTGGCAACGGCCCGTCCCCATTTGCGGCGTCAAGTTCAAGCTGCTCTTGCCCGCTGAGTGCCGTCACTCTTCCCCGATAAGTCTTGAGATGAGTAGACGCCTTATCGAAAGCCTCCTGCGCCTTGTTCAAGCTCTTGCCGACAGTTTCGAATTGATTCTGGAAGTGGTCGAAAGACTTTTGCGCCTTAGCCAACTCCTGACGGCTCTTTTCGAAGCGGCTGGCGACTTCATACCATTTGTGGACGAGCGCAATCGTCTGCAACGTCATCAGCAATGTATTCGGAGAAACAGGAAACACATGCTGCTGGTTGAGCCAGTCAGCAAGGTCACGGTTGCGCACTGCTTCCATATATAAGGTTTCGCTGGGCAGATACATCAGTGCAATTTCAGTGGTGCCGTGCTCGGGTTGAATGTAGGCCTTAATGCGTTTGGCTTCAGCTTTCATCACCCGTACGAACTCAACGCGCGCGGTTTCAAGCTCTGCCTCGCTGCTCTCTTCAAAAAATGCCAGCACTTGCTCGCGCGGAAATTTCGCGTCGACGGGAAGCCGCCGATCTGGAAAATTGATCATTGCATCCACGCGGCCGCCGCCGTTCACCGAGCATTGCATTTCAAACATGTTGGCCGGAAGAAAATCAGAGAGCAATCGTTCCAGGCTGGCCTCACCGAATGTTCCGCGAAGATGCGGCAGCTTCAGTAGATTGTTCAGATCGTTAATTGAATGTCCGAGCGCGCCCACTTCCCGCAATTGTTCTTCGGCTGCGCGCAAGTGTTGCTGAACTTTTTCGAACTGGGCAAAGCCTTCCTTAATGTTCTGGTCGAGTTTCGATTGCACCTGTTCGGTGATGGCCATCAGTTTTGCATCGACGCGCTCGCGGATTCGCTCCAGGCTCTCGGCCGTCTGCTGGTTAAGGCGATCGAACTCCGACTTTAGGGCGGATGTAGTCGTAGCCAGCGCCCCAGCCAGTTCGGATCGGGTTTCCCCCAGGCGCTCGGCCTGTTCCTGGCGGCCCGCCTTCATCTGATTTTCGACGGTCAGCCGGATACCGGAAAAGCCGTCTGCTAGGCGGTCCGTGACCTGTTGGCGGAGGTCGCCTTTCGTCTGCTCCAGACGGGTTGCCATGTCTGCCGTCGCTGCTGAAAACTGTTCACTCAGGGCTTTCTGCAGACCATCCGAACGCTCCACAAGTGCTTTTATTCCAGCAGCTTGCGATGTTCCAGAACGTTGGTACAGGAGCAGCCACAGAAGTAGGACGAGGTTGACGACGACAAGCAGACCGAGGAGGAGCGGGAGAGTGGCCAATTCGTAATGTCTCCGGTGTAAGGTGCTGAGCCGGATTGTAGAAGTTATTCTTTCTTAAGCAAAGCAGATTCCTCCCAGGGCATCTGGAACGTAGACACGGACCGCCCGAAACGCCCAATTTGGCGTTTTGAGCTGAAAAGGCTCATGTTCCTCGCCCTTATCGCGTCGATTCCCTTGCATCTGGCGGCCGCAGGCGCGGCTTTGCCGGTCGCAACCGCGGATACCGTCCCGAACAGTTCCTGGCAGCAGGTTTCGCCTTTCGACGCTCCGAATTTCGACGCCCAAGCTGAGCGCGAGCTCTTGGACAAAGCCAATTCCGACCGGGCGCAAGCAGGCTTGCCGCCGCTTAAGATGGACGCAGGACTGGTCCGGGCGGCACGGAAGCATGCGGCTGAAATGGCCGCGCAGAAACGCATTTCACATCAATTTTCCGGAGAGCCCTCCCCTACTGCCCGAATTGCTGCCGCTTCGGATTTGCATCTGGAGCGTGAAGGCGAAAACGTGGCGATGGCTGGGAACGTAGACCAGGCGCATAACGCGCTGATGGCGTCTCCGCCGCACCGCGATAACCTGCTCAGCCCAAAATTCAACGTGGCTGGGTTCGGCGTCTTTCGGCAGCGGCACATGCTTTATGTGGCGCAGGACTTCGGCCTAAGCATGGCGACCTACTCCGTGCAGCAAGCGCAGGCGCTGGTCTCGGACAGCGTGGAACAGTTGCGAGCACAGGCAAAAATGCCGCGGCTGCAACGGATCAATGATGGCGATGTGCAATCGAGCGCCTGTGCGATGGCCCAGGCAGACTCTCTGAGTGGGGCAAGCCCTCAGCCGGGGGCATATATGCTGCGCTATACCAGCATGAAGCCGGAGTCGCTGCCTTCCGACATTTCCAAAGTGATCGCACAGCGCGGATTGCATACCTACTCCGCTGGCACCTGCTACGCGCGCACGGAGAAGTACCCGCATGGCGCGTACTGGGTGGTGCTGGTGTTCTACTGATAAGACGCAACTGCACGTGCTTTTATCAACGATCGCCCGCATTGCCCACCGTACCGCATACCTGCTTAAATGAATAAATGGTCCCAAGCAGTCAGGTTCGCGTAGGTACGGCTGGATGGTCCTACAAAGACTGGGAAGGCGTGTTCTATCCCCCCGGAATGTCGCGGCGGAAGCAGCATCCGCTGGAGCTGGTGGCGCGCTGCTTCGATGTAGTTGAAATCAATACTTCTTTCTACGGGCACATTAAGCCGGAGCTAGCGAAGCTTTGGGCTCGCATTGTTTCGGACGCCAATCCCAATTTTCTGTTCACTGCGAAGCTGCACCGGTCGTTTACGCATTCACCGCTGGCGGCGATGGAGCCAACGTCCGCGGTCTCAATCCATCCCAATGACGAAGACGAGCGGCTGGCGCGCCAGGGGCTGGATGCGCTCGCGGCCACGGGAAAGTTCGGCGCCCTGCTGATCCAATTTCCGGTCTCGTTCAAAAACACGGCGCTGAATCGCGAATATCTGGAAACCCTGCTGCGAGATTTCATTGAGTATCCGCGCGCCGTCGAGGTGCGGCACTCCACGTGGAACAATCCGGAGACCATCGCTTACTTCTCAGAAAGAAATGTCAGCTTCGTGAATATTGACCAGCCGCAGATTGGGCGGTCGCTTGAGCCGACTTCGCACGTGACCTCTGCCATCGGATATGTCCGGCTGCACGGGCGAAATTATGACCAGTGGTTCGAAGCCGAGACCTGCGCCGATCGCTACAACTATCTGTACAAACCGAACGAGCTGGCGGGATGGAAAGAGCGCGTAGAAAACATCGCGCAGCAGGCGAAGATTACGTTTGTGGTCACGAATAATCACTTCGAGGCCAAAGCCGGAGTCAATGCGCTGCAGCTCAAGCACATGTTGACCGGGCGACGCGTGATTGCCCCCGAGGCGCTGCTGGAGCATTATCCGCAGCTTAAGGCGATTGCGGATCCGGTGGGCGAAGGCCAGCAAGGAACTTCCCTGCCGCTGCTGGCGTAACTTCCTTATTCCTAGAAAATCGATTTTTCATTGACAAGCCCACTTAACTCGCGATAGCTTCGCTGCGAGCGGGTGGGCAGCTTTGAGCTCATCTGTCGTAAGCAATCCAAACGTCAACTGAATAACGGAACCAGCGCTTGATCGCAGATAGATTCTCTTCAGTCTGTTTTCCAGGAACAATTCAGCGGCTGTTCCTGATAGCAGCGTTTGTGGTTCTAGGGACAAGTCTCGGGCGGGCGCAATGCGGGACCACTGGCGCTACGGGATCCGTAACTTGGACCACGCAGTGGTGCGATGAATTCAATGGCGCTCTGAACAGCCCAATCGATAGCACCAAGTGGACCTACGACACCGGAAATAGCGGCTTCGGAAATAACGAACTCGAAACTTATTGCGATCCGACGGTCAATCCTGCCACAGCACCTTGCAGCAACAGCAATCCCAACGCTTACATTGATGGCAGCGGACATCTTGCGATCCAGGTCCGCTCTGTAGGAAGCACGTGGACTTCGGCTCGGCTGAAAACAGCAGGAAAGCAAAGTTTCAAGTCTGGGCGAATTGAAGCCAATCTTCAGATTCCTTCGCACGCTGGCTTGTGGCCCGCGTTCTGGAACCTCGGTTCACAGCCGGGAGTTACGTGGCCTACGGTGGGCGAGTCTGACGTCATGGAGAACTGGCCAACCACTTCGAACATTGCCGGCCCGGGCGCTACCGGAAATTGCTCGACCATTCACACTCAGGTCACTGCCGGCATCGGCAAAGGCCATTGCTTCACGTTACCAAGTGGCGAGCAAATCGATACCGCCTTTCACACCTACGGTCAGATCTGGTCGGCAAACATGATTCAGTATTACATCGACGACCCTACGAAGCCGTACTTCGTCGTGACCGCCTCCGACCTGCCCTCTGGGGACGCTTGGCCGTTCAGCAGTTCGAACAACCCATTTTTCATCATCATGAACATTGCAGTGGGCGGAACGCTTGGCGCCCCGACGGATTCGGCAACCGGAAGCCAGGCCCCGATGCTGGTGGACTACGTTCGGCAATACGTGCCCTCGCCGGTAGTGCCGCAACTCACGCAGCCAACTGCGATTTCGCTCAAGGCAGGCGCGAGCAGCGGAAACACGACGACGTTGAATCTAACGCAAACTCAAGGGACGGGGCGCACGGCGTTTTCCTGCACGACGCCCGCTCCGAAAGCGAGTTGCCTGGTTACGACCAGTGATTCGGTCAACCAATACACCGTCGATTTCAGCAACTCTTCGACTGCAGCAGCAACCGTCACGGTGACGACCACAGCGAATACTGCGTCAGCTGGAATTTCCTCTGTGAGCTGGCTTGGACTTGCGGGTGCGACTGTTCTTGCACTAACGTTGCTGCCGATTCGGCGGCATGGAAAGCAGCTAAGGCTCGGCACCATGCTGGGATGTCTGGTCCTCACGATAAGCGCTTGGCCAGCCTGCGGCGGCGGGTCAGGCGGAGGTGGGGGTGGTGGCGGAGGAGGCGGATCGAACGGGACGACTCCAGGCAGTTACACGGTAACGGTTAACGCATACACGGTCAGCAGCTCTGACGCGGCTACACCGTCTGCAAGCACTAACTTTAATTTGACGGTAAACTAAAAGACCGTTCCCGAAAATGCGTCATCCCGAAACTCGGAGCTTTTCAGCCCGAGTGAGGGATCTTGCGCGGATCGTCTCGTAGGATTCACAGAACGAGGTCCTTCGCTCTGTCTGTGAGGGCATAACACTCCGAACCCTTGGGTGCCGCTGCACGCCAGATCCCTCGCCCCGCCGGTAAAAGCGCGGGTCTTCGGGATGACGCCATATTAGGAAATGCGGGGTCCTGACGCGACGGCGACGACAAATGACGGATCTTTCACTGCCTTATCCTCGGATTCGCCACCGAATACAGCAAATCAGTAAGGAAATTCACTAGAACGTAAGTCAGGCCAATCGCGAGAATGCATCCCTGCACCAGGAAATAATCGCGATTGCCAATCGCGTCGATGGTGAGCCGCCCGATCCCGGGCCAGGAAAAAATCTTTTCGGTCACGATCGCACCCGCTAGCAGCGCTCCAAACTGTAGACCGAGCACGGTGAGGATCGGCAACATCGCATTGCGCAACGCGTGGCGATAGACCACTGTCCGCTCGGGGAGGCCTTTGGCGCGGGCGGTGCGAACGTAATCATGCCCCAACTCTTCGAGCATCGATGTACGCACCATGCGAGTGAGAATCGCCGCCAAGGCGCTGCCCATGGTGATCGCAGGCAGTACCAGATGCTCCAGGCTCCCTGAACCAGAAACCGGCAACAATCCAAGCTTGATCGCGAAAAATAAAATCAGAATCGGGCCCAGCGCGAAATTTGGAAAGGATAATCCAAACAAGCTGACGACACTGAGCAGCTTGTCATCCCATCGGCCTCGGCGCTGTGCAGAACGAACTCCTGCGGGAATTGAAATCAAGATCGCGACCAGCAAAGAGGCGACGGTCAATTGCAGAGTGTAAGGATACCTATGAACGATCAGACTGCCCACACTCTGGTTGAAGCGCAGCGACGGCCCGAGGTCGCCATGCAACACGCCTTTCCAGTAATGCAGATATTGCTGCCCAAGCGGAACATCCAAGCCGTAGGCGTGGCGAGTGGCAGCGATGTCCGTGACGGGCGCGCCTTCGCCGAGCATTTGCAGAATGGGATCGCCGGGGACGAGATGAATCAGGAGAAAAACAACCGAGACCACCAGCCAGAGGACCGGCAATGTGTACAACGCACGCGCGAAGAGGTATCGAAGGGCTCTCACAGGTTTTATTTGATAACAAGTTTTTCGCTGCATTCCCACGCGCGTTCAGTGCCTTTGGGAGTCAACCTTGGCCACAATAGGGTCCTGCAGTTTGACACGGAGTCGTTGTTGTTCGCATCCTTTCGGACTCTCGACGCTTGTTTACGTCGGTGTTGCTAAGTCTTGACTTTCGTCCTCACTATTAGCCGAGTTTTCCGTAACTTATCTCAGCTTGTACTCAAGTTGATGAACCCCGGCATTTAGCAACGGATATTTGGCAGCGATCCTTTCAAGGCTCTTCAGTATCTTCGTGCTCGGTTGTTTCTCTAGAATAATCTGCACATAATCATGCCCAACACCAGCAGTGAATCTCGCGTTCTGAGCTGTTTTAGGTTCATCGTCCACTGGCTTAGCCCCATGCAATGCACGCTTTAATAACGGCAATTCCGTAATCTCATTAAGAGCTGATTGGGGCACTAACTGGACGTAGGCAAGTAAAAATGCCATGTCTCCCGAGAAATGTTGCTTGTACCACTCCCCCTCTTCCTGTGACGTGGTGATTACAACCGGAAGGGCCGATCCGCCTATACTCTCTCCCGTGTATTCCACAATTAGCGTTGTGTATCTTGGTCGAGGTGAATCGACGAAGGCTAGACAATGGGAAGCAAGTGCCAGAAGCATAGCGATAGCCAGAATTGCTCTCATGGGTTCCCCTCGCTTTGGAAAGTTTTTTATGGCTGAATGCTACATGTAGGACATAGAGTCGCCCTTCCCATTCTATCGACCTTGAATCCCCAAGTCCCCTGCCTCGTACCGCACTCAAAGTTTTTTAGTATGTCCTGAACTACTCGCGCTGTCTAGTGACCGCGAACACAAAATAACTTCAACTCTGGGGTTCCGCCGCTTTTCTTTTGGAAATGCGTCCCCCCCGAGCCCGGCATTCTTCAGCCGAGTGAAGCTTCCTGCGAGGACCACAGAGGACAGCTGTAAAGCAAAGTGCTTCCCCGGCTAAACATGACTGCGTCTCGACTGACAATGCACGCCAGATCCCTCGCCCCGCTGGTGAAAGCGCGGAACATCGGGATGACGCCGTCTGAACGGATGCATGGAGCTTAGTCCCCGGCTTGGGCGGCGGCGGGCTGGGCGTCTTCGATCCTTACACGTGCGATGCGGTAGCCGTCCATCTCTTCGACGGTGAAGCGGCGGCCGCCGTAGTAACAGGAATCGCCGATCGCGGGGATCTTCTGCAGCTTTGAGAGCATGAAACCGGCGAGGGTTTCGAAGCCTGCGTCGCGCGGCAACAGGAGATCGTATTGCGATTCGAGATCGCGAAGACCGGTCGTGCCTTCGAGCAAAAGAGTTTTGCTACCGGCAGATTGGGGAGCGGCGAGCGAGGCCACGTCATACTCATCTTCAATTTCGCCTACTAGCTGTTCGAGAATGTCCTCAGCGGTAATCAGGCCGGTGGTGGAACCAAATTCGTCGACCACAATTGCCATGTGGCGTTTTCGGTCTTTGAATTCTTCCAGCAGCTCAGAAAGCGGCTTGGTCTCGGGCACCACCATGGCGTCGTGCATGACCTGGCTGATCTTCATTTCGGAGACGCGGGAAGGAACCGCCAGGGGACGCGTGGTAAGCCGCAGACCAGCCCACCGCATCAGGTCCTTGGCGTAGAGTATGCCGATAATATGCTCGGGGCCGCTTTGAGGATCGTAGACTGGAACCCGTGAGTGCTGTTCCTCGACCACACGGTCGATTGCGTCTTGCAGCGTGATATCGCCCGGCAAAGAGAAAATATCGGGCCGCGGAACCATCACCTCTCGGACTGTAGTGTTTTCCAGTTCCAGCGCGTGGTGAACCATGTCTTCCTGCGCGGGAGTAATCTGCCCCAGTTCCCTGCTGGCGCTCACTATCAGCTTGACCTCATCGGGTGAATGCACCGGACCCTGGCGCACTCTGCGTAGGCCGAACATCCTCAAGACCCATCCGGCAGACCTACCCATTATGAAAATTAAAGGGCGGGTGAGAGTGAGAAAAACGTCCATCGGCCCCGCTACTGCGAGAGCCACCTGCTCTGCCCGCTGCAAGGCGAGCGACTTCGGCACAAGTTCGCCCAGGATCACGTGCAGAAAGGTGATCAGCCCGAAGGCAATACCGATGGCAATGCCGTGTGCGTAAACCAGCACGTGCGGGACACGCTGCAGGAATTGGAAGCCCTCGACGAAATGGGCGACCATAGGCTCACCGATCCAGCCAAGCGTAAGGCTGACCACGGTGACGCCAAGTTGCACACCGTTGACGACTTCGTCCAAGTTGCGGTGCAGTCTTTGCAGGATGCGCGCTCCGATACGGCGGGCGCGGATAAGCTGCTCGATGCGGGTTTCGCGGACACTGACCAGCGCGAACTCGGCAGCGGCAAAGAAAGCGTTGGCCGCTACCAGGGCGACGATCAACAAGACCCTGAGCAGCACAAAAGCGATCATTTAAGCCCTAATTTTAACATTCCAAAGCTCCTTTTATGTTTTTCTTCGGGCCACTGCGGAAGCTAGAATAAGTACAGCTCTGGAAGCACGCTCCCGCCACCCACTTTCGGAACGGTTGCTGTCGTCAACGCTGAAAAGTAACCGCTGGTTTCCTGCTTTCATTTTGTCCTCTGGCTGGTCTAATTAGAGGGCACAGACAATCTCTGGCCTTCTGATCCGGGATTACCGCCTTGGGGAACAAATTTCGGGAGTGCCTCGTATCATTGAGCGACAGCCAAGCAAAGAGCAAGACAGACCGGATTGTTAAGGAGGAGTTGTGAACGGCAACGTAAACGCACGCAAGAAGCGGCGCAATCGCATCATCATAATTTCCGTCATCGTAGTCGTCCTTGTGCTGATCGCCGGCGTTGCCGTCGCGTTCTCGCACGGCAGTTCGAAAATTGACCCCTCAAAACTCGCCAAAGTTGAAAAGGGCGACTTAGCCAAGAGCGTGGTGGCTACCGGAAAAGTTGAGCCCATCACCAAGGTGGAAGTGAAGTCGAAGGCCAGCGGCATCGTGAAAAAGTTGTATGTGGAATATGGCGACCGAGTGAAAAAGGGACAGCTTCTGGCGCAGCTCGATAAAGTTGAAATCGAAGCGGGAGTTGAGCAATCGCGCGCGGCGCTTCTTGCCGCACAGGCAAGCATGAAGGGCGCACAGGCCGATTACGAACGCGCCAAGGTAGATGCTGAAGGCCCGGACGTGCCGCTGCTGAAACGCTCTTACGAACGGAACCTGGAAATGCAAAGAGGCGGCGTGGTGTCGCAATCCGCGCTCGATGATGCCGAAAAAGATTACCGGATGGCGGTCAACAAGCAGAATGTGGCGCGGGCACAAATGACCGTGCTACAGGCCAAAATAGCGCAGTCGCAGGCCCAGGTGGCAGCGGACCAAGCCAATCTCAAGCAATTGGTTGAACAGTTGAACTATACCGATATTACTTCGCCGATCGACGGCATTGTGCTTTCGCGAGATGTGGAAATGGGCGACGCAGTCAGCTCCATCCTGGTTTTGGGATCGAGCGCAACCCTGGTAATGACAATCGGTGACACAAGCAAGGTTTATGTCAAGGGCAAGGTGGACGAGAGCGACATCGGACGCGTATACATGGGACAGCCGGCGCGAATAAAGGTCGAGTCCTTCAAAGACAAGACTTTTACCGGCGTGGTCACGAAAATTTCTCCAATGGGCGTGGAAAAGGATAACGTCACCACCTTCGAAGTCCGCGTCTCCATTGACAATCCGGGCGGCGAGCTGAAGGCAGAGATGACGGCCAACGCGGAAATCATCCTCGATGAACACAAGAGTGTCCTGCAAATTCCTGAGGGCTCAATCATCTACGACAAAGACCGCAAGGCTTCAGTTCAAATCCCCGATTCCAAGGGTAAAGACGGGCAGCGCAAGGTTGCAATCAACATTGGTATTTCTAATGGCGCCAAAACCGAAGTCCTCAACGGGCTGAAGGAAGGCGATCAGGTCATATTGCAGTAGGGATTCATGCGTTCCCGGCTCACGCCGGGAGTTGGGCACGGGACTGGTCACCGGACTTGGTTCCGTGCCCGTTTTTCTGAATCTGTTTTGGACTATTTCCCCAGGAGGAAATCATGCGAGCTTTCAGTTCACGAGGCGCGATTGCAATCACGGTCACAGCTTTGGCTTTGTGCGCGGTGCCAGCATTCAGCGCAGTTCGCGGGGAGTTCGAACGCACTCTTCAAGTCAATGGGCATGTGGATTTACAGGTAGAGACGGGGTCGGGATCGATTGAGGTGCATCGGGGTGGGTCCAACCAGGTACACGTGGTTGGACATATATCTGCCAATGAGTGGTTCGGCGACGGACAGGCGCAGGAACGGGTGAAGAAGCTGGAAAATAATCCTCCTATTCAGCAAAGCGGAAACGATATTCGCATCGGCCACATTGATGATCCAGAACTCAAACACAACATTTCAATCAGCTATGAAATTACAGTTCCGGAAAGCACCCAGCTGCGGTCCTCCTCGGGTTCGGGAAGCCAGACCATTTCGGATATTGCCGGACCCGTCGAAGCCAGTACTGGCTCTGGAAGCCTGAAATTCTCAAGTATTGGGGCGGGCGTGCGCGCGCACACCGGATCCGGGAGCATTGATCTTCAGGGCGCAAATGGCAGCGTTTATGCTCGCACCGGGAGCGGTTCCATTAACGCGACTAACGTTGCAGGCGGCTTCGATGGAGAGACCGGAAGCGGTCATCTGACGCTCGAGCAAAGCGCTTCGGGATCGGTGCATGCCGAAACCGGCTCGGGTGGCCTGGAGCTGCGTCACGTAAAGGGATCATTGCAGGCGCACGCTGGCAGCGGCGACGTGCGAGTTGAAGGCGAGGCCACGGGTGAATGGATGGTACGCACAGGGTCGGGCAGCGTGGAGCTCAGACTGCCAAATAATGCGTCCTTCGATCTGGATGCCCACACCGGATCGGGATCCATCAACCTCTCCCATCCCGTTATGGTGCAGGGTTCCATAGGGCGGAAGGATGTGAAGGGCAAAGTCGGAGGCGGCGGGGTACCGATTGATGTGCAGACTGGATCGGGAAGTATCAGAATCGAATAGGAATTAGCTCTATACTTTAGGTCTCGCGGTGAATGACTTCTGTACCTTGACGCGCCTTGGTTAAGGCTTTACTTTCGAGTTAGTCCCGGGAATTGAGTTCCCGCCGCGAGGCTGACTTGGCGCACCGTCCAATCGTTACCCTGACCACCGACTTTGGCCTGAACGACCATTTTGTAGGGGTCATGAAAGGCGTGATCTTGAATATCGCGCCCAATGCCGAGATTGTCGACATATCCCATTCGGTGCAGCCCTACGACATTCTGGACGGAGCGCTGGCGCTTGCCGAAAGTTACTCGTACTTTCCGGCGCGGACGATCCACCTGGTTGTGGTCGATCCCGGGGTAGGAAGCGCGCGGCGCCCGATCCTTGCCACTTCCGACGGGTTCAATTTCGTAGCGCCGGACAACGGCGTGCTTTCTCTAATGTATGCCCGGGAAGAACGCGTACACGTTCGCCACGTCACTGGCGAGCATTATTTCCTGCAACCCGTCAGCAACACCTTCCACGGTCGCGATATTTTTGCGCCGGTCGCGGGATATCTCGCGAAGGGAGTGGAGCAGGAGAAATTTGGTCCGGAGATTGAAGACTTTGTGCGATTCAATGCTCCGAAGCCAAAATCCGTCGATGGGAAGACGTTGCGCGGCGTGGTACTGAAAGTTGACCGGTTTGGAAATCTGATTACAAATTTCACCGCGCAGGATGTGCCCGGCCTGCTCGAAGGAAAGACGCCCGGATTCAAAGTCACCGTCGGCAAACGCGAAGTGACCAGCATTCGAACCAATTACGCGGAAGGCGCTGCCGGCGAGCTGTTCGTTATCCTGGGCAGCATGGGGTATCTGGAAATTTCCACCAACCGCGGTGCTGCCACGCAGCTTACTGGCGCCGCCAAGGGAACCGAAGTGACGGTTGCGCTAGAGGGCGCGGTCGCGGCCAACGGCTGAGATTACTCAGCCGCTTTTCGGAACCGGATGCACGTAGCGATCCATTTCCGAAGTCCACTTCAGAAATCGCCATAGGTTGACGCGCTCACGCCACAAGAACTCCCAGAATTCCAGAAACCCGATCTGGTGCATCTTCACACCGCAAAACGTCTCAATTCGCCAAAGAAGATAGGGACTGCGCCAAGGCGTGAGCCGGTGGCCGCGGGTGGCGTTCCACATGAATCGCAGGGTGTAGCGCATGCTCAGATCATACCCGCAAAGGCACTATGCAAAACTCAGCTGCGCTAGTTCTACGCGGGCTCGGTGGTGGCGATTTAGCTACCAATTCCAGTGGCAAGAAAAGCGATAAAGGTAAGTATCCAGATGACAACCCCGAGGGCCACGTTCTTCGGTAAAGAACTTGATGGATAGAACTTCCTGTACTGATCTAGAACTTTCAGGAAAGGACCAAGTTCGTTGGTTTGCCCGACAAGTTCTTCAAAAGACTTCGGCATTGTCGGCAGTGATGGATACAAAGTGACTTTTTGTTCAGTTGGCAGCACTTGATTCAACTGCCTGCGCATTCGCTCCCATAAAAATCCGATCGCGCCGAGACCAGCAGCAACGCAGGTAGCCAACAGCCAGTAAGCCACATTTGCAATCCACACCATAAAGTTAAACCTTGCTTGGTCTATGTCCGCTAAAACCAGGAGCCTTGAAGCTCATAGATCGTACTTCTTCATCAAATGTCGAAAAGACCGGTAAGAGATTTTGAGCACGTCGGCAGCCCGCGCTTGCACACCATTCGACTGCGCCAGCGCAGACTTTAGCAGCGAGCGCTCGATGTCGGCGACGTATTTCTCCATGTCCATGCCTTCGGGCAGCATGCCTTCGGGTGCAACTGAAACTGCGTCTACACCAATTCCGGCAGCAGCAGCCCGCGCCCGCGGGCGCTCAGCCGGGAGTTCCACCTGCAACTCTTCTTCGGTCCCGAGGGCGACTGCACGTTCGATCGTGTTCTCCAATTGGCGAACGTTCCCCGGCCACTCGTAGGTGGCGAGCGAAGTCAGCGAAGCAGCGCTGACCCGAGCGATGCTTTTTCCGGCTGCGGGCGCATATTTGCGCAGGAAATGATTCACGAGCAGCGGCACATCCACACGGCGGTCGCGCAATGGAGGCACTGTTACCGGAATCACGCTCAACCGGTAATACAGATCCTCTCGGAAGGTATTCTCGGCGACCTGTTTTTCCAGGTCACGGTTGGTGGCCGCAATGACACGCACATCTATAGCAATTTCATCCGTACCGCCAACCGGACGCACACAGCGTTCCTGTAGCACGCGGAGAAGTTTCACTTGCATGGTCAATGTCATTTCGCCGATTTCGTCCAGAAAAATCGTCCCGCCATCGGCGACCTCGAAAAGACCGCGCTTGTTCTGGTTCGCGCCAGTGAAAGCGCCCTTCACATATCCAAACAATTCACTTTCGAGCAGGGTTTCGGGAAAGGCCCCGCAGTTAATCGATACGAACGGTTCACTCGCCCGCGGAGAGCAGGTGTGGACCGCGCGTGCAACCAGCTCTTTTCCGGTTCCGCTTTCGCCGTAGACCAGCACCGTACTCTGTGTGGAAGCGACTGTCCGAATGGTCTGCTTGAGCTTCTCCATTGCCGGACTGGCGCCGATTATATTGTCCAGCGAATTTCTGGTGGCGGCATCACGTTTGAAAGCAAAATTCTGCCGGCTCAGGGTTACCTTTTCCAGAGCTTTACGGATGGCAATCTTGATTTCATCGACCAGACCTGGAGATTTACGAATATAGTCGGTCGCACCACCGGCCTTTACGGCTTCTACAGCGGCTTCATAATCGTCCACCGCGGTAATAAGGATGACGGCAGTTTCAGGAGAAAGTTTGTGCGCATGGCGCAACACTTCGATGCCGTCGATGTTCGGCATTCTAATGTCAGTAACAATTACGTCGTAAAGTGCGGACTCGATCTTTCGCTTCGCCACCTCTCCGGAGGTGACGGTCTCAACCTTGTAACCCTCGCGGCGCAGGGTGATATCGAGCATTTCGCAGATGGAGCGCTCGTCATCACAGATGAGAATGTTAGGCATGCGCACCTTCCGCTTGCGAACTTTCCGGTAGCGTCGCGGAGACCTTCGGTGCCCGCAGCGACATCGCTTCTTCTGCAGCCTTTCGCATTCGCAGTACGAATGTGCATCCCTGGCCCGATTTTGACCGGACCCATACCTTTCCCTCGTGCGCTTGCACGATCTGGTAAACGATCGCCAGACCCAAACCGGTACCACCCTCAAACTGCGACTGGAATGGCTCAAAGACTTTTTCGACCATTTGAGGACTCATTCCAGGGCCGGTATCCGCAAAACTGAACTGCCACTCATTGCCGAGCTCTTCAATACTTATCGTCAGGGTTCCACCTTGGTTCATGGCGCGCACAGCGTTTTCACAAAAATTCCAGAAGACCTGCTTCATGCGGTCGCCATCGGCCAGAACGAAGGCCTTCGAGGCCCCGTAATGCCGCTCAATTCTTATGCCGATCTTCTCTGCTTCGAGCCGGTGTTCGAGTAATGTAAGCGTGTCTTCGAGCAAGGGAACCATGTCCACGGCCGCATAACGATATTGTTTCGGACGAGAATAGGCCAGGAAGTCGGTAATGATGCCATTGAGCCGCTCCGACTCGCGAGTGACGATCTGCAGCAGGTGACGATGCTCGTCATTCACACCGGGCATCTCTGAGAGAAGACTTGCCGATCCAGCAATCGAAGTAAGCGGATTCCGGACTTCATGCGCTATGGCCGCGGCCAGACGACCAATTGCCGCCAGCCGGTCCTGTATTCGCACTTCGCGCTCCAGGCGCCGTATCTGAGTGAGATCGTCGAGCGTGTACACGAATCCGACCGGGCCACGTCCCGGAACCCTTAGTTCGGAAACTATGATGCGAAAGGTCTTGCGAAAATTCTGGGGAGCGACAAACCGCACCTCGCTATGCAAATGCTCTGAGCTGGCGTGTGGAAGCGAATCCTCGAACAGCGACGCGATAGGCTTTCCAAGTAGATCGATCTCAGTATGCTGCAATAGCTTTTCCGCAGCTGGATTCACGAGGGTAATGCGCCCGTCCAGGCCGGTTGTGATCAAGCCGTCGCTGGTGGACTTTACTATATTTTCATGCAGGGCCTGCAGGCTCTCGAGCTCGCCCCGAAAATACGCCAGCCGTCTATCCGTCTGGCGAAGCTTATCGGAAAGCAGGCCTGCCAAATACGCGATGGTAAGAAATCCGAAGAGATTAACGAAGATGATCGATTGGAGAGTGCGGATCCCAGGATGAGTGACGGAGAAAGACGGCACCACACCAAAAAACGATAGCTCGAGAACCGTTCCATACAGGATGAAGGCCAGCGCCGCCGTAAGGTAAGCCCACACCCGGGGCAGCAAAATGTTGGCAACGATAATGACCAGTGGGTAAAGGAAATTCAGTGAACTATCAACGCCGCCGGTGACGTAAACGAAAAGGCTGACCAACAGCAAATCCGTGACTACCTGCAACACGGCTTGTGGCTTCAGTTCATCCCAGAAATGCAGGAGGACCAGGTAGAAGGCCGAGATCGTGTAGGCCAGCAGAATGGTATCTGCAAAAAGACGAAGCGGGAATGCGACCGGCGTGAACTGGGAAATGACCAATTCGATGCCCAGCAGCACGGTGAGAATCAGGATTCGGACCTTCACCAGCCACGTGAGCCATACCCGGTTCTCGAAGGCGGATTGCATATCTCATGCCTAATTTCTGTAGCGCAGTCGCGAGGGACCATTGGGTCCCCCGCGAAAAAGCAACTCTTAGCCGGCCAGCTTCGCAATCATCGAGAATAGTGGCAGGTAGAGCGAAATGACGATTCCGCCGACCGCAATACCCAACACGCCGATGATTATGGGTTCGAGCATGGCAAGCATGTCCTTGGTCGCAGTATCGACTTCATCTTCGTAGAAATCGGCGATTTTCTGAAGCATATTGTCCATGGCGCCGGTTGCTTCGCCGACTCCGATCATCTGCGTCACCATGCTAGGGAACACGCCGGATTCTCGCAGTGGATCGACGATGGTGCGTCCCTCTTCAATGGCTTTCCGTACTTTCATCAAAGCTTCTTCCAACACTGCATTGCCGGAAGTCCGCGCCGTAATGCTCAGGCCTTCCAGGATGGGAACGCCCGAGGTGATAAGCGTGCCCAGCGTCCGGGTGAAGCGAGCTACCGCGATCTTTCGCAGCAGCAGGCCGATCACTGGAAGCTTCAGCATTAGATAGTCAAACCAATAGCGTCCACGTGGATCTTTCCGAACCTGCTTTATGCCGAAGACCAGCCCCACACCTCCAACGATGAAAAACCACCAGAACTGCCCGACGAACGCACTCAGGCCCATCACAATTCTTGTGGGTAAAGGCAGGGCCACGCCGAGACCAGCAAAAAGGTTGGCGAAAATGGGCACCACCCACTTCAGCAATGCGGCTACGATCAGCGTTGCGAGCGAGATAACTGAGACCGGATAGATCAGCGCCGACTTGACGGCGGACTTCAGCTTGACCGCCTTTTCAACGTAGATGGCCAGGCGCTGCAGAATGAGGTCGAGAATACCGCCGGTTTCGCCGGCCTCGATCATATTCGTGGTCAAGTCATCAAACAATTTGGGGTGTTGGCGCATGGCGTTGGCCAGGGTTGCGCCGCCTTCCACGGTGGTACGAACGCTGGTCAGCCCCTTTTGAAAGGTCGGGTTCTCCTGGTTGGCTGCCAGGATTTCCAGGCACTGCACTAGTGGAAGACCGGCATCGATCATGACCGAGAACTGCCGGAAGAACACGGCAATGTCTTTGGTATTGACCTTGCCCGATCCGAACGTGGGCATTGCAAATTCTTTTCCCTTTTCCCGGATCGTAGGTGCGTTAATCTGCTCGCGACGCAATTGCGTTGCCAGCACTTGCTTGTTGACAGCGACGCGTTCTCCGGCGACTTTTTCTCCCGCCGAGTTTTTCCCTGAAAATGTAAAGACTGGCATTGTTCCCTCTCTGTTTACTGCTTCGAATTCGGTTCTGAATTCCTTGCCAAATTAGTGTTTCCCCGTAGCCGTGGCGGTTTGACGTGTATTCAGGCCGGCGCCGCGGTTAATCATTTCCTGCAGCTCATCAGCATTACTGGAGCGCGCCAGCGCGACCTCCATGGTGATCTGTTTCTGGAAAAACAGCGTGGCCAGCGCCTGATTAAAAGTCTGCATTCCAAATTTTTCCTGGCCGGATTGCATCGCCGAGTAAATCTGATGAATCTTGTCCTCACGGATAAGATTTCGAACCGCCGCATTGGGGATCAGAATTTCCATCGCCATGGCGCGGCCTTTACCGTCTGATTTCGGCAACAGGCTTTGGCACATGATTCCTTCCAGAACGAGCGATAACTGGGCGCGAATTTGCGGTTGCTGGTGTGCCGGAAATACGTCAATGATTCGGTTGATGGTGGATGATGCCGAGTTGGTGTGCAAGGTTCCGAATGTCAAGTGTCCGGTTTCGGCAATTCGCAAAGCTGACTCGATCGTTTCCAAATCACGCATTTCGCCGATTAGCACTACGTCCGGGTCTTCACGAAGAGCGGCGCGCAGTGCGTCAGCAAAGGATTTGGTATCAGCGTGAAGCTCGCGCTGATTGACCACGCAGTTTTTATTCATATGTACGAATTCGATCGGGTCCTCGATGGTGAGGATGTGGTCATGCCGCTCGGCGTTGATTTTGTCGATCATCGCCGCCAGAGTGGTAGATTTGCCGGAACCGGTAGGGCCAGTCACCAGCACTAAGCCGCGCGGCTTTTCGCACAGCTTTGTAACCACCGCCGGCAGGCCGAGCTGGTTGAAATTTTTGATCTCGAATGGAATCACGCGGAAAACTGCCGAGGTTGCACCGCGCTGGTTAAATGTGTTGGCGCGGAAACGGGCAAGGCCCTTCAATCCGAATGAGAAGTCGAGCTCCAGGTGCTCTTCAAAGCGGTGCTTCTGCGAGTCAGTCATCACACTGTAAGCCAATTGCTTGGTCTCAGCCGGCGTCAGTTGGGGCAGATCGAGCGGCACCAGGTGCCCGTGCACGCGGATCTGTGGCGGAGAATTGGTGGTGATGTGGAGATCGCTACCGTTCATCTCCAGCATGCGTTTCAGCAGATCACTTAATGAGAGCGACATTGATTGTTCCTTCGGACCTTTCTGTGGTGTAGCTAAAATCCCTTCTCGAATTCTTAGTGGATGGTCTCGCGCGCGACTTCCTCGAGCGTTGTAACTCCCGCCGCAACTTTGATCAGACCGCTGCGCCGCAGAGTCAACATCCCACGCTCGATGGCCTTTTTCTTCAGTTCGAGCGCGGAAGCGCCTACCAGCACCAACTCTCTAATTTCGTCATCGACTTCCATAACCTCGTAAAGACCCGCCCGACCCTTGTAACCGGTATTGTTGCAAACGCCGCATCCCTTACCCTTCTGAATCTTCACAGTCTTCGCTTCTTCTGGCGTATAACCTTCCTCAATGAGGGCCTGTACCGGGACTTCGACGACCTCGGTACAATCCTTGCAAATCCGGCGAACCAGGCGCTGCGCGCAGATCAGGTGCACGGATGTCGCGACCAGGAACGGCTCGATGCCCATGTTCATGAGCCGCGTAATAGTCTCAGGTGCGCCGTTGGTATGCAGCGTTGAAAGAACCAAGTGACCGGTGAGAGCGGCTTTGATCGCGATTTCCGCGGTCTCGAAGTCGCGGATTTCGCCGACCAATATGATGTTCGGGTCCTGACGCAAAAATGCGCGTAGCGCGGCGGCAAAGTTCAACCCGATCTGCTCTTTCATCTGGACCTGGTTGACGCCCATGAGCTGAAACTCGACCGGATCCTCAGCCGTCATAATGTTGGTGTCAGGCTTATTCAGGGTTGAGATCGCGGAGTAAAGCGTATTGGTTTTTCCTGATCCGGTAGGGCCTGTGACCAGCACCATTCCGTACGGTTTCAGAATCGCTTTTTCAAACTTGACCAGAGACTCCGGCTCGAAGCCCAGCTTGGTCATGTCCAGGCGAAGATTTTCCTTGTCCAGCAACCGGAGCACAATCTTTTCGCCCCACAGAGCGGGCAAAGTGCTTACACGGAAATCGAGTTGCTTTTTGCGGCCGCCGAGGTTCATTTTTAGCATGATGCGGCCGTCTTGCGGCAGCCGCTTTTCGCTGATGTCCAACTTCGCCATGATCTTCATGCGGGACGTGATTGCATCCTTAAGCTTGAGTGGAGGCGACATGATCGCCTGCAGAACACCGTCAATACGGAAGCGCACCCGGAACTCTTTTTCGTAGGGCTCAATGTGGATGTCGCTGGCGCCCCGCTTAACAGCATCCGTGAGGATAAGGTTGACCAGCTTTACGATCGGAGCTTCGTCGGCCGCTTTCTCCAGATCTGCTAGACCGATCTCTTCGGCGTCAGCTTGCAGTTCGACGTCGGCCTCGTCCATGTCCTGCATTGATTGCATGACCTGCTCGAGGTCCTCTTCCTTGCTGGAGCCGTATGCCTTCTCAATGCCTTCAAGAATGGCGCTTTCGGAAGCCACCACCGGCTCGATATTGAAACCGGTCATGAACTTGATGTCGTCCATGGCGAACACATTGGTGGGATCAACCATGGCGATGGTGAGTGAAGCACCGACCCGGCTCAGGGGCAGAATCTGATAGCGCTTGGCGGTGTCATACGGGATCAGCTTTACCACCGAAGCATCAATTTCAAAGTAAGAAAGATTTATTGCAGGAACGCCGTACTGACGCGAGAGGAAGTTTGTGACATCCTCATCGGTAAGGAAGTTGAGTTTGACCAATGCGCTGCCCAGGCGGCAGTTGGTTTCCTTCTGCACCTTGACGGCCTGCTGCAGTTGTTCTGGGGTGATGATCTTCTCTTTGACAAGAAGGTCGCCCAGTCTTTGAGACATACCCCAATCTCCTGATGCAGAAAACGAAGGTCCGGGAAACGCGGCCCGGCGCAGAAGCGGTGCCCTTTAGGGGATGGCAGGCACAAGTTCCGGTGACACAAATTGTCACCTTGATTCGGTTACCGTGAAAGTAACTTTGGTACTTGTACTCACACTTAAGATTTTTCATCGCGCGGGATGAGCTAAATGCCTTGCTAGACGCGACATGTAGCGGGTCTCGCGCGGAAGGTCATGTACCTTAGACAGATTCGCGCGAGTTTCATAAACTGAAGCCAATGTCGAAGGTCTCCTCAGAAGAAAACATCGCTGCCATTTACTCCATGCTTGCCCGTGCGTGGGGACGCCAGCACTGGTGGCCTGCGCGAAGCCGTTTTGAGGTGATTGTGGGCGCCTATTTGACGCAAAATACCAGTTGGCGGAATGTGGAAATTGCTATGCGAAATCTGCACGCGGCGCGGGTTTTGAGCGTGGAAGGAATTCGCAATATTTCGGTGGGTCGCTTGGAGCGCTTGATTCGGTCTTCAGGATATTTTCGCCAGAAAGCGCGCAAGTTGAAAATGTTCGTAAGATTCCTGGACCGCTGCTACGGCGGATCCTTGAACAAAATGTTCGCTCAACCTACGGCAGAACTGAGAGAGCAGCTCCTGTCCTTGAATGGAGTCGGGCCCGAGACTGCAGATTCAATACTTCTTTATGCCGGGCAGCATCCGGTCTTTGTAGTGGATGCCTACACACGGCGGCTTTCGATCCGGCATGGCATTCTGCCCGACAATGCCCCGTATGAAGAAATTCGCAGCCTGTTCGAAAGATCCCTGACGCGCGTTCCGGAGCTCTCTGCCATTGTGGTTTCGTCAAGCTCAGCCGGAAAAGCGTCGCACTCCCCGTCGCGCATGAGCCTTGCTGCGCGATCTCCGCTGGCACAGGTATTCAACGAAATGCACGGGCTGATTGTAAGCGCGGGAAAACAGTATTGTTTGAAATCCAAAGCGCATTGCGATCAATGCCCTCTGGGTCCATTGCTGCGGCCAAGCAGCGGTTAGCCCACGATTGAGTAGTCGCCGTTGCATTCCGCACCGAACCATGTTCTTCTAGCTCGCGCCCAAAAATGTTCGATCAAAAACTTGCCCAAGATCCAACTGTCCAGCCATCGCGCCCCTGGCACGCCGTTACCGCCGGCTTCCTGGGGTGGATGCTCGATGCCTTCGACTTCTTCGTTCTCGTCTTCCTGGTAGATACGCTTGCCGCGCAGTTCCACGTAACCAAAAGCGAAATGGTCTTTACGATCACCGCCACGCTGGCCATGCGTCCGGTGGGCGCGCTTATATTTGGTTTGCTGGCCGACCGGTATGGTCGACGGCGGCCGCTAATGGCAAATGTGATTTTCTTCTCTGCGGTCGAACTGCTGTGCGGCTTTGCGCCGAATTACACGGTATTTCTCATCCTGCGCGCGCTTTATGGCATTGGAATGGGCGGCGAGTGGGGCGTGGGAGCGTCGCTCGCCATGGAGGCTGCCCCTCCCAAATGGCGTGGCATTCTTTCTGGAGTTCTGCAGAGCGGCTACCCGCTTGGTTACCTGCTGGCTGCGTTGGCAGCGCGTTTTATCGAACCTGCTTTCGGCTGGAGAGCAATGTTTTGGGTGGGAGGAGCTCCGGCTTTGCTGGCGCTCTATATACGGTCAAAGGTCCAGGAATCTGAAGCGTGGAAACAACACCGCGCGCCGTCAACCAGAGCCATCCTTGCAGTCGTGAAACAGAACTGGAAGGCGGCGCTTTATCTCGTGCTGATGATGACGCTCATGATGTTTCTGTCACACGGCACCCAAGACCTGTATCCCGACTTCCTGAAATCCGCGCATGGCGCCAGTAAGCACACAGTTTCTTACATAGCGATTCTGTACAACATTGGCGCGGTAATTGGGACTTTAATTTTTGGCCATCTTTCTGAAAGCTTCGGCCGGCGGCGAAGCATGATTTTTGCGCTCCTCCTGTCATTTGCAACTATTCCCGTGTGGGCGTTCGGCGGCACGCTGCTGACCATCGCCGTGGCGGCTTTCATCATGCAAGCGGGAGTACAGGGCGCATGGGGAGTTATTCCTGCGCACTTGAACGAACTCTCTCCGGATCAGACTCGCGGTCTGTTGCCTGGACTCGCGTACCAGATGGGTATCCTGATCGCCGCTCCCATCAATTCCATCGAGTACGCGTTGCGCGGCAAGTTCGGATACTCTTGGGCTTTAGCGGGCTTCGAGGCGATCAATATTGCCCTGCTGATTGTGGTGCTGGCTCTAGGGAAAGAACGCAAAGGACGCGAATTCGTTTCGGCTCATACCGGACCGACCTAACACGACGCAGGTCGAATTCAATCAGTCAATCATGCAATGAATATTTCAGTCCGAGGAACGGGCACGGGTTCCGGCAAACGGTCGGTGACTTCGGCGAGGGCAGTCAATTTCGCGGCCAGTTCAGCTTTGAGCGCCCCTGGTTCGCAGCGCCAGTGGTAATTCCCGGTATGGGTGCTGGGAGTGTTCAGCCGGGCTTCGCTGCCGAGACCAAGAACGTCCTGCAGCGGCACCACCGAGAAATTCGCGGGGGAACTTTGCGCTAGGCGGATCAAGCCCCAGTTCGGGCCGTCTTCGCAAGGACCGATTAAACCGACTACAGCGCGGCGTTCTTTTTCATTCAAGCTCGACCACCAGCCGACCGTGGTGTCGTTGTCGTGCGTGCCGGTGTAAATGACGCAATGCGCATTCAAGCGATGCGGCAGGTAGGTATGAGCGCCAGGATCGCCGAACGCAAACTGCAACACTGCCATGCCCGGAATATTATGGCGTTCGCGAAGCGCGACCACATCCGGTGTGATCAAGCCAAGATCTTCGGCAAAAAAAGGAAGCCCGCCAAGCTCATCTCTTAATTTCAAGAAGAATTCGTCGCCAGGTCCATCCACCCAGCAGCCTTTGATAGCCGTGGGCTCATCGGCAGGAATTTCCCAGAATTGTGCGAACCCCCGAAAATGATCGAGACGAATGAAGTCGCAGGTTTGCGTAGCCCAGCGCAGACGCTGGATCCACCATCGATAGCCGGAGCTGCGAATTGCCGGCCAATCGTAGAGTGGATTGCCCCAGCGTTGTCCGGTGGCGCTGAAGTAATCGGGAGGAACGCCCGACACAACTTCCGGCAGAAGGTCTGCTTCTCGCAGACGAAACAGATTGCGGTGCGACCAGACGTCGGCACTGTCATAATCGACGAAGATGGCGATGTCTCCTACCACCCGAATCGATTTCTGCGCGCAATAATTCCGCAGGGCGTGCCATTGTTCCCAGAAAAAAAACTGCAGCACGCGACGTACGGAAAGATCTGCTTTGAGTTCTCGCTGGACAGATTCGATCGCGGATTGCTCACGCCGTGCCAAAGGCGAAGGCCAATGGTTCCAATTTTTACCGTGCTGCTGGCGAAGGGTATCGAACAGAACGAAATCTTCCAGCCACCAGAAGTTCTCCTTGGCAAAAAGTTCGAAGCGCTGCCGAGATTCACCGCTCGTCCGTTCGAGAAAATTCTTTGCCGCTCGCCAAAGTAAAGGGAGCTTCTCGCGATTTACACGATCATAGTCAATTGGGCCGACGCATGGATCATGACGGGAAAGCGTAGCAGCATCAAGCCAGCCTCTTTCTGCAAGCCGTTCGAGGCTGATGAGCAACGGATTCCCCGCGAACGCCGAAGTCGAGGAGTACGGCGAATTCCCGTTTGCCGGCGGGTTCAATGGCAGCACTTGCCAAAGTCCTTGACGCGCCTTGGCGAGAAAATCGAGAAATTCGTAAGCTGCAGGACCGAAATCGCCGATGCCCCCCAGCGATGGCAGCGAGATCGGATGAAGCAGAATTCCGGTCGAGCGAGGAAATGTCATTTGCGTGCAGAGTAAGCAGGTTCGTCCCCGTCTCTGGAGGACTGGCAATGAGAATACTAAATTTTGTCCGAGGAATCTTTAGCACCGAAGAGACTACTCGTTTTCCTCGGTGCGCGCCTTAGTCAGAGTTGCGAGCTCTTTCTGGTTGATCTTAATCTTGCCGGATTTCTGCATGGACTCGCGTAGGTTTCCCAGAAACAGATTAAATATTTCCGCTTGCTGTTGCTGCAGCGCGCCGTCGCGAATCTGCTCCTTCTTTGCGGCGTAATCCTGCTCGGTCGGAGCCTGACGGTCAGTAACCTTGAGCACCGCGCCATTGTTTGCCGTATTGACTGGACCGCTTATCTCACCGGGCTTCAAGGTAAAGGCAATTGCGGCAGGCCCGGCCATCGAGCCAATATCCGGCACCTGGCCATCCGGCGGCACAAAGTCGCTGGTCTTATATTCAGCTCCGAGTTCTTTCGCCGCCTTTTTCAAATCGTGATCAGCTCTAGCACGGTCCGCCAGCTCCTGGGTCTTTTGGGTCAGCAATTGGGTTGAGCGCTCGTTCTTAAATTCCTGCTCCACGCGGCCCCGTGCCTGCTCGAAAGTCGGCGTCGACGGTGGCTTAATCGCGGTGACCTGATAAATGGCGTAACCCTGATGCAGTTGGGCCTCATCCGGGGGCGCATTCTGGTTCTGGCTGAAAACCGTGCTCATGAACTGTGGATCGCTGCCAATCCCGGGCAGTAGAGCTTTGCTGTCGACGAAATCGGTCGTAATTAGCTGTAATCCTTTTGCGGCAGCCGCCTTGTCCAAGCTTGTGCTTCGGGCGTCGGCAAGCAATTGCTCGGTTTCGCGCTGAGATGCCTGTCCCGCTTTTTGTTGTTTTAGCAGCGGCTCGATCTGCGACTTCACATCGTCGAGCGTCTTAACGTGGGCGTCTTGCTTGTCGTCGACATGAATAATGTGAAAACCATAACTGCTCTGAACCAAATCGCTGGTACCGCCTTTCGGCAGAGAAAAAGCAGCCTTCTCGAACTCGGGGACAGTTCTTCCCTTCCCAATCCATCCTAAAGAGGCGCCGCTCTTGGCGCTGCCCGGGTCCTCGGAGTATTTCTTGGCCAAGTCGGCAAAATTGCCACCTGCCTTCACCTGCTTCAGCACATCTTCAGCCTTGGCTCGCGCCGCGTCCACGGACTTCGGATCAACTTTCCCATCAGCGCCTGGAAGCGGAGTCTTGATCAAGATGTGGCGAACGTTCACCTGCTCGGGAACGCGGTACTCGTCGCGGTGCTGGTCGTAATAACTCTGCAGGTCTTCGGGTGTGACTTGCGTTTGAGCGAGCAGCTTGCCGTTGTCGATCACAACGTACTTGAGTTGGCGTTTTTCTGGAATGGAATTGAGGTAAGTATTTTTGTTGCGATCGTAGAACGCTTTGAGCTCAGCATCGGCCGGATGAATACTCTTAAGAATGTCGTCTTTCTTAATGACTGCGTAATCAAACTTCACTTTCGTATTCTGCTTTTCGAACTGCTTGCGGACTTCGGCATCGGTAACCGTTGCGCTGGACACAACCAGGTCGCGCAGCTTGTTCATGAGGATGTCTTGCTTTACCAGCTCTTCGAACTGCGGAATAGTCAAGTTATTGCGCGAGACGAAATCTTCATACTGCTGCTGCCCGATGAAAACTCCGTTGGGAAAAAGCATCTGCCCGAGTTGGCCGTGGCGCATATACTCGCGTAGATCGTCATCAGTGGCCTTGAGTCCCATCCGCTGCGCCTCAACCAGGAGAACTTTCTCGCTGATCAGGTTGTCGGCGGCGCGACCAGCGAAGTAAGGCAACAACGAGCTGGCCTGGGGGCCTCCGCGCGGAAACTGCTGGCTCAGCATCTGCTTAGCCTGGCGCTGGACGGCGTTGGTAGTAACTTCCTCGCCAGAGACAGTTGCCACGACGCCCTTATCTGGCATGCCAATTCCGAGGTTAAAACTGCCAACGCCGGAAAGCGAGATCGCCATCATCACGGAAATAAAGACCAAAATACCGCCTAGAAAAATCTTCCTGATCGGGCCAGGCGTCTGCAAAAAACGAATCATTGTTTAGAAGCTCCAGATTGTCAGCGGAAAGATAAATTATAGACGAAGCTGACGGGGAACGTAGGTAGTCACCCAGCTATCGAGGCAACCCGCCCTTTCGTCCCAAACCAGTCTATTGAAACGTGTTAATAGGCGTGATATGAATGCTAGCGATCTTTCCTTTGTAGAAGGGGCCTGATGAAGCCACTGCGAATTCCGGTAGTCGTTGTCGTTCTCGTTCTCTTTCCGCTGTCGCAATTTGTTCTGGCGCAGACCCATCGCCCAACTCAACCCCGGCAATCCCAGCCAAAGCCACAGTTGAAGGCAAATACCTCCATCCCGATTGAGACAGCGATCGTCCTGCGCGATGGCTGGTCGTTGCAGTCCTCGTGCAAAGTGGAAAAAACGGGGGAGGTCATTTCGACTCCGCAGTTCTTTCCTGCCGGATCGTACCGAGTAAGCGTACCTACGACCGTCGTCTCTGCTCTGGTCAAGCAAAAGGTCTATCCGGACCCGGATTTCGGCATGAACCTGAGGACCCTGCCGGGGATGAATTATCCGATTGGCTCAAACTTCTCGAACATTCCAATGCAGCAGGACAGCCCGTTCATGGTGCCCTGGTGGTATCGCAAGGAATTCGCGCTACCGGAAAGCTATCGGGGAAAGACGATCTGGCTGGACTTCAACGGAATTAATTATCGCGCCAATGTTTTTCTAAACGGAAAACAGATCGCGAATAAGGACCAAGTCGTGGGCGCCTGGCGGACGTACGAATTCAATATCACCGATGCCGCTTTGCCGGGAAAAGCAAACGTGTTGGCCGTCGAGGTATTTTCTCCGACCGACAAAGATCTCGCGATCACGTTTGTGGATTGGAACCCGGCGCCTCCGGACAAGAACATGGGGTTATTCCGCGCAGTAGAGGTCCGAAGCAGCGGACCTGTCGCGTTGCGATATCCAAGCGTCGTCTCCAAAGTTGACGGTGATGGAAAAGCGCACCTCACCGTGACCGCACTGCTGAAGAACGGTACGAACCAGCCGGTTAAGGGTGTGCTGAAAGCGCAGATCGAAAAAACGGAATTTTCCCAGGAAATCCAGCTCGGCCCGAATGAACAGAAGGACGTGGCGTTCCAGCCCGAACAAGTGTCACAGCTCAATGTCGACCATCCGCGGCTCTGGTGGCCAGCGCAAGCGGGAAGACCCGAACTCTACAAGCTGGCGATGAATTTCGAGATCAATGGGAAAGCTTCGAATGCGGCTGAAACCAGGTTCGGAATTCGCGAGATCACATCTGAGCTGAATGCCAACGGGAAGCGCGTCTTTTCGATCAACGGAAAGAAATTCCTCATCCGGGGAGGCGGCTGGTCTCCAGACATGATGCTGCGCGAGAATTCGCAGCGGCTTCGGAACGAACTCGATTACGTACAAGACATGGGACTGAACACCATCCGCCTGGAAGGCAAGCTTGAGGCAAAAGAGTTTTTTGATCTGGCCGACGAGCGCGGAATTCTAGTAATGGCCGGGTGGTGTTGTTGCGATGCTTGGGAGCACTGGCCGAACTGGACACCGGAAGAGTACGGAATCGCCGAGCAATCCTTGCGTGATCAGATTTATCGGCTGCGCAATCATCCCAGCCTGCTGGTTTGGCTGAATGGCAGCGACAATCCTCCGCCGCCTGACGTCGAGCAGACTTATTTGAAAGTTGAAAAGGAGCTGCTGTGGCCGAATCCGGTGATCTCGTCTGCAACCGGGAAACCAACCGCGGTGACTGGCGATAGCGGAGTGAAAATGAGCGGTCCATACGAATATGTTGCGCCGGGGTACTGGATGCAAGATTCCTTGGGCGCTAATCATCCGCAAAGCTGTAATCAAGGGGGCTGCGGCGGTGGGTACGGGTTCAATACCGAAACCAGCCCCGGCCCGGCAGTACCTCCGATTGAGAGCATTAGAGCAATGCTTCCGAAAGATCACCAATGGCCGATTGACGATTGGTGGAACTTCCACGCGGGTGGTGGAGCATTCAAAGACCTTCACGTATTCACTGACGCATTGAATGCGCGCTATGGAACGGCGTCGAATCTCGAAGACTACACGATGAAATCGCAAGCGCAGGCCTACGAAGGCATTCGCGCGATGTACGAGGCCTACAGTCGGAATAAGTACACCTCCGGCGGCGTAATTCAGTGGATGCTGAACAACGCGTGGCCCTCGGTGATCTGGCACTTGTACGACTTCTACTTGCGCCCTGGCGGTGGATACTTCGGAGCAAAGGCGGCGATGCAGGCCCTCGATCCCGTTTATGGATACGACGACAACAGCGTCTACGTCGTTAACAGCCGTTACGAGCGAGCCACGGGTCTGCACGTTTCAACTAAAGTGCTCAATCTCGACATGACCGAAAAGTTTTCGAACGAAAGCACAGTCGATGTTCCTGAAGATGGCGTAGTGAAGGTCGTTAGCCTTCCAGAAATTTCCGACCTGAGTCCGACGTATTTTGTCGCTCTCCGAATTTCGGACGCGAACGGCAAGATGCTTGGCTCGAATTTCTACTGGCTGTCTTCCAAGCCGGAGACGATCGATTGGTCAAAATCAAACTGGTATACGACTCCAACCGCCTCTTACGCCGATTTCACTGCGCTTTCGCAGTTGCCGAAAGTGAAGCTCACCGTGACCGACCGCACTGAGCGACAAGGCGACGACGAGATCACGCACGTCATGCTCGAAAACCCAAGCAAGAACCTTGCATTCTTTGTCAGGCTGAAAGTCGATAAGGGCAAAGGTGGCGAAGAAATTCTGCCGCTCCTTTGGCAGGACAATTACGTCTCGCTGCTGCCGGGAGAGAAGCGGGAAATTACCGCAACTTATAGGGCGAGCGACTTGGGAGCGGCAAAGCCGTATGTGGAATTAAGTGGATGGAATGTGGAGTGAGCAATCTCGCTTTTCTCTGTGTACCTCGGTGTCCTCTGTGGTGAAAGGTTTTGATTCTAACCACGGAGGGCACCGAGGTACACAGAGATGACTCCTTCTGTCTTTGTTAAGCTTCCCGGAAATCGATCATCACTGGAGCGGCTCGGAAGCCACGCGTTTTGATTCCGACATAGAGCAGGCCAAGCGCGAACCAAATACCGCCCACGGTTTTTGCCAACGAGGGCAGCTTCCACCAGATTAGGAAGCATGCGCCAAAACCGATGAGCGGGAGAATTATATCCCTGACAATCTTAGGTCTGTATCCCTGCTGACGAATTATCGTGAACTGCCAAAAGGTAGCGAGGTTCACTCCCATGAACGCGAGGAACGCGCCGAAATTCAGAAGTTCGCCCGCGTGCTCGTACGCACTGCCGACGTAGTTCAGCAACACTGCACCCGCAAAGGAAAGAAATCCGATCAAAAGAATGTTGAATGTCGGCGTACTGCTGCCCGGCTTCAAGTAGCCGAATGTTTTGCGCGGGAGTACACCATCGCGCCCCATCCCAAACAGCAGCCGCGCCGCGCCCAGAGTGCCTGTGAGTCCGCTGCCGAATGCAGCCACGATCAAGATGAAGCCCATCGCATTGAACAGAAACACGCCACCAACGCGACGGCAGATGTCCATGAATGCGGTCTCAAGGTTCGGGAACGATCGCCAGTCGGGCCACACCCGCGCGCCAAGGTAGGCTTCGAAGGCACTGCACACACCCGCGAAAATGCAGGTCAGTACAACCGCGAGAAGAACATTCCGCTTCGGATTCTCAACGTCTTCGGCCAGCGTGGTTACGCCGTCGAAGCCAATGTACGTCAGCGCGGCAAAGGAAGTCGCGGTCAGAATGCGATGCGAGTTAAATGTGCGCGGGTCATAGAACGGCTGAATGGAGAAAAGTCCGCGCCAGCCCTGGCCGCCAAACAGAAATCGAACTGCGAGCACTATGAAAAGCACCACAACGACCGACATAACCGCCAACAGCAGCTTGTTGGAGCGCGCAGAAGCTTTCACTCCGGCAAGGTTTAGCAAAGTCATAATGCCGGCGATAATCGCCGCCCAAACGATGTACGGAACCATTGGCGTGTAGCGCTCATGCATCGCGGTCGAAATCCACACCGTGTTAATGAGCGGCTGCAGCAGGTAGTCGAGAATCATGGCCCAGCCTGCCAGGAATCCAAGATGAGGATTCAGGCCTCTTCCCACATAGGTGTACGCAGAACCCGCGGACGGATACAGTGCTGCCATCCGGCCGTAGCTGACGGCGGTGATCAGCATCGCAAAGAGGGCGATGAGAATGATGGTGACGAAGTGTCCGTCAGAGAGTTTCTGTGCGACCCCGTAAAGCGGCACGGGTGCGATCGGCTGAATCAGCACAATGCCGTAGAAGATCAAGTCCCAGAGGGTTAAAACGCGTTTTAGGCGAGGAGCAGAGGAGACTGCCGCGACGGTTTCCATCTCCGCGTATTGAACGAGGCAGAGCTGAAAAAGTCAAGGATTAAAACGATTAAGTTAGCTGTCAGCCATCAGCTATCAGCCAACAAGAAAAACTAGATTTGGCTGGTTCATTTCTTCCCTGCGCTCCGGAAACGATACGAATAGCCTCCCGGTTCATTGCCCGATACGAAGCGCGTGTTGAATTCCAGCATGTATTTCAGATGCTCGTCATCGGCGGGGAACGCCTTGCCGGCGTATGGATACTTTCCCATTCGACGAAATGGCAGCGGGTCGACGGTTGAACCTTCGGCGGCATAGAAGTCCATATCTTTTTCGTAGCCGTTGGCCATGAAGAAGTAATCGCGCGTCCAGCCTTTCGGCAGCGGAGGCAATTTTGCGGGATTGAATTCAAGCGCGACTTCCTCGCCGGAACCGAAGACAACCAGCTTGTCGTCGAAAGAGCTTAGCAGTGGCAGAACGTCCCCATAGCGCGTGTATTCTCCTGCTTGCCGAGCATATGGCCCCGTGCGGCTGACCTGCTCATACACGTATTTCACATTCCCCGGCGGCTGGTCTTCGATCTGGCGCGGATAGCCGTGATATTCGAGATTTGCTTTCGTGAGTGGGATCGATATCAGCTTGAAATCTTCGTTTTGCTCGCTGCGGTCGATGAGAATGCTGTCCCAATAAATTTGCAGATTCGTGGTGATGCGAATGCGTGTCGTTCCCTTCGGAAGTTTTCCGCTCAGATCGGCCGTAATTGTTTTCGGCAGACCGGCGGGAAAGCCCATGTCGTCAGAAACGCGGACCCACTTGGTTCGGCTTGCGGAGAGCCGGGCGTCCCCGCCCGGCCGGACGCGCGAGACGCCCGTTGCTCCAGAATCCCGTGTGGGTCGGACATTCTTGTCCGCCATATCATTGGCCGAGACCTCAGCTTCCACATACGGTGCCGTAGCTTCAATTCCGGCTTGCGATGCCGCATACATTCCAGTGGCGGTGAAGTATTCGATCTCGCCGTGCATCAGCAGCCGAAGTGGGCCGCCGCGATATGGCTCGCCTAAATCGAGAATCACGCTGTGCGGCTTGGTGAAACCTTTAAACGGGAGCAGCTCGAAGTTGCCGACGTATTTGTGGGCCAGCAGATCAGGTAGAAGATCGTTGCCTTTGTCATCCCATGCGCCACCCGGAGGTCGCGCGTCACGGCTCGTTACCACCTTGAAATCCGGGTACGGAGGATTGCTGGCGAAATATTCGTTGGGATAAACTTCCTCATTCGAAGGATGATCGACCGCCAACAGCTTCACCGCGTCGAGATAGACGACTTCTTCCATCGGTTCCATCAGACGGAAGCTCAGAACAGACTTCGCGTAGCTTCGCTCCGCCGGGCGGGTTAGGGCACCCGCCCCTACACGGTCCGTGTAGCCCCGGGCGTCCACGCCCGCGGGCTTACTCTGAATTTCCCGGATTGCGCTTCGATCAATTTTCACCCACTCCGTCGGACGCGGAATATTACGCTCACCCGGGGACACCCAATGTCCGACAACTCCCGCGCCGAGAATGTCCGAGACAAGCTCGTACCGTTTTCCGTCCCAAACAAAGAGCGTTGGACAGGAGCTGCCGCGCCGGTCGATCTCTAAGAAGTCTTTCCGTTGATTCGCCGCGACTTCAACTTCATCTTGCAGCACGCCTGTTGGCCACAACATGCGCACAACGTCTGCTTGCTTTGCCTGTCCAAGGCCAACCGTGAGATACGGTGAGTTCTGCCCGAGATATCCGTTCGAGCCGTAGATCTCAAATTTCTGGCGAATACCGTCCGAAAAAACTTCGACTTTGGTTCCGATTGCACTCTTGTTGTCGTTCAGTCCCTTGAGCGCGAGCCGCAACCAGTTGTTTTTGTTGCCGCCTTCGTTCTTGAGCAGGACAGCTGGGCCGTGGTTTTGGGTGATGAGCAGGTCGGTGGCGCCATCGTTGTCGAAGTCTCCGGTGATGATGGCGCGCGGATCTTTGAGCTGAATCTTGTCGAGGCCCACGTCGGCAGTCACATCTTTCCATCCGTCGGGACCTAAGTTGCGGAACAAGCGGATTTCGAACTTCTCTGGTTCCAACTTCTGTAGCGATCTCTCGCCAACAACAGCTAGATCGACCCAACCGTCGTTGTCGTAGTCGAAAGCGACGACGCCGAAGGCACGGTGCCAATCGTATTCTGGCAATCGAACTTTCTCGAAGGCCTTACCTTGGTTATTGCGCCAAAGGGTGATCCCGGGCATGCCAAATTCCGTGAATGCGAGGTCCATCCATCCGTCGTGATTGAAGTCGAGCGGCGCAACGCCATAAGTCGAACCAGACTCGATTGGCAACAGTTGACGGAACTTCCCTTCTCTCGGATTTTCAAACATAACCGGGGATTTGTGGTCGTAAAAACCCGCGGCGACACCTCCACATGCATCTCCGGTCGAAACAATGTCCACTGCTCGATCATTGTTGAAGTCGCTACCAATCGCCGCCATACTAGAGCTCAGGCCGTTGAGGCCCGTGGCTTCGGTGACATCCGTAAACGTACCGTTTCCATTGTTGCGCCACATCATGTTGTTGCCTGGTGGCGAGATTTTTTTGTCGGAGCAGGCCTCAAGACCACTTTGTGGGGTCAATCGAGTAACGTAGAGATCGAGATCGCCGTCATGGTCGTAATCGACGAATGTCAACCCTGTGACCTCTGGATTCCCCTTGAGCGTATCGGCATGCGATAGGATCTTCTCGATATTGATGCCGGCTTGTTCCGTCACATCTCTGAAAGTCCCGTCCTTCTCATTGTGGAGAAGCAAAATACGATTGCCGAGATTGACGGTGAGGTCGGCGAAACCGTCATTGTCATAGTCGCCCGCTGTACAGGAAATCGCTGGTCCATAGCTATCCAAACCAGCCTTCTTGGTCACATCTTCAAACTTGCCATTGCCCAAATTGTGGTACAGCGACATCGAACCCTGAGTTCCATCATCGGGGAGAAAGAGATCGATATTTCCGTCATTGTCGTAGTCGAGAAAACACGCACCTGGGCCAGCGAACGAGGCACCGTCTTTGGTTGGTCGAACTGAAGGTTTTGACGTTATCCCCGCCTCCCTCGTCACATCCACAAACTTCACTGCAATCTGCGGCGGAACTTTGACGGTAGCGGCCTGCGACTCCTCGCAAAGCGAATACTTGCCTTGCTCGCCGTACGCCAGGCTCATCGCCGCCCCGAGGTGATTTTGCGTGACGTACTGGAATCGCGCCAGGTGCTCGCGCGCATGGGGCGTGTCGCCGGATTGCTGGTAGGCACGAGAGAGTCCGAACTGCGCCGAGGCGTGCAGCGGATTCAGTTTGAGCGCGTGATCGAAGGCGTCAATCGCCTGGGGAAACTGTTTGAGCTGTGAATAAACCGTGCCCAGGAAATACCAGGTATCGGGATCGCTATCATCGATCTCGATTACGCGACGAAAATCGTCCACTGCTGCTTGCGGATCGCTGCTGTTTTTCTCCAACATGCCAAGCGCGTACCAGACGTGCGGGTCTTTTTTTTGAGGATCGGAGGCATCCTCTTTGGCGGCTTCTTCAAGAACTTTTTTCGCAGCGTCTACACGGGCCAGGCTGAGCAGCGCGATCCCTTGATTTACTTTGGCAACCCGCAGATTCGGATCAGCCGCAGCGGCCTCTTCGAAATATTTAAGCGCCTTCTCGAAAAGCTGCTGGTTCATGTACGCGCAGCCGAGATTGTTAAGACGCGCGGCGTCGGCAGGATCGAGTTTCTTCTCGGGAGTGGCAGCGATCAAAATAAGTGCAGTCGCAAGCAGGCCACTCGTGCACAGCAGCAGTTTTGATTTCATCGCTAAAAGATTTAACCACAGAGGACACAGTGTTAGAGAAGGTCGCTCCTGTGAGACTCTGTGCCCTCTGTGGTTACGGTTTGGATTCGGCCGACAACTTCGCGACCTTCGAGGGAGCACCCTTCTTCGCCGGAGCCCCGTAGGCACGCGTTGAGACGATTCCCTTCCCTTCCTGCACAGTTACGGTTTGCCCGGCGTTCACATTCGTCAATTTGTCAGTCTGTCCGCTGGGCCACTGAATCTCAATCGAATCGGCTTTGACCTTTTGCCCGAGGCCGAAAGTCGCGACCAGCTCGCTTTGCGAGAGATAGCTAGAGCCGCTGCGGACCATCTTCCATTGTTTATCGGCGCCGGAACTGACCGTGATCACGGCGCCGATTCCGTCGCGATTCGACTTCACCCCAACCGGCTTAATTCGAAGGCTGCGATTGGTCACGCCTTCATTGTGAAACAAATACGCCCGGCCGCCATTTGTGGTCATCAGCACATCGAGCGCGCCATCATTATCGATGTCCGCGTAAGCCGCGCCTCGCCCGACTTTTGGCGAAGCAAAACCGCTGCCTAAAGATTCTGTTACCTCAACAAATTTGCCTGCGCCCAGGTTACGGAACACGTGCGGAGGCTCGTTGTAGCTCACGCGCTTCTGCACTTTTTCGATTTGGTCTTCGATATGACCATCGGCAACCAGAATGTCAGGCCAGCCGTCATTGTCATAATCAAAGAAGAAGCAGCCAAAGCCGAGCGTTACCAGCGTCGCGCGGCCGACTTCGGAGCTGGGAGCTTCATCCACGAAGAGCCCGTTGCCTTCGTTGTGATAGAGCGAGACCATCTGGTTGGCAAAGTTGCTGATTATCAGGCTAGGACGGCCAGAGCGGTCATAGTCCGCCGCGTCGACGCCCATACCCGCGCGTGCAATACCATCCTCACTAAAAGCGATTCCTGAAGGAACGGCTTTTTCCTCAAAGGTCCCGTCCTGCTTGTTGAGATAAAGCTTGTTCGGCTGAGTGTCATTGGCGAGAACAATATCCGGCCAGCCATCGCCGTTGTAATCAAGAATCGCGACTCCAAGACTTTTGGAAGTGTTATCGAAGAAATGCGCCTTCTCGGTAGCATCTTCAAACTTGCCGTTGCCGAGATTATGCCAAAGCCGCGCAGATGACCCCTTGTAGGATTCGGGAGTGCAGTACGACTTGTGCGTGCCGTCCAGTGTGCAGAACAGGTCTCCCTGAATCGACCACTGCACATAGTTCGCGACCACCAGATCGAGCTTGCCATCGCGGTCGTAATCCACCCACGCGGCGCTGGTTGAAAACTCGTTCGGACCCCAAAGGCCTGCGGACTTGGTCACATCGGTGAACGTGCCGTTGCGATTGTTGTGAAAAAGATGGCTCTGACCAAGCGCAGTAATAAACAAATCGTCGTAACCATCGTTATCGTAATCGCCGACTGCAACGCCCAGTCCAAACATCGGGATCGCTAGTCCAGATTTCGCGGTCACGTCAGTGAACGTGCCGTCGTGATTATTGTGATAGACCTTCGGGGTGGACTGCGCACCCGGATGCCCAGGCCAGCTTTCTCCATTGACGAGCAGAATGTCGGGCCAACCGTCATTGTCGTAATCAATGAAGGCGCAACCCGGGCCCATGGTCTCCGGCAAATATTTTTTGCCAAAGGCACCATTGTTGTGCGTGAAACGGATTCCCGCCTGCGCGGTGATGTCGCGGAAGGTGATTTGCTGGGCGGACGCACCCAGTGAGCTGAAAAGAGAAATGATGAGGATTAGAGGGCCTAAACGTCGCATTATTTCGAACCACCTGAAGTACTGACTGTTGAATATGTCGAACCTCGCTCGACCGAACGACTGAGGGCGCCTGCCCCCACATAATCCGTGGAGCGATGGCCGTCCCCGTCCGTCATCCCCCTAAGCTTGCCTAGGCCCAATGCTGGTAGCGGTACCGACACGTGCTCGTGAATGGCCTGACGCTCGTTGTTGTCCTCGGGATGGAGCTGGCGATAAGGTCCAGTAATGGTCTGCGCGGATTCGTCAGCCTTGAATCGAAGATAGCGGACTTGATGATCGTGGGCCTGTTTTGCATCGCCGAGGCCGCTGTAGCAAAGCATGAGGTTGTAATGCGCCTGCAGGTCTTCGGGATCGATTTCCAAAACTGCATTCAGCACCTTTACAGCGTCGGCATATTTGCGTTGCAGGAAAAAGATTCGGCCAAGATCGTTTAAGGCCACCCGGTCTCGCGGATATTGCGCCAGCACTTTCTGTAACTCACCGGCAGAGCCCTCGTAGTTGCCATCGCTGCGCAAAACACGAGCGTAGAAGTAATGCGCGCGCGCAAGGGTTGGGCTGAGCACGATCGCCTTCTGAAGCACGGTGCGAGCGCGGTCCATGTCACCCTCTTGCACAGCGGCGCGGCCGATGTTGACCCAGCCGTCAGGGTTCTTGGGATCGATCTCGGTGACCTTCAGGAACGCGGCTTCTGCACCTTTGAGGTCTCCTTGTAGCAGGAGGCCGATACCGTAGTCGTTCCAGCGTTGCCAGTCTTCAGCGTGAAGATCGGTTTTCGGCTGAAAAGCTAGCGCGTTGTGTGGTGCGATGTTAAGAGTGACTTCGTTTTCCGCAAGCGCTACAACCGGAAGATCAGGAATCTTCTCTGCTTTGGCGGAAACTCCCTCCAGCGATCCGGTGAATACATATTTGTTGTCGTCGTAGTCCGGAACGAGCTCCGAAGCCGGTTTCGTGGGATCAGGAATTCCAGCAAAAGCAAATTGCGTATTCCACCACGCGAACTTGCGATAGCAGAGCCGGGCATGCAAAGTAATCTTGCTCCCGCCAGTTTCAGGAATGTGCATCCGGTAATGCACGGTGTCGGCGGCGCCCGGAGGAATCAGGCGAACATAAACTACCGAGCGTGTGGACCATGCATTGCGCTTGTTAACAGGATTACCGTGGCCATCGATCTGCAGGGAACGATAGAAGTGCGCACCCTTCTCGACCGGCCCCTTGCCGCTGTCTTCGACCATGCCGCTCCAGAAAACGGTCTGGCCTTTGTCGTCGGTGGCCTTCAGTTCGAGCCAGGTGTCGTAGGCATCAACCGTACCGCCGGGGAAGAAGTGACCAATCTTTTTGGTACGCACCACGACATCCACGCGCACTGTATCTCCGCGACGCAGTGTTGGCTGCACGCGATCAAGCGGCGCCGAGATCGGCGTGGCCTCGCTGGTGGCTGAGGCGATCTTCGTTTCCGCCTCTTCGCCGACTGCAAAGGTGGTGGCGGTATCGGCCTGCGGAGTTGCAATCCCTTTGGCCTGCACCGATTCAGGCGACACCGCAAAAATGTCCACGCTTAAAATGCCGCTCTTTAGGAACTTTTCCGTAAGCGCCAACTGATCGGCATCTTCGTTGGCGGTAGGGACTGCGGTGTTCGCACCCGGGAAACGATGCGAGTGCACAAACCCATTCACGTTGCCGAAGTCCTTCGATTGCGACAGCGGCATGTGGCAATCGGCGCACTGCTGCGAATGCGGCGGGTAGTAGAACGAGCGCGCGCCCTGCCCAGACACTCCACTAGCCTGCCAATTGTCATATTCGTTAAAGCCACGAATCCAGCGATAGTGATTTACGGGAACGTCAAGATGCACCTTGTGACAGCTGGCACAGAATTCCGGAGTTTGAGCGCGCATAAACGGCTTCAGAAAGACACGGCGGTGCGGCTCGGGATTCAACTTCACCATGAAATCGTGCAAACTGCGCACGACCGGATTTTTGCTCGCTGCAAGCTCGTGAAGCTTGGGGTACTCCAGATAAAAATCACCCTGGCCCATTGTGCTTTTTACTTTTGCGATGGAGTGGCACATCATGCAGCCGAGCCCTGCCTGCGCCTCCGGACGATGGACGATCTGCTTAATGGGAGTGTCCATCAGCCCGCTGTAAAGCACCGCAGGATCGTGGCAACCGCCGCACCATTTCGAAGGCTTCGTACCCACGCGGTCTTGCATGTACTCGATGCTCTTGCGATACCACTGATTATTAAACGAAGAAAAATGGTGCGCTGAACTTTGCCACTGTTTGTAAATATCTGCATGACAGCGCTGGCAAGAGTCGGACTCCATGAAGAATTTGCTGGGAATTTTCTTGTGGCCATAGACCTGTGCCGAGCTGGGAAAAAAGTCGCCCTGCGGTCCGTCCCCCTCTTGATCCATTGTTTCGGGAGGATTCGTAGGATTCTGAATCCGGGCCGAGTTTTGCCACCGCGTGTTCCGTGAATACCAAGCCCCGGCGCCGAGTGCAGCGAACGCGAGCAAACAGACCCCGTATCGCAACGCCGATTTCGCATTTCCAGGTGTGAGCCAGCCCTTGCGCCCCGCCCAATCCGCAAACAGAATGCCTGAGCCAGCCAGGGCCAAAAGAATATGAAGGTACAACCAGTTCAACTCTGAGCGGGCGGTGCCCAGCTTAATGAGTGCCAGTCCGAGTATTGCGGAAGCCGCAATCAATATCCAGCCCAGACGGGCAGTGATCGAAGCGCCACGTAAGAGACGAAAAATAAAAACCGCCAGATAAACGGACGCTACAATTCCGGTAAGCGCGTGAGCCAGGACGACTCCGGCATAAAAAACATTCGCTTGCGGGTACGCGTAGAGATAAATCGCCGAGAGGAATAAAAAAACGAGAAGAGGCGCCAGCGCGAGGCGCCCTAAGAAATTCCGAAGTTTACTGGACATTGCTTCCGCTCGAAGGCAGCACGCGAAGCTGCCCCAATACGGTATCTACTCTGGCCAAGTGAATGAATAGTATAAAAACACTACCCAAGCGAATGCGGACGCTCGCACCGCAAAACCGGGAGCGGTTTGCGCGCTCGCTATGCGGTTGCTGGCAATCTTATTTCGCAGCGTCGATTTTACTGATCACGATCGCCTTCGATCCTCCGCGTTCAAAAACTTTTCCGCTCGCGACTACAGTTTTCCCCGCGAACGGAAGCAGCTTGTCATTTTGGCTGCTCGAAGGAGTTGTATCAGCGATCGGCCAGTATATGACGCCGCTCGGCGCTAATATCACCAGCGGTGATCCGGCCTTTGCGCAGGCAATAGCGCACTCAGAGCTGATCGGTTTCTTCAAACCCTTCGTAAACGCACAGGCTGAATCAAGAACGTATCCTTTAACGGTGACGGTTTTTGCAGATTGTTCTGTGGCAAATAGTCCTGCCGCGAGAAGTATTGGAATGGCAAACCTTGCTGCGGTGCTAAAGTTCATCGTAGTCTCCCTCTCTAGAATGAAAGTCGTGCGCTCAACTGAATTTGACGCCCAGGGGTTGTTGCCTCGGTGACCGTGCCAAACTGCGGCGTATTCACAAAGCGATCCGGTGTTCCCAGATTAGTGTGGTTCAGCGCGTTGAAAAATTCTCCGCGCAACTGGAACTTGGCCCTTTCGGTGATGCTGAATACGCGCGCCACGGCAAAATCCAAAGTTTGCATGCCCGGACCGTATACGGAATTACGCCCGACGTTTCCAAAGGTGAACGCGGCAGGCGTCGCGAACGCAGCCGGATTAAACCAGGCCGTTGCAGTGCGAGTGCCTGAGCCGAAGACCGGCTGGCCGGTGTAATTCGCGCGGATTGGGTTTTCGCCCAGCACCGTGCCGGAATTAGCGGTGTCGCCGAATACCGAAATCGTGAACGGGAACCCAGTCTGCACTTGGTAGACGGTTGAAAACTGCCAGTCTTTCGTAAGCGCGCTTGTCCAGCGGGAATTCGTGAAGCCCGGCACTGAGTACACGGCGCTCATGGCGAAACGGTGCCGCACATCGCACCCCGGGCCTTTTTCCGCTGCGAGATTATTGTTGTTTTGCGGAATTGAAGATTCAAACATTGGCGAACGAAAATCCGGGGCATTGCTCAGATTTTTCGACCAGGTGTAGTTCCCAAGAAAAGTAAGGCCGTGGGAATAACGTCGGCGCGCATTCACATAGCCGGCGTCATACCAGCTTTGAGCCGTGTCTTCCAGAAGATTGATGGTGCTGACTGGGAAACAAATCGTCCCGTTCACGCAGCCGGAAGCGGGCGCGATGTAAGTTACGTTCGAAGGCAGAGCCGTATTCGGAATGAAAGCAATCTTGGGGAACGGACGCCGCGGGCCAATTGGTCCGGGGCCCGGCAGAGAATTGTTAATCAGGTGCGCGCGCTGCAAGTGAACTCCGTGAGCACCGATATATCCGATTTCCAGCGTGGTGTTGCTGCCCAAACTTTTCTCAACCGAAGTGCTCCACTGCTCGATATACTGCGCCGGCGCGTGTGGATCCATGGCGGTGAAGCTGACGGTCGTCTGCCCCAATACTGCCGGTCCGAAGTTGAGCTGGTTGGCAAAAAGCGAGGCTGGTGGCGTGAAGTTGTCGCTCTGCTGCGTCTCTGGAAATACATATGGAACGTTGTGACGCTGATTGCACCAGGTGTTCATGTCAACTGGCGTGTAGAAGATCCCGAAGGCGGAATGCAAAACGACGCCGTACTTAGGCAATGCCTGCGAGAATCCGAATCGAGGTGCCAGATTGCGAGTATTGGGATATTTCAGGCCTCTCGGGTAGCCATTTTGTCCGCCAACGAAAACCAAAGGCTTGCCGTTGTTGAAGGTCAAATTTGTATTCGTATAGCTGATGTCTACCAGAGGATCCATGAATTCATAGCGAAGGCCAATTTCAATCGTTGTAGTGCGAGTGGCCCGAAAACTATCTTGAACAAAGCCATCCGCGTACCACTGTCGTAGCTGCATTTGCGGAATGCCGGCTTGCCGTTGCTTTACTGCTGGCAGACCGAGCAGGAAGCTTGCGAGAGCCGAACCGGTTTTATCGTTGGTGCCGTTATCAGTGGTGAAGCCCTTGGTGAATTGGTAATAGCCGCGGTTCTGGAAGAATCCCCACATCGGCCATATATATTTCCTGTAGTCGGCGCCGAACTTCAGGCTGTGACGTCCTGCCTGCCAACTGAAGGTGTCGCGGCCTTCGGCAATGGTGTCCCACGCCTTCATGGGAGTTGCTGAATAATTGTCCCCCATCGGCGAATAACCCTGAACGTTGAAGAATGGTGAGCCGAATGCGCCATCGCCTCCGAAGCTCACGCCCGCAATTCCGAGCTGAGACACGATGTTATTCGTGTAGGCGTTCTCATCGTATCGGTGCATTGCAAGCCGCGAAACCGTAATTGCGGTCGTGTTCACGCGAGTGGGACTCACGATCTTGTTCCAGGAGATATTCCCCTGCTGCGAGAAGTTGTCGTTGAATGAACCGAAACCAGGGAGCAGTGTACCAACGCCACCGGGGGGCATTTCGCCCGGCATGAAGCCAGTTTCGGAGCTGAGCGAATACCGCCCAGTAATGCTGTCGCCGTTTGCAAACACCTGGTCGATCCGAGCCGTGCCCTGATTGTTGACCTGAAGTTCGTTGCGGACGTCCATGTAGTTGTTGCAATCGCCACCCGCTGCAACGACTCCGGGTGAGCCCATCATTGCAGACCCACAGGGCATCATCATTCCCGCCATCACATTCGGCCTGGGAACGTATTTTTGCAGGAAAGTTTTTGCGGCGGAATTAATACGGCTGGGGTCAATGACATTCAAAACGCCGTTGTACTGGAACTGAGCACGTCCGTTCGCGGGATCATAGATGTTGACGCCACTCTGACTGAAGTCGCCGGAAATTTCCTCCGCTGTGGGAACTGTATCGATCATGGTGTTAGCCATGGCATGGCGGAAGCCTTCGTAATTCAAGAAAAAGAAGGTGTGCCGGTGAGCGATTGGGCCTCCGATCGACGCACCGAAATTGTTCTGCACCATATGATTGTTGCCCATGGCCTCAAATGAGGTGGCATCCATCGCCCCATTGCGGAGAAACTCGTAGACCGTGCCGTGAAATTCATTAGTTCCGCCGCGAGTGACAATATTGATTTGGCCGCCGCCCGCCCCGCCCATCTCCGCAGAGTAGCTGCCGGTCTGCACTTTGAATTCCTGCACGGTGTCGGGTGAAGGACTGAAATTCTGGGTGTTGAAGGTGGGATCAGTGTTCGAGGTCCCGTCCAACAAAAAGTAGTTTCCATTCGGGCGGCTGCCGCTGACGCTCACTGCCGAACGCTGCCCCGGACGCCAGTACAAGGCATTCATATTCCCGGTCTGCGCGCCGTGGCCGATGTGCGCGCCGGGTACAGTGAGCACAAGATCGATCAACATTCGGCCATTCAGCGGAAGACTTGCAATCGCAGTCGGCTCGATAACCTCTCCGACCGCAGCTTCGTTGGTGTGAATCGCTTCGGGAACACCGGTGACCTCAACTGCCTCCTGGTGCGATTCAACTTGCAGACGAATGTCAATCGCGAGGCGCTCCGCAACCTCGAGCTGCAGCGGCTGCACTGACGTGCCGAACTCCGGCGCCGTAACTTTGAGCCCATAGCTTCCCGGCAGAAGTCCCGTAATTTCGTAAAGTCCTTGCGCATTGGTAGAGACGCGGCGAACAGCCCCGGTGGTCGAGGAGATCAACTCCACGGTTGCGCCTGTAATTGCGTGAGCTTGCGGATCAAGAATGGCGCCGGTCAAAACGGCGTAGTTGCTCTGCGCGATTCCAGAAAGAGAAAGTAAAAAGATCAGTAGCGCAATCAGAACCAAGTTAGGGCGCAATGTTGCCTCCCACGAATGGATCCACAATTTGTTGGAGCCTGTGTCAACTGCAGGACCAAATGAGCGATCCGACCCGAGCGGGAGGAATGTAGCTGAGTAAGAGCAGTGGGATCAATAATGGAAAAGGACTACGTGGGATTGAGATTAGGGATGGGCGGCGCGCATCGCTTACCACCTGTGCACGGAATCCAACCGAGTGACGCGACGCCATATGGAGCGACGGGCGTCGTCGCCCGTCATAAGTATTCCGTGAACTAAATCCCTGGCCGCCGCCTTCCCTCATTGCACTGCTGCTCGATCACTTCAGCGATTTCGAGCGCCAGCTCCTCATGCCAGGGTCTCGTGGCGATTTGCACTCCGATCGGCATACCAGCCGCTGACTGCGAGACTGGCACTGTTGCCGCCGGCATACCGAGCAGATTGAACCACTCGCAATAACTCCAGGCATCGAGATACTCAACCGTTTTCCCGTCGATTTGCCAGTGCCGTTCGCCGTGATGAAACGCGGGGATAGAAGCGACGGGGCAAAGCAGAACGGGAAATTTTTCCATCTGCTCGAAAATTTGCATTCGCACCAAGTCGCGGTCGATCCAGCTATCGAGCAGGCTTTGCGCGGTATGCGGCGGCTCGGCGGCGACCCAGCTGTTGAACTCCTTCAGGATTGGGCTCAGCTCGAATTCCCGGTCGCGAGTTGTTGATTCACAGATCATCGGCCGAAGTAACATTCCGCCTGCGACGCCAAAGAACTGCCACCAGAGCTGGCGAGCTCGTTCCAGACCTTCTGGACGGAAAGGCTCCACTTCGAATCCCGCGCTGCGCAGGGCGTTCGCTGCGCGTTGCACCGCCTTGCGAGTTTCAGAAGTTACTGGTGTGCGGCCGTCGTCTTCGAAATATCCGATTCGAGTTTTCTTTAGCTGATTCGGATCAGGCCATCGCACTGTGAGTGGCGATGCAGAAGGATCACCGATATCCGGCCCCTGCATCACTTCGAACAGAATCTTTAGGTCAGCTACAGTCCGCGCCATGGGTCCCACCACGCCCAGCAGCGCGAATGGTCCGACGGATTGCGGAAAGTGGCCGGTGGCAGGAATGCGCCCCGGCGTCGGCTTCAATCCGCAAATTCCGCAAAAGTGTGCTGGCACACGGATCGATCCGCCACCGTCACTGCCAACGCCGCCAGCGGAGCATCCGGATGCAATGGCTGCTGCTTCTCCGCCGCTGGATCCGCCGGCCGTCCGCGAGAGATCCCACGGATTATTGGTGCGACCGTAGAGCAGATTATCTGTCTCCCATGCCATCAGGAGTTCGGGCGTATTGGTCATGCCTAAAATGATCGCTCCTGCTTTGCGCAATCGTGTGACAAGCGGCGCATCGTCGCTGGCCACGTGGCCCGCGCGAAGCTTGGTTCCGGCTTCGCACCGCATTCCTGCAACGTCGATCGCGCTCTTGATGCTGATAGGAACACCATGTAAAGGACCGAGCGGCTCGTTTCGCATCACAATGGCTTCTGCGCGGCGTGCAGTGGCAAGAGCCCCCTCGGCGTCAACCTGCACGTAAGAGTTGATCTTGGGATTAAGTTTGTCGATCCGATTCAGGTGGGCCTGAACCAGCTCGACAGGCGAGAGCTTTCGATTCCGAATCAACTCCGCCATTTCGCAGGCGGATAAAAAATTTAGGTCGCGAGTAGACACGAAAAACGGAGTCTAGCACGCGAGCATGATCGCGGTCTGATACGTGAGTTTTGATTAGACTAAACATTAATGCCCCGGAGCTTCTCCCTCCGGGGCATATCGCTTCGTTAGGCGGCTTTCGACGAGCTGGATTTCCGCGAAGGCACCTTCTGGCCTTTCTGGCGCGCTTCCGAAATTCCGATGGCGATTGCCTGTTTGCGGCTCTTTACTTTTCCGCCCTTACCCCCTTTGCCTGAGCGGAGCGTGCCGCTCTTCTTGCGGCGCATGGCGCTCGCTACAGTTTTGCTGGCACTCTTGCTGTAGCGGCGACTGCTGGACTTCTTCTTGGCTGGCATAGTTTCCTCCTGCCATTTAGAGATCGCACTCAGGCGTGAGGTTGTGCGCCGTTGTCAACGGTATTCGGCCAGCAGCACGGGCCTGCTAATCTGTTAAGGAAAGCATCCTGAGCTGCGCACACGATAAAGATGAACAAAATAGTTCTCATAAATATTTCCGGTGGCGACCGCCCCGGCTTGACTAGCTCTCTCGCGGAAATCCTTGCCGCCTATCATGCGCGCATATTTGATATCGGACAGGCCGTAGTCCACGAAACTCTGACCCTCGCAATTCTGATTGAAATTCCTGGCAATGAAGAGTTCACCCCACTCAAGCGAGACCTGATCGTCAAGGCGCACGACCTGGAATTGAAAATTAAGTTCATGCCGGTTAATGAGGAATCTTTTGACCATTGGGTTAAGTCGCAGGGGAAGTTTCGGTTTGTGATCAGCGTCATCGGTCGGACGATTACGTCCCAGCAACTGGCGAGTATCAGCGGCGCAATCTCGGCCCACGGCTTCAACATCGATCGAATTGAGCGGCTCTCGGGACGGCTGTCGCTCACCGGACGCGTGGCGAACTCTAATGCCTGCGTCGAATTGGAAATCAGCGGCGAAAACGATGCGTCTGCCGCGCTCCGGGCTACGCTGATGGAACTAACGCACAAGTTTGAAATTGACATTGCATTTCAACGAGAAAGTATTTATCGCCGCAACCGCCGCCTGGTCGCGTTTGATATGGATTCAACGCTTATCCAGGCCGAGGTCATTGACGAGTTAGCGAAGCTTCACGGAGTCGGAGACCAGGTTTCGGCAATTACGGCGTCCGCAATGCGGGGCGAACTTGATTTCAAGCAGAGTTTGACGCGAAGGGTTGAGTTGCTGCGGGGACTTCCAGTCCCCCGGTTGCAAGATTTGCTGCACTCTATCCAACTGGCGGAGGGCGCGGAGCGGCTGATTTCGACCCTGAAAATTCTCGGATATAAAACTGCAATTCTCTCTGGCGGCTTCAATTTCTTCGGCAAGCATCTGCAGGCGCGGCTTGGGATTGATTACGTCTTCGCCAATGATCTCGAGATTGAGAATGGCGTGCTCACGGGTCGGCTGGCCTCTGAAATCGTCGATGGAAACAAAAAGGCCGAGCTGCTGCAATCAATCGCGCGAAAAGAAAATATTTCTCTCGATCAGGTGGTCGCGGTTGGAGACGGCGCGAATGATCTTCCCATGCTAAACATGGCAGGCATGGGAATCGCCTTTCACGCAAAGCCGCTAGTCCGGGAGAGCGCGAACCACGCGGTCTCGCACCTCGGATTAGACAGCATTCTGTACTTGCTGGGCGTGCGCGATCGTGATCTCGACCGCGCCGAATTTCGTTCCGGTACCGCGGGTTAGCGAGCTTCCAATTATGCGGCTTTGCCTACGCGTCCTTTTCGGAGCCGCGGCAGAACTTCTTTCCCGTAGAACTCAATCACGCGCCGCTGATCGGCCTGGCCGGAATGGATGTGCACCTCCGTGGCCCCGCCTTTGAACGCCTCCTGCAAGGCTTTCACGTGGACCTCGGGATCGGTGCTCACGGTGAAACTTTTATAAACTTCTTCCAGCGGGAGCTCCGCCTCGGCACGCCGCTGAATTTCCTGCGGATCACGAATGTTGAAGTAAGGCTTCCATGCTTTAGGAAGGAAACGCCAAAGTTCAGCGGATGCTTCTGCGTCTTTCTTGTCGCCGACGACCACAAACTGCTCGATGAAGACGGGCATCTCTGAAGGATCTTTGCCGGCTTCCCTCGCTCCGCTCTCGAATTCTTCGCGATGTTCTTTCCAGGTCTCGGGGTCGGTGATCAAGCCGTCGGCATGCAGCCCTACTCGACGCATAGCTTTTGGCCCATTCCCCGCCATTAGTAACGGAATTTTCGTCTTAGGTGGATCATAGAGACGCATGTTCACCTGATAGTACTTTCCTTGATGCTCAACCTGCTGCCCACCCCAAAGCTCGCGAATAATGTCAGTCGCCTCGACCAGGCGTTCCGAACGCTCCGGCCACTTGGGCCAAGTCCCCGTGGCTGCCTGTTCGTTCAGGGCTTCGCCGGAACCGACCCCAAGGAAGATCCGCCCAGGATAGAGAATGTTCAGCGACGCAAATGCCTCCGCCACCACGGCTGGAGTGTAGCGAAACGTGGGGCAGGTCACGGTTGTCCCCATCCACATTTTTTTGGTTCGCGCGCCGATGGCGGCCATCGTGAGCCACGCCTGGCCAGAGTGCCCTTCGTTCGATTGCCAAGGCTGTAGGTGATCGCTGTTGGTGAGCACGTCGAAGCCGGCCTGCTCAACTAATACCCCAAGCTCCACCAATTCGTTGACGGGAAATTGCTCGTACGCCAGCTGAAATCCCACCAGTCCCTTGCCAAGTGAATTGTGCTCTCCGCTATTGCTCATCGAGTTCTCTCCCCTGTTTTGCGCACCGATGGATTGCGCACCGGTTCCTGAGCTCGTCGGAAGTCCTGAGCTGGCATCCGCAAGCAGCGATGAACCTAAAACAGCCATGCCGGCCGACTTCAGCAGAGCTCTGCGATTGAAAGGTAAGGCGGAAGTTTCTGCGGATCTGGATGACGTGCTCACGTGCCTTCTCGTTAGATGGATTTCGGTCCTCGCGAAATCAAGAACCAAATGGACAAGCTCGAATGAGATGCGTACACAGCAAAAAGTTTTGCATCGAATTGCGCGTCTTGAGCACAGACTTTCAGCATAGACTTGCTGAAATGCGGATCGCGATCGACACCGGGGGCACCTTCACAGATTGCGTTTATCTCAAGGACGGCGCGCCCGCGGTTCTGAAACTTCCTTCCACCCCCGACGATCCCGCAAGATCAGTGCTGGAAGGTATTCGCCGGATTGCTGCTGAAGGCGATGCCGAAATCCGCCATGGCACAACTATTGGAACGAATGCCCTGCTGGAGCGCAAAGGCGCGCGAGTCGCCTTTGTGACCACTTCCGGATTTGAAGACACCATTGCAATCGGGCGCCAGGCGCGGCAGCATCTCTCCGACTGGTTGGCCACGCCCGCGCCGTGCATTGTCCCAAAAGAGTTGCGTTTTGGTGTCGAGGAGCGAGTCAGCGCAGAAGGTGAAATTCTGCTTTCGCCGAGTGAGCAGGAGTTAGTTGAACTTCGCGAGAAGATTCGAGCCAGCGGCGCTGAGAGCATTGCGATTTCCCTGCTCTTCTCTTTTGCAAACTCGGAGAATGAGAGCAGGGTTGCTGCGGCATTGGGAAGGCTGGCCAGGGCGGACGAGGGCGTCCGCCCCTACGTGGCTAATCTTCCCGTCTCGATTTCCCATCACATCCTTCCCGAATTTCGCGAGTATGAACGTGCAGCTACGGTGGTTGTGAATGCATATCTTGCTCCCAAAGCCGGAGATTACGTTCGGCGACTGGAAGCAGCGATTGCCGATCAGTCCGGTGGCGCGCTTTATGTGATGCAATCTTCCGGCGGAATTATTTCCGCGAATGTCGCCGCCGAAGAACCGGTGCGGACCGTGCTCTCGGGCCCAGCGGGAGGAGTGATTGGTGCGCATCGAGTCACGCAGCTCGCGGGATTTGACAAAATCATCAGCTTTGACATGGGCGGGACCTCGACGGATGTGGCGCTCATTGACGCTCGTGGGCCGCAAATTACAAATGAATCTCGCATCTCCGAAATTCCAGTTTCTGTTCCGATGCTCGATATCCACACCGTCGGCGCGGGCGGCGGATCGCTCGCATGGTTTGATCGTGGCGGAATTCTGCACGTCGGGCCGGCATCGGCCGGGGCCAAGCCAGGCCCCATTTGCTACGGCCGCGGTGAACAGCCTACGGTCACCGACGCGAATCTTGTGCTCAACCGGCTGGATCCGGAGCTGGCGCTCGCGGGAACCGTTCGTCTGGATGAAGCGCGAACCAGACGCTTCATGGATAACTCGCTCGGGCCCATTTCGTCTGTGCAGCAGTTTGCTGCCGGCATTCTGCAGCTCGCTGAAGCGGAGATGGAGAAGGCCATTCGGCTGATCTCGGTGGAGCGCGGCCATGATCCTCGCGAGTTTACACTGGTTGCTTTCGGAGGTGCGGGTCCCCTGCACGCCTGTTCCCTTGCCCGCGCCTTGGGAATCCCGCGAGTTCTGGTTCCGGCGATGCCCGGCGCGCTTTCAGCGTTGGGGATCTTGGGGGCCGATGTGGTGCGCGACTATTCGCGCACGGTAATGACTTCAGCCGTCGATCGGCTTCTTGACAAGCATTTCTCCGACCTCGAGGCAAACGGCTGCGCAGAGTTCAAGACTGAGGGCATGATCGGGATATCTACTCGTTCCGCCGATCTCAGGTACGCAGGTCAAGGCTATGAAATTAACGTACCCGCCGGACCCGAAATGCTGGCGCGTTTTCACGAAGCTCATCGCAAGCGCTACGGGCACTCCGACAAAAACAGGCACGTCGAAGTTGTGAACGTGCGCGTACGGATGATTGCAGCTTCCGAGCAGATCAAGTTCCCCCAGATGCAGAAAGGCGGCCCCAGCTCCGACCATGCAGCGTTGAAGAAGAAGAATGTGATGTTCGCGAATGAATGGATGGACACTACGGTGCTCGATCGCAACTTGCTGTTCCCGGGAAATATTTTCAAGGGGCCTGCAATTGTTCATGAATACAGCGCAACAACGGTTGTGCCACCAGGCTGTATGGCAAAGGTGGATTCGTATTCGAATCTGGTGATCGAGGTCTGAAAGGCGGGCGAGGGCCCCGTTCGACTTCGCTCAGGGCAGGTCCGCCCCGCACAGGCGACACGAATGAAATCATTTGACCCAATCGAGCTCGCGGTTTTTAGAAGCGCGACCCGTTCGGTAGCCGAGGAAATGGGCGCGTCCTTGCGGCGTGCCGCCTTTTCGCCGAACATCAAAGAGCGGCGCGATTATTCTTGCGCGGTGTTCGATGCCGCTGGGCAGACGATTGCAATGGGCGACCATATGCCCGTGCATCTGGGATCTATGCCCATGTCGGTCCGTGCCGCGGTAGATACATTGACGCTCGGCCCTGGTGACATTGCAATTCTCAACGACCCGTTTGCCGGAGGGACTCATCTACCCGACATCACTATGGTGTTGCCGGTGTTTGTCGAACAAGAGAAGAAGCCGATATTTTACGTAGCATCTCGCGCGCACCACGCTGACGTCGGTGGCAAGTATCCCGGATCGATGGGTCTATGCCGCGAAATCTCCGAAGAGGGGCTGCGAATCGCGCCAGTGAAATTAGTTCGTGGCGGCGAGACTGACATGGCGGTTCTCACGCCGATTCTGAATAGTGTACGCACGCCGGAGGAACGTGAAGGCGATCTGGCAGCGCAAATCGGGGCTTGTCGCGTGGGCGAAATGCGGCTGCAGGAGCTTGAGGCGAAACTTGGCTTCGAGAAAGTCCGGCGCCTGGGTGAGGAGTTGCTCGACTATTCTGAGCGGCTGATGCGCGCAGAACTTTCGCAAATGCCGGGTGGAGAATTCTCGGCAGAAGACTTTCTGGATAACGACGGCTTCACGGATTCTCCAATTCGAATCAATGTTTGTGTCGAGTTTGATCCGGCATCGGCAAGTGCGCAGGTGAATTTCGAGGGATCCAGCCCACAAGTGGCCAGCAGCATGAATGCGGTATTTGCAATCACCTACTCCGCAACCTACTACGTTTTCCGCTGCCTGCTTCCGGAGGACGCTCCCGCCAATGCCGGATTGATGCGCCCCATCACCGTGTTTGCTCCCGAACGAACCGTCGTCAACGCCAGCCCTCCCGCAGCGGTTGCGGCGGGCAATGTCGAAACCTCACAGCGCATTGTGGATGTCCTGTTGCGCGCCTTGGCGCAGGCGATACCAAATCGCATTCCGGCGGCCAGCTCTGGAACCATGAGCAATCTGACCATTGGCGGAATTGATCCTCGGACTGAGCGGCCCTTCGCCTATTACGAAACCATCGCCGGGGGGATGGGCGCACGGCCCACCGCCGACGGGATCTCAGGCGTGCACACTCATATGACGAACTCCCTGAATACTCCAGTCGAGGCGCTGGAATACGCGTATCCCTTTCGCGTACGGCGTTATTCCTACCGCCCAAATTCCGGAGGCACAGGCAAGTTCCGCGGCGGAAACGGCTTGATACGCGAAATCGAATTACTCGCGGATGCGCAGGTCACACTGCTTAGCGATCGCAGAAAGTTTCGGCCGTATGGACTGGCAGGCGGGAAACCCGGCGCGGCTGGTTCGGCGATTCACGTATCCGGACAGACAACCCAGCCGATAGCGGCAAAATCGAGTGTTCTAGCCAAGAAAGGCGACATCATTTCGATTGAAACGCCGGGCGGCGGGGGCTGGGGCAAAGCCGAAGCCTGATTACAGCGACGTCCATGGAGTGTCGCAAACCTACAACAAGTCCTGTTACCGCGACACAGCCGCAAACAAAGGAGTATGGATCAGCGACTGGAACTGCTTATCATCCGCTTTGAAGTGCATTTGCAACTTGGAGCTATCGGAGTTTACGGAGATACCTTCCAGAGCCGCTTTTTCAACCGGCGATGCGTTCGCTTTCTTGTAAATCATACCCATCTTGAAAAACGAGGAAAGCATACCTGCCGTATAAGAGTCCGAGGTAATCACATCCAAATCGAAGTTCACGCCGTTCGTGAAGTTCATCGCGTAACGCGAGCCCAAGATGTGCTTCTTGATGGTGTCATAGTCGGCGAGGCCGGAAGCATCACCCAAAGCCGAGAGCATCATGTTCTGGGTTCCCTTCTGGTCGAGTATGCTCCACACCGTCCCGGACTCTACGTCCTGGATCATGTTCGCAATCTCCGGGTTGGAATCGAGCGTCTGCACGTAGCCGTCGCGAGCGTCCACTGCCCCACGAAGTGCCGGGCCGCTGCCAAATAGAAGTGTGGTTTCGTCGAGAAATGTCATCTCCATGCCGTCTGACATGGGGTAGATATCGGAATCGTGGTATTTTACCGGCTTTATTTTCTTGGCCTTCAGCTTCGCCAATACCGTTTTTAAGGAGAACACGCCCTGCGCCGCGCCGACGATTTGAACTCCTTGCTTTGGCTGCCGGTAGGAAATGAAGGTCAGGGTATCCACATCGCGGTCGACGAGCACCCCAATGCCCTTGAGCGCAGTTTCAAATTGCTTAAGATTCTCCGGCAGGACCTGTTGTTTCAACTGCTGGGCCGTATCAGAATTCTTGAGTGCGCGATAATCCACGCAAATGAGTTGCTGCACTTCAGCTGGAATGGCCGGGCGCACGGATGAAGGCAACGGGGACGCGAACATCCCAACCGGCAGCAGCAAAATACAAAGCAGATTCAGGCGCTTACGCAACAAACTATTCATGTAATCCTCAGAAGTCTATTAGTTGGATGCAAAGCGGAATTCAGCAGTCACCCAGCTATAAGTCATTGTAGACGAAGGCCGACGGCCATGATTAGTGACGGAGGTACGCGGCTGATCGCGTTTTCGGTCCGATGTCGGCGCCGTATCAAGCCGATATCAACCGACCAGCGCTGCGGTCTTTTTGCGAACCTGAGCCACGAACTGAGGGTCTTTCAGCGATTCCAGGTTGATCTCCACATTCGCGAGCGCACCTTCGATAGCGGCCCGGGCCAGAGCGGCGGCAGTAGTTAAATCTGACTTCATGTTGGGATTGGTGATAGGCCGCAGGGTATCGATGAGGCTCAGCACTTCCCTTGCCCGTTCGGCAACGCTCAATGGAACACGGGTGGCCTGCTTGAGTGCGGAATCGACGATCCCGTCCGCTTCCGCAGATTCTTTCGCCTTTTTGTAAGCGGACATTACAGAGTTATATGACTCCGCGTCGGCATCGACTGCAGCCTTTAGTTCCTCTCGCAATAGAGACAGGCGCGAGATCGCCTCGCTCAGTTCGCGTTCATATTGGACATAAGCCTTCTTCCGGCGAGACATGGACGCCACCATAGTTGCCAGACCAGCAGCCATCGCGGCACTGGCCGCGGCAGCGCTGCCTCCTCCAGGAGTGGCTGTAGGTGCGGCAAGCTGCTCGATGAAGGGCTCGACCCCGGCCCGCAGCCCGCCGACTGCCATTTTTCCGCCCATGACGGCGGTCAAACGGTTTTCCAAGATTAAAGAAGAATCGAAATTTTCGACTTGGAGGAACCACTCGGCAGCCTGCTCCAGCGCTTTTTTTGGGATTAGGCCTACGATCTCGCTGCTGGAAGGCGCTACGCCATACCTCTCCGCCTCTCGCCTCACCAGCTCGAACACGCGATGGATAGGGGTCTGCTCGAAGTCAGTCAGGTTCATCGAGACCTGCGCCTGACCGCGCACCAGGAAACCGGCCGCCTTCACGAAACGTAAGCCTCCAGTCGAAAAACGGACCGCTTTGGCGATCTTTTTGGCGATGGCGACATCAGCAGTATTCAGAAAAATGTTGTAGGCGATGAGGAATTTGCGCGCGCCGACGACGCACGCGCCTGCGCTCGCGTGTAGACGAGCGTCGCCGAAATCAGGTTTGCGCGCCGGAATAGTCGCGATTTCCTCGCGAATGACCTCAAATTGCCCGCGTCGAATATTTTCCAGGTTCTGGCGCTCTGGCGAAGTCGCGGCCGACTCATAGAGATAAACCGGAATCTGATAGCGCTTCCAAATCTGCTCGCCCACGTGCCGCGCCATAGTGACGCAGTCTTCAATACTCACCCCTTCAATCGGAATAAATGGAATAACGTCAGCCGCGCCCAGGCGGGGGTGCGCTCCCTGATGCTTATTCAGGTCAATCAACTCTGCCGCCTTGCCCACTCCCCGAATCGCGGCTTCCTGGATTGCCTCGCGTTCCCCAGCAAGCGTGATTACGCAGCGGTTGTGGTCGGCATCCATCTCTCGGTCGAGCAGAAAGACGCCGTCAACCTTCATCGCATCAACAATGGCGTCAACTTTGGATTTGTCGCGTCCTTCGGAAAAATTCGGAACGCATTCGACCAGGGTCTGCATACGCGAAAAGCATATCCGGTTGCGAACCCTTTCGCAAAGAACGCAACACGCCACTGCGTCGTCAGCAAGGTTGCGTGAAAGAATTATCCCCCTCGAGACTCGGCAATTTCAGGATAATCTGGTCCCATGAGTGCCCCCAGGAAGCTTTCCGTCTCCGTTATCTTCATAGTGATCATGCTCGCGTTGTTTTTGTTTTATGCTCCCGCGCACTACATGAAACGGGTGAACTGGCTAACGGTTAAGTTCGGTGACAGCATCGTCCCTGCGGACACTTACGCAGGAGAGCCAACACATCGTGAGGCTGAAACCTACGTTTTGGTGCACATCCCAAACGTGGGCAATTACCTTTTAAATTTCGAAGAGGAAAATTATCGCGAAGTGTCTACCCGAGAATTTTTTCGAGTGCATCCGGCCAGTTGGATATTTAAATCAATCGTGCAAGGTCAATGGATCGAGCCTTTGCCATCTTTGAAAATTAACGAATACCGAATTGCGACCCACAATGGACACGTCGCTACCATAAGTTTCTGATCGTCAATAGGCTGGTGAGGAAAGCACGGAGCTTTGATTGCACGAGTTCCTCTGTGGTATTCCCTCTGTGTGCCTCGGTGTCCTCCGTGGTTCGAGGTTTTAAACTCCCTGCCCCAATGAAAAGCATTAACCACAGAGGACACGGAGTTTCACAGAGGTAACGACACAGAGGTGGAGAATTTTCGGATCGGCAGTGCGAGGTTAGCGCCCGTCTCTCTTCTTGGCTTCTCGCTCACGTGCGAGCACCATTTGATCGAAGGCATGCAGCAGTGTCTCGCGATTTGAGTAAGGGCCAGGCCGGTATGCGCGTGACTGAATTCCCGCCTGCGAGAGCTCGCAGATTTTCCAATCTTCCTTATTCGTCAGGTCCCAGAAATCAATGGCGTCGTTGGCCTCGAAATCGGGTTTGCTCATCTCTGCTGGATGAAAATGCCATTCGGCGATAATTTCTGTCCGATCCACGGCCTTGGGCCAAAGCGTCGCGGTCATCATGTAATCGGGATGCAGACTCAACAGGAAGTTCGGAAAAATGCAGTAGTAGCACACCTTTTGCCGCTCTTCATCGTTTAAGCCAGGAAGATAATCCCGCCGCCGCTTGCCATCCAGGCTCATGGTCTCGGCGCCGCCGCGAAATCCCATTGCGCCGCCAATGTAAGTCGATTGCGGCTGCTCGTTGTCCGCGCCCAAATAATTCGTCAGCCGATTCAACGCCGGATGCAGCACCGGACAGTGTAGGCATTCGTTGTAGTTGAGCACGACCAGCTTCCAATTCGCCTTCACGTCGTAAACAATTCGTTTGTGGAGTCGTAGATCTTGCATTCGCCACGGCGCAAATTTTTGCGGAAGGTCCGCCAGCTGCTTCTCCAGCGGTCCGGCTTGAGGACCCAAATTGATAAAGATGTTCCCGTCCCAAACCGCAGCCTGCACCTTGTTCAGCGGATAATCTTCCCGGCAGAATCCGCTGCCTTCTTCCATGTGCGGCGCGCCGATGAGCCGGCCATCAAGCCCGTAAGTCCATCCGTGATATCCGCACTGGATGCGCCCCGAGAACTTTCCCTCTGCACTTGTGACCATGCGCGTGCCCCGGTGCCGGCACACGTTGTAAAAACCGCGGACCGCCTGGTCGTTGTCACCGGTGACGTTATCGCGGGTAACAATGATGCTCTCGCCCGCAACCTCACGCAGGAAGTAGTCGCCAGGATTTGCAATCTGATCCGCGCGCCCTGCACACACCCAGGATTCGCAGTAGAAGCGCTCCAGTTCGTCGCGGAAGATTTCCGGATCGGTGTAATACCGCGCTGGCAGCGTCGTTGCGAGGGGTTCGACTTGTGTGCTCATATCAAGAATTTATTAGTGGACGCGGAATTTATGATACGGCAGAATCCTTCAGGGACTCAATGGTTTGAATCGACGCTCTATGGGCGGTGCCGATCGTCACCGACTGAACATCTCGAGCAGAACCGCTGAAGCGGAGGTCGCGGCAGTGTCCGTAATGGTGCCGAGCTTCCGCACCAGGCGTTGACGATCAACCGCGCGCATTTGATCGAGAGCCACTTGGCCCGACTTTCCCTGGAATCGGACAGCTACTCGGGTTGGATAGGGACGTAGTACCGTCGTCATCGGCGCAACCATCAGCGTACGCAAATTTCGATTCATTTCGTCGGGAGATACAATCAGGCACGGTCGGGTTTTTCGAATCTCAGCACCAGGCGTGGGGTCCAGACTGACTAACCAGACCTCATCCCGGTGCGGGAGTTCGCTCACCATCGCCATTCGCGATTATCAAACTTATTTGGTCCAGAGGGTCCCGCCAGTTCGTCGGAGTCAGCCGATCCAGCAGCGCGAAAGGCTTCTTCCCAACTAGCACGTGCGCGGCGCTCTGCCGCAATAATGATGCGATCATTCTCAACCCGTAGTTCGACGGTATCTCCTAGCCCAACCTGCTCAATGAGTGGTTTTGGAATACGTATGCCACGCGAATTGCCAATGCGAATCAGGTCAGTTTTCATGTTTTTTTGTTAAAGAAATGTAATTACATTGTAATCACCGCATGAGGAGAAATCAAGCCCTGAATTCTAATGCCGCGATGCGTTCTTCTGCCTCGGGTTTAGCTTGTTGTAATCACGGAAATAACACCGCAGGCCAAAGCTGGGAGTGGTTTTCGTATATCCGGCGACAAGCTGGTCTCGGTAGTGGGCAAGAAAGAAATCGAAGGGATCCTGGGGGTCCATATCTATAAGAACCAGATCGGTGTCGCTCATTGTCAGTTTCCCGAAGCGAAGCTGGGCTCCGTGGTATCCCATGTAATTGCCGGAAATCTTCAGTGAAGGCTTGGATTCAGTGCCGTACTCCTGCACTACTTCATTCCCAACAATCGAAATCGCGCGCAAACGTCCGTGAATGTGGGGTGGTGGAAAAAGTTCGGATGGATCAAGCAACAGGTCGTCCTTGTCCGTGCGAAGTCCGCGGACCTTACTCGTGTCGATTAACTTGGAAATAGTCTCGCCGAGCAGATCCATCAGCCCTTTTATCGGCAGATGCCCAGCCTTGAGTTTTTCGGTATGGACGCGAATTCCGCCATCGGAAGTCACTGAGAGCGAGCCTTCGCTTTCGAATGGCAAGTCGCCCTTCGAGTGCAGGCGTCCCTTTATTTTGAGTTTGCCGTCTTCGCCAGTGATTCTCACCGCCTTGATGGGAGCGTCGGCGGAGACCAGCACGTACTGGTTTAGAACGTTGGCAAGCGATTCCGTGGTAATAGAAATCTTCGCCGACTGAATGGAAAGTGAAAACGATTCGGCGTCGTCGAACACTGGTATGCCACCTTCTCGAGTAGGCACCAGCTCCCCTTTCAAATAAGCAATATGCACTGGGATTGGCTCGGTGAAGTGGTACATCACATTGCGCATTTCGGTTTGTACAGCACCCTGTGAAGAGTCCGGCTGCGCAGCGGCAGGCAACAGCGCCCAAACCAGCGGTAGAAGAAGCAGCGCTCTCCGAATCACGACGGCTTGGATGCAGGCGCTCAAGTCAATGCCTTGTAACTCAAGCAAAGTGGGGCGGCAGGACCTAAAACCTGTACGCGAGTCCGCCCGCGACGTAGTAATTGTGCTGGCGGGTTTTCCCAGTATTCACGTTAAGCGGCGGCACTCCGCTCCAGTCATCGCGAGCTTCCACGCGGATTTTAAAGCGGGGAAATACCCTCCAGGGCATGCGCACGTCCAATCCAACACCGCCTTGCAACACTCCCGTAGTCGCACCACGATTCCCAGTGTTCTTACCAGCAAAAACAAGATTGCTGCTGGCCTGGAAATGCCCAAGGCCGCCGCCGAAGCTTACCCACGGCGAGACTGCAACTTCGGGAAAAAGTCGCAACCGTGCTGCCGGGGTAACAAAAAAAGAGTTGTACTGTCGAGGAACTTGATTCGCGAAGTAATGCAGGTCTTCGTCCGGATTAAAAATTGCGGGGACCTCAATCGCCAAATCTGCCCAATCAGACCCGCGCAGAATTCGCGCGTAATTCACCTCGAACGAGAACCCTGTACCGTGATTGATGATGGAATTGGCAAGACCTGAGTTCGGAACTCCCTGGTCGCTGATGAAGGTGCGCCCCACGGTGCCCGCGACTTCATTTCGACCCTCTTGGTCTATGTCTTGTGCCCAGGCAATCGCGACCGTGCTAATCACCAGCATTACCATCAACCAAAACCGTCGCAATTTTCCTCCTACGCGAAGCATGGGCTAGGAACGAGCCTAGCATGGCGAAAATCGCTAAGGGGTAGCTGAGATGGTGCATCCGGTGCCGGAGGTAATCAAGCTATCGCTAGCGCGATTCGACCGGAGTCACTTCGGTCGAGGCTCGGCCGAACCTGTACTCGAGGAGCCACTGCGCTGATTGGCGGTCCACTCCCGCGGGCTTGAACTTCCATTGACGTGATGCATCGAGAGCTAAGCGGGCGAAATATTGGCTGGGCCCGGGAGAGACGAGAGTTGCGGAGGAGACGTCTCCATTAGGATCGACCGCGACCCGAACTTTTACTTTGACTTTCCCATGGATGGTCTGGCGAGCGCTGCGTGGGACCTGCGGCAAGACCTGTTTTGCTACACCCTCCGCAGAGGGCTGGGACACAACTTGCCTGGACACACGTTCCGTAGCAGGCTCACGTTTGACGGAAGACTTTGCGGAAGACTTTCCGACGGCACCGGATCTGGATGAATATGCCGTCGGCTTCTGAACCTCGGTGTTGGGAGTGGGCTGCTGCTCGGTAGTGGCGACAGGAGCTACCGGCGCAGACTGGCTCTCCGTCGTATGTCTTAACCTGATTCCGACAATCACTGCCCCGAAAGCAAGCACGGCCACCAAGGGCGCGACGAAAGCTTTGGGCTTAGTCGCCTTCGGCGAGGCGGGCTTCGGCAGCGCCGGTTGCTGGTGCAGCGCCTCTTTGATCCGACTGAGCGAGCATCTTTCGCTGGGATTCATCCGCAGACACTCACGCGCCGTCAGGCGGTACGGAAGGGGAATCGACTTTGGCACTCCAGGATCCAGAGTATTCGACCGGCTCCAGGTCAGCGGCCGTTGGTCGAAGCCCGCGACCAATGTCATTCCAAGCGACCAGATATCGGCTGCGGTAGATAGGGTGCCGGATTCGGATTCGGGCGCGTCGTAAGCGCTTAACGAATACGGTTTAAGAATCTGGCTTACGGGGTGAACGCTATCAATCGAGAGCTTGACTTGATTGTTTATCGCGCAGATATTCGACGGTTTGATCCGCGCGTGGACGAGTCCTTGCGCGTGAAGATAAGCCAGCGCATCAAGTGTGGGCGGAAGCAGCTCTTCTACTTCAGCCGTCGACAGCGGCCGAACCGGCAAAACCTGCTCCAGATTTTCTTCCGCGTATTCCATCACAACATAGAGCCATGGCGCTCCGGCCATTTGGCAATAACCCGCATGGAAGACCCGCAGCAGATTGGGATGAGACAGGGTCACCAATCTCCGCCAGCAGGCGATTTGTTGTGCAGCGTCCTCCCTGTCGGCCCGAATTAGCTTGATGGCCGCCGTTTGGTTTGACGAATCCGGCAACTGAGTGCGGAAGACGGCGCTGTGCCCGGAGCCACCTAACGACTCAAGCAGGGCAAATTTCCCATCGATGGTTTGGCCTTGCCAGAGTTCCTGTGCGACTGCAGCATTCATGGAATTAGCTCGTTAGCGCATTGTAAAACCAAAGAGACGTAAACGCTAACACTCCGGACCAGTCACTTGCGACTGACTAAACCACTGGCCGATTGGACTGTTGCGGAGGGGAACTTGGACTAGGAGGGCACTGAACTGAGGTGGTTTTCGGGCGCTTTTAGCCTCTTGGCGGCATCCTGCTACGCCATGAGGGGGACTTCGAAGCCATCGGGCAGGAACCCTGCGAGCTCCATTGCGTTCCTAGCCTCGGAATTGCGCATGAAGGTGTTCCAAACAAACTGCGAGCGCGCATTCTCGGCCATCATCATAGTGATGCCTACGTCGATGCCAATTACTTCCCGGCTGACCCATCCCGTGAGCGGATTGAACGCGTCCACGAAACCGTATTCTTTCCAGATCTGGCTGCCGTAGTAACGCCGCAAATTCCGCAACACTGTCATGGACTCCCGGAAAAGAAACGGCAGCGATCCTGCAGAGGCGGCAGGAACGATGCTGCCATCAATCGGTCCTGTGAATGGCGGACCGCCCCAAGCCACATATCCGGCGCTGGATTCTGAGGCGCTGATTCCCCAAACGTCCTTCGAATAACAGGGAAAGCGGCGACTCAACTCTGCGCAAAATTCACGGTGGGCCAACGATGCAATCACGGAGTTCTCAAAGTAGTTCGCGTAGTCGTCATGCCTCGACCGGAAATCAAACCACGCGTGTGAAAACTGGTGAACGAAAAGCGGATCGGGGCCAGAAATATATTGATGCCCGCGGTACACCATCTTCGGGCGATGTATGGCGTTCCAGCACTCTGCCGGAACCGAATGCGTCGGCGAGCCCATAGCCAGCAGGTACAGCATCATCGATTCGCAATAGGAATCCCAACGCACACGGCTGAAATGATCCTCCGGAGTCCAGTCGGTTGCAAACGTCTTTCCACCATTCAGTGCCCACGGCCATTCAACCCGGTTGTAGATGGTCGTCGCATCACGCTTAATGTTCGCGTCACGGAAGTGCTCGCGGCAGGTCAGGACACCGCAAAGCAGAATGGCAGTGTCGATGGGCGAGACTTCACAGTGTAGGGCGCGTTTGCCGGTTGTCGGATCGAGAAAGTGGTAGAGGAAACCGTGTTCTGTAGGAACGTGGCGGGAGATGAAGTCCAAAGTTCGCGCTACTCGCTGTTCGATCTGAACGCGCGAACGGTATTCGCGCTCATGGCCGATGCACAATGCCGTCAGACCAAACCCGGTAGCTGCGATGCTCGAGAAACTGCAAGTGCTTCCGCCACTCGCGTTGGCGCGGTCGAGTACCAAGCCGGTGTCGGGATTCGCCTCATTCCAGAAAAATTCGAAAGCGCCGCGCTCAATCTCGTTGAGCAAAGCGGCATCGCTGGCCAAAAGGTCAGTGGGAGCTGTGAGCAGATCGGAGGCAACTAACTTACCGGCGAGCGGAAGAGTTGCGGCCCCGGTCAGCGCCACGCGAAGGAATTGACGTCGGGTCGAAAACATCGTAGCTGGTGTTCTTACCAATTATGAACCAGAGTTGCTGGCTCGCAAGCTCTGAAATCCAGAAAAGGTAACGGCGGTACATTGACCCAGGAAAAAATTCCACTATCTCTGTCTCAAAATCGCTAAATTTTGCCTTTGGGGTCAGGTAATTAGGGGGAAAGGCTTAGCTGATTCTCCGCCAGAAACCTGGCCCCGAATTTATAATGAGTTCGTTGGGGTGGGCGTTCGGGATACGCGAAACGTTCCGGGCTAAAACAAGACTTCTCTCTCGTCGGAACCTGAGCCGCTCCCGGATCAAACCTCTGCCCTGCTTTTCGGCATCTCTGGTGCAGACTCGCGCGGCGCAGCACGTGTGACCGGGCTAGGACTCGGCCAAATGTCAGAAAAAGAAACCTTCTGGAGCAGTTGGCACGAGCGTCTCTCGGCGCTCCGCAACGTGCCTCCGGTGCTAAAGATCGTCTGGCGGTCGGGGCCGGGGGTGGTCACATTCGGCCTCGTGGCCCGCATTGTGGCCGCGCTGCTGCCCATCGCTCTCGCCTACATACCCAAGCTCATTATTGACATTCTCGATAGCCACATCCGGACGCATGCGGCGATACCGCGGCAATTGTGGTGGCTGGTACTGGCGGAGTTTGCCCTCGCAGTACTGAGCAGCATCGTCGCGCGAATGATGGATTACGCCGATTCTCTGCTCGCAAATAAGTACACCCGGCACGTGAGCATTCAAGTAATGAAGCACGCTGCTGAGCTGGATGTCATCGCCTACGAAGACCCGGTTTTTTATGACCGGTTGGAGCGCGCCCGGGTGCAGGCGACAGATCGCCTGGTAATGATCCAGTCCATCGGCAGGCTGGAGCTGCAACTAATCACGGCGGTTGGCTGGTCTGTAGCAGTCATGTTCTATTCGCCATGGCTAATGTTGCTGCTGATCGCGGCCGTGCTGCCGGCGTTTCTGGGTGAGACCCACTTCGCTTTTCTCGGATACGCAAAGAACTTCCGTCAGACGCCGATCAAACGCCAGCTCGACTACCTGCGCCAGGCGGGCGCCACTAAGGAAGCCGCAAAAGAACTCAAACTCTTTAATCTTGCGGACTTCTTTACCCAAAGGTTCGCCAAACTTTCGGAAATTATTTACGAGCAGGATGTAGCACTGGCGCGAAAGCGGCTTGTGTTGGGTTCGGTTTTGTCCCTCGTCAGCACCGCCGGCTACTACGGCGCCTACGTATATGTGATCTGGCGGACGGTTTTTGGCAGGTTAAGCATTGGTACGTTTTATTTTCTGACCAACGCCATTCTGCAAGCCAGCAGCACCATTCAGCAGGTTTTCTCGACGCTGTCAGGAATTGCCGATCAGGCTTTGTTCCTCACCGACCTGCTTGCATTCTTCGAGATGCGGCCGACGATCCAATCAAAGCCGAATGCGCTGCCTGCTCCGCGGCCAATCCGCCAGGGTTTCGAATTCCGCAATGTTTCCTTCCAGTACCCGGGAAATGAGCGCCGGGTGATCGACCGGCTGAATTTTCATTTACATCCGGCAGAGCGGGTAGCTTTGATCGGCGAGAACGGCCAAGGCAAAACCACCATTGTGAAGCTCATCACCCGGCTCTACGATCCGACCGAGGGCCAAATTCTGCTCGATGGGATTGACCTTCGCGAGTACGACCTTGAAGATCTTTATCGCGAAATAGGCGTGATTTTCCAGGATTTCATGCGTTATGAGATGACTGCCCGCGAGAACATTGCGGTCGGCAAAATCGAAGAGGTCATGGACCTTCCCATGTTGAAGGCTGCCGCACAAAAAAGCATGGCGGATGAGGTGATCGCGAGACTTCCGGCTGGGTTCGAACAAATGCTGGGGCGCCGCTTTGAAGGCGGAGTGGACCTTTCTGGCGGAGAATGGCAGAAACTCGCGCTGGCGCGAGCTTACCTGCGCAATTCACAATTGTTGATTCTTGACGAACCGACGGCAGCGCTGGACGCGAGAAGCGAGTACCAGGTTTTTCAACGTTTCGCCGAACTGACGGCGGGAAAGATGGCATTGTTCATCTCACACCGCTTCTCAACCGTACGCATGGCCGATCGCATCGTAGTACTTGAGAGCGGCCGGATCGTAGAAGAAGGAACTCACGATAAGTTGACTCACATGGGCGGCCGCTATGCCGAGATGTTTGAACTGCAAGCTGCCAGTTACCGCTGATTTGAATGCCGCAGAACACGCACATTGACTTGATTGAAGCCGAAGCTGATCGGGTACCGCAAGGCGCCAAAAAAGACGTCACTCCGGATTTTACGGACCTGCGGCGAAAAGCTGAGGAGCTTTCCAGCTTGCTGGCCTGGAACCCGAGCGTCCAGGCGTCTCCGTTCTTTACCGTGCGGTGGAACGCAATGGCGGCAGTGCTGCGCCCGGTGCTGGAAAAAGTTGGCAAGACCGCGCGTAGCGAGTCAGAGACCGACGATCACCGCTGGTTGCGGGAAAACACTACCCTCCTTTGGTCGCACTTGTGGAACACCAAGAACGCCTTCAAATCATTGAGCCGGCTGCCGCATGTGCAAACCCCTCGAGGCATCACCATTCCCAGGGCCGCCGGGCTAGCAGAGGCATTCCTTCATGCGGTCGACTTTGAATTCAGCGAAGCTGCGTTCGTTGCTTATGTCAGCACATACCAGCAATCGACAGTGCTCAAGTTCGGTGAGCTGTGGGCGTTGATTCCATCGCTGGAACTGGTGTTGCTGGAACAAATCGCGGCGCGCGGGCAGAAATGTCTGGAGAACCCTGACGTCCCGCAAAAAGTTGGGGTCTGCATTCGCAGCCTTCGCGAGATCAACCAGCTGCACTGGAAGGACGTACTCGAATCCCAAATCGAGTTCGACAAAGTGCTGCGCGAGGACCCGGCAGGCGCTTATTCACGGATGGATTTCAATAGTCGGACCCTATACCGGGATCGAGTCGTCGATTTTGCCGAACACTCCGATGCAACGGAGATGGAAGTCGCGCAGGCCGCTCTTGCGTTGGCTCGCCAGGCACAAAAGCAAGACTTTGCTGATCCACGCGAGGCGACGCGCCAGTCTCACATCGGGTACTACCTGATCGGGCCTGGTCAAGATCAGTTGCACTCTAAGGTCCGCTTCCAGCCACCGCTCGGCTGGCGCATTCGGCATTTCCTTCGATCTCATCCCGATGAGTTTTATCTCCCCGGCATCGAGGTGCTTACCTTCGGGATCATGTCCGCAATTGTGCTTGTACTGACAAGCAAGAACACCTCCCCGGGCGCGATCCTGTTCTCAATGCTGCTGCTGCTGCTACCCTGCTCGCAAAGTGCTGTGCAGGTCATGAACTATTTGACTACCGCGCTGTTGCGGCCTGAGATATTGCCCAAGCTGGATTTTTCGAAAGCGGTGCCCGAAGACTGCACCAGCTTGGTTGCGGTTCCCGCCCTGCTGTTAAATGCAAAACAGGTGGAGCATCTGGTAAATGACCTCGAGGTTCGATATCTGGGGAACCACGATCCGAACCTGCACTTTGCGCTGCTGACCGATCTCCCCGATTCTCCGGTGCCATCGAACGAAGATGATCCGTTGGTAGGGCTGTGTGCCAAGCTGATCAAAGAGCTCAACGAAAAATATTCCGCTCACAAAACGGGCTCGTTCCTCTTGCTTCATCGCCACCGCGTTTATAACCCGCGCGAGAAAGTGTGGATGGGATGGGAGCGCAAGCGCGGCAAGCTGATGGACTTGAACCGGCTCTTGACCGGTAATTACGACAGTTTCCCCGTCAAGGCGGGCGATCTCTCGGTGCTGCAGCAAGTGCGCTTTGTGATCACGCTAGATGCCGACACGGAAATGCCGCGCGGCTCGGCCCAACACCTGGTCGGAACCCTGGCTCACCCTCTGAACCAGGCGATTATTGATCCCGAAAAGAACATTGTGGTCGCCGGTTACGGGATTCTGCAGCCGCGGGTGCGAGTGAGCGTACAAAGCGCCTCACGCTCACGATTGGCAAACATTTATTCCGGGCAGACCGGAATGGATATTTACACGCATGCGGTTTCCGACGTCTATCAGGACCTTTACTGCGAGGGAATTTTTGCCGGCAAAGGCATATACGAAGTTTCAGTGATCCAGCGCGTTCTGGAGCACCGCTTCCCGCAAAACGCGCTGCTCAGCCACGACCTGATTGAAGGAGCCTATGCGCGCGTGGGATTAGTGACGGACATAGAAGTGATCGAGGATTATCCCTCGCACTATAGCGCCTACAATCGTCGCAAACACCGATGGCTACGCGGCGATTGGCAGATTACGGGCTGGCTGTTGTCACGGGTTCCGGATGAGACCGGACGGAGAGTTGCTAATCCGATATCGCTCGTCTCCCAGTGGAAGATCCTCGACAATCTTCGCCGGAGCCTGGTGGAACCGGCCACGTTCCTGCTGTTTCTTCTTAGTTGGCTGATGCTACCGGTATCGGCGCGAAACTGGACGATCGCCGCCATCTGCATTCTGTTTGTACCCGTTTGGTTTGAGTTCTTTTTCAATCTCGTCCGCTCAGTTGCTGAGAGAAAGCTGGCGGTGGCGCGGGACGCCCTCGCCACTCTCTTCGCCGCAAACTTTAGTGTTTTCCTGAATCTGGTCTTCCTGGCGCACCAGATGTTGGTTTCGATGGATGCAGTGGTGCGCACGCTGGTGCGGCGAATGTTTACCCGCCAGCGGCTGCTTGAGTGGGAAACGGCCGCGGAAGCGGAGGTTGGCGGACATAAGCGAACTCCGGTGGACATCTATCTGGACTGGATGCCGCTGATCACCGTGTTTCTTGCGGCCCTGGTTTACTTCGTCCGGCGTCCGGCCTTTTTCTCCGCGCTACCTGTTCTTGTGCTGTGGGGAAGCAGCAAATTGGTTTCAGTATGGCTGAACCGGCCGCCACAGCTGTCGACTACCGAAGCTTCAGATAAAGACAAATTGTTTTTGCGCCGCGCCGCGGTGCGGACCTGGCGTTACTTCGCCGAGTTCAGCACTCACGAACACAACTGGCTGATTCCGGACAACGTTCAGGAAGAGCCGTTCCTGGTTGCTGCACGCGTCTCTCCCACAAATATCGGATTGCTCTTAAATGCGCGGCAGGTGGCCTGCCACTTCGGATACCTCACAGCCCAGGAGTTTGCTGACCTTAGCGCGAAAACGTTGAAGGTTCTCCGGAACATGCAGCGTTATCGCGGACACCTTTACAACTGGTACGACACTCGCACCCTCCAGCCGTTGCCGCCCCTGTTTGTTTCCTCAGTGGACAGTGGAAATCTGGTTGCATCGCTGTGGACGCTGCAGCAGGGCTGCTTGCATATTCTGGACCAGCCAGTCCTCCGGCAGGAGTTGGCGGAAGGCTTTCTCGATCACCTCCGAATTCTCACCGAGGTCAAGGCCTTTTCGACTGCCCTCTTTCATAAAATCGAACGGAAATCCCAAAGCGAAGATTGGGGAAAGTCGCTCCTGCGCTTTCCGCGCGCGGCACTGGAACGAATTGCTGCGGGAGCAGAGGCAGCAGACGACGGCGGCAGAATTGAGGGCGGCGAGACTGAAGGGAGTAAAACAAAGAACCATTTGAATTGGTTCAGCTCCCAAGGCCTAGAGCGGCTTCACCAATTTAGGCAGACCGTGGTCCGGCTAACGCCTTGGATACTTCTGGATTTTGCCGAACTGAAAAACGATCCAGCCATAGAGCTGCCACCAGCCAATGTGACCTTGAAAGCGCTTCCCGAAGCGCTTGCCAGATTTGCATTACGGCTACAGCGCGCGATCGAGAACTTGACGGCCGAGAAAGAACAGAATCACCGCCGCCTTCTGTTGCAGCGCCTGCTTTCCATGGTTTCGGGTGCGCGGACAGACGCGATGCGCCTGGTGCAGGAGGTCCGGACTGTCTCCGGCGAAGCAGCTAAGTTGGCTGATGAAATCGAGTTCGGCTTTCTCTGGAGCCCGCGCCGCAAGCTGCTCTCGATCGGATTCGATGGCGGTGAAAAAATCCTGCACGATGCATGCTATGACCTGCTGGCCTCAGAGGCGCGGACTGCTTCCTTCATCGCGATCGCCAAAGACGAGATACCGCAGGAAACATGGTTCCTGCTGTCGCGAACACGAACCACAGATCACGGCCGGGCTGTGCTTCTTTCCTGGACCGGCACCATGTTCGAGTACATGATGCCGGCAATCTGGATGAAGACCTATCCCGGCACGCTGCTGGATCGGTCCCAATACGGCGCCGTAATTTCGCAACAGGAGTTCACTGCAGGGAAACGCATTCCTTGGGGCATCTCTGAATCGGCGTACGCCACTCGCGATGCATCCGGGAACTATGGATACCACGCGTTCGGCATTCCCCAACTCGCCATTTTCCATAGCGAAGTAACCGCGCTCGTGATCTCGCCGTATTCCACCTTTCTTGCGCTGAACACGACGCCGAAAGCCGCGCTTGAAAATCTTCGCCGCATGGCACACGACGGATGGCTTGGGGATTACGGGTTCTATGAATCCGCCGATTACAGCGCCTCGCGCGATCGCCTCTGGCGGCATGAGTACGAATTAATCCGTTGCTGGATGGCACATCACCAGGGCATGAGCCTTCTGGCGATCGCCAATTTTCTTGCGGATGACGTGGTACAGGGCTGGTTCCATTCTCATCCCCGGGTACAGGCCACTGAGCTTTTGCTGGATGAAAGACCCCTCAACTACATTCCGGCCTAGTTTGCCCATCAAAAGCATACTTTAGTGTACTTCCTTGCCCTAACTATTCCCGCGTACCCTTGAACCTGAGTTGTTGCTTTTGTACAGTCGATTTCAATCCTGCTCCAGTCTGGCGTACTGGTACTTCCACCGTTGTAGTTTTTTGTACAACGCTCAGACGAGAGCCAATTTCGATAAAGCTGGAGTCGTAATGAAAACGTTATTTTGCTTGCTTACGCTATCCGTGTGCGCATTCGCCGGAGTGTCGGTTTCAGCCCCCACTAGCGGCAGCACTGGTTCTTCACCCGTGCACTTTGTGGCCAGCGCCACAACCACTTGTTCAGGTGGCGTTTCCTCAATGGGCATTTACACTGCGCCATCGGTTCTTGCCTACACAGTCTCCGGTGCCAATCTCAATACTTATCTACCGCTTAGCGCTGGCACCTACAACGCAGTTGTCCAAGAGTGGGACAAATGCGGTTCGACCAAGACGCCAGTCACCGTCACGGTCTCGGGCGGAACATCATCTGTCCCAGCCAGCAGTCACGTAATCGTGGTGATGGAGGAGAACCACAGTTACTCGAGCGTGATCGGCAGTTCTTCCATGCCTTACCTCAACAGCCTGGCCTCGAAGTATGGGCTCGCGACGCAGTATTACGCCAATACTCATCCTTCGATCGGTAATTACCTAATGCTGACCACAGGCGCGATCATTACGAACAACGACAGTTTCTGCAGCACCATCTCAAACGACAATGTCGTCCGCCACTTATTGACGGCTGGCAAGACTTGGAAGTCCTACGCCGAGAGCTTGCCCTACGCGGGATACACCGGCTGCGGTTCTGGGTCGTACGTTAAAAGACACAATCCGTTGGCGTACTTCTCGGATGTGGCCAACAGCAGCGCGAAGTACAACCTGGTGCCTTTCACGCAGTTTTCAAAGGACCTTGCCAGCAATGCGCTTCCGAACTTCTCGTTCATCGTGCCGAATCTGTTGGATGACGCGCATGATGGGTCGCTCACCCAAGCTGACAATTGGTTGAAAAACCACATCGCGCCGCTCATAGCCAATCCAACCTTCCAGAAAGACGGGATCCTGATGATCGTGTTCGATGAAAGCTACGACTCCGACACGACCCATGGTGGAGGGCACGTGGTTTCAGTGGTGATTGGGCCGAAGGTTAGAGCAGGAAGCAAGCCCACCACTTTGTATCAACACCCGAACACGCTCCGGACGTTGATGCAAGCGCTTGGATTGCAGACGTTCCCGGGTGCGGCCAGCTCGGCATCACCCATGACTGGGGTGTTCTAGAAGCAGATTACGCGGGCTGTAGAGGGGCGCTCTCGGCCGTTGGTAGCTGGCGAAGTTTGCTAGCAACTGGCGGCCGATAGTCTTATGCGGCTCGCTCAGTTTTTTTCGTCGGTCCTTATCGGGCTGGTCTGAGCCACACCGTGTGTTCTGGAAAACGAAAAAGACTACTCCGTGAAGACCACCGATTGCAGGCCCGAGATCTCGAACCGCTTGCGGCAGCGAACGTTCTTGCAACCCATCACGTCATCTTTGCGCAACATATAGGACTTGGCCTTGGCAAAGCGGGCGCGGTCGCACTCGTCGGCGTTGCGAGGGAGTTGTTTTTTCCTGGTGCGCACTAACCACGTCACTTCGTAGTCGCCCGCTTGATGGCAGTGAGGACAGTTCAGGGTTGCTGGTTTCTTCTCCGGACGTTCGTCAAAAAACTCACGCTCTTCCATCGCGTCTCCGTTGCTCTTTCAATTATTCCACAGCACGCGCATGCAGCGAAATGGGTTGCGGCTGAGCTAAACTCTCAACGGCAATGGCGAAAACAAAAAAGAAGAAGGTATTTCGCGCGGTCACTGCCGTGAAAGCATTGGCCCGGGAAAGAATTGGCGAACCGCGCCCGGGTCAGGTCGTGCCCGACGCCAAGAAAAAGACGCAGGAACTGGAGAAACACAAACTGACGTTGGGCCGTCTGCTGAAAGAAGAAGAAAATGAGTGATGCTCCGGTCCGGGTCTCCTCGCACACTCTCAAAACCTGAAATCTGCCCGTGAAGCCCTGGCCGGAGCAACAAGTCGCGGTCAGCCTACGATGCCTTTTTTCTGTCAGAGAACCGCGCCGGAGGCAGGTCATCCGGACGCCCGTATTCCTCATGGGTATGCACGGGACGCTCAGGATGGTCGGCAGCATCTTCCAAACCTTCTACACGTGCAGCCTCCAGCGCCTGGTCGGTTTCGGCGAGCTCCTCTATGCTTTCGTTATCGGCGTCCTCAATAGTAGAGAGCCGCTGAGCATCTCCTGACTGCCCGGCGCTGTCCGACCCAACCTCACGAGGATCAGATCCCAGTTCATCCGGTGCAGCTTCATTTCCTTGCGGGTGCCCTTCGGTTTCACGGTTTTTGCGCATCGTTCCTCCTGTTAAGCCCTTGGATGCAAATCTGAGGTGGCTGGATGATTGCTGTAGGGACTCGCGATGAATGAACCGTGAACCACAGCAATTCAGGCTGCTTGCAATTCTTCGAGGAGGTCAGCTTTCAGTTCCTCGTACTTATGGGTCGAAAGCTTATTTGCGTTTGAGGTGAGATAAAAGACATCGATCGCCATTTGGCCCTCAGTGTCGATGAGAGCGATTTCGATATTGCAGCCATGATGCGAGAAGCGGGAAGCGATACGGTGCAAGAGCCCCAGCCGGTCCTGAGCGACGACTTGGACAAGGGTGCTTCCGGCTGACGATTCGTCGTCGAATTCCACGCGGGTCTCAATTTTCACCTTGGCAGCATTTTTCGCGTCTGAGCGCACTCGTTCACCAAGCAGGCGGTCAAGGTCCACCTCACCCGTGAGGACGTCAGAAACGCTGAGTTTAAAACGGTCCCACTCGGGCATATTTAGTTCCAGGGTACGGAAGCGGTCTGTGAAGTAAAAAGTGTCGACAACCACGCCTGCGGCGTTCGAAAATGCGTCCGCCTTCACAATGTTCATGCCCCACGCGGCGAGCGCGCCGGCAATTTTGGCGAACAGGAATGGCCGGTCCTTCGTGACAACCGACAATTCGTACCAGTGCCGGCCGCGGACCAAGTACAGTTGAACCGGATCCGCCGCCAGATGGCCGGCTAGTTCAAGGTGCTGCAAAATTTCCTCGGCTCGAAAGGTGCGCAAGTAACGCTTTGGAAGACCTTCCAGGAAAGATTTGAGCTTCTTTGCGGAATGCGGCACCAGCGCATGCAGACGCGCAACGCTTTCATCCTGCTCTGATTCCGAATGCACTCGCTGATCGGCCGTGCGGTTCAGGCGATTCCAAGCCGCAATGTAGAGCTGCCAAACATTCTCGGCTTTCCACGGCGTCAAGGCTTCAGGATTGACAGCCTTGATGTCCGCATAGGTCAGCAGGGCCAGCATCTTGAGCCGCTCCGGGGTTCCCACCTTGTCGCAAAACGCCTGGATCGTTCCTGGATCGTAAATGTCACGCCGTAAAGTAGCCGAGATTTCCAGATGGCTGGCAATGAGGAATGAAATGGTTTCACGCCCGGCCTCGTCGAGCTCGAGACGCTGCATGCATTTTTGTGCAATTTCGAGGCCGGTAACCAGATGACTTTCGCCTGGCACTCCTTTGCCGACGTCATGCAGTAGGAGCGCGAGATAAAGCAGTTCGGGCCTTTCCAGCTCTTCCAGCAGGCGGCCGTATCTCTGGTCCCACTCCGAGTTGGCTTGGCGGGCGCGGTGCAGGCACTCGATTGCCAGGAATGAGTGTTCGTCCACGGTGAAACGATGATAGAAATCCCGCACGACGAGCGAGTCGATGAGCTTGAGCTCAGGCAGCAAAATTGTGAGCAGGCCCAGCGAATGCATCGCACGCAAGGCTTCCGCCGCATGGGGCTCAACTAACACCGAATGCAAATACCGCCAGCTTTCTGCACCTGAGGGCGGCGCTTCAGCCAGAGCAGATAAATTTTGCTGAATTCGGGTTTCGGTAGAGAGTGCGGGCTTCAATCCATGGTGCGCCGCAAAGCTAAATATTCGGAAGAGCAATTCTGGGTCGCGCACCGCGGAAGGCTGTTGCAAATAGATCAAGCCATCCACTACGGAAAAATCCGCATTTGAAAGCCGCGAACGCCAATTCTGAAAATGCCGATAAAGAGAAGACCGCGCCGCGGGGACCGACTCCAGCAGTCGCAAACATTCATAGTGCAGAGCGCGAGCGTGGCGAAAATAAATTCGCATCCAGCCAGCCGCATCCAGGTGCGTGGAATCGCCCAGGCCGATGTGGCGCGCCGCGGCTTCATCCTGCGACTCCCACGCGAGCATATTGTCGTCACGCCCCTGGCGGTAGTGCAAAAATGTGCGAACCGAGGTCAGAAACTGCAGCGCCGGCAGCAATTTTTGTGTGGAATCGGGCAGCAGTGCCTCCGCCGCCGGCCAGCGGCGTTCCTGGTCGAGGCCGGAAAGCAGCGCCATCCAGCAGGCCACGTTGTAATCGCGCAGGCCACCCGGAGCTTCCTTGATATTCGGCTCAAGATGAAAAACCGTGTTGCCGTATTTCGCATGGCGGGATCGCGTGACCTCGGCAAGCTGCTGGATGATGTAATTCCCTTCCCGCACAAAAAACTTCGGTAGGATTTTCTCATGCAGCCGCTCGAACAATTCGCTGTCTCCGGCCAAGTGCCGGCAATCGAGCAGCGAAATCGTGAACTCCACATTCTGAGGATCGAAGTGGTCGCACTCCGCCAGCGTGCGCGTGGTCGGGCCCAACTTCATGCGTAGGTCCCACAGTTCTTGGCAAAAAACTCGAATAGGATCGCGCAGTTCGGATTCGGTGCTGCGGTCCGCATGAAGAAACAAAATGTCGACGTCAGAATGCGGGAACAGCGCGCTCCGCCCAAAACCGCCAAGCGCAACCAACCCAAAGTCTTTCAGATCACCCCTGCCGGAGCAGATCACCTCGTCCCATAACCGCAGGAGTACCTTCTCAACCAGAGCAGTGCGCGCGGCAATCGCAGCTGGGCCGTTGCCGGTTTCCGCAAACTCCTGTTGAATGCGCGCGGTTTCGCTCACGTATAGATCACGAAGTTCGGTGCGCGACGTGGCTGCTGTGCTCATCTGAAGACGGTCTGCGGCGAAGCGGCTGCACGTTCACTCTAACCGCCACGCGAGGCCTGTGGAAATCGAAACTATTTATGGAGGGAATCAGGAATGGTTATTGGAAAAAAGCTGTTAGCTATCAGCTTTCAGCCGTCAGCCACCCCGTTGAAGCCTATCTGAAAGCTGCCCAGATCGGCTTCGTCGGTTGGAACTCAGGCGGAACGGTTCTTGTTTTCAGCCACTTCGATTCGGGCCTGCGCGCGACGTACGTCCGCGAGGTCGTTTGAGACCTCTTCTTCAGTTTGCGCGGATTTTAAGGCGTCTTCTGCTTTCGTAAGTGACTGTTGAGCTCTGCTCACGTCTATCTGCTCCGCGGGCTCAACAGTTTCGGCAAGCACGGTTACGCGATCAGGAAGGACTTCCGCAAATCCCCACGCGGTGGCGTAACGGTGCAACTGCCCCCCTGAGCGATAGCTTATCTCGCCCGCGCCGAGTTCGGTGATCAAAGGCGCGTGACCAGGGAGGACGCCTATATAGCCATTGGCTCCGGGGATTTGCGCCTCTTCGGCGTTATCGCGGACCACCAGCTTCTCCGGCGTCACGATTTCGAGTTGGAAAGAGTCGGGCATTTTCGTCGTTGGTCGTTGGTCTTGCGTCGTTCGCAAAACCTATTCTTCTATCGTCGGCCAACGACCGATGGCCGACGACCAACGACGCCTTTACGCTGCTGCCTTCATTTTCTCCGCTGCTCCCACGACCTCATCGATCGTGCCCTTCATATAAAAGGCCTGTTCGGGGATGTCGTCGTACTTGCCCTCCACGATTTCCTTGAAGCCTTTCACGGTGTCGGCGATTTTCACATAACGGCCGGGCGCTCCGGTGAACTGTTCGGCGACGTGGAACGGTTGCGACAAGAACCGCTGAATCTTGCGAGCGCGGGTGACGGTCAGCTTTTGGTCCTCGCTAAGCTCATCCATACCCAGAATCGCAATGATGTCCTGCAGGTCTTTGTAGGTCTGTAGTGTCTTCTTCACCGATTGGGCTACATCGTAATGTTCCTGGCCGACAATTCGCGGATCCAGAATGCGCGAAGTCGAAGCCAACGGATCAACCGCGGGGTAAATACCGATTTCAGTCAATCCGCGCGAAAGAACCGTAGTCGCATCGAGGTGAGCGAATGTGGTTGCCGGCGCCGGATCCGTAAGGTCGTCCGCGGGAACGTAAATTGCCTGCACCGACGTGACCGAACCTTTCTTGGTGGACGTGATGCGCTCCTGCAACTCACCCATTTCGGTCGCCAGGTTGGGTTGGTAACCGACGGCGCTAGGCATGCGGCCGAGCAATGCGGAAACTTCCGAACCTGCCTGCGTGAAGCGGAAAATATTGTCGATGAACAGCAACGTGTCCGCGCCTTCGACATCTCGGAAATATTCCGCGACGGTGAGTGCCGTTAACGCCACCCGCAGGCGCGCTCCGGGCGGTTCGGTCATCTGACCATAAATCAGTGCCGCCTTGGAGTGGTCGGGATCGCCCGGTTTGATCACGCCTGACTCGCTCATCTCGAGCCACAAGTCGTTGCCCTCGCGAGTGCGTTCACCGACGCCAGCAAACACCGAATATCCGCCGTGCTGCTTGGCGACGTTGTTGATCAACTCCATGATGACGACAGTCTTGCCAACGCCAGCCCCGCCGAACAGACCGATCTTGCCGCCTTTTAAAAATGGCTGGATCAGATCGATGACCTTCACCCCGGTCTCGAACATTTCGGCCGTCGTCGCCTGCTCTTCGAAGGAAGGCGCCGGACGATGAATGGGCATGCGTTCCTTCGCCTGAACGGGCCCCAGATTGTCCACTGGCTCGCCGATCACATTCATTACGCGACCAAGCGTTCCGTGACCTACCGGGACGGAAATGGGCCCGCCCAAATCGATGGCCTTCATCCCGCGCACCATGCCCTCCGTCGGTTCCATGGCGATCGTTCTCACGCGTCCTTCGCCCAAGTGCTGCTGGACTTCAAGCACGACATTGATGGGGGCAGGCGTGATGAAGCCTTCGCTGACCACGCGCAGGGCCTGGTAAATGGGCGGCATCGCCGCCTCAGTAAATTGCACGTCCACGGCGGGACCGGTGATTTGAATTACGTGTCCAATGTTTTCAGGCATGAAACCTCAGTATTTGGTACTTAGCATTTATCATGCACTTTGCGTTTGGCATTTAGCACTCGGCACTTAAACGTTGCTGTCGGACGCTAACTGAAACCACAACTGGCCAGACACTAAGTGCCAACTGCTAACCGCTACCTGCTTCCTTACTGCTGTGCTGCTGCTCCGCTCACGATTTCAATAATTTCCCGTGTGATCTTCGCCTGACGCACACGATTCATCGATAGCGTGAGCGAATCGATCATGTCACCTGCATTCGTGGTTGCCGATTCCATCGCAGTCATGCGCGCGGCGTGTTCGGCGGCAACCGACTCGAGCAAAGCATGGAATATCTGTGTGGCAACATACTTCGGCAGCAGCGAACGGAACAACTGCCGTGGCGACTGCTCATAGATGTAATCCACCGGCGCGGTTGCAAATTGTGCGGCTGCTTTGTCGATCTCCGTTGTGTCCGCGGGACGGAGCGAGACACCAGCCCCTTTCGCCGCCTCGATTGCGCGTTGCTTATCCTTCAGTTCCATTTCGCTGGCCTGCGCAATTTCAGGAGCGCCAATGTGCTCGACCGGCAATATCTGCTCCACTACAATCCGCTGCGAAATAACTGACTTGAATTCGTTGTACACCAGATAGACCGAATCAATCTCCGCATGGGTGTAACGCTTGATAACGTTCTCGGAAATTTCAGAAGCAAGCGAGTAGTCAATCTTGTTGAGCACGCCGACATGCTCGCCCACCAGAGTTACTTGCGACTCGGATGTGCCATCAGCCTTTCGATTTTCCGTAGTCCCGGTTTCCGTAGTCCCAGCTTCTACCGTTCGAGGCTCCGCGGTCCTGAACCGGCGGCGCAGGAAATCGCGCCCTTTGCGGCCGACTGCCAGGATCTCAACGTTCTTGCCTCGCTTGGAATCAAGAAATCGCGTCGCCGCCTTCAGAATGTTGGCATTGAAAGCGCCCGCCAATCCCTTGTCGCCGGTAACCACGATCAACAGAACATTCTGCTCGGACCGCCTTACCAGCAACGGATGCAGCGGCTCCCCGGTTTCCTGATCGTAAGTGTCTGCCCGCGAGACCAGCGATTTCAAAACATTCGTCAGCATTTGCGCATACGGACGCGCCGCCAAAGCACGCTCCTGTGCACGGCGAAGCCTGGCGGCCGAGATCATCTTCATGGCGCGCGTGATCTGGCGCGTGTTGATCACGCTCCGAATGCGCCGCCGGATATCGAGAATGTTGGCCATAAAAACAGCTCTTAGCTATTAGCTCTCAGCCTTCAGCTGAAACACAACGCGGTTGCCCCATCCTTCCCGCCGGGTGCCCCATCCTTCCCCGGTTTTGGGAAGGGTGGGATTTATCCGGTTGCCCCACCCTTCTCGCGTCTTTGCGAGAGGGTGGGTCGGATCTTACTTTCCCGCTCCCACCGCCTGCCGTTCTGCCACAAACGCTTCCTTGCACTCCTTGATCACTTTCGTCATTTCCGCCTTGATGTTGTCATCGAGAACTTTCTTTTCCATGATCGTCCGCAGCAAGCCCGGATTCGTCGCATCCACATAGCGGTACAACTCGGCTTCGAAGTCGCGCACCTGCTCGACCGGCATGTCATCCAGCGCACCGCTGGTGCCGGCGAAAATTATTAAAATTTGTTTCGAGAACGGCAAAGGCGAATACTGTTGCTGTTTCAGCACTTCGACCAGGCGCTGCCCACGACTCAGCTGGGCCTGCGTTGCTTTATCCAGATCGCTACCAAACTGCGAAAACGCCGCCAGCTCGCGATACTGTGCCAGCTCTAATTTCATGGTGCCGGCGACCTGGCGCATGGCTTTGATCTGCGCCGCACCGCCGACACGGCTTACCGACAATCCCACGTTCACCGCCGGGCGCACGCCCTGGTTGAACAGATCGGTCTCCAGATAAATCTGGCCATCGGTGATCGAGATAACGTTGGTGGGAATGTACGCCGAGACGTCGCCCGCCTGGGTCTCGATGATCGGCAACGCTGTGAGTGATCCTCCACCTTTTGCGTTGCTCATTTTTGCCGCGCGCTCCAACAGACGCGAGTGGAGATAGAAAACGTCTCCGGGATAAGCCTCGCGGCCCGGCGGACGCCGCAGCAGTAGCGAAATCTCGCGGTAGGAAGCGGCATGCTTCGAAAGATCGTCGAAAATCAATAGCGCGTGGCGCTTGTTGTCGCGAAAATATTCGCCCATGGCGCACGCCGCATAGGGAGCGATGTACTGCATGGGCGCGGGTTCGGAGGCCGACGCCGCCACCACAATCGTGTAATCCATTGCGCCGTAGTCAGACAGAATTTTCACCACCTGCGCAATCGAAGAACGCTTCTGCCCGATAGCGCAGTAAATACAAATCAGGTCGCCGCCCTTGTTGTTGATGATGGTGTCGATCGCAATCGCCGTCTTTCCCGTCTGACGATCGCCGATGATCAGCTCGCGTTGGCCGCGGCCAATAGGGATCATGCTATCGATCGCCTTGAGTCCGGTCGCCATTGGCTCGCGCACTGGTTGACGGTCGATGACTCCGGGTGCAATGCGCTCCACCGGAATGGTGCCTGAAGACGCAATCGGACCTTTATCGTCGATCGGCTGGCCGAGAGCGTTCACCACGCGGCCAATCAATGCGTCGCCCACCGGCACGCTCATGATCTGGCCGGTGCGCTTGACCTCATCGCCTTCCTTGATTTCCGTGTAGTCGCCGAGCAGCACCACGCCGACCTGGTCTTCTTCCAGGTTCATGGCGATGCCGAAAATATTGTGCGGGAACGAGAGCAACTCGCCCGCCATCGCCTTATCGAGGCCATGGACGCGCGCAATACCATCGCCCAAGGTGATGACCGTCCCCACCTCGTCGACCGCAATCTTCGATTCGTAGTTCTCGATCTGCGCTCGGATTAATTGCGTAATTTCGTCTGCTTTGATTTGGGCCATAAATTCAGCTTTAGCTGCTAGCTCCTGACTGCCAGCATTCAGCAGTCAGCACTCAGCATTCAGGGGGATTTTGCTAATTAGCAAATCAACCCGATGCGACTGAGTGCTGAATGCTGACTGCTGAACGCTATGTGTTCACCAACTGCTGCCTTAGTTTCTCCAACTGCCCCTTGACCGACCCGTCGTAAACCGTGCTGCCAACCCGAGCAATGGCGCCGCCGAGGATCGCGCGGTCTTGCGCGTACCGGGCGCGGATTTTCTTGCCAACCGCTCGTGCCAGGTCTGCTTCCAGGGCGCTGCGCTCTTCCGCACTCAGTTCTCGTGTCGCGGTGATTTCTGCTTCGGCAAATCCCAAGCGCTGGTTCAACTCATGTCCGAACTGCGTCACAATTTCGTGCAGAAACTTGATACGCCGTTTGTCGATCAAGACAGCGATGAAATTCCGCACCATTTGCGAAATTCTTGCGCGCTTCACGATGGCGTCGAGCACTGCGCGTTTCTGCTCCGCCGTAATCGACGGCGTCTCCCACACTTCGCGCATCTCTTTGCTGTCGCGAACCAGATCGGAGATCTGTTGCACCTCAGCCAACGTCCGCGCCGGATCGAGCTTATTCGTGATTACCACGTCGGCGAATGCGCGAGCGTAGGTGCTGACGACGGTCGCCATAATTAAGCCTTCTTCCCCGGCTTACCAGCGCCCGGCTTGCCATCACTAGCAATCTCCTGGGCGAAACGGCGCACCAGTGCCTGGTCCGTGGGAGTATCCACGCGAATCTGCTTTTCCGCCAGCGTGACTGCCAGGTTTGCGGCGTACGCGGTCAATTCGCGGCGCGCGGCTTTCGTCGCTGCAGCAATTTCCAGACTGGCCGATTCAATGATCCGCCTGGCCTCTTCCGCCGTGGCCGCCTTGATTCTCTCTTCCTCAGCAGCCGCTTCTTTTTCCGACGCCACCCGCATCTGGTTGATCTCGTCATCCAGACGGCTGAGGCGCGCCTCGATGTCCGCCAATCGCCGCTTCGCTTCTTCGCTGGCCTTGCGCGCTTCTTCTAAACTTTTCTGGATCGCCGCAGTGCGATTGCGAAACATCGCGGGCAAATTTTTCTTCGCAGCCCACGCAATGGCGGCTACAACGATGGCGAAATTCAGCAACACCGCCAGCCAGTAGGCGCCATCAAGACTCAATCCGGTGATCCGCGCCAGAAACTGTACCGACGCGGAGTGTTTGAACTGCGCGGTTTCGTCCTCGCCTGAATTTGGCTCAGAAGCCGTATTAGGCGCGGCATTGGCGGGAGCGTTCTCGGCTGACGGGTTCGCCGGAGCCTCGGACTGGCGATCGGAAGACGGCCGCGCAAGCGCGCATAGCGAAAATACCACCACCGCCGCAGCCAGCAGCGCCAGAGTTCTGATTTTTGTCCGGCACAATTTCATCGGCCACCTGCCGGTGCCGAGGTCAATGCCGGCTCAAGCACGGTGCGAATGATTTCCGCCGCCAGTCGTCCAGCTTCCGCTTCCAGTGAACTCATCGCCACTTTCTTGTCACCTTCGATGGCAGCCCGGGCTTGCTCGACTTCGACCTGAGCTCGTTTTCGGGCCTGGGCAACTGCTTCCGCGCGGGCCTGGAGAGACCGGGCACGGCGGGCTTCTTGAGCTTTGAACAGGGCCAAACGCGCCTCTCGAAGCCGCTGCTCATACTCGGCAGTGCGGGCCTCGGCGGTAGCGATATCGACTTTGGCTTTCTCGATCGCCCCCTGGGTGCGCGCATGGCGTTCGGCCAGGACCCGGGCCAGCGGCTTGTGAACAATCACCGTGTAAAGCCCATACAGCAGAAGAAAGAAGATGATCGTCGGGACGGAGCCGAGCAGTAATTCGCCTATCTGTCTTAGCGTCTCATCCATATTTTCCGCTGAGAATGTGCCTTCGAAAGGATGTTTCTGAACCCTTGATTTTAGCGTTCAGTGTCGAAAAGTGTCAACGAAGACTGGGGTTGCGGTAGTGGTACAGTTTGAACCCACGCCGCACCGTAGTGGTGCCCTGCCGCCGTGATCTCTGGAGGCAAGAATGAAAGCACCTATGTTTTATCGAATCGCTGCTGTTCTTCTGCTGCTTTTCGCGATAGGACATACACTCGGCTTTCGCCAGTCTGATCCCAACTGGGGAGTTGATGCCCTTCTTGGCTCAATGCGGTCAATTCACTTTGACGTGCAGGGGTTCAACCGCACGTATTGGGACCTCTTTGAGGCGGCCGGATTCTCTGTCGGCGTGTTTTATCTATTCTCGGCGATATTGGCCTGGCAGCTAGGTGGCCTTCCGGCAGCGACTTTGGCGGTCATGCGCGTCACTGCGTGGGCGTTCGCCCTCTGCTTTGCCGCCATCACGGTTGTGAGCTGGAGATACCTCTTTATCCTCCCTATCGTTTTTTCAATCGTGATTACAGTGTGTTTGACTGCGGCGGCATGGCTTTCAGCGAAGCAGGTTTCCATGCCTCCATTGCGATAGTAAGGTGAGAGGAGTCGAAATGTACCACTACCGGGACGTGGGTAGTCCCTAATTTGGATCGCCACTCTTCTTCTCTTTGTCTGTGATGTACAGGCCGGAGCCGTAAGGTGGAATAAACCGAACCCCACCTTTCTTAGAGCAGGCTATCAGGCCACTGAAGGGCTGATTCCGCACTTCTTTTAGAACATCCTCAAACTCCACAGTTCCGTTGACGACAAATACGAGTTCCTTCAAATCCTCCCATTTAAGCAATTGTTCCTCTGTGAGTTTTACCCAAGTGACAACAGGATGACTTTTGCTGGGAGGAACAAGATTCTTTCGGCCTATTTTGCCCCCTTGGTCACTGCACCCATGGCAAGCGAACACGACATAAACACTATTGAGCGTGAGTGGCAGATTAGTGGGATTTACAACATCAAATTGGACATGGAGGCCCAGATCCCCACCTTCCGGCATATAGGGACACGCCTTCCAGTTTTCAATATCTACCCATTGGCGGAGGCTGACTTCTTGCAGCGTGACGCTGCTTTGTGTCGCTTCAGCACTTACCTTGGCAGCTTGGGCCGCGTCTGCGGTTCGGACTGCTTGCCATCCTATGATAAAGATGGTGGGGAAACCAAGGATAGCCAACCACCATTCCGGGGATGCGTACCATTGTGTGGTGTTCTCACTGTGTTGCTGGTCTGGAGCGCATGTGCGGTTATCTATAAAAGTGGTCGTGGGTTGTACTTGAGATTGGCTTTGTTGTTCGGCAACGCTGGGACTGTGTTTTGGTTTGGTAGCAGGGTGGACTGCAATATAGAGCGCGGCGATGACAAGCCATCCCACAGCGACAAAAGTGTAACACAAAAATGCTTGAGAACTTGTATTTTGTGTAATACAGTAAGTGTATGGCAAACTTACTCGTGTCGTCGACAGGCAGATCGCGCTTGTCGCTGCATTGGCCGACGGTCCGAGTCTCCGTTCAATCGAACGCATGACGTGCATTCACAGTGACACAAACACGCGGTCAGGCAGCAAACATGCAGGAGTTCACACCTGACGAAGCAGAAGAAAACTAGGAAAGTCGGTAGACCAAAACTTCCGAAGGGAGAGGCCAAAGCAAGAATTGTGCCAGTGCGCTTCACCCCAAATGACTTGAAGACAATCGAGTCGGCCGCCAAAGCTAACAATCAGACCGTCTCAGAATGGGTTAGGAATGCAATCATGTCGAGAAATATTGAGATCTGGTACGCCTACTGTCCACAATCACATATTCCGTTGTTCGAAATCGACCAGCCGCCTAAGGATCAACACGGGTATTGCGTAGGATGTGGCGTGGATAAAAAACTAGACGGACTTCAGAAGGGATACGTCTCTCATGAGGAGCGAAATCAACGTCGAGCATTTCGGGGAGTTCCCTTGAGCAACCCAGATTCCACTCCCCCGCCGACCAGATTGTGACTCATGGGGCAAATTAGGGCAAGTCCCGCCGCTTCTCAGCCAGCTTAATGCGAACATAACTCACGGCGCAATTAGGTAATTCTTAGCAATTTCACGAAACTCCGCCAGTTGTCCTGCCTTCTCACCCGCATCCCACCCCAACTCAACCGCCATTAACTCCGCAACCGTCGGCGCCATCTCCAGTGCGGCTCGCGCATTCAAGAACAGCACCCGTGTACGCCGGGCCAGAACGTCTTCGATGGTGCGTGCCATTTCGTGCCGCACCGCCCAGATCACTTCGGCCTGCACATACGGCAGTGCCGGATGCAGTCTCCGGCCCAGCTTGGGATCGCTCCGCACAATTTTCCGGATTTCAGCCGCATCGCTGCCGTAAACCGCCAAATCGCCAAGCTGCTTGGCATCATCGTGGAAGCCGTGAATCTTCAAGTGTTGGGTGACGCAGGGTGCATCCGGCAATTGGCCCAGCGTCGCGGCCTGGTCCACGCAGTCTTCCGCCATGTGACGATAGGTGGTCCACTTCCCTCCTGTAATGGTCATCAGCCCGGAGGTATCAATGTGAATCACATGATCGCGCGATAACGCTGCGGTGGCGATCGAGCCCGAACTGCGCACCAGCGGCCGGATTCCGGCAAACACGCTCAGCACGTCCTCACGACTGGGAGGCTTCTCAAGATATTGCCCTGCGGTCGCGAGAACGAAGTCGATCTCCTGCTGCATGGCAACCGGCTCCAGTTCTGCGCTCTCGACCGGAGTATCGGTGGTTCCCACCAGAGTGTGGCCGTGCCACGGAATGGCAAACAGCACGCGCCCGTCGCTGGTATGCGGCACCAGGACGGCGCTCTCGGCTTGCAGGAACTCCGGGCCAAACACCAGATGAATGCCCTGGCTGGGCTTGATCATCGGAGCGGCCGAGGGCTGGGCCTTTTGCCGCAGGCGGTCACTGAATGCGCCGGTGGCGTTGATCACAACCTTCGCAGATGCGCGCAGTTCTTCGCCAGTCTCGGCGTCCCGCGCCACAACTCCATTTACGAAATCCTGGCTGTCTTTGCTGAAGCCTGTGACCTCAACGTAATTCAGCAGCGTCGCACCCTGCTCAAACGCCGTGAATACCATGTGAATCAGCAGGCGCGCGTCGTCGAATTGCCCGTCGTAATAAATTGCGCCACCGCGCAGGCCGTCGGTTTTGAGCGTGGGCAGGCGTTGAAGCGTCTCCTCGCGCGACAGCAGACGGGACTTACCAAAGCCATATTTTCCCGCGAGAAATTCGTAGAGCTTGAGACCTAATCCGTAGAAGGGCGCTTCCCACCAGTCGTAATTGGGGACGACGAAAGCCAGGTCGTGCACAATGTGAGGCGCATTTTGCAGAAGCAGGCCGCGCTCCTTGAGCGCTTCCATGACCAGCCCGATGTTGCCCTGCTCCAGATATCGCACGCCACCGTGCGCCAGCTTGGTGCTTCGGCTCGATGTGCCTTTGCCGAAGTCACTCTGCTCGAGCAGCAGAACGTCGTAGCCGCGGCTGGCTGCATCGATCGCGACGCCGACACCTGTGGCTCCGCCGCCGACGACAATAATGTCCCAGGGCTTCTGGTGCGCGCGAAAGCGACGCCACATCTCAGCCCGCTGCATATTCAAAAACTCGGAAACGGCTTAGGAAATTCGTAGGCATTAGGAAACTCGGAAGCGGCTGGGTCAACATAAGCTGGGCAAAATTAAAAAAGCTCAAATTATTCCCATCGTCTTGATGATCACCGCGCCAATCACCCCGCCAATCAATGGACCGATGATCGGTATGGGCGCGTATCGCCAATCCGAGCCGCCCTTCGCGCTAATAGGAAGGATGGCGTGCGCGATGCGCGGACCAAAGTCTCGCGCCGGATTGATTGCATAGCCGGTCGGGCCTCCCAGACTCAAACCGATCCCCCAGACCAGCACTCCCCAAAACCATGGGCTGAATCCGGGAGCGAGGCCTGTGGGCGCCAGCGATTTGCTTCCGAAGCTGAAGCCGACGACGACCAGGCAAATTGTCGCAATGATTTCGCTCAGCAAGTTCGCGGGAAAATTCCGAATTGCCGGAGTGTTGCAAAATACCGCGAGCTTCGCCGCTTTATCCGGCGTCTCTCTCCAGTGTGGCAGGTATACGAGCCAGACCAGGGTTGCGCCCACGAACGCGCCCAAGAACTGAGCCGCCCAGAACGGGCCGACACTGGACCAATTTCCAGACAACAATGCCGACGCCAGAGTCACCGCCGGATTGATATGCGCCGCGGGGCTGCCGCATGCTACCGCCGTACAAATGCCGGCGACTACAGCCATGCCCCATGCGGTGGCAATTACGATCCAGCCGGAGTTCTCGCCTTTGGATTTTTTCAGCAGGACATTCGCAACAACACCGTCCCCTAGAAGAATCAACACCAGCGTTCCCATGAACTCACCCATAAAGGGTCCATGCATCGACGACCTCCCCGGTCAGCTTATTCCACCCAATCGAACGAGCGCGTGACTGCTTTTTTCCAGAAGTGATAAAGGCGCTCTCGGGACGTCAGGTCCATCTCGGGCTTCCAGCGCTGCGCGACAGCCCAGTTCGCACAAAGCTCATCCGCATTTTTGAAGAAACCGACCGCCAGACCGGCTGCGTAACACGCGCCCAAAGCTGTGGTCTCGCTCACCCGAGGACAAACTACCGGTATGCCGAGAATGTCAGCCTGGAACTGCATCAGTAGATTGTTCTTCACCATGCCGCCATCCACGCGCAGGAAATCGAGGTTCATGTTGGAATCCTTGGCCATGGCCTCGACCACTTCGCGGACCTGAAATGCGGTGGCTTCCAGCACTGCGCGGGCCAGGTGTCCTTTATTCACGTAGCGAGTTAACCCAGCGATCACGCCGCGCGCGGTGTCCTTCCAATACGGAGCGTACAGACCGGAAAATGCCGGAACGAAATAGACTCCGCCGTTGTCGTCAACCGTCTTAGCTAATTCTTCAATTTCTTCACTCGAAGAAATGAGTCCCAGATTGTCGCGCAGCCACTGCACCAGCGCGCCTGTGATTGCGATGCTGCCCTCGAGCGCGTAATGCGCCGGCTTGGTTCCCAGCTTGTAGGCCACCGTGGTGATCAGCCCGAATTTCGAAGGGACGATTTTTTCGCCGGTATTCAACAGCATGAAGCAGCCGGTGCCGTAGGTGTTTTTGGCTTCGCCGGGCTTAAAACAAACTTGTCCTACGAGAGCTGCCTGCTGGTCGCCAAGATCGCCGGCGATGGCGACATCGCGGATCGCTGGAATTTTGGCCTGCCCATAAACCTCGCTGCTCGAAACAATCCTCGGCAAAATTTGGCCTGGAATTTCGAAGTCGCGCAGAATGCTTTCATCCCACTGCAAGCGGGCGAGGTCCATTAATTGAGTCCGGCTCGCGTTGGTGACATCAGTGACGTGGACCCCGCCACTCGCTCCTCCGGTGAGCTTCCAAATTAAAAAGCTGTCAACCGTGCCACAGAGCAGCTCACCAGCTTTGGCTTGCTCGCGCACACCGGGAACGTTTTCGAGGATCCAACGAATTTTCAAGCCACTGAAATACGTCGCCAGCGGAAGCCCGGTTTTGGCACGGTAGCGGTCTTGCCCGCCATTCTTTGAGAACTCCGTAACTTCCGGAGCGACACGAGTGTCCTGCCAGACAATCGCGTTGTAAACAGGCTTTGCAGTTTTTTTGTTCCAGACGACGGTGGTTTCGCGTTGGTTGGTAATTCCGATCGCGGCTAGGTCGCTGGGCCCGAGCCGGCCCGCTTGCATGGCCTTCGTAATAACCGACTGCGTCCGCCGCCAAATTTCTTCGGGATCGTGTTCGACCCAGCCTGGCTTGGGATAAATCTGCTCGTGCTCTTCTTGCGCAGAACTGACAATGCGGCCAGCGCGATCAAACACGATAAAACGTGTGCTGGTGGTCCCCTGGTCGATCGCGCCAATGTAATCCGCCATTAAACTTTCAGGCCGCTTCCCCCTTGACTTCGACTCCTGCCCATTTTTCAAGCAGCAGAAGCGTGGCAGCGTAATCGAGATCGGCGTGGCCTTCTTCGATCGCCACGTCGTAAACTTCCTCGACCGTCTCTAATCCGGGAAGTTTTACCCGCGCCTCTTTGGCAGCCTCAAGCGCCAAGCGGATATCCTTGCGCATAAGGCGCAGCGGAAAATTAGGAGAGAAATCGCGGCGCAGGACAAACGGGGCTTTGTATTCGACGACGCCTGATTTGACCATTGACGCATTGATCAGATGCACCAGGTTCTTCGCATCCACACCTAGTTTCGCCGCGAGCGTAAGCGCTTCGGCAAAGCCTTCGTAGATCAGCGCAATTTGAAGATTCATCACCAGCTTGGCGGATTGTCCTTTGCCGGTCTCGCCCATGCGAAAGATTTTCTTGCCCATCGCGGCGTAAAGCGGCTTCAATTTTTCGACCGCCTGCTCATCACCGCCGACAATGAAAAGCAGCGTGCCGCTCTCGGCGCCAGCTTTTGAGCCTGTCATCGGTGAATCGACGTACTCAACGCCTTTTCGCCGGACGCGCTCAGCAAATTTGAGAGTGGCGGTCGGCGAGATGGTGCTGGAATCGCTGATGACCATGCCCTCAGTGAGCGAAGGCTCAACCCCGTTCGTTCCGAACAGCACGCTTTCGACGGCAGCCGTATCCGAGACGCAAAGCCATACGACTTCCGCTCCTTGCGCCGCTTCCGCAGGAGAAGCTGCCGCACGCGCGCCTTCGACTTGCTTCGGCGTGCGATTCCACACCGCGACTTCGTGTCCAGCCTTGACAAGATTCGTGGCCATCGCGTGGCCCATGATTCCCAATCCTAAAAATGCAACACGCATGAGAGCTCCTGACTTGTGAGGAAAACCTCTAGAGAAAGAAAAGAACAGGAGAATTAGAAATGACGCGCCGAAAGCGGTCAAGGGAATCTAAGAGATTGGTAGAATGCAGGTATTAGCTTAGATTTAGCTGACGGCTCAACGGTCGCCAGCTACCGACGAGCCAGTAAGCGCTAATACCTTCCCCTATGTTGAGACAAGCGCTCAAGAGTCCGGCAATGCGCAAGCGCGCCCGGCAGTTTGGGCAGCTCATACGCCATTCGGCTGTGACCCCCAGAATTGGCGAATCCCACAAGCCGGTTCTGGTGCCCGACACCCAAATGGGCGTGACTTTTATCGGGCACGCCAGTTTCTTTCTCCAGGTAGGTGGTGAGAACATTGTCGTCGATCCGAACTTCGCGCGCTGGCTTTTTGTGTTGAAAAGACTGCGCCAGCCTGGGGTGAAGGTTCGTGATCTGCCTCCCATTGATCTCGTTCTGATCACGCACGCACACTTCGATCACTTGCACCGTCCTTCTTTGCGATCTCTGGTGCACCACACGAAACAATGGCGCGGTTCTGCGCCCACCATAGTGGTACCGGAGCATGTCTTTGATCTGGTGTCCGACCTAGGATTTCGCGATGTGGTGGAATTGAACTGGTGGAACAGCTATCGACACCGCGACGTAACCATCACCCACGTGCCTTCACGGCACTGGGGAGCACGCATTCTGCGCGATGCCCACCGCGGCTATGGCGGATACGTGATGCGTGACGGAAAGCATTCCGTCTATCACGCTGGTGATACCGCGTATTTTCCTGGATTCCGTGAAATCGGCATGCGGCTGTCGCCACAGGTCGCCCTGCTGCCGATAGGAGCTTACAATCCACCACAATTTCGCAACGTTCACACCAGCCCTGGCGACGCTACCCGCGCGTTTCTGGATCTGAATTCGCGCTGGATGGTCCCCATGCATTACGGCACTTTCCGCCTTTCGCACGAGCCGATGGATGAGCCGCTGCAATTGCTCGAGCAAGAGGCGCAGCGGGCGGGAATCAAAGACCGCGTGCTGGTTCTGCCCGAAGGAATCACCAAAATTTTTTGACACATTTTAATGTTCGGCGGACTAAAGTCATCCGCCGAGGAGGTTTTTATGGCTGGAAAGGTTCAAGCTATTCCCACCGGATTTCATACCCTAACCCCACACCTCACAGTCCGTAACGCCGCCGAAGCCCTCGAGTTCTACAAAAAGGCGCTCGGCGCGGAGGTGTTGCACGTGGCTAATATGCCGGACGGAAGAGTGATGCATGCTTCTTTGCGCATAGGCGATTCCATGTTGATGCTGAATGACGAAATGCCGGAATACGGGGTGCTCTCGCCTCTTGGGCGCAATGGAAGCGCGGTGACCATTCACATTTACACCGAGAATCCGGACGCCGCATTCAATCGCGCCGTCTCAGCCGGCGCTCAGGTGAAGATGCCTATGATGGACCAGTTCTGGGGCGACCGCTACGGAGTTGTGATCGATCCATATGGACACATGTGGTCGATTGCGGCGCACATAAAGGATATGTCGCCCGAGGAGATGCAGCGCGGACAAGATGAAGCTATGGCAAAGGCCAAGGCAAAAGCAAAGATGCCGTCGTCGACGGCTGCCAAAAAGACCGCCTAGTACGCGAGCAAGATCCTGAGATCGCGTAAATTATTGCCCGTGGGGCCAGTGACAATGGCATCACCCAGCGCTTCAAATAATGGATAAACATTGAAGGCGTTGAGGTGAGCTGAGACATCGAGTCCACGGGCTTTTGCTCGTTCCAGAGTTGTTCCGTCCGCAATCGCGCCAGCAGCGGGGCTGTTGCCGTCGATTCCATCAGAACCGGCGCTGAGCACGCAGACGTCTTCTCCGCTGATTTTGACCGCGCAGTCCAAAGCGAATTGCTGATTGCGCCCGCCCATGCCGCCATTCTCCACGTGGACAGTGACTTCCCCGCCAGAAAGAAGACACACGCGCTCATGCTCCCGGCGCAACTCTCTCAGCCTGCCCAATAAGTAGTCGGCCGCTCTCGCGTAATCCCAGTCATCACAGGAATTATCAATTTCGACGTAAAATCCCTGCTGCTTAGCTTCCCTTTCGGCCGCCTGAAGCAGAGCTGAGTTCGAGAGGATCGTCCACCAGCGCGCGTGAACGAACGCGGGATCGTCGGACTTCGGCGTTTCTTCAAGTGCATGGCGCTCGAAGAGTTCCCGTACCGAAGCGGGGAATTGGTCAACGAGGCTGCCCCACCCTTTGCGGTTTTCAAAGGGTGGGGGGAACCGATGTTTGGTGGCGATTGCATAACTATCTTCTAGCGTGGTCGAATCCGGCATAGTTGGCCCGGAGGCAAGTGCATCGGGGGTACCGTCTGGAACATCCGAAACGAGAACGGAAACCTGCCGCGCCGGATACGCTGCCTGGGCCAGGCGTCCGCCTTTTACCGCAGAGAGATGTTTGCGAATTGTATTAATCTCGCTGATCGACGCGCCGGAGTGGACCAGCAGGCGATAAGTTTCGATCAAATCAGCGAGGGAAATCTCATCGTCAATCGGCTTTTCAACAATCGCCGAGCCACCCCCGCTAATTAAATAAATTACCAGCGACGCTTGGTTCTGCGCGTTCAGTGATTTCAGCATTGCATCAGCAGCACGAATCGATTCTTCATTGGGCAGCGGATGTCCGCCGTGGAAATAACGAAAACCGCGCACCTGAAACTCGGGCGCAACGGAACTGGCGACAATCCCTTCGAAGCGTTCGCCTGTCTGCTCGTGCAGTGCGGTGAGCATGGAATGGGCCGCCTTGCCGAGCGAAATCACGAAGCAACGGCTGTGGGAGTTCAAATCGTAGAGGTCTTCGCGAATCCGCAGGACTCCGCGGTCGCAATGCAAGTGCCGCGAAAACGCCCGACTGATGCTGGATTCGCGCATTGCGTGGTCGAAGATGTGGCGTGCAATTTCTTTCATACCAGCTTAAGTTTCCGTCCCGGAGGTGCATGCTAACTGAGGTCCGGTCGTCCCGAAGGGAGGTCTGCCAATAGGCCGCCACTTCGGTGTCGCTTCGTGCGGAGCACAAATGTGAGTGCCGTAGGCACGGCTGGAACTCAGCCGTCTCTAACGGGACTCGAGATGCAGGGCCCCGCTCACTGGTGCCGACCGGGAAGGGCACGACTTTAGTCGTGCCAATTCTGGCAGCATAAATCCCGGCTTTAGCCGCTGAGGGAAACCTGCAAAACCTCAGGGACTTAAGCCCATCAACATAAGACTTATCGGCACGGCTGAAGCCGTGCTCTTCCCGATTGCGTAATCTAAACCGATTTCACTTCACAGCAGTCTCCCTAATCCACGCTTCGATGGCCTCCCGCATTTCGCGTAACCGGCCTTCAAAGAAATGATCTGCGCTCTCGATGATGACCAACTTTTTCGGCTCCGGCAAAGAGTCGACAAACGATTCCAACTTTGCACGCGGGCCGAACTGGTCGCGGCTGCCACTGACGAAAAGTTTTGGCTTGGTGCATGAGCGCAAGAAACCCAAGTCATAACTGCGGTCATCAACCGGCGTAACCGGAGTCCCCAGTCCGATCAGCGCTTTCACGCGATCATCAGCGCAGGCCGCGCCCAAACCAATAGCCGCACCGAAGGAAAATCCCGCGAAGATCAAGGGAAGATGAAATTCGTGGTCGAGCCAGTCAAGTGCGGCGCGGACGTCCTCGGTTTCACCACGACCGTAATCGTGTTCTCCGTGGCTCAACCCGGTGCCGCGAAAATTGAAGCGCAGTACTGGAAAACCAAAGCTGTTCAGTGCCTTCATGGCATGAAAGAGAACCTTGTTATGCATAGTCCCGCCAAACATCGGATGCGGGTGGCAAACCAGGGCAGCATGCGTGGCATTCTCCGCGCCTGAATTGAGCAGCGCCTCGAGGTGCCCGGCGGGGCCATCGAGCATGAGAGAACGAATTGCAGTGGGTTTCGATTCCGACGCTTCCACTGCAATAGCTTAACCTGAACGGATCGTGGAACGGGCGGGCGACACGCCCCGGCTCCAAAGGTGATAGTGCGAATTCGAAACCTGAGTTCGCCGTCCCGAGCGGCGTGGTTTATGCTTTTCCAACCGCATGAACGTCGACATTGTCTCTCTCACGCGCCAGCTTGTTGATCTTGAGTCCATCTCCGGTAACGAGGGTCCGGTCGGGCACTTTCTCGCGCACGAGCTCCGCCGGCTCGGTTACAACGTCCAGCGGATGGTGGCTGAAGGCGAGCGCGCCAATGTCTATGCCACTGCGCCGCAGCAGCCGAGTCCAGCCATCGTTTTTTCCACGCACATCGACGTGGTACCTCCGTTCATTCCTTCTTCCGAAGATGACCAGCGCATTTATGGCCGCGGATCATGCGACGCGAAAGGAATCATTGCTGCACAGATCGCAGCGGCAGAGCGTCTGCGTGGAGAAGGGATTTACGTAGGTCTCCTGTTTCTCGTAGGAGAAGAGCGCGACAGCGTGGGCGCGAAGTTCGCCAATCAGCAAGCTAACGCGTGCAAGTTTCTCATCAACGGCGAGCCAACCGAGAACAAAGTCGCGATCGCTTCGAAAGGTGCCTTGCGCGTCGAACTCACCGCGAGCGGGCGCATGGCGCATTCGGCGTATCCGGAGCTGGGCGAGTCTGCCATTGACAAGCTGGTCGAGGCCTTGCACCGGCTGCTGGCGATGAACCTTCCCTCTGACCCGGAGGTTGGTCCGTGCACCATGAACATCGGCACGATCGAAGGCGGCCGCGCGCCAAACGTAATTTCGGACAAAGCCCGGGCGCTTCTGCTTTACCGCTTAATCGGGCCATCGGAGAACCTCCGCCGCGAAATCACGCAGACAGTTGGCGATCTGGCCAAAGTCGAATTCACCCTGGAAATCCCTTTCGTGCGCCTGCGCACGTTTGAAAATCTGCCGACCATGGTCGCCGCATTCACCACTGATATTCCCGCCCTGAGCAATTGGGGACAGCCTCTGCTAGTCGGACCGGGATCGATCCATGTGGCGCACACCGAAGGCGAGTATGTGGAAAAAAAACAGCTGCATGAGGCCGTAGAATTGTACTGCGCCCTCGCCAAGGAAATTCTTCCGCCCAGATCATAAGCTGAATCGACAAAGCAATAAACCACGAAGAACACAAAGTTACACGCAGGAAGAACAACGGCGATTCGATGCCAAGTTCACCTGAGGTACTTCAAAAGTAAAGCTCCAAGCCGTGGTGGTTTTACTTCGTGTACCTTCGTGTCCTTCGTGGTTGACGAATTTGCTTACGACCGAAACGTGCTTGTGACAGAACGGAGATTTCCGAACGCCATGCAACCGAACAATCCGATTGAACATGTCGTGATCATCGTTAAGGAAAACCACAGCTTTGACAACTACTTTGGGACGTTCCCAGGTGCAAACGGCATAACGCTTCCCGCGGCGAAGGACCCACCCATCGGTGGCGATCCGCCACACGATCACAAAGCCTGGCTGGAGCGGGCGACACATGCGGTAAAGCTGCAATACTCTGAAAAAGATATTCCTGCATACTTCTCGCTTGCGCGGCAATTCACGCTCTGCGACAACTACTTTACGGAAGTCGCCAGCCAGTCCGAACCTAACCATCTGATGCTGATCGCGGCCAGCTCCCCGATCATTGACAATGCAAACAAGCATCGGACGTACCAGCCACAAGAACCTTTCAACATCCCCACTCTCCCAAAGGCTCTGGAAAAAAAGCAGCTGACCTGGGCTACCTATGGCGACTCAAGCTTTAGTTACTTCCAGAAAATTACCGAGCTGAAAGGCAGCAAAAATATTCAGCCGTGGACGAACTTCGACTCAGCCGTCGCGGCCGGGAAATTGCCGAACGTCTCTTGGGTGTATGCGCCGGGTAGTCCGGTGGAACTTTCCGAGCATCCACCATACGGAAAAAACGCCGGACAGCAGACTGTAAAGCTGGGCAGCCAGTGGACAGCCGATCGCGTGCATAAGCTGGGACAAAGCCAGCTTTGGACGAAGTCTGTGATCTTTATTACTTGGGACGATTGGGGCGGCTGGTACGACCATGTCGATCCGCCGCCACAGAAGGACAAATGGACAGGAGGTGGGCCATCCACCGGGCCCAGCTATACCAATACCCAATTCAGTTACGGCACGCGGGTTGGGTGCCTGGTGATTAGTCCTTACTCGAAGCGTGGAATTTCCAAAGTATTTCACTCGCATGTGAGCCTGGTGAAGTTCTGCGAAGTCACATTTGGGCTAAACCCACTAAACGATCGAGACAAAGCTTCCGGCGATATGTCCGATTGCTTTGACTTCAAGCAACAACCGCTGGGGCCTCCAAGCTAGGAATTTTAGGTACCGCGATTACGCGTCCCGCCAGGGAAGCGTGCAGTTGTATTGTGGGATGGTGAAACAGCTGTCGAGTTCCCACGGAACGCGAGAACTCGAACTTGCATGATCTTTGAAAGGGTGCGGCTTACAGCCGCACCGTACATCGAAAGCTAAGACTTACGGCACGGCTGTAAGCCGTGCCCTTTCACAACTCAATTTTCCAATTCGATCCACGGCAAAGCGCCTCCTGTCTGGCGAGGGAGTCTAGACCGCCGGGATGTAGACTAATTGCTTATGACCACCGCCGTTCTCAACTCCCTCGCCCGCGCCTCCTCTTCTTACCTGCGCTCCGCTATGCACCAACCCGTTCAGTGGCACGAGTGGGGCGAAGAGGCTTTCGAGAAGGCAAAGCGCGAGAACAAGCCGATCCTGCTAGACATTGGCGCGGTCTGGTGCCACTGGTGCCACGTGATGGACCGTGAATCGTACGAAGATCCCGAAGTTGCGCAGATCGTCAACGAGCGATTCATCGCGATTAAAGTGGACCGCGATGAGCGACCCGATATCGACAGCCGTTATCAGGTTGCAGTGCAGGCCATTTCCGGACAAGGCGGCTGGCCGCTCACCGGCTTCCTGACGCCCGACGGCAGGCCATTTTATGGCGGCACCTACTTCCCTCCTTACGATCTGCAAGGGCGCCCAAGCTTCCGCCGCGTGCTGCTCACCATCTCTGACGCCTTTCGCGAGAAAAATGGCGACGTGCTCGAACAAACGAAAATGCTCGAAGGCGCGCTTGCGCATGCGGAATCGTTCGCCGGCAAGACCAGCGAGTTTTCCCCGACCGTAATTCAGGAAATCATCGATTCCGCTCTGAGGATGTTCGACGAGACCAACGGCGGCTTCGGCAGCACGCCGAAGTTTCCCCATCCGTCGATTCTCGATCTGCTCATTGATCAATACAGTCGTTCGGGCGACGAGCAACTTCGCAAAGGGTTCACGGTCACCCTGGAAAAAATGGCCCGAGGCGGAGTGTACGATCAGCTTGCCGGAGGCTTTCACCGCTATTCCGTCGACGAGCGCTGGATTGTGCCGCACTTCGAGAAGATGTCCTACGACAACTCGGAGCTGCTCAAGAACTACGTTCATGCTTATCAGACGACTGGTAACCAGTTGTTTGCGGATGTCGCCCGCGACATCATTCGCTGGGTCGATGAATGGCTGAGCGATCGCAAGCACGGAGGATTTTACGCGTCCCAGGATGCCGACATCTCGCTTGACGATGACGGCGATTACTTCACTTGGACTTTGGACGAAACTAAGTCCGTCCTGACCGAAGAGGAAGCGCAGGTCGCAACGCTGCACTATGACATCAACGAAATCGGCGAGATGCAGCACGACCCAATGAAGAACGTACTCTACCAACGGGCTTCGATCGAAGAAATCGCAGCGCGCCTGAAGCTGTCGCCCGAGCGAGTGCGCGAACTTCTACAGTCTGCGAAACAAAAAATGTATGCCGCGCGCTTAAAGCGGCCGACTCCATACATCGACAAAACCATTTATGTGAATTGGAATGCGCTTTTCGTCTCGGCATACTTGAAAGCTGCAACCGCCATTAGCCTGGAAGAAGCAAAGCGGTTTGCCCTGCGATCTTTGGACCGCATATTGGCGGAAGCCTGGAATCCAGAGTCGGGGCTCAAGCACGTGGTCGCATATTCGGACGCCGCTTCCGGCAAGCGCGACATGGAAGGCTTCCTCGAGGATTACGCCTTCACAGCTAATGCGTGCCTGGACGCCTACGAATCCACAGCCGTCCTTACATACTTCCGCGAAGCCCAGCAGATCACCAACAAGATGATTGAAAAGTTTTACGATTCCAATTCCGGCGGATTCTTCGACAGCGCTCCCAAGCCCAACTCGCTTGGTGTGCTAGCCACGCCGCGAAAGCCGTTCCAGGATTCGCCCACGCCGGCCGGGAACCCAGTTGCCGCGATTGCACTTTTTCGTATGCACGGCTATACCGGCGAAGACGGATACCGTGAAAAGGCGGAGCACACATTGAATCTACTGGCAGGCGCTGGCGGGCAGTATGGTCTGTTCGCCGCAACCTATGGAATTGCAGCCGTGTATGCGACCTATCCACACAGCCAGGTCGTCATTGTTGGCGAGGATGAAACGGCGAAGCAACTTTACTCGCAGGCGATTTCGTCGCCCGTTTTCGGACGGTCGGCAATCCAGCTGAAGTTCAGCCAGGCGGTAGTGCAGAATCTGCCTCCGGCATTGGCCGCGACAGTCCCTGAATTACCAGCAGTCAAGGCGGGAAAAACGACAGCGGTGGTATGTTCCGGATTCAGTTGCAAGCCACCGGTAAATACCTCAGAACAACTGAAACAGCTTCTGAGTACGGAATCTTCGGCAGCGTAAAACCTCAGTGGGATCCGAAGGATAATCTTCGCGCCGAAAGACTTAGGCCTCGGGTGGATATTAAATCCATACTCCCGAGGCCTTTCATCTTGCCGATAACTCAATCCCAATTTCTCAGCCGCAAGAGCCCGCCTGCGCTTTTACGCCGAAACGAAGCAGCCCAGCCCCCATCTAACTGCAATGGTTGGCTGGGCCGCTATGGTGGACTGCTAAACCCGTTAGTACGTCATCTCGCGGACGCCAAGACTCTTATACGGGGCCATCTGATTCATGGCCGCGACCCAGCAGCTGTCGTATTGAATTGTCATGTTACCGCTGCCGCTAAAAGTAATGGTCGGACTGCCGGGGGCGCCCGAGGTGAGGGGCTGCGGGGGGGTAGCCGAGTTGTAGAGGTTGGCGACCAGCATTGCGCCATCAATCACACCACTACCACCGCCGGACCAGTTGACAACGCCCTTTCCCACAACCAGTATGACCCCGTTATAACTAGGGTTGCCGGTAAAAGTAAGAGTACCTTCAACCAGCAGAATGCCGGATCCACTGAAAGAACCACCCAGAGTAAGATCTCCGGTCACAACGTTAATAACGGGAGCCGAAGGGATTCCGGGGTTTGTAAGAGCTGCGGCATCGGTGTAAGTATTCGCGGGAATAGCACTAGCAGTTATCGTGCTGACTAGAGCATTCAGACCCTGGACCGTGTTCATGCCGCCCGCCCCGAGCGCGGTACCTACGTTCGCGACACCGCCGGGTGTACCGGTATAGTTACCGGAACGGTTTGGGCCCCCGCCAGTAAAAGTGTTGGTGATGGTCGTCGCTGAGGCGGCATTATAACCCCCGACAGCCGGTACGTTCCCCGGTGGCGGGCATGTCGTCCCATTCTGAGGACGTAATGGATTGGGCGGGGTGCTGTTGCTATTATCCGTGCCAGTCGCAGTAAACGCGTTCGAACTCCCGGGACCAAAAACTGGCGAGGCACCATCCATAACCATCGCGCCCGGAATGTTGGGAAGGACATCGGTGGCAACGTCCATCTGGACCATTCGACGCGAACCGGTGGGCGTCACCGCCAGCGATGTGAGCACATACACTGGCATATAGTTCTGCGCCGGTACGAGTGCTGCACCGCCGAGGGCACAGCTGGCATACGTGGTCACTAACTCATGGTTCCCATCCCAGCAGACAAGCTGGTTGGTATGGCTCGTGTCGCCATCCACTGTGCTAACGGTTGTGGTTCCCGATGATGTCTGGTTCGTCTTTACATTGATCCGGGTCCATTTCCATGCCATCACCGGGTTGGAGGCGTAGGTTGAGCTTGCGCTTGTGCTGCTATACCACGTACTGGAAGCAGGCAACGGCCTCAAGGGACTGCCTCCGCAGGAAGGGCTCATATGCGACATTTCAACACAGATCTCAGTGTCGGGATAGACTGAGGTTGCTCCGGTGATGTTCCAAGGCGTAACTGTCTCGCCGTTTAACGGATTGAGAACATACACAACTCCACCCGTTTGGCCTGGTATGGGAGGGGCAGCGTTCGGATTAGTCGCACCTGGAAGAAGCGACACACTTGGAGGTATAGCAAGTGGGTTGGTGTAGTTCAGGCTGACGCTCACAGGGGGGGTAGCACCATTGTTCGCATTGACCCGCATACGGTCGCGGACTTCTTCAAGTCCGGCTTTCGCACCAAAAAACGCCGTTTGCTCGTCGCGAAAGTTCGAGCTGATGTTCGTATCGGTGTTGGTCATCATAATCATGCCGGCCGCGATCGCCGTGATCAGCAGCAAGGTAAAGATCGCGATAAACAGCGCGATTCCGCTCTCTGAACGCCGAACATGCTTTTGGTCAAATCTAATCATGTGTGTGAACCTCATTGGCAGCTCATTCCGATGAAACCCGTGGTGGCCATTGAACAGTTATTAAGCGAGACCTCTCCTTCAAAGGAAGTCTGAATTGGTTGACGCGTTTTCGGATCGATCACGATCGGGTTTTGAATAGTCAGGCTGATGTGGATTGTCTTGATCGTTGCCAGGATCCCGCCATTGGCGCCGATGTCTAATGGCAAACCTGTTGTAACTGCGTTGCCGTTGGTGTCGAAGTAGGTGAAGATCGGGCTGGTAATGACATCGTTTACTTCCGTTCCCCAACTGGATGTTTGGGACAACGGAGCGGTGCCATCGACTTTGTCCACCGAGCTACGCTGCAGACATAGTTGGCAAGCAGTTAATCCAGCGCCATTGATTTTGTACTGAACGCTCTGCACCACCCCAGTTCCGTTTACATCTCCTTCAAACCAGATTGAGTTGGCATCAATCTTCACCAAACCAACTGCCACTTTCGAACTGCTGGTAGTTACAGCCGTCGGGAAATTCAGCATCCTCTGACTGGGATAGCCGATCAGGTTGATATCGCGAAAGAACTGATCAACGAAGTCCCGGGCCTCGGCAAAGTTGTCGACTTTGGCTTGCTCGGTAACGATGCGCTGCTGCGCGGTATTGAGCTGTAAAAAGATTGCGCCCGTAACCGTTGCCAGGATGGCTATCACGATCAACAGTTCGATAAGCGTGAACCCACGCTCGTGTTCATTGCGGTTGGGATAGTTTTTCATGCTTATGTTCCCTGGCCAATCACGGTAGTAATTGTGACCACCGGTGCAAACATGCTCCCGCCGCTGCCTATATTTTTCAGGCGTGAGGAAACAGTCAGGAGCTTGGTGTAAGGCGTGAGTCCCTTGATATTCCACCGCACGTCATACGTCATTTGACGGTTCGCAGTGCCACAGTCCGTATAAGGCATGTAGTAGTTCGCGACCGTCGCTTGCGTGTAGTCCACGTCGCCGGAGGAAGTTAACGGTGCTCCCGACCCGGTTGAGCTCCCGATTGCGCTCCCGGTTGTGCTCACGTTATAGCTGGTGCCGGTGCAGTCGATAAGGGTGAGTGTCGGGGATGTATAGGCAGGAATGCTCATAATCTTTTCCGTCACCATTTGCGCCAGCGCGACCGAATTGCTCTGCTGCTTGCTGCGCGCGTCGCCGGTGATCGCCATGATTACCAGAGACATCGAGGCGAGAATTCCCACCGCCAGCACGACCATTGCAATCATCAGTTCGATGATAGTCAGTCCGTCCTGCCCATCAGCGGCGCGATTGTGTTTCTTGCGAATGCTCAGTTCCATGACGATCCATTCCATGTCACAGTCTTGGTTCTTCCAGTTCTAGTGACCACTACTGCTGCCCAGCCGGTATTGCCGTTGGGCCTTGCGTCCATAAGGTAATAAACGAAGTAGGTAGCCGAAGGCGTGCTGCAAGTCCCACTAACGTAAGCGCATGGCAAGCCTCTCGCCGAGTAACCCAGAGTTGTCGCATTGTCGTAGGGAGTGGGCGCCGTTGTATCCCCCACCAGAGCATAAGCGCTCGGTGTTCCGGTCGGGGCGGCACTAGCCGGACTAATATTCGTATTGAACATGATCACGGGTTCGCCTGAGTCGCACGTTGTACTCAGATCCAGATCGACACAGGCTTCTCCTCCGCCGGTGGGAATAACGATCGTGTAGATCTTATTCTTTCTGGCCGCAAGGATCCTGGCCTGCTGCATGAGCGCGGAAAGGTTAGTCGCCGCCGACTTCAGCCGTATGTCGTAGGAGATTCTCATGAACTCAGGCGTCATTATGGCTGCTAGACATAGTGCTACAGCACAAACAATGACCAGTTCCAAGACACTGAAACCGCCGGAACCGGCAAAACCCTTTGAATATTTTGGCGACTCTTCTCTCATCGTTATCCAATGATAGGCACAATGAGAGAGCTCACCCACATACCTAAGGTACTTTCCCGAGAGTAACCAAAGGCATGCGAATCCTAAGCTGATTGGCGTCAAACTTGCCCACTACCTGCTAAGTAGTTGCAGCTGCAACCAGTGTGGTCCTGCGAGATAATTTTGTTTTCACTAGAAAGTTACCTCTTTAAGGACTGACGTTTTAGGGAGTCTTTACCGGCAAGCTGAACCAGAAGACCGACCCCTGACTTTGGCTTTTATGTGGTTCCAGCATTCTCGACAACGGGAAGGACTCAGATCACAATGGATACGTGCAGAAGAAACCCGAACAGTGGCTGGAAGAAGTCGCTCCCGAGAAGAAACAGGGCATCTTCAAAGTCTTCCTCGGTTATGCTCCGGGCGTAGGCAAAACCTACAGCATGTTGAGTGAAGGCATTCGCCGTTACAGCCGTGGCGAAGATGTTGTAGTTGGAGTTGTCGAAACCCACGGTCGCAAAGGTGTGGCGGAATTAGTCGCGAAACTGGAGACGGTCCCGCGCAAGCAGATCGAATACAAGGGCACGACTTTTACCGAGATGGACGTTGACGCGATCCTGGCGCGGAAACCGGCGGTCGTCCTGGTAGATGAGCTGGCGCATACCAACATTGAGGGCAGCAAACATCCGAAGCGCTACGAAGATGTGACAGGGTTGCTCGATGCGAAGATCGATGTGGTCTCGACCGTCAACGTCCAGCATATCGAGAGCCTCAACCCACTGGTGGAGCGGATTACTGGAGTGCACGTTCGCGAGACTGTCCCGGACTGGGTCATTCAGCGGGCGGAAGAAATTGTAATGTCAGACCTCACTCCGGAGGCACTACAGACGCGAATGCGTCGCGGCGATATCTACCCCTTGGATCGTGCTGAGCGGGCGCTAGGAAATTTCTTTCGACGCGGGAACCTGATCGCGCTCCGCGAACTGGCGTTGAGGCAGGTCGCACAGGTTGTCGATAAAAGTTTGGAGGCCCACTGGGTGCACGAGGGCCACGAACCGACCGTAGCGGTGCACGAGAGGATCGCGGTGTGCATCAGCTCGAACCCGGTAGCGCAGTATCTAATGGCACGCGGCGGACGCATGGCGCACGCCATCGATGCCGAGTTCTTCGTGGTCTACGTGGATTCGCCAGGCGACGCCGACGGCGACAATCGACGTACGCTGCAAGAAAATATCCGCTTTGCTGAAAACCTGGGTGCAACCGTAGTCAGGCTGCCAATGGGAAATATTGCTGATCGAGTTGCCGAGTTTGTGCGGGAAAAACATATCACGCATGTCATTTTCGGGCGTTCAGCGCAAGAAGGGTGGCGGAAGTATCTCTATCTCACGGTCATTCAGAGGTTCTTGCGACATGCGCCGCCAATCGACGTTCATATAGTTACGCAGGAGGCTAAGTGAATTCGGGTGAACAATGTCGCGTGCTGATCGTTGATGACGAACCAGATTGCGAGTATCGCCGTCTGACCGACAGATAAACTGGATAACTCTGTTATGTGCGTTCGGATTATTCGCGGTGACTCTAATATTGGTAACTACGCACTGGAATCGCAGAGCATATGGTTCATTCCGGCAGTGGCTGCGATCGGCAGACGGTTTTTACAGAAAACCCCGCCCAATTTAAAACCGGACTATCGGGCCGAAGGTGAGTCGAAAGTTATTGTGCGCGCCATTATTGAAGTAAATTTCATCGCCAGCTTCGAACCGCAGACCTACCGGTCCTATAGCCGCCTCCACGCCGGCTCCCGGGTAGATCGCCGCATTCAAGCTCGATGTTCGCAAGCCAAGGAGGGTGCTCACCGCATTGCTAATGGGGAGCAAGCCGGGGCTGAGTCGAAAATCCATGACGCCGCCTTTTAACGTAACGAACGGACGAAATCCGCCGCCCGACGGCTGCAGCTTCGGCCCCACCAAACCCTGAGTGACGCCAACCGATGTGCGTTCGAGCGCAGCTATGTTTCCGTTCGCAATATTGCGATAGGCTTCCTCAAAGTTGATGCCGTAGTCATAGGCCACTTCGCCTTCCAACATGACATCGTGATGCACGCGGTAGCCGAAGCGTGCTCCTAGTCCAAAGTTGCTGGTGTTGGTTTGCGACACGCTCAGGTAATCCAGGAAGACGCCGGCCTCGACGCGCTTCTGTGCAAACAGTGGAGAAGCTCCGAGCAGCAAGGAAATCAGCAAGAGCAAGAGGAAGACAAAGGCGAATTTGCGCATCGATCAGGTACGATGAGCAACCGAGCAGCAGGGTTGTTAGATCATCTCTGGTTACGCTGTCGTATCGAACGCTGCGCCGTCCTCTCGCACGCCGGGCATGGCAAGTGCGGCCGATCAACACATTCATGCGCAGGATAGAGGATCTGGTAACCCCGCGACTCCAATTCCCTAATCAGGTCATGGTCGGTGGCTTCAACAAACCGACGCCCGAACCGTCGCTTGGTCTCAGAGTTGCGATAACGCCAGCGCCCATTTCGCCTGTACGCGAAGCTCCCGTTACCTAAATCGATCGGCGACCAGGCCGAACCAAGATTCGGGAGAATCGCTTTATTCTTCATTAATCAATTTCTAGTACTAAACAATCCTCTGCGCAAGCGGAGTTTTGACAACCCACCTGCCGGGTGCCCCATTTCTCGCCGCCCTTGCGAGAAGTGGGAACCATAGAGGTTGTGTCTGCCTGCCCTTATTCGCCTACCCTGGGCGAAGTCGAAGGGAAGTCGAACGGGATCTCGCGCGGATCACATTGGGGCGTTCGCAGCAAGCGAATCTGGAGGCGTATACAACTCCGTCGACTAGACTCTCTCTTCCGGACTGCGTCATCCCGAAGCTCGGCGCTTTTACCAAGCCGAGCGAGGGATCTTGCGTGGATCACCTCAGCGTCGTTTGTAGCATGTGCGCTTTGGTCTGTCTGTGACGAATGAACATACCGACGGACCTGGGCCGCCGCACGCCGGATCCCTCGCCCCGCTGGTAAAAGCGCGGGGTCTTCGGGATGACATCGCCCCTGATGGCAGCGCCGAAAAGGCCTGCCCTGGTTTCGCCGAAGCCCTGAGCAAAGTGGAAGGCGCAGTCGAAAAGTCGGCCAATCCGACTGGGTCACTACTTCGACAGCGCGCGCCAATCCTCCGACACACTGCTGCTTGCTGAACGTGCGTTGGACGATCGATAAGCGATCTCATAACCGTAACTCGTTGTGGAGAAGAGTCCGCTCAGCACTCCCTCTGTGTCACTCCTCTGGCATTGCAACTGCACCAACGGTAAAGCACGAGCGCCATGTTCTGCGGACCTGCCCAGAGACTGTGCTGTGCAATCCCTGTGTAGGAGGAGAAGTCGTGTCTGATATGCGCAAATCCTCTGGGAAGATTTTGACCACCATTTCAACGAAACACTTGCTTTGCAGTTTGCTGCTAGCGATTCTGCTCAGTACAGCCGCGGTCGCCGCCGTTCCAGCCTCCAATCACGTTTTCGTATTGGTAGAGGAGAACCATAGCTACGAGAGTGTCATCGGTAACTCTGCCATGCCCTACTTCAACTCGCTGGCCCAGCAATACGGGCTGGCAACGGAGTACTACGCCAACTCGCACTATTCCATTCCCAATTACATGTGGCTCACGGCCGGAGCTCCCGTGACCACGGACGACAACACCAAGGCGACATTCAATGTGGACAACATCGTTCGTCATCTGATGGTGGCCGGAAAGTCGTGGAAGGAATACGCCGAGAGCCTGCCCCATGTGGGATACACCGGCTTTAACGTCGGCAATTATGTGGAGCGCCACAATCCGTTTCCATACTTCACCGACGTCGCCAACAGCAGTGAGAAAAACAACATCGTACCTTTCACAGAACTGGCCAGCGACATCGCCAACCACAGCCTGCCGAATTACGGCTTCATCACGCCGAACCTGCAGGACGACGCCCACAACGGGACACTCGCTGCCGCCGACCAGTGGTTGAAGACCAATATCGCACCGCTCATCGCGAGCCCGGAATTCCAGCGGGATGGCATTCTCATAATTACCTTCGACGAGGCGGGATTTTCCGATTGTCGTCCCGCATCTTCCTGCCCGCCGCTTCCTGAGAACGCAGGTGGTGGACGCATTGCGACCTTGGTCATCGGCCCCGCTGTCAAATCGGGCTACCGGTCCACCACGTTTTATCAACACCCCAGCGTGCCCAAGACAATGTCAGAGGCTCTGGGGCTGACCTCCTTTCCGGGAGCGGCGCAATCTGCGCCTGACATGAGCGAATTTTTTGCAAGCGGTACGCCGGCTGCGCTGAAAGTCTCCATGGCGGTATCGCCCGGGCAAGCGACGGTTGCGCCCGGAGGAGCCGCTACCTATCAGGTTGCGGTCACGCCCGAATCGGGTGACGTGAGCAACGTTTCTTTTGCCTGCGCCAATTTACCCGTCGGTTCCTCTTGCTCATTCAAACCGGCCGTGCTGAATCCAGGTAGCTCGGCGGCTGCAACCACGCTCACCGTCTCGACTGCCCCTGTCACAGCCAGATTGCACCGTGGTTGGGAGACCTTGGCTTATCTGGTCCCCGGATTGAGTTGCTTTGGACTCCTGCTCGCGAGCAATCAACGTGGCCCAAAAGTCGGCGCCTGGGCGATACTGGCTGTGTTGGGCCTAGGAATTTCGTTGCAGGCGTGCGGTGGCGGGAGCGCGCCAGCGCAGACATCATCAGCCGGCACCTCTGGTACCACAGCCGGCACATACACGATTACCGTCACCGCCGCCATGGGTTCTCTGCAAACGTCGGCTACCACGGGATTGATCGTGCAGTAATTGGATCGCTCCACTGTTCCAGGCTAGGAAAAAGGGATGTCGTGCAGCAGTATCACTCGTAAACGCTTTCGATAATGCGCGAGAGGCCCTCAGTGCATGTTATCCGGAAAGCGTCATCCCGATGCCCCGCGTTTTTACCAGCGGGGCGAGAGCCTGCCCTGTTTTCGCCGAAGCCCTGAGCGAAGGTGAAGGGGATCACATCGCTGCGTTATCTTCACTTTCCCCCGAATACGTCATCCCGAAGCTCGGCGCTTTTACCAGCCGAGCGAGGGATCTTGCGCGGATCACATCGGGGATCAGTAGAATGGGGAGCCGGGGGCTTGTACACGTCCGTCCATGATTCAGCCAGATCATGCCAATGAGGATTCATCGATTCGATCAAGTTAATCTTTTTGCTTCGACGCCATCCTTTAATTTCCTTTTCGCGAGCGATTGCCGCGTCGGGATAAACGAAGCACTCGTAATAAACCAAACGCGTGAGGTTATAACGGCTGGTGAAGCCGAGCACGAGTTTGTTCTTGTGTTCAAACACGCGACGGCTTAGATTTCCGCTGATGCCCGTGTACAGGACATGCGACCGCGGCCCATTCGTCATGATGTAGACGTGAAATCGTTTCGGCTTTCTCATAGTCACTCCCTGCGACGCGTTATTATCCTTCCAAATGCGTCATCCCGAAGCTCGGCGCTCTTCAGCCGAGGGAGGGATCTCTCTGCTGGATTGCGTCATCCCGAAGCTCGGCGCTTTTACCAGCCGAGCGAAGGACCTTGCGCGAATCACACGTCCTTGCTGCCGAATGTGTCATCCCGAACCTCGGCGCACTTCAGCCGAGGGAGGGATCTCGCGCGGATCACCCAGGGTCGTTTTTAACAGATGAGTTTTGATCTGTCTGTGACGAATGAACATACCGACGGCCCAGTGCCGCTGCACGCCAGATCCCTCGCCCCGCTGGTAAAAGCGCGGGGCCTTCGGGATGACGCATTGTTGGGAGAATCCGAAGCCGGGTGCCCCACTTCTCGCCGCTTTTGCGAGAAGTGGGAACCACAGCCCTAATTTAAGCAAAGCCCTGAGCGAAGCCGAAGGGGGAAGCCGAAGGTGCAACAATCAGGAGCCTGTGGGTGGAGCAGCGCTTCAGCGCTGCGATAGGGGATGAAAAAGAACTCAAGGCAGCTTTAGCTCATGGTACCCACCCTTTGAAAACCGCAAAGGGTGGGCCAGCCCGCCCAGTAAGGGGATCTCTCCATTGGAATGCGTCATCCCGAAGCTCGGCGTTTTTACCAGCCGAGCGAGGGATCGAGCGCGGATCACCCATGGCCGTTTTTAGCAGGTGCGCTTTGGTCTGTCTGTGACGAATGAACATACCGACGGCCCGGTGCCGGTGCACGCCAGATCCCTCGTCCCGCTGGTGAAAGCGCGGGGTCTTCGGGATCACGCACTGTTGGGACAATCCGGAGTCCCCGCCCAGCGAAGTTTGAACGCGGCACCCCTCCGGGGAGGAAGATACCGGTTAGGGGCTACCCGCCTTCACAGGATTTGTCGGACGAGAGTGTCCGACCCCCACGGCTCACCAGCCCCGGGTCTGCAACATCTGGCTCTCGTCGATTCCGGACACTGCCAGCCCCTTCATCGCGCCAACCAGGTCTTCACTGACTTCAAGTAACACTTTAGGGTCGTTAAAGTGGGTGGCGGCCTTCACGATAGCGCGAGCGCGCTTCTCCGCTTCTTCAGGATCGGCGAAGCTCTTGGAATCATTCATGAAAATTCCGGAGCCCACGAATACGGCTTCGGCGCCGAGCTGCATAACGAGCGACGCGTCGGCGGGAGTGGCAATGCCTCCGGCGGAAAAATTCGGCACCGGCAGCTTCCCTGTTTTGGCGACCATCTTCACCAACTCGTATGGCGCCTGGTGCTCTTTAGCTTTAGCGTAAAGTTCTTCTTCGCTGAGCACCGTGAGAATTTTCATCTCCTGCACGATCTGGCGAATGTGCTTGACTGCGTGCACTACGTCTCCGGTGCCAGCCTCACCCTTTGTTCGGATCATGGCCGCGCCTTCTGCAATTCGCCGCAGAGCTTCACCTAAATTGCGCGCGCCACAGACGAACGGAACTTTGAACGCATGCTTGTCCACATGATGGGCTTCGTCGGCAGGAGTGAGCACTTCGGATTCATCTATGTAATCGACGCCGAGCTCTTGTAGAATTTGCGCTTCCGCAAAATGGCCGATGCGGCACTTCGCCATCACCGGAATGGAAACCGCGGCCATGATCTCGCGAATCTTTTTGGGCGAGGCCATGCGGGCCACGCCGCCCTCGGCGCGAATCTGCGCGGGCACGCGCTCTAGCGCCATCACGGAAACGGCGCCGGCATTTTCTGCGATCACGGCCTGTTCGGCGTTGGTCACGTCCATAATGACGCCGCCTTTAAGCATTTCAGCGAGGCCGGTCTTCAAACGTAAGCTGGTGGGACTACCATTGTTTTGTGACATGTTGGACTCTTTTCGGGTCGTTAAGAATGAGCGCGAGGGCGCGCTGAATCGTATTTCCTATTTTACAGCCTTGCGGAAGCAAAGGACCGATATTCCTCCGCTAGAGGCCGGTGCTGATGCGAAGGCATCGTAAGGGTCCCCCCTCCGTACGCCGCTGGCGAACGGCGTCGGGACGACATCGAGAAAACAGGTATCAGGCGCCGGCGCGAACTGATGCGATCACGGTAGGGCGTTTCGGGGCCCAATTCACCTGTTCGACCCGGCCGACTATGAACACCCAGGAGAAGATTCCGGCCACGCAGATTGCAGCTGTAATCGCAAACGGAGCAAAAAAATTACCGGTCTGTTGGAGGACGAATCCGGTAAGGGCAGGTCCAGTTATCCCTGCGAAGTTCGCGAAGCCATTTTGCCAGCCGTACCACTTCCCTACTGCTGCAGGTCCAGCCAACGTTTGCGGGAAGGTGTAAAGGCCAGGGCCAGTCATCCCACAGCCAAAACCGGCAGCCAAAAGCCACGGCACGTACGAATTTGCGCCGGCCAGCGCGCACCCGAGAAGCCCCATCGCTGCCATGGAAAATCCAATCACCATCGCCGACTTTCGCACCAGCGTGGGCGTATAGCCGCGAAGGATAGCGAAATCCTGCAGCCACCCGGTGCTGATTGCGGACAGAGCGTCGACCCCATAACACAATGCCGCGACTGCGGCCATGCTCTTGATTGACAAATGGCGTTCAATCACCAGGTAGGTCGGCAGCCAGGTGAGCAGAAAATAGAAAAGATAATTGGTAGCGAAGTGTCCGGCGCTGGTTCCCCAAAACGACCTCTGCCCAAGGATGTCCCCAAAGCCCGGGCCAGTTTCGGCCCCATCCACACGCGGGCGGTCGCAGCGGGGCATCCATTTCACCCAGGCGGGAAGCCACACCAGACTTCCTAAACCGACAACGATGAATACGGGACGCCAGCCAAAATCCGCCATCAGAAATCCCGCCCCGAGCGTCCCAATCACATTGCCCCACTTCAAGCCAGACATCACGCAACCGCTGGCGAATCCGCGGCAATGTTCCGGCAAGTGTTCTGCCAGAATCTTCGAGCCGCATGGCAGCGCCACAGCTTCGCCGATGCCGAGAATGAAACGCATGGCCAGCAGGAAGGCAAAACCACGCACAATTCCGGTGGCCGCGGTAGCAATTGACCAGAGCAGAAATCCGGCGGCCAGGATGCGGTTAGCATCAAAGCGATCCACCAACCAGCCGATGAGAAACTGCATGGCGGTATAAGTGAAGAAAAAGGCCGAGAAAAGAATTCCGAGTTGCGAATCTGAGAGGCGAAAGTCGTGCTTGATGAGTGGACCGGCAACTGAAATGTTTCCCCGGTCGATGTAGTTAATAACGAAGCTGACGGTAAGCAGGAATAGCGCAGGCGCGAACCTCGCCAACGGCCGCGATTCAGGTTCCTGCGTCATGGAATGCCGGTGGCATTCTGCGCTCAGCGGCCGGAGTTTGCAAGCGCTTCCACGCTGGAATCACGGCTAATCCCAACTTGGTTAGTAGCAGCCTCGCGACCAGGTTCCCTGGTTAGGCCGCCTTGCTCTGTCGCGCAAGACGAGCATCAATGTCGGCTGCGAGGTCTTCGTACTCGTACGATCCCTCGTGCCTCGTCCCGTTTATGAAAAATGTCGGAGTGCCGTTGACGCCGCTGCGCACGCCACCCAGAAAATCAGCCCGGATCTTCGGCAAGAATTGATGGTCAGCAAGCGCGCGACGCAGGCCCGTTTCCGGCAAACCCAGGTCATCGCTGAGTTCCACGAACAGTGGCAAACCTAAACTGTCCTGGTTTTCGTACAAGCCGTCGTGCATCTCCCAAAATCGTCCGTGAGCACCGGCAAACTCCGCCACCTCAGCCGCGGGTTCGGCGAGAGGATGCATCTCACTGAGCGGGAAATTCCGAAATGCAAACCTGAGTTGGGGGCCGTACTCCTTTTGCAACTGTTTAATGAGGTAGTACGCGCGCCCGCAAAATGGACACTGGTAATCGCCGTACTCCACCAGCGTGACCGGGGCATCATTGTTTCCTTGAATATGGTCATTTTGCGTGACTGGTACTTTCAACGTTGCCATTATTTTTCCTCGCGTGTTGGAGATCTTCAAGCGCTTGCAGAATGCCGTCCGCACCTGGGTTCACTGCGACCGGCGAACAATAGCTCCAGAATATTTTCCCGTCTTCGTCGAGAACGAACAGGGCGCGTTCGGCACAACCATCATTGTTGCGGTACGCACCATACGCTTTTGCAACCGCGCCCTTGGGTTCGAAGTCCGCGAGCAGCGGATAATGCAAATGCTGATGCTTCGCAAACGCCGCATGGCACCAGGCACCGTCGACGGAGACGCCGACGACTTCCGCTTCATACTTCTGGAACTCAGGGAGCACTTCGTTGTAGAGCGACGTCTGGTCGCCGCAGACCGGGCTCCAATCGGCGGGATAGAAGAAAAGAACTGTGGGCTTGCCGCGCATTTCCTTCAGCGAGAGTTTCTGGTCGGGGGTAACGTTGAGGGTAAAATCCGGAGCCTGAGTTCCTGGAGCCAAAATTGAAGCCATGTTTATCGATCTCCCCGGAGGATTCGCAGCGCAATCCTGCCAACAATGTGTCCGCGTTCGATCCGCTCATGAGCTTTGGCGGCCTGTGCGAGCGGAAATATCCCCGCAATAGGAACCTGAAGCCGCGCCTCGCTGGCTGCACGACCCAAATTTGCAAACTGTCGCGGCCCGTTCATGGCGTCGTAAGAGACAATCCGCAATCGCGAACGCCGTCTGGGCTCAGGCTCAACCCCATTGGGGTACGCTACCCGGCCATCGGGATTCACCAAGTCGAGACATCGCTCCAGCGCATCGCCTCCCGCCAGGGCCAGCACGGCATCGATCCCATTGGGTGCAAGCGCGCGAAGCCGCTCAAATGCGTTTTCGCCACGGGCGTCGAGAACCTCTTCAGCCCCCAGCTTTCGGACCAGGGTTGCTGCAGCGCGACCGCTCGCTGTGCAAATAACGTTAGCTTTCTTGCGTCTAGCAAACTGCACCGCTAAAGTTCCGACGCCACCAGAGGCGCCGAAAATCAGCACCATCTCTCCACGCCGGACCTGCAGCTTTTCATCAATTCCCTGGAGCGCGGTCAACCCCGTCGTCGGCGCAGCCCCGGCCTGTAAAAGATCAAGATGTTTTGGCACCCGCCCGGCATGCTGAACGTTCACTGCCACGTACTCCGCGTAGAACCCACCCTTGGGATTCGCATAGTCGCAGGCCCATACGCGTTCGCCGAGACGGACATTGCGGACGCGCGCTCCTTTTGCAACAACGATTCCGGCTCCATCGGTCCCGGGAATGAGCGGAAACTTCGTACGTCCGTACGGTTGCCAGGAACCGTCCCTTACGGAGGCATCCCACACGCCCACGCCTGCCGAGTACAGCGCGATGAGTACCTCGGTCGGCCCGGGCTGGGGCACGGGAAGTGAGTGGAGGGTAAGAACCGCGGGCGGACCAAATCGGTCGATCGCCGCAGCCTTCATGATTGTAGCGACAGCAGATGTTTTGCGCCGTGCCGCTCTGGTGCTCACCGTTGTCGTTGCCATCTCAATAACGCCTTTCCCCGCGAAACTCCGGCCTGGCGAGAACACGGGACACAGACTGAGGGTACTTGCGCGGCTCTAGACATGCTTCCGCCTTTAGCTGTAAAGGACAGATCCGTCATCTCTTGCGAGACTATTGGGCATTGCGAAGCAACACAATTCGTCGTCAGAAGGAAGCGCGTTTGGTAAACGACGCTTAGCCGCGACTGCGACGTTCGTGTAAAACAGAGGTGCGACTTTAGCCCCAGTTTACGCGCGAGGCTGCTTGTCCTCGGGCGACACTATGCTGCTTTGGCCGGCTTCTTCCCTGCTTACGGGCGTTCCGTGCAAGTAAACAAGACGGCAGTCACTGCGGCGGCGAGAAATTGCAACCACATGTAAGCGCAATCATCGAAGTAAGTGATCCCCAAGGAATGCGTCATGAATGCCCTGCCCACTGTTCCAAACCTCGCACCACCCTTCACCAGAGAATCCGCAATTCTGAAAGTGCGTGCCGCCGAGAACAATTGGAACTCACGCAAACCTGAGCAGGTCGCCCGCGGCTACACGGTTGATAGTCGCTGGCGCAACCGCTCGGAGTTTCTCTCCGGTCGAGAAGAGATCATTGCATTCCTAACACGGAAGTGGTCGAAGGAACTCGACTATCGTCTGATTAAAGAACTCTGGGCTTTCGACGAGGACCGGATCGCTGTCCGTTTCGCCTATGAGTCACACGACCAGTCCGGCCAATGGTTCCGTTCGTATGGAAATGAAATGTGGGAATTCGATGCGAGTGGACTAATGAAACGCCGGCACGCAAGCATCAATGACCTTCCAATCAAAGAGCAAGAGCGGCTTTATCGTTGGCCTCTAGGTCCTCGTCCAGATGGGCATCCAGAATTGAGTGAGTTGGGGCTGTAAAGAATCGCGGGGCACAGTAAAGACCGAGGGTGCCCCATCCTTCGCGTTCTTTGCGAAGGGTGGGTACCACGGACTCGCACCGAATCAAGTAATCCACCCGCGCTCACCTGCGCTATACTGTCGCGCGTGCTCGGACAACTTGCTCCCAAGGCGCGCTCGCCACATTTCAAACGGAGGATGTTATGGACTTCAAGCGCGTTGCTGCCGCGACTTTGACCATCGTATTCGCCATTGCCGTCACCCCAAGATCGGGCTTTGCTTCTGACAAGAGCGACGTAGTGGCCGCCGTGAATCGATATCTCGATAACCTGGATCCGAATAAAGACAAACAGAAAATCGCGCTGGCAATGTGTGACTCGCGCGTGTCGATCATCGACGAATTTCCGCCCCACGAGTGGCATGGCCCGACGGCGTGCGCCGATTGGTGGAAGGCGCTGAATGCGTACGACGAGAAGAACGGGATTACGGACGGGGACGCCAAGCTGGGCACGCCGTGGACGACAGACGTCAGCGGAGATCGCGCGTATTTTGTGGCTCCCATGACTTACACCTACAAGCAGCATGGGAAACCGGTCAAGGAGTCCGCCGCTTTTACCGTGGCATTGAAGCGGACGCAGGCTGGCTGGCGCATTACAGCCTGGGCGTACTCTAAACAGTAGCTACCGGCGTTTCAGCGCCTCGAGCTCGTCCATGGTACGCGGCCAGTCGGATTGCAAGAGACGGGACAGACTTCTATCCGCCAGAAGTTTTCCGCCGGTTTGGCAGCGAGCGCAATAGTTGGTTTCGTTGTCGGCATAGCGAATCCGCTGAATCTTTTCGCCGCATCTCGGACAAGGTTGCCCGTAACGCCCGTGCACTGCCATTTCTTTGCGGAAAGCAGTGACTTTCTCTGGAAAGCTATTTTCTGTTTCGGCGCGCAGCCGATTTATCCAGAGCTCGAGACTGTCGCGGGTCGCAGCGAACAGCCGTTCCCACTCCTCCGGCTTCAATTTTTTGGTGAGCGTAATAGGGGACAATTGCGCTGCATGCAGGATCTCATCCGAATAAGCATTGCCAATGCCGCTAATTATTCTGGGATCTGTAAGGGCCCTCTTGAGCGTACGGTTCTCGGCGGTCAGCGCATCACGAAACGAGTGGAGATCGCTGCTGAAGATTTCGATTCCGCCCGGATCGACGGAATGCAATCCTTCTTCGCCGCGCAGCACATATAAAGGATGCGCGATGCTTGGTGCCGGCTTCAGTGAGCACGAGAGAGCCGTTAGGAAAATCAAACGCCGCCAGGCTCTGCCGTCCGGCCAGCTTTGCTCCTCGCGAGCGCCAGTGAAGACGCCCGGCAATCATCAAGTGCAGCACCAGCCAGAGATCGCCTTCGACCCCAATGCCAATTCTTTTGCCGATTCGCCGCAGTTCGCGCACGGTTCGACCTTCCACGTCCGCAATTGGTGGTTGAGCAGTACGCAGCAGAAAGGGACTGGCCAAACGTATTTGCTGGATCGGCTGACCTACGATCCTTGCTTCGAGCGCACTGATGTACGCGGCAATGTCAGGAAGTTCTGGCATATCGAAAGCTGGCGGGCCACGAATAGCACCCTTATTATTAAGATAGATCATGCTTGGCGTTCGCATGGATAAGTGGCTGTGGGCAGCGCGTTTTTTTAAAACGCGCAGCTTGGCCGCGCGTGCGTGCGACCTCGGCAGGATTCAATGGAACAAGCAGCCCGCGAAGCCCGCGCGCGAGGTCCACGTTGGTGATCTCTTAAACATCAGGACCGAGGCCGGGGATTTTGAAGTGGAAGTCCTACTGCTAAGCGAGGTGCGTGGCCCGGCAACCGTAGCTCAGACTCTCTATCGCGAAACCGAATCTGGCCGTGAATTGAGGCTGAAGGCTGCGCAAGAGCGTAAGGCGAGCTTTGTCTTTAGTCCAGCGCCGCAGGGCAGGCCGTCCAAACGTGACCGCCGAAAAATCCACCAGTTCAGAGGGGAGAAATAGCTCGAGGAGTCCTTCATTTCTCCGACGGAAAGTGTGGGTCACTCTTCACCAGGGATTCCGTAATCGCGAGCCACTCCTGCTCCAGCGAACTCTTCGACGGAGCCTTATCAGCACGACCGTACCAATAATCCGCATTCGATGAATCCCCTTCTTTGCGATGCAGATAGGCATGGACCCAGGATCCCGCGGGGCCTTCGTCCTGTTGCGCCGATTCGTGCGCGCGTTTCCAATCGCCTTTGGCGTCCCACCACAACCCAGCCAATGCCAGGCTTAACTCGCTCGGAGGTTCGTCGCGCGACAAAGAAGTGCGAAACTCTTCCAACGTCATACGAATAGACTAAGGCAGTTCGCTCTAAACTTTCACTTTAGATTTAAGCGATGCCCGGCAACTTGGAAGAAATCCTCATCTCTGTATGGCAGCAGGTTCTGGTGGACGGAGCAAAACTGGTGAACGTCTGCGGACAGAGTTTTCCAGTCCAGCGAACTAGCCGGTCCCGATTGCGCGAGGTGGACTTTGAGTGCGAAGGCCAAAAGTTACGCGGCTTGGAGCAAAACTCGAACACCAGTTCCAATTGGGCGCGACTCGCCCGCGAAGGGAAAAAAGTGATGCAGTTCCTGAGCGGTGGACGATACATCGCGAATGTCGTCGATGGGAAAGTGCGTTTTTATGAGCACCAAAGCCAGCAATGAGCGACGTACAGAATGGATACCGCTCTAGCAAAGCTACTTCCGCTTCCGCCGGACCCATGAGATTCCGGCATAGAAGACACTGGAGTCAATTCCCGGGTTCGATGCCGCCTGGTAATTGTTCGACAGATGATGATATTTCCAGCCTAGGCTAAACGTGCGACCTGAAGACCGCAGAAATTGCGCGCCAAATCCGATTGTGATCGAGTAGTTGAGCTGGGCAGCGCTCAGGTTCGGCACGGGCCGATGGAAGTACAAGAAACCAACAGTGCCATTCGCGAATGGCTGAATTTTCCACGGACCAACGTTCGCCTGAAAGCCAACCGGGTTAAGGCCAGTGCCGTATACGGTTCCGGCCGGGTTCTGAAGCAACCGTTGATTCACGAAGTAAAACTGTGTCGGTTGGATTTCTAGTGCAAGCGGCACGATCTCAGCCGTGTACTTGAACGTCAGCGGGCGAGTCGCAAAGAGAACCCGCGCATATTGCAGATTTAGGAGGATCAGCTGCCGGTCCTTAGATGTACCCCTCAACACGAAAGAGAACGGCGAGTAGCCGCCCCAGATCCCGAATTCGTTCTTGCTCATTTTGGGAAGTTCAGTTGGCAGGTTCGGATTGGTCTCCGGAGGCAGAGCTACACTTTGCGCGTTTAGCTCAGGAGAAATAGTCGCGAACAGAAGAATCAGAGCTCCGATCGTTCGCCAATCTTGCATGCGCGTCAAAGGATGTTTGAAAAAGAACGCCAGGTGTGGTCCATTCCTTCGCGGCACAGTATACCCCATTGTTTTGCGCTGTTCCGATGGAAAGTTCGTTTTTCACGAAAATGAAACACAGAAATAAGGTGTCCCACTTCTCGCCGGTTTTGCGAGGTTGGCGCCATCCCACCAGCGGCCGCATCATTGACTTCGTTCAGCGATATGCGGTATTCAAGATTGCGAATAGTTTGAGAGTCAAGGATTAAATATTGAAGATTGAAGATTCGCGATTAAAAGAAAGAGGCGAACATTGATTCCATGCGGACCCCGCTCTCACCTGATTGCACTCTTTGCTGTTTTGAGCTTCACCTCATGCAGCCAGAACAATAACACCGCAACCGCCAGTTCCTCGGCGTCAGACACGCGTGCCACTCCCGCCAGCTCGACGGCGAGCAATTCCAACGAGCTGGATGCGTGCAAGCTTGTGACCAAGGCAGAAGCTGAACAGGTGATGGGTGAGAAGCTGAAAGACCCGGATTCGGGCCCTGCATCCATGGCTGGCGGAACCATCTGTATGTATGAGTCGCCGGATTCAATGTCTGCCAGGAATGTCACCGTGCGGGTTGAATCACCTAATTTCAACTGGGATAAGGTCAAGGAAGATAAACGGATTGAAGGCGAAAAAATGGCGCCGAAGCGGGGACGTATTCGCGAGGTACCAGGGCTGGGGAAACAGGCGTACTTTGCCCGCCACGTACTTCACGTCTTGACTGATCATGGCATCCTGACGGTGATTGTCTTTAAGGAGGCCTCTGACGCAGCGGCAGGAGAAGAAGTGGAAACTAAGGCGGAAGCCGCAGAGAAGACCTTGGCTCAGAAGGCCGTACCCCGAATGTAATCAAACGACAATTACCCGGCCTTAAACGGATTGAGGATCCGCACATCAAATTGCCTAAAGTCCCGCTCGTTGCGAGTGCACACAATCAAACCGTGAATGCGCGCCGTGGCCGCTATCATTCCGTCCTCCAGCAATTGGTCAGGTTTCTCATGCATCAGCCGGCCCCATTCACGAAAGCATGGCGCGTCCATCGCCAAAACCTGATAAGACTCTGCCAGTTGGTCAAGCCACGTCTCGATCTCATTTGCCTTGGCCGTGTTTTGCGGGCGTGTGCGCTCAACTCCCGCCTGCAATTCGCCCAAGGTCGCCGCTGAAAGGAACAACTGTTCTTCCTGTTGCAAGTTGAGCCAGGCAACAAGCGCACCGTGAGGGCGCGGCTTGCGAAGCTCAGAAACTACATTCGTGTCGAGCAGGTATCGGTTCACTCGAGATCAACGGGCGCACGACGTCGAAAGCTGCGGCGTTCGGGAGTGAGGTCTTTAATCCGGCTGGCGGGCGCCATCAGGAGTTCTTTGAGGCCCGGACGGGCAGCCTGTTGCAAGCGTTTCCATTCATCAATCGGCACCAAAACCGCAGCCGCAACCCCCCGCCGCGTAACCACTTGCGGGCCCTTTTTCAGCGTTGTATCCAGCAACTCGCTGAAACGCGCTTTTGCATCCTGCACCTGCCAGGTATCCACAATCCCTCCACTCACGATTCTAACGAAATGACTAGTCATATGTCTAGTCATTACAATTACCAAAAATGCCGCCCCCTTTCGAGGCGGCATTCCAGCTACAGAGTTAACTTACCCTTGCGTCGGGTGCAATACGCGGAACGTTGTCCCGCCATTGGACCAGACCAGCACCAGCGCGTCATCGCCTTTGGCAACGCTGCCGAGTTCCTTTTGCACATCCGCGGCAGAGTGCACCGGGTGACGATTCACTTCCGTGATGATGTCACCGCGCCGCAGCCCTGCGTCGTCTGCTGAGCTGCCGGGGTTGACCTTCTCCACAAGCGCTCCGTGGACGTCGTTGCCGGCTTCAACCTGCTGCCGAATTTCCGGAGTCAGGTCCGCAAGCCCGAGTCCCCAGCGTGGCTTTTCAGTCGCCGCGCTCGCAGTCTCGGTGCCTTTGTCGCGTGCCCCCATTGCTTCGACAGTCACCGGAACCTGCATGCTCTTTCCATCACGCATGACGGTGAGATCCAGCTTCGTGCCCGGCTGTTTTTGTCCCACTGCCACCTGCAGTTCGCCCGCATCGTTTACGGTTTTGCCGTTGAGCTCGGTGATCACGTCACCGATCTTCAGGCCCGCTTTGGCTGCCGGGGAATCCGGTTCAACCTGGCTCACGACCGCCCCTGAAGCATTCTTCACATTGAAGAACTTCGCTTCGTCAGGCGTGACGTCGCTGATCCCGATGCCCATGTACCCGTGCTCGACCTTACCGTTGCGGATCAAAGCATCGACCGTGGGCTTCACGATCTGCGTAGGAATTGCAAATCCCATTCCCGAGAATGAGCCCGAAGGCGAAACCAGGAATGTGTTAATGCCGATCACTTCTCCGTTCGCATCCACCAACGGACCACCAGAGTTGCCCTGGTTGATGGCCGCGTCGGTCTGAATGAACTGGCCAGGCGCGCGCCGGTCTGCCGCAGGGTTCGGACGGTTCAACGCGCTAACGATTCCACGCGTAACCGTGAAACGGAATCCGAGCGGGTTGCCGAAGGCAAGCACCGTCTGTCCCGGACGCAGCTTGGTCGAATCTCCCCACGGAACGCTGGGCAGGTCGGACGCGTTCACCTTGATTACTGCCAGATCGGTGAGCTTGTCCCTGCCGATCAGTTTTGCCGGAAGGATTCGCTTGTCGCCCATGGTGACGCGAATATCCATCGCGCCATCGACCACGTGATTGTTGGTGACGATGTAACCGTCAGGCGAAATGATCACGCCGCTGCCGAGCCCGTGCTCGATCTGCGGCTGCTGCGGTTGCATCTGGAAGAATTTCTTACCGAACTGTTGCCCGAACTGCTGGCCGAAAAACTGCTGCATGCTGTTCGAGTCGTCATTGTCACTGTTATCTTGCGCCGAGGCATCGCCATTGTCCGGCGAAGTCTTCGAGGTCACGGTCACATTAACGATCGCAGGCGTGACCCGCGCCGCCACCGTTTCCATTGCGTGATCCAGCGCAAGCAGCGCGCTGACGCTATTGTCATCCAGTGCCGCTGCCGCCGGGGCTGGGGTTGGAGCTGCAGCGCTCGCCGGCTTTGCGAATTCATACGTTGCCAGCGAAACCGTTGCCCCAATCGCCACCACAGGCACCAACAAGCGCCGGGTTGCTTTCTTTCTTAACTGTTCAAACCTTAATTGTTCAAACCAACTCATATTTATTTCTCTCCTTTGTTCTGCAACTAATGATTTAGTTCTTGTCCTCAAAAAACTTTTCCCTACCACTTCTTCTTCTTCTTAATCAAAGTGAGTTCATCACGATGGTCTCTTGAAGTGTTTGCTGCTCGCCATCTGCCGTTCCCACTCTCCACACCGTCAAAGTCCAAACCGTTGAGTCGGATCCGTAGAATTGCGATGAATGCCAGATCAGCAGAGCCTGCGTCAGCCGCGAGACATCCTCTGACGCTTTCGCCATCACGACCTTCGGTGTTCGATTTTTCTTTCGCGGCGTGGCTTTCGCCGGAATCACCATCGGACGATCAACTCTACGCCCGCTTCGTCGCGCCGCAGTCTCCGCTGCCGTACTCAGCCCACTCACGTACGTGGAGGGACGGGCGTCCTCGCCCGTCCAATGCAGCGACGCAGGCGTGACCTGAACTGACCGCGGACCCATGGCCGCCGTAACCACCGGCTGAACCTTTCTCTGAAACGAAATCAGCTCCGGCGCATGTGGCACCGCGCTCACCGTGATCACTGCCAATGTGCCAATCATCGCCAACGCCGGACCCCAACCGCGAGTCGTCCGCGGCCGCTTGGTGTCGAGAATCTGTGCCACCCGCTGCGAAACCTCCCGCACTCGACCGAGCGCACTCTGCGCCAGCGCCAGCGCTCTTCCCATACGCATTTTTTCCGCGACCACTTTTTCTGCAACTGAGACTAACGATGCTGCATACGTCCGCGCATTCGGGGTCTGCTCAAGCACCATGTCATCGCATGCGATTTCGCGTTCCAGCGCCAGCCGGCTATCGATCCACCACACCGCCGGATGAAAGAAGAACAGTGCCTTAACAAATTGTTGCGCCAGGTTGGTCCAATCGTCCCACCGGCGAAGATGCGCGAGTTCATGCAACACGATCCCCTTTAGCTCGTCCGCAGATAAGTCCTGCAACGCCCACACCGGTAGCACAACCGCCGGATCGAAAAATCCCACTGCGGTCGGCACGCGAACTTCACCGGAAACTAAAAGCTTCACCTGCCGCATGCGTGGAAATTGTTGAAGGACTTCCGCCAACGCCGCTACCGCTGAAGACGTAAGCAATCCGCCATCGATCTCGCGGCATTCCCGCCGCAGCCGATACACGTGCCACAAAGAAAATCCTAGCCGGATCAAAAGCCCGGCCGCGATCACCCCCCATGCAGCAAACAACCACATAGCCCACGAGCTCGAAAGCGTCAGCTCCGGAACACGCAAGTTGGAACCGACTAGCCGGGAACCGCTGTTCCCGATTAGCGGTAGCCCCGCGATCACCAGGAGAGTAGAGAACCACACCGCAAACCGCGTCATTGAACTGAGCCGGGAACTGCGCGCGCCAAAGGATCTCAAAATACCCCAGCTCAAGCCCGCGAGCAGTAATCCCTCGATCACGGTATTCAGCCCACGGCTGGCGCTGATCTGGGCGACGGATTGAAAGTCGAGCGCCATTATTTCCTTCCGCCCTTGGCGTTTATGAAGAGTCGCCACCAGAGCCGAGCATTTCGCGCAAGCGCTTCACTTCCCTCTCATTAATGTCGTCATCGCGAAGAATGTTCAGCAGCAGCGCCTCATGGGAATCTCTGAAGAAGCGGCTAACCAGGTGCCGGATCTCAGACCGGCTCGCCTCCTGCTGGCCGACTAGCGCTTGATAGACGTGAGCCCGGCCATCCTTTATATGTGCCACATAACCCTTGCGTTCCAGAATGCGGACCGTCGTCAATACGGAGTTGTAGGCCAAAGCCGGTTTCTGTGGCAGCCAGTCGAGTACTTGCTGCACCGTGCCCGGCCCCTGCTGCCACAAGGCATTCATGATGCGCAGCTCAGCTTCGGTCAGTGTTGCGGATTGCTTTCGCGGCACGTTCTTTCCTCTAAAAAGGTCAACTAATTTTTTAGTTGCTTACCTGTTCTGAATGGTTGCCTTGGCCTGGAGCACGTAATATGACATCGTTTGATGCTATAATTAGTGCCTTGGAGTTTCTATGAGAACAACTCTCGCACTGGATGACGATCTCGTACGCATTGCCCAGGAGTTCACTGGGGTAGCGGAAAAGACGGCGTTGATTCGTGAAGCTCTCAAAGCCCTCATCGAGCGAGAAAGTGCCCGCCGGCTGGCGTCCCTGGGGGGCACAATGCCGCACTTGAAGAATGTTCCCCGCCGCAGGGTACGGACGGATTGATTCTCGCCGATACATCCATTTGGATCGACCATCTCCGTTCGGGAAACAAAGAAATGCGTAAGCATCTTAACGACGGGAATGTTGTGATCCATCCGTTCATCGTTGCGGAACTTGCGCTTGGGTCCCTGCAGGACCGCACTAAGACACTTGCACTGCTGGACCTTTTACCACAGATGCGGGTGGCGCAACTGAACGAAGTGCGGCTCACGATTGAAGCTCGAAGCTTGTATAGCCGGGGTATCGGTCTCACCGACGCACACCTGATAGCGTCCGTCTTTATCAATCCGTCCACTCTTCTGTGGACAAGAGATAAACAACTACGGAAAGTGGCCGACGATCTTGGCATTCACGCCAGTCTGGCTTGAGAAGGGTAAGTCATCTAGACGGACGGCAGCCGCACCGACCTTCCCCGAGCGGACTCAGATCGGCCCTTGATGGCGGCGCAACCGTACTGCTCCAGACAGAAATGCCGCGCCCACTACGAGCCCGGTCCACAGACCAGGCGTGCTGAAGAAATGATCAGGAATGAGTGTTGCCATAAAATCGTTCGGGGCACTGTGGGACGCCATACCATCCCCCGGCCCCGTCAAACGGTACAGGAGCATGTTAAGGCAGTACGAAGTGTTAAACGCGATCTTCTCCAGTCCGCAGATCACGAAGGGCGGCAAGAAGGCCCATATGAATGGCGCTCGCGGCGCCCACGCTGAAACCAGCAACATCCAGCTATAGAGTGGCACGTACCAGAGACCGTGAACGGTGAGAAGGTGATAAAGCAACACGAACGACACCTGAAAGAACGACGCCTCTCTCCACAACACTGCTATGTTCACACCGCTTCCCGCGAGTATTACGCTGCTCAGCAGAAGCATGATGAACTGCGCGGCAACCGTGACGGCGAAACTGAGAAGCGGCAAAATGAGGATGGGAACGGCGAGCTTCGAGAGCACGGTGGTGAGATCGGAAACTGGAAGCGACTTCCAGAAGAGAATGCTGCGATCGCGGCGCTCTCCATACAGGGCATCGAGAGTATAAAAAATCCCGACGATAAGAGCTGTCCCCATGATCAGGGCCCCCGCTAGCTCGTATTGCGAGACGAGTACATTGTGCTGTTGCGCGGCGTCCAGAGAGGATGCGCCGACGCGGCGCCGCAGAGCAAGCATGTTGACGACGAAGCCCAACAGAAACAAGGCGGCGACGGCCAGCGGCGCAACATAGATGGAACGGTTCTCCCAGAGCTCTCGTCGAATCGACCAATAAATGGTCTGGGCCGGCGAGACTGCCGCGGGCGCGATTCCCTGCGACTGGAACGAAGATTCAGGCACGGCATTCGATTGAGTATTCATCTGGTGGCTCCTTGTGCCATGCCGGCCTGATTGCCCAAGACGGCCACGAACAAATCGGCGATGCTGGGTGTGCGCACTTCGCCCAGCGAGGCAAGTTGTTGACGATCGATATTCTTGTTGGCGCCGCGATCGAATAACAGGATGCTGCGACCGAACACCTGGCGCTCGTGAATCGGCTTGACCGCTCGTGCCGCGGCGAGTTGGTCGGGATTGACTGTCACTTCCATGTAACGCGCCTCGAATTCTTCCATGCTGCAACTCAGCACGATTCGTCCGCGATCGATGAACATCAAATCCGTGAGGATCTGCTGCAACTCGTCCACCTGATGTGTGGAGACGACAATTGTGCGGCTGCGATCGAAGTAGTCGTTCAGCAGTGAGTCGTAGAACTGCTTGCGAAACAGGATGTCGAGCCCAAGCGTCGGCTCGTCCAGCACCAGCAATCTCGCGTCAATGGCCATGACCAGAGCCAGGTGGAGTTGCGCCACCATGCCCTTTGATAATTCCCGGATCTTGCTCGCATGCCTGACAGTCGTCTTCGCCAGAAGCGCTTCCGCTTTCGAGCGATTAAATCGAGGATGCACGCCGGCAACGTAGTCGAGAGCCTGCGAAACTCGCATCCAGCGCGGCAGCACAGCGACATCGGCAATGAACGAGACATCGCGCATAAGCTGATCGCGCTCGGCCCACGGGTCCCGTCCCAGCACCCTTAGTTGTCCTTGATAGGGCGTGAGGCCGAGAATTGCATTGAGCGCGGTGGTCTTGCCTGCGCCATTCGGACCAATGAGTCCGAGGATGCGCCCTTCTTCGACGTGCAAATCGACGCCATCAAGCGCAACCGTTGTGCCGAAAACTTTGCGGAGGCCGCGTGCTTCTATAACTGGCATTTGTTCAGCGCTCCTCCTGTTTTTTGTCTTTCACTTTGTCTTTGGCTTTCGACCCAGTCCCAGACGAAGACCGGTCGCTTGCGCCGTTCAGCAGTTCTTCCGGTTTCAGGCCGAGCCGCTGAATGGTTGCGTAGACCCTGGGCCATTCTTCACCAAGAAACTTCTGCCGTTCGCCTTGCAGCAGCAGATTGCGTGCTCCAGCGTTGATGAACATGCCGAGACCCCGCCTGGTTTCGACAAGGCCCTCATCCACCAATTGCTGATAGCCCTTGAGGACCGTGAGCGGATTGACCCGATATTCCGCCGCGACGTTGCGCACCGAAGGCAGTGGATCGCCTTCTTTGAGCACGCCGTCGAGTATCATCGCGACCACACGGTCGCGAAGCTGACGATAAATCGGCTGACTGTCGTTCCACTCACGGTCCATCCTGTTTTCCTGATCGGTCTCGAATCGATTTGCTCACGTAGGGGCGGATACCCTCACCCGCCCGCGTTCCCATTATTGTGCTCGCTGAAGGTCGAAGTGCGCATGGATCGGCTTGTCCCCTGGGGCCATGTAAGTCCAGTCCTCGGTGTGATGGTTCGCGTCGATCACGGTGAACACGGCGTGGTGCATATGTCCGCGCTCCGTGCCACCGGAAATATCGACAAAATCGAATTCCACCGTCTTGCCATCCGGCGAGGTCCTGGCAATCATGTGTGGACGATTTCCGGCGTCACAATAGTGAATCAGGTTGAGGCGATTTCCGTCCAGGTACAGCATGGTGAGCGGATGATCGTAACGAGTTGGATCGTCCGGCACTCCCAGTGCATACATTTCGTGGACCAGCGCATTTCCTCGGGAAGTCACGCGCATCGAGATCTGCGAGGGCATGTCCTTGTCGTTCATGCCCGGCATTGGCGGGTCGACGGTTAACTTGGCGTTCCAAACACCAGCCATGGTTTTTATAGTGTCAAAAGACTTTTGCGCGTCGGATTTTGGCGCGTCCGGCTTTGGCGTGTCGGTCTGCGCGAAAATCATCGCGGAGAGTGACATCAGAACAACCGGTAGCATAAATCGAAGAGATTTCATGTTTCATACTCCTTAAGAATTCATTTCTTGTTTGCGCTCAGGTCAGGGTTATTGACTGTCGTATTTGGTTCAATCCGTTGGCTCTAGTAGAACCCTTGATCGCTACTGTTATAGTTAACTATAACAGTACGTCACATGTCAAGCTCTTGAGGAAGTTTTTGTAGGCGGGTGCGCGGGCGTTATTCAGCCATAGCTCCGGGGAGGTTTCGGGTCACTTCCCCGTGTAGCTAACTCTCCACACCGAGTTTGATCCGTCGTCGCTCACCAGGAGCGATCCGTCTGAAGCCACGGTTATGCCTACCGGGCGTCCCCAGACGCTGCCGTCTGGCAGCACGAACCCGGTGAGGAAGTCTTCATATTCGCCACTGGCGTGGCCACTCTGGTGCAGCGGCACGCGAATCACCTCATAGCCCGCGCGTACTGATTTATTCCAGGAGCCGTGCTCGGAGGCAAAAATGTCTCCCTTGTACTCGGCAGGAAACTGCTGGCCTTGGTAGAAAGTAAGCTGTAGGGACGCATTGTGCGGCTGCAGCAACACATCCGGCACGATGACTTTGTTTTTCAACTCCGGATGCTTGTCCTGATGCCGGGGATCCTGATGTCCGCCCATATACCACCACGGCCAGCCATAGAAGCCCGCTTCCTGCACGTGCGTGATGTAATCGGGGACGAGGTTGTCCCCCAGGCCGTCGCGCTCATTCACCGAACACCACAACTCGCCCGTCAGCGGATTCACCGCAATCCCACCTCCCGCGTTGCGAATGCCATAGGCATACACGCTCAGAACGCAACTCTCGGGATTGCATGCCAGAATGTCCGCACGATTCTTCTCCCCGGAATGTTTGTCAGGATCGTCCGCGTTCGATCCCGAACCTACCGCAACAAACATTCTCTTGCCGTCGCGCGAGAACTCCACTGGCCTCGTAGTGTGCCCGAACCAATTCGTCGGCAAATCGGCGACGTGTTGTGGCGATCCGCCCGCCTTCAAATCGCCATTGTGGTAAGGGAAACGAACTACTTCTGCGGCGCTGCCCACATATAACCATCGCGGATCGGGACCCGCAGGATAGAAGGCCAGACCATACGGCTGTTTCAGGCCGCTGACAAAGACCGCCGACTGCTCAGGCTTGCCGTCGGCGGTTAGCCCGCGGAACACCCGGATGCGTCCGGGACTGGTTTCCGCAAGAAAAATGTCGCCGTTCGGGGCCGTGCGCAAGGTCCGGGGATTGTCGAGGCGAGCCGCATACAATTCCACCTTGAATCCGGCCGGCGCCAATGGAAACACGTTGTCCGGCCGGGCAACCGGCAATGGAAACTTGTACGCCGATTTCGTCGCATATGGTCGCGGTAGATCGTTCACCGTAATCTTGTGAAACGTTCCCGGTTTCTCGTAACGAAAATCGGTGAAGGGTGGGGTCGGAGGTGGCGCCTTCAACTTCGATGTATTTGTGTCGGGCGGTGGCGGCGCGATTGCCTCCTGCGCGACCGGCAACGCTCCCATCGACTTTACATACGTAACGATCTGCCACCGCTGGCTTGCCGGCAAAGAAGCCCATGCGGGCATGCCGTTATCTTTGTCGCCTCGCGTAATAAACCAGAACACTTCACCTAGCGTAACGGAATCGAGTCTTCCGTCCACCAGCGACGGCACATTGCCGGTGCCTTTTCCCGAGGGCCCATGGCACGACAGGCAATTGCGCGCATATAGCTTCTTTCCGGCCTGCGCGGCCTCCTTCTGGCCGGCGTATGGGTTCTTCGCCGCCTGCGCCGAAGCCGGAGCATTGTGGAACTTTGTGTCTACATGCGCGGCGAGCAGCGCTGCAGGTACCAGAATCGCCGCCGCAATAAGGGCGTGTGAGTTGCCAAACGACCGCATGAATCCTCTCTTGCGATAATGCGTGTTCTTTTCGCCCAGATTACTGGCGCGAATCTTACGTCTGCTAAACCGGCGAGTCAATCAAGGCCATGGGATTGGCGGTGTCTCGGAAGGATTATTGGCGAAGAATCGCCATTTCACTCATTAACGGTTGTGAGTGCAATCACCGGTTAACAACAGTTATGCAGGACAGGCGTAAACTCACGCTGTCGCATGGAGGCATTATGGCCAAAGGTTACTGGATTACGTTCTATCGCGCTGTTTCAAATCCCGCTGCACTCGCTCAATACGTGAAGCTAGCTGAACCCGCTATCCAAGCTGGCGGAGGACGTTTTCTTACACGCGGTACAGCCGTTAGGGCATTCGAGGCAGGGATAAAGGAGCGATCCATCGTGATCGAGTTTGAAAGTCCCACTAAAGCAATCGAGGCTTATGAGAGTCCCGCATATCAGTCCGCTTTGAAGATCCTTGACGGTGCCGTTGAGCGAGACATCCGCATCTTAGAGGGCCTTTCCTGAATTTGGGACGCAACAGCCCTTATCGCAGCAGAGCAACATCTACTGGAAGAAAGTTAACTGGTGAAAATCGCCGTCTCACTCATCGACCCAGTTGTGGAGGTCGCCTGATTATGTCAACAAAGAATCAAAAGTATGCTTGGGGGCGAAGCGTGACCCGGCCCGGCACGAGGGACTGCAGCGCCGAATCTACTGAGAGAGGCCCCACAGCCGAGAGAGCGTTCCGTCGTCAACTGAGGAACTACAGTGGGGGGACTCGAGGTCCACGAAAGCCCGTACATGCGCGAGACTTAGATACGCACATCCAGCGGCACGCAAGGGATTGTCCGGTCCGCAGATCCTGCTTTCTTTTCGGCGAACAACAAGTCCACTCATTCGGTCCACAGCGCAGTGCGCTATATCCGCCAGACGCTGCTTGGAATTGCGTCACTAGCGCGAGCATATGGGTATTCAGAGCTATCAGTTGATCTTCTCGGGTACGAGCGCTATGTGCAACCTCGAAAGAATTCACGCTTCTCCGAACTGCTGCAGCGCGAACCTGGAGTAGCCGAAATGTTCGAACTCCGAATTGCTCATGGCGACGTTTGTAGTACGACTGCAGGCGAAGCGCGGTTCGCTCAATAGATGCTGTAGTCCGTTTCATTGAACGTCCCGCAATAGCTCGGGAACTCGCTTTTCCCTCGGTCAGGTTCGCCTGCTGCTGACCCAACAACGTGAGGTTCCTGTCTAAAAGTGCGAAGCTATACGACGGTTCAATTCTTGCATTATGGCGATCATGAGCCTTCGCGGAAACCCCGGTCGAGGTAGCGAAAATCATTGTTGCCAAGGTCACCAAGTTTGACATCATCTCTTCGACACCGCCCTAGTGTCTTCCGCTTTAAGACGCTGCATAAACTTATCGAAGGGGAACCGGTCCCCTGGACAGTCAGTGCTGGCAATATCACTATGTCGGAGGACGTGCTGCAAAGGAATTTTATATTTTTGCCGCAACATGCGGCAGAGTTTGACCATCGCGTTTAGCTGCTTTGCCGTGGGCGTCTTAGGGCGTTTTTTACCTAGTTGATCATCGCGGGTGCTGAAATCCCCAATTACTGAGATCCCGAGATAGGCATTGTACCCTCGCGCATGTGCACCCTCGCATCGTTCCGGCCTGCCATGCTGCACCCTTCCATCAGGAAGAATGAGGTAGTGATACGCTACGTGATACACCCGACCGGAGCAGTAGATTTGAAACCCTCGTTGCTGGTGATATCGATCTACGTCCCTCTCTCCACTTGGCAGTTTTTCCGAACCGATGAAGGCTGTGTGATGAATCACGATTCCGGTGGGGACTATCGTATTCACGAAAGACTGAAGAGAGGCTTCATATTTAGCAGCCGAAGTCCCGCCGGGCGGGCCCAAGGTACTTTGGCTTGCACGAAAGCTCCCCGCTGCTCCGCTTGCAGCAAGCATTCCCGTATCTGAGGCTTCATAAGTCATGTAGTCAGATGTCAGGTCAAACTGTGTCAGTATGGGCGCAGTGCTCACAAGTGGCGCTTTCCCCTGACGCTTCTGAATCGTGATCTGGCGCGCCCGCACCGCAGATGCGCCTTTGTCCGTCATTACCAACACAAGAAGAACCGCCGGAGCTTGCTGGCCTAACCGACCGGAGAATATAAGTGAGAGTGGAGCGCGCCAGTCGGATCCATCTCGACAACTGGCCACTGCAGGAGCGCTGATTTCACCAGTCCCTCGCGGCAAGGAAGGAACTACAATGAAACACTTCGCCGCATTAAGGACCGAATCTGGTATTGCGTTTTGCGAATTGCTGGAAATGCGCGCCAGCGCGTCGCCCGCGACATCGAGTACTGTATCTCTTGCGCGATCTCTTGCGCGTGCCTGCTGATCGTGGTGCAGACAGAATAGCAACAGTCCGCAAACGAGAACCCATTTCAACATTTGAGAGCATTGCCTCGCAGCACGATTCGATTCCCGCCCCAGCAACAGTGTTGGCCCAAGCTGTCGTATTCAGCTCAAAAACCTCGAATCTCGCCTGAAGAATCCTAGGGAGCGCAAGAGCTGTATCGGGCAGCATCGCCGCGCAGTGTGGACGAAAGCGAATGGTTGCTAGAAGGAGGATCGGGTTGCTGATCTGCAGGGTGCGTCTGGTTCTACGCGTCTGGTTCTAGGCGTCTGATTAACGGCTGGTCTGGGCAAACCATGCGCTCACGCGGCGATTGGCATCCTGCAGTTCAGCTCTGGTCATCCGCTCGCGTAAGGCGGGTGATGGCTCGTCTACAGCCCCGCGCTCTGCTGCGATCCTCGCCCAAGTGTAGGCTCTGACGTAATCTCGAGGCACGCCAATACCGTTTAAATACAAGTCGCTGAGCGTAACCTGCGCTCTCGTGTGACCCAAGTTGGCCGCTTTCTTGAGCCATTCCGCCGCCTCAGCCTCGTCTTTCGGGACGCCAATCCCTTTCAGGTAACTTACCCCGAGTTTCCAACTCGCCTCAGCATCGCCGGTTCTGGCGGCCTCTTCCAAGGGGGCCACTGCACTCGTGTGACCTGGTGCATTTTTGCCGGGGGGAACTCCGATTAGATTCTGTTTCTGCGCAGGCGTGTAATGCTGAGTCTCTGTTCGTGGTTGCGAGGTCTCACTGCGTTCTACATGTTGGAGAGATGTTGCCGGTGAAGAGATATTGTGCGGCATTCGGGCCGTCATGCGATTAAGCGTGCTTAACGATCCTGGCTCCCTTCGAAGCATCAACAAATAAATGCACAGTATCGCGACAAGGACGGCAACGGCGATGAGAATGACTGTTCGATTATTGCCTGCAGACTCCTCGTCCATTGTCACCAAAGTCGGTGCATCGGGATGTGTGGAAGCTATCAGTGCTTCGAACTTGGGACGCTCTGCGGAGGTCGACTCTGGGTTCTGCGGGTCGCATGCCTCGCCCGCTGAAAGTTGGGCTTTATCTTCACTTAACGAGCCACTCTGGTTGCTTTGCTCGGACGACGGGACGCCTGACCCCAGTCTGAATGCGGCCAATCCCTCTGCTATGCGTTTTAGACGCCTGATCGCGCGCCAATCAAATGCGTTCGGCTCTGACGATAAAGCTTCGAGAACGCCCTCCACTGCCGAACCACGCGTTATCGGCACAACCAACACCGACCTGACACCGAGCTGCCGACAGGCTTGCGAATCTGCTCGGGAATCGTTCTCCGCGTCGTTACAGAGTTGAACTTTGCCGGTTGCAAAGCAAGTTCCCGTCAAACCTAGCCCGGGATAACACCGGGTTCCGGAAGGCGGAGCACTCTCGCCCTGTGATCGTATGCACTCCAAATGATCGCCGACAACGAACGCGATCGCCGCGCCGGTCATTTTCGGCATTCTCAGTATGTCGTTCAGTGAGGCGTCATTTTGGCGCGGGTCGGCTTTCGTAACTCCGTTCTCTCGGAGCAATACGACGTCAGGAGCGGGATCCTCAGCCACATTTCCGCGGGCGCGGTGATGACTAGGACCGGCTCCCAGTTCCTGGACTGGAGAACTGAGATGCATACGGCCTTAGTACCATTTTATGGCAGAAAGACCCCGGGTGACGGCTGGCCAGGATTTTTTCGTTCTACTCTGATCAGCTACTCAGGAGCTTCAAACCTGGCGTGTTTCCTTTTTTGGATCGATGTCGCGCCATTGATAACTGTTGAAATGTCGCCATTTCACTCACATCAGGGTTCTGAGTGTCGCCCGATTACGGCGGCGAGAGACGGTCCCTGATGGCCACAACAAAGGCCTTAAATCGTGAGATTACAGACGTAATTAGCACGAGGTGAGTTCCTGCGGCTACGATTGGCCGAGCAAAATGGCGACTGCGATAAAGACAGTAGCCATTTAAGGAGCATTTATGGCCACTCCAGCGATGGCATACGGCGAGCGGCGGTTCGGGGCTACTTACACAGCTCGCATTCTTGTGGCGTTGGTAGCAGCCGGATTACTCATGGGACTGTGGGGCCCGCAGAATGACCCGCGGAGCGCATCGAATCCAGCCTTGATGTGGATTTCTATCGGCCTGGTATTTGCAGTTGCTGCCTTGTGGGTTGTCTTGGGTAAGTCCGCTTTGATCATCAACCAGTCTGGAGTCCGGCGGGAGTCCGCGCTGGGCCAGCAGGAAATTGCCTGGAGCCAGATCACCGAGACGCGTTACCGGGTGGTCCCCATCAACGTGTACGCGCATTTCGGACTCATCGGCGCTCTACTCGCCATGTCGAGCAAGTCAGGCCGGGCAAACCTCACGCTGGAATTAATCAGCGATGATCGCAAGAAGCTAAAAGTGACGTCGAATTTCCGAAACGCAGATGAAGCAATCGGTATGATTCTTGGCCGGATTTTGCCACCGATGGTGCTGAATGTGAAAGCCCGATTGCAGCGAGGCGAGACAGTACAGTTCGGTGGCCTCGGGCTTTCCGCAACGGCTGTCACCTGGAAGGGCAGTTCCGTGCCGGTATCGGAGATCACGAAGGCCGAACTGGTGCGCAGCAATCTTCAAGTCAAGCGGCAGGGAAAATGGCTCAGCGCGATAAGCGTCAGATCGGACAAAGTGCCTAACGTGCTAGCATTCCTTGAGGTCCTGGAATCTCTCGCACCCCAAGTCAAGTCGACGGGAATTGACCCGTTGGCGCGTGTGCGGATGTAAGTTAACTGGAAATAGCATCTCCGCTAGATCAGCGGTGAAATCGCATGTTTGGGCACTACAACAGCATACAAGCTACCTTGCGCGTTTCAGGGCCTTCCACAAACTTGAGCGCGTGGTTGCAACAGAGGAAAACAGGCTGTCAGTGCCCGTGGCTTCTAAATCGGGAAGGTCGTCCGTTTTTTCAAGTAAGGAGGCGACGACCCTCAGGCTCTCGATCTCCAGGCGGACACGGGCCAGGTCCGCTTCCTTCTCTTCCAATACTGCGTAAGCGTTCTTCATCTTCGCTCCTTGCGGTGGGTTGTAGCATCGCGGGTAGCTAGTTCGTGAAGCCTACACTTTCATCTACTTTCCCTCAACTGGAGCCACACTTTTGAGCGCGAAGTGAGCACCAGTTGGTGAAATCGCCTGATAACAACCGCTATTGTGGTTCGAAGTTGACGGATTGTCAGCGGGGAAAAAGCTTGCTTAGCCGCTCCGAAAGCGTCAGCACTGCCTTGTTTAATTCAGGAAGTCCGGGTGTGTCGTAGTCAACGTCAAGAGTTTCCAGGTCGTGGGTGACGTCTTTAACAAGCTGGGTCGCCATTTCCACGCGCTGGCTCATGACCTGCGCGAAAAGCGAGTACGGATCGCTTCCCTTCCCTTGCGCTTCCAACCATTGCTGCACGGCTGCGCTTGCCTGCCGCGCCCGCTCGGCGGCGGTCCGAAAGTCCATAAGGACCTTCACATTGATCATTCCGGTTTTCACCGAATCTTGCAGCTTCTTTAGTTCCTCGTTCGACTGCTTCAGACGCGATGAAAGTTCTGGCGCTTGCTGCGGCTTCTCGGACATGCCTGCAAAATCCTTTCGCACCTCGCCAGTTCTCGATCTGTGCGGCGGTTCTGTTAGCGTAGTTCGCCGCCTGGCGGTTGTCGATGTTACCCCCGTCACAAAATCTCCCCCATCGCCGCGCGTGACAATCCTCAAAGACACATCCTTTGCGCGGATCAGGCCGTTAAAACACTAACGTAACTCTGGCGAATCAGGGCCTCGCAGCTATCATCAACGTTGTAGCCCCAGATCCACGAACTTGCGCATCCACGCATGTTTGCTGGGACGAACTCACATCGCCATGGAATCTCCGGAGTCGTCACAGAAGCCCGTCGCGCAAGACGAAGAGGTAAAGAGCGCCGGCCGTTACCAAATCCAGGAAGAACTCGGACACGGCGCAACGGGAGTGGTCTATAAAGCTTACGACCAACTGATTGGACGCACTGTCGCACTTAAGGCGATTTCCGTCGATCGCAATACACCAAACCGCGAAGAACTGATCGAGCGGTTGAAACTGGAAGCCAAAGCCGCCGGAAAACTGGATCACCCTAACATCATCACCATCTATGACGTCGTGCAAGAAGATGACGTCATTTACTTGAGCATGCAGTTCGTCGAAGGAAAGACGCTGCTCACGTTTCTCGCGGAAGACCGAGTGCCTTTGCTCTCTACGCTCATTGGCTGGGCCGACCAGATTTTGAGTGCGGTTGGTTTCGCTCACGCTCATAGCGTGATTCACCGCGATCTCAAGCCTGCCAATCTCATGCTGACCAGCCAAGGCACGATGAAGGTCCTCGATTTCGGCATAGCCAAGGTCGGAAATGACACGCTGACGCAAGCCGGATTAGTGGTGGGCACACCCAGCTACATGGCTCCGGAGCAGGTGGCCGGGAAAAAAGTTGACCATCGTGCCGACATCTTTGCCCTTGGGTCGGTTTTCTACGAACTTGTGACGAACGAAAAACCCTTCCGTGGCGATGTCACTACCATCCTTTACAAAATCATTAACGAAGATCCGGTGCCGCCATCGATCATCAATCCGTTTCTTCCAGGCAGCATTGACGCAATTATCCGCAAAGCTTTGGCCAAGGATCCGAAAGAACGCTTCCAGACCTGTGATGAAATGCGCACCGCTTTCCTGGAGCAAGCCGCGCTGTTGCACATTAAACCCGCGTCGCTCTTCCCACCCGCCACGGCGGTCGCCCTACCAGCCCCTCGTCCGGACATCTTCCCGCATTACCTTCCAAAAGAAATCGCTCCGCAGCGCTCGAAGGGCAAAAGGCGGACTATCGCTGTCGTCTTGACGCTGGCCATCATCGCAGCAACGAGCTGGGCCTTCTACACTCGCTCGCAAACCGGTTCTTTCCCTCCACTGGTGAAAAAGCTTGCGGCTGCAGCCGATCGCGTATGGGCGAGGCTGCCCATTAAGGCTGTGGGGCCTGACCAATCTCTTGCGCAACAGCCGCAAGCCTCGGTGAGTGATCAACAATCGGCAGCACCCGCCAGTGCGGAAGGGGCGCAGGGGCAGCCAGATCCCGATGGACCTGCCGTTTCCACGGTACCGTCGCAAGAACCAGCGGCCCCGCAATCTTCAAAACTTCAGCTTAGTGACAGCGTTCCCGCGCCCTCCAGTACAACATCGATCTCTCCTGCTCCGGGTATCACCACGGATACTCAGTCGAGCGCGTTAGACCAGTCGGCAATTCCGCCATCTCCCGCAGCAGTTCAGCGGGATGGAAACAACGATGTTTCGGCAGAGAGTGCGAGCGCCTCGAATCCGCAAGCAGCGGGCGGTGAGACGGCGAAAGCGTCCGATGCTTCGGGCAAGACTGCTGCACAGTCACCCGCCACGAAGCCCCTGAAAAAAACAACGCCCACTGCTGTGACTGTGGAGGGATTTACGCTGAAGGATATCCCGGATCTAGTTAGACAAGCCGATGCCGCCGAAGAACGAGGTGATTATCCTCTGGCACGTTACCAGTACCAGCTCATCTTGAAACTCGACCGTAAGAATAGCGCGGCACGTGCGGGATTGTACCGGGTCAACGCGACGGAACGATCGCACTGACGGGCCGGGCCCTCTCACCGTCTGCTAAAATGCCTCCCGTGAAAAGACGAACATTGCTCCAATCGCTTCCCTCGATACCATTGTTTTCGGCAGCACTTTGGGCAGCCTCGCACCGTGCTGATCCTAAGCAAGTGTCAACCACGGTTTATGAATTGCGGGTCTATCACGCGGCACCAGGGAAGTTGGGCGACTTGCTGACGCGCTTCCGCCAACACACCACCAAACTCTTCGACAAGCATGGAATGAAGAATATCGCTTACTGGACACCCGTAGACGAACCCCAGAGGAACGATACCCTTATTTACATCCTTCAGCATCACAGCCGCGAAGCCGCAGCCGCCAACTGGAAATCATTCCAAGACGACCCGGAGTGGAAGAACGTCCAAGAAAAATCCGAAGCCAACGGCAAACTCGTGGAAAAAGTTGACTCCACGTTTCTCGCCCTAACTGACTTCTCCCCACCGTTGCACTAAAAGAATTGTCACAGTCGTTAGCTGACAAAACATTGCGGTATCGGCACTTGACCGCTTTATGAGCGATAACGCCTGTTCTCAACAATTGATATTGATTACTTCCTGTTTGCCCGTAATCCGACCAGAATCGAAGGCCAAGTGACGAGATCACTTTCTACTAGCCGACTTCCCATTACCAATCAGGGTCGATGAGTGACTCGGCGATTTCGCACTCGTCGCGATTGTCGTAGCGAGCCAACTCGGATCAGTGAACAGAAATCAGGGATCGCAAAATTCACACTTGACATTGACAGACAATCCACTACCATATGGTTGTGGATAAATTAGGTACAACGTTTGCGGCTTTGTCTGATCCAACCCGGCGGGCAATGATCGAACGACTCTCACATGGGCCTGCCTCTGTGCACGGATTGACGGAACCGTTTGCACTTTCGCAGCAGATGATTTCAAAACATATTGCCTACCTGGTGAGGGCGCGGATGGTGATCAAGACGAAGCGTGGACGAGAGAGTGTATGCACGCTTAGGCCAGAGG
>JAOAPC010000014.1 GCA_025462735.1 Acidobacteriaceae bacterium | reverse complement strand
TCGAATCAAACGACCGGAACACGATCTTCGGGTTATGCTTCTGCAAGACCTTGGTGATCGCCGCCGTCAGCGTGGTCTTGCCATGGTCGATGTGACCGATGGTGCCTACGTTGCAGTGCGGCTTATTTCTCTCGAACTTTTCCTTTGCCATGTTTCCTTCCGTCCTCTTTCAGCTGTTCCTTCGCTGCGCTCAGGATCTCGGCGCGCGACTCAGACGCCGCGCAAACGCCTCGACCTTTGCCATTTCTGTTTCTTCCTCAGGGGCTAAAGCCCCGAATCTTCTGTGCCCTTACGGCACGGCTTAAGCCGTGCCCTGATACAACCCTTGTCATTCCAAACCGCTTTAGCGGTGAGGAATCTGCTTTTCTGCCGTCCCTGTGGGACTCAATCAATCTTCTTTCGCCTACCCAGGACTTACGTCCTGGGCTAAAGTTCATTCGCCCCTATGGAGCTGAGATCTTTGCCGCTCTACTCACGACTGAAATCTGGCTACCGCGCCAGTCCGGCCTTCTCTTATGAATCGCGATATCGAACGAGACCCGCTCGTTAGCGGCTTTCAAAATCTTTTCAGCTAATCTAAATCCCTGTTCCCTCTCGAGGTGAACGCTCACACTTTTCTCGCCAACGTCAACTTTGAAGGTCTTGGCACTTCCAAAATAATCCAGCTTGGTCGGCATAATCCTTCTCTATTTCCCGCCCTGGGCTTTGCCGATAATTTCGTCGGCGACCGAGCGCGGCACTTCTTCGTAGCGCCCGAAATGCATGGAATATTCCGCACGTCCCTGGGTCGAAGAGCGCATGTGCGTGGCATAGCCAAACATTTCTGCCAGTGGAACAATCGCCTTGATCACCTGCGATCCGGCGCGGTGCTCCATGCCTTCAATGCGTCCGCGGCGCGAGCTCAGGTCTCCCATGATGGCGCCAGCATAATCTTCCGGCGTGACCACTTCGACTGCCATCACCGGCTCGAGCAATACTGGCGAGGCCTTGCGTGCAGCTTCTTTGAATGCCATGGACCCGGCTATCTTGAACGCCATTTCGTTCGAGTCGACTTCGTGGTAGCTGCCGTCGTAGAGCGTGACCTTCACATCCACCACCGGATAGCCCGCCAGCACTCCACCTTCGAGCGCTTCCTGGATACCCTGGTCGATCGGCTTGATGTATTCCTTGGGCACGGTGCCACCCACGATGTCGTTAACAAACTCGTAGCCTTTGCCCGGCTCCTGCGGATCGAGTTGGATCTTGACGTGACCGTACTGGCCGCGTCCGCCGGTCTGGCGAATGTATTTGCCTTCGGCTTCTGCATGCTTGCGCACTGTCTCGCGATAAGCCACCTGCGGCTTGCCAACATTGGCTTCGACTTTGTACTCGCGCATCATGCGGTCGATGATGATTTCGAGATGCAACTCGCCCATGCCGCTGATGATGGTTTGTCCGCTGTCAGGATCGGTGTGGACCTTAAAAGTCGGATCTTCCTGGGCCAGCTTGGCAAGCGCCATGCCCATCTTTTCCTGATCAGCCTTGGTCTTGGGCTCAACTGCAACCGAGATGACCGGAACCGCGAATTCGATGGATTCCAGCGTGATCGGGTGCTTGGGATCGCAGATAGTATCGCCGGTCGAAACGTTCTTAAGGCCGACCGCGGCGCAGATATCGCCGGCAAGAATTTCCTGAATATCTTCGCGCTTGTTGGCGTGCATTTTCAGGAGACGCCCAATGCGCTCATTTCTTTGGGTGCGCGAATTCAGCACCGACTCGCCTGATTTGAGCTGTCCGGAGTAAACGCGGATAAATGTCAACTGTCCGACGAACGGGTCGGCCATGATCTTGAAGGCCAGAGCAGAAAAAGGCTCGTTGTCAGAAGCTTTGCGGATAATGGTGGTGCCTTTGTCGGGATCCATGCCGTGGGTTTCGGGCACATCGAGCGGCGACGGAAGATAATCCACAACCGCATCTAGCAGCGGCTGAATGCCTTTGTTCTTGAACGCCGTTCCCACGACAACCGGGAAGACCTTTAGCGCAATGGTTGATTTGCGCAGCGAGGCTTTCAGTTCGGCGGGTGAAATTTCTTCGCCTTCGAGAAACTTGTGCAGCATCTCGTCGTCATTCTCGGCGACGGTTTCGACTAGTTGTGCGCGGAAAGCTTCGGCCTTCTTCTTCAATTCGGCAGGAATTTCTTCGGTGATGTACTCAGCACCCAGGGTCTCATCGTTCCAGATGATCGCCTTCATGGTGACCAGGTCGACTACGCCCTTAAACTTGTCTTCTTGTCCGATGGGGATTTGAATCGCAATGGGCTTGGCATTGAGGCGCTTGCGAATGGTATCGGTGGCATGCTCAAAGTCGGCGCCCATCTTGTCAATCTTGTTGATAAAACAAATTCGCGGGACGCCGTATTTGTCGGCCTGACGCCAAACTTTTTCGGATTGCGGTTGGACACCATGGACTGCGTCAAACACAGCCACTGCGCCATCGAGCACGCGCAGTGAACGCTCGACTTCGGCGGTGAAGTCGACGTGGCCGGGAGTATCAATGATGTTGATGCGAATGTCGCGCCAGGTGCAGGTGGTAGCAGCCGAAGTGATGGTGATGCCACGCTCCTGCTCCTGCTCCATCCAGTCCATGGTGGCGGTGCCTTCGTGCACCTCGCCCAGGCGATGTGTGCGACCCGTATAGAAGAGGATGCGCTCAGTCGTGGTGGTCTTACCGGCATCGATGTGAGCCATGATGCCGATATTTCTGCAGCGCTCTAATGGAACGGTTCTGGACACAGCTTTCTTTCTGTCGTCCTTGCGGACATCCTGTTCGCCAGCGATATTTGCGGAACTACCCATGAAAGTTCAGCCCTTACAGCTCTTACTCTCTGCGATCTCAGCGCTTCCTCGGCGACCTCTGCGGTTAAAGGCTTTGAAGAGCTCTTAACCGCAGAGGTCGCCGAGAAAATCCGCGGAGTTCGCTGAGAAAATCGTTACCACCTGTAGTGCGCAAAAGCCTTATTGGCTTCAGCCATGCGGTGTACGTCTTCTTTTTTCTTGATTGCGGCGCCTTTGCCATTGGCAGCGTCCAGCAATTCATTGCTTAACTTGTCGATCATGCCCTTTTCAGCCCGTCCGCGGGAGTAAGCCACCAGCCAGCGGATCGCGAGCGAAGTTCGGCGATCGGGATTTACTTCGACCGGAACCTGATAGTTCGCACCGCCGACACGCCGAGTCTTAACTTCGAGCAGTGGCTTGGCGTTCTCGATGGCCTTCTTGAAGAGCTTCAGGGCTTCGTCTCCGCCCTTTTTCTCCATGCGGGTCAGGGCTTCGTAAAAAATGCCCTCGGCCGTGCTCTTCTTACCTTGCCACATCATCGAGTTGACAAACTTCGTCACCAGGTCGGAGCCGTAAACTGGATCCGGCTCAACGGTTCGCTTTGGGACATGTCCTTTACGAGGCATATAACTCCAATTTTCCAGGTTTCAACGTTTCAGAGTTTCAAGGTTTCCGGCAAAATCACGGAGAAACCTTGAAACCTCCGAAACCTTGAAACTTGTTTTTTAGCCCTTCTTCGGTCTTTTCGCTCCGTATTTCGAGCGACCTTGCATGCGGTTGGCGACGCCTACGGCGTCGAGCGTTCCGCGAATTACGTGATAGCGTACGCCCGGCAGATCTTTCACACGGCCGCCGCGGATCAGCACAATCGAGTGCTCCTGCAGGTTGTGTCCAACGCCAGGAATGTAGGTGGTCACTTCAATCCCATTGGTCAGGCGAACGCGGGCGACTTTGCGCAGCGCCGAGTTCGGCTTCTTCGGCGTTTGCGTATACACACGGGTGCAGACGCCGCGCTTCTGCGGACACGATTGCAAAGCCGGACTCGCGGTTTTATACCGCGGACGCTTTCTGCCGGTACGAACCAATTGATTAAAAGTAGGCACTCTGGCCGCTCCTTAACGCTGTGGTGCTCATTCGCGCACAAAATCGCGCACGAATCGATCACTCACAATCCTATTTCCCAGATCGTTTCCAGGATTCAGGGCTGAATGGCCGCGCTGGCACCATTCATGCTTCCGGCCACACTATCGCCGGAGATTTATTTTTCCCTTTGACAGGTCTGACGACGGTGGCTCCAAGCCCAGTTCGGGAGGCGCTCCGTTTCGCCAGCATCGCTCCGCATAATCTCCCTTGACGGAAGCGGTTCGCGGAACGTTTCAGCGAGGGGTCTTCACGCTTCTGAAGACTGTTTTAAAACTTTATGGCGCTTTATTGTGCCGGTGCGCGAAACGAACCTGACACAACACAGGCAAGCCAAGTCAAACTCGCAGAACTGTTCAAATATATCAATCGCTGAAGCGGATCGTCAACTTCGATTAAGAGTGCATCTCACGTTTCAGCGCTCTCAGGCGGGAACTCTCACACTTGTTTGATTAGATGACTCTGGTCCGAGCGGGTTGCTGAAAAAATGATCAACCTCTACACTGAGTGTTTTCCAGAACAGACGAGGGATTTTTTGGCGAAGGGTTTCATGGGAAAGTTCTTTTCCGCTGTTTCTCTAGCATTTCTAATCGTCGGCTGTGCATTCTTACCATCTTGCGGTGGCGGCAGTGCGACAAAGACAACGCCTCCGGTCGTTCCGGCGGGAGTCGCGCTCACCCCCGGTCCTACTATTTCTCTTGAGGTCGGCCAGGCGATATCATTCAGTGCCACTCCCGCTGCCGACACCTTCTCCTTCCAATCCAGCAACCCCACGGTCCTGACCATGGCGAATAACGGACAAGCCTGTGCCGGGACATGGAACTCATTGAGCGTCCCACAAACATGCACCCCGGGTCCGGCGGGAACCGCACAGGTGACGGCCACGACATTGGGCGTGACCAGCTCCCCGGTGACAGTTTACGTACATGCTCCGATCACCAGTATCGCGATCAGCAAAGTCCCCGGTCAGGCGCAAACGCTCAGGCCCGACTGTATTTCCAAGGGACCGGTGCACGGGCCAGAGAGCTGGCTTTTCCAGGCGGCTGCCTTTAACGGAACCACTGATATCACTTCGTCGGTGGGACCGTTTTCCTGGCAGCAGATTAATCCGGGACCAGCAAACATAGTTGGGCTAGTTACGCCCCCCAATGGCACGCAGGGCTGCCTGCTGAGTCCGCAGGGCCAGTGTTTGAATCGGCAGGCTGCGATCGCCACCACCCCTGGGGTAGGTCAGATTTTTGCGACGGCAAGCGGATTCCGCGGCCAGCCGATTTCGATCGAGACCTGCCGGGTACAGAGTATTTCTATTGCTGCCGCGGGTAACCCGTCTTCGACAACCTCTTTTGTTGTGAACAGTGGGACCTCGACTACGCTGAATGCCACAGTCACCGACATTGCTGGCCAGGCGGTTACCAATGTCCCACTGACGTGGAGCGCATTGAATCCAGTTTCGGTCAGCGCTTCCGGCGCGAGCAGCACGGTTTACGGCAGCACTGGTACTGCCAGTGCGGTCGGAGCCGGAGCGGGAACAGTGATTGCTTCGTGCACGCCGCCGACTTGCAATGCGGGGATCAAGCCATCGCTACCGATTTATCCCCAGGCAGCGTTCAGCTTCGATGTCCAGAGCACAAGCACCACGCCGGCGAACCCAACGGTTTATGCGACGACAACCGCCTGCACGACCGCGAATCCGTCTAGCGCAACCTGCACACCCACGGTGGTTTCTATAGCCAGAGCTTCATCCACTTCGCCGTTTGTCGCAGGCACGCCGACTATCCTGCCGGCATCGCCTGCTACCTTGACGTTTGACAACGGCGGCGGCAACGCTTATTTGGGAGTTGATTCGGGGAAGTTCGGTCAACAGGGCCTGATGATCTTCAGTGGCAGTTCGGTCACCGAAGCCACCAACGCTCCGGGAAAAGTGCTGGCTATCTCTCCAGACCGGGCCGCGTTGGTAATCTCCGACACAGTTGATTCGCCGAATCAAGTTTTTATCTGCACCAATTGCAATAGCGGTTCGCGGACGGTGACCACGTTTTTGATTAATGGAGCCAACGCAGCCGCGTTTTCGCCCGATAGTTTGAAGGCTTACATCGTGGCGACACCGCCGCTTCCAGCTCTGCAGATAAGCACTCTATACATTTATTCCAAACTGGATCCGCTACAAACGAGTTCTTTCCCCCTAAATGCTCTGGTAGGCGACGTCGCCTTTCATCCCGAAGGGGGCTTCGCGTATCTGGCGGGGCCATCCCCGTCGATAACCCCATACCGCACATGCGACAATTCGCAGGTTCCTGGCGCCACTCTGACCGCAGCGAACCCTCCGTTGCTGATTCGTGCTTTGCCCAACGGTGCAACTCTGCTGGCGCTTGCGCCGCCGAACATCGATCTCATCTCGGTGACGTCACTCACTTCAATCCTTTGCACGGGCACGGTGACTGACACAATCAATTCGTTCAATTTGGGGCAGGGCAGCTTTATTCCGACCCAGTTCACCGTCTCGCTTGACGGATCGACCGCCTACATTCTGGGAGAAACGCAAGCCGGGCCGCCACCGTCGCGGCTGCCGTTTGTCATTGTGTTCAATATCGCGACTCAGACCCCTTCGGTTATTTCTCTTGCGAACAGCGCTACGCCCCTGAGCGCATCACTTGCCCCGGACGGAAAATTATTATTTGTTGGAGCAGATGACGGGGCCGTCCACGTCATCGACACTACTTCTGGTTCGGATACGCAGCAGGTAACATTTCCATTTCCGACCAATGAATTGTGCTTTGGGCCAGGGAGTCCGCTGACGCAGGCGCCTCTCTCTCAGGTCACTATTTCCAGTGCGTCGCAGAGCGGTTCGAGTACCACCTACAGCTACAAACTGATTTCGGGTTCGGGCCTTAAGGTCGGTGAAAGCATTACCGTCGCCAACATGGGCAATGGCGCCGACAATGGCACGTTTACCATCAGCGCTCTGGGCACGGATACGGCAGGCAATCCGACGTTCACGGTCACGAATTCAACCGGGGGGGCGGCCAGCAATCAAAGCGGGACAGGCGTGGTCCCAATCCCTTGCAACCCAGATCTCGTAGCGGTTAGGCCGTAACGCGGTTTCTCAGTTCAGCCCACGTTACGCGCTGATTCCAACTCTTTCCCAATGCTGTCGAGCACGCCGTTAATAAACTGCGCGGATTCGGGAGAAGAAAACTTGCGCGCGATTTCGATCGCTTCATTAATGATCACTGCGCGAGGAGTAGTGGGGTAACCGAGCATCTCCGCAACGGCCGAGCGAAGAACGTTGCGGTCAACGGCCGCCATGCGGTCCATACGCCAATTCTGGGCGTGATCTGCAATCAGCTTGTCGATGTCCGCGCTGCGATCTTGCGCCACGCGGAATATATCCTCGGTGAAACCTTGTACGTCGCGCTCCACTTCGCCGCGTCCGCGCCAAAACGTCTTGCGGACATCTTCGATTGGCTGCTGGCCGAGATCGGCCTGAAACAGCATCTGCAGAGCGAGTTCGCGGGATTTGCGGCGGGTACCCATTTAGCTATCAGCCATCAGCTGTCAGTTTAGCAGGGAGAAGTGACGGCGCCGGTGGAAGTAGATTATCGTTTTCGCTTCTTCGAAGGTGCAGTCCGGGGTTTTGTCTTGCTGATAGCTGATGGCTGACGGCTGACAGCTGTCTTGCTGACAGCTGACGGCTGATGGCTGATGGCTTTCTTCAGATTCGCCATCTCTATCGCTGCCAGCGCGGCTTCAAAGCCTTTGTTACCCATCTTCAACCCGGCGCGATCGATGGCCTGTTCGAGATTCTCGCAGGTGAGGACACCGAATGCGTGCGGCACTCCAGTCTCCTGCGCAGACTGGCCGATGCCGCGGGTGACCTCGTTCACAATTACGTCGTAATGCGCGGTGTCGCCGCGAATGAGACATCCCAGACAGATGATAGCGTCATGCTTTTTGGTTTCGGCGAGAGTGCGTGCGGCGGAGGGAATTTCGAAAGAGCCGGGCACGCGGACGATGTCGATATCTTTCTCTCGAGCGCCCGAACGGAGGAGTCCGTCGTAGGCGCTTCGGAGTAAGCGGTCAGTGATGAACTCGTTGAAGCGCGAGACAATGATTCCGAAATGCAGGCCGCCGGCGTCCAGTTTTCCGGCAAGAGTCTTCTTGCGAATTTTGTCCTCGGCGCCCTTCGCTGTGTTGCGGGGTGGAATGTTTTTCATCCGAAATCTGCGCCTGAGGACAATCGTGGAAGAGCGGCGCTTTCAGCGCCGCGTTATCTCGTCACGGAAAGGCTACGCGGCCCTAAAGGGCCGCTCTTCCACGGTGTTCCAAGTGGACAATGATAAATGGAATTATGAAACGCGTCCCAGAGGGACGCTCTACAATAGCCTGACGTTTCAACGCCGGGTTGTGATCAAAGATATTCTAAGTCCCGGAGGGACGACTGAACTGGCAGCCATCCCTACGGGACTGCATCGTTCGCTTTCGTACCCAGCGCTGGAAGCGCTGGGCTTTTATCAGCCGCCCCAGTGGGGCTAGACGTGGACCCGCGGCCAGGAGATCCTCCGGCTACGCTGGGCATGGGGTGCGAGGCTCGGTATTTAGCTTGCCCTGAGAAGCTGAGTGCAACGAGGCTGCCGAATGGGCCTCGCAAGCGCCGTCACTTGCCCTTGAATTGCGGCTGTCGCTTCTCCAGAAATGCTGTCGTGCCTTCTTTTTTATCTTCGGTCGCGCAGGCCGCGCCGAACAGGACTGCTTCAAGATAGAGCCCTTCAGACAAAGTCATCTCCATGCCTTTGTTCACGGCTTCCATCGTGTACTGCACGGCCAGCGGAGCGTTCGCGATGATCTTCTGCGCAATGGCTTCGGCGCGGGGGATCAGATCCGTTGGTGTGGTCACTTCGTTCACGAGCCCAATTCGATGCGCCTCCTGCGCGGTGATCATTTCGCCCGCGAGCAATAGCTGCATTGCAATTCCTTTGCCCACCAGCCGCGGCAGGCGCTGCGTACCGCCGTAGCCTGGAATGATTCCGAGCTTGACCTCGGGCTGTCCGAGCTTGGCGGTGTCGCTGGCCAGGCGCATGGTGCAGGCCATAGCGATTTCGCATCCGCCGCCGAGGGCGAACCCATTGATGCAGGCGATCACCGGCTTGCCCAGGTTCTCGATCAGGTTGAGCACGCTCTGCCCGCGGTGCGTGTACTCTTTGCCCGAGACCGCGTCGTGCTGCGCTAGTTCGCCGATGTCCGCGCCGGCGATGAATGCCTTCTCGCCCGACCCTGTGAGAATGACCACGCGCACGCCAGCGTCGTTCTTGATTTCGTGAAATGCCGAGCGCAGCTCTTCCATGGTGGCCATGTTCAGCGCATTGAGCACCTTCGGCCGGTTCACGGTGACGTAAGCGATGGAATTTTTCTTTTCGAGGAGGATGTTGGAGAAGGTCATAAGTTCAGTGGTGAACGTGACAAAGTATATTCAGGAATACAGCTTCCGCCAACCAAGGTCGGTGGCGATGTTAGGATCTCTGCAGCCAATGAATAAACGAACCCTCCGCATCGCAGTTTGTGTGGCTGCTTTAATAACGACTGCAATTGGAACAGTGCATCAAGGAAACCCGCCGAGCCCGAGACTCTACGTCGCATTGCCAGGATTAGCGGTGGGATTGCTCAGCGGTTTTGTCGGAGGACCCTCGTTTCTTGTAGTTCCACTGGCGATCGCCGCCAATGCACTGACCTACTATTTCCTCCTGATCCTTTTCATCCGCTTCGCCGTGTTCTGTGGGAACAGAAGCCATTAATCTGTCATCCTGAGCGGAGCTGAATCATTCGCTCGCGAATGATCCAACGCAGTCGAAGGACCTCATGCAACTTTAAATCAGGAGTGGCGACTCAGGGAATTCTTCCAGGCTGCCTTGGTCGAAATGCCTTTACAGGTCCCTACTGCTCCCAGGCATACAAGGGGTCCTTCGACTCCGTAAGAACTTCGCTTCACGAAGTTTTACTCCGCTCAGGATGACAGCCTATTTGGTAGCGATTGATTCGCCTGCAAATGCCATCTGCGCTCCCCATTTTTCTGCCAAGTCAGACCAGCGTGGGTTCTTCGATTCGATCAGAGCGATCTTCTTTCTTCTTATCCATCGTTTCAGCTGCTTCTCTCGGTCGATCGCTTTTGTGACATCATCAAAACTTTCGTAGTAAACCAGGCGAGTGCAATTGTATTTGGCAGAGAATCCTTCAATTTCACGTCCCTTGTGCTGGAGCACTCGGCGATAGATGCTGTTCGTCATCCCGATGTACAGCGTGCCGGAACTGCTGCAGACGATATAGACGAAATATTCATGCTCTCTCATGCTTCCGAATCAATCCCTGTCATCCTGAGCGAAGTTGAAGCATTCGCTCGCGAATGATTCAACGCAGTCGAAGGACCCCATGCAACCTAAAATCAGCAGCGGCGCCTCAGGGAATTCTCCCACGCTGCTGTGATCGAAATGCCTTTCCATGTCTGTTCTAATCCCAAACAGATAAGGGGTCCTTCGACTCCGCAGGAACTTCGCATCGCGAAGTTCTTACTCCGCTCAGGATGACAGAGCACGCTTTACAGCTTATTCACTTTCGGATTGTTCGGATCGGAATAATCGTAAAAGCCTTTCCCTGACTTCCTCCCATACCATCCCGCCATCACCAGGCGCTTCAGCAGCGGGGGAGAGGCGAAACGCTTCTCTTTGAACTCGTCGTACATCACGTGCGTAATGTAGTAAGTGGTGTCGAGGCCAACGAAATCGAGTAGCGTGAACGGGCCCATGGGATAGCCGCAGCCAAGCTTCATGGCGTTGTCGATGTCCTCAATGGAGCCGACGCCCTCTTCGTAGGCGCGAATGGCATCGAGCATGTAAGGCACCAGCAGGCGGTTCACGATGAAGCCAGTCGTGTCCTTCGCGCGCACTGGAACTTTGCCAAGCTTTTTCGCAAACTCGTACGCGGACTGATAAACGTCTTCGGCGGTGGCGATGGTACGTACCACTTCGACCAGCTTCATCAGCGGCACCGGATTAAAAAAGTGAAGCCCGATCAAACGCTCCGGACGCTTGGTGGCGGTCATCAGCTCAGTGATCGAAATAGATGAAGTGTTCGAGGCGAAGATGGCGTCTTTCTTGACCACGCCATCCAGCCCGGCGAACATTTCTCTCTTCTGCGCGAGATTCTCGATGATGGCCTCAATAACGATGTCGCAATCGGTGAGGTCGGCGGGCTTGGTTGTGCCCTTCAGCCGCGAGAGAATTTCTTTTTTCTGTTGCGCTGTGATTCCGCCCTTCTCCGGCGGGCGCTCGGCAAACTTGGTCAGCGACTTCTCGATCCCGGCAAAACCTTTGTCGAGAAGTTTCTGCTCGACTTCGAGCACGGTAACTTCGAATCCGGCAGTGGCCGCGACCTGCGCAATGCCGGAGCCCATGAGACCACAACCGAGAACGCCAACTTTGCTTATTTCCATTTCAAACTTCCTTAGCCGCGGATCAACGCGGATTTATACGGATCATTTAACCACCCTTCGACTTCGCTCAGGGCAGGCTCCGCGCACAGAGAACACAGAGTAAAACAAAATCTTGTCATCCCGAACTCGTCCATCGCAGGTGGACGGGAGCACGACAGTTTGCACGACGTGTGCAGTAAACGGGATCGAAAACAATCTTCATGGCTAAGAACACAACTGCAGATCCCTCGACTTACATCATCCTTCGCAACGAAGGATGATGCCGCGCTCGGGATGACAATCGGAAAGAGTTCTCGGCGGCACGGCTGAAGCCATGCCCTTCCCCAAGTCATGACGCTGAGTCCGCTCTCAGCGGACCCCATTTCTCTAAAGCAAACCAAGACGCAATGGTCAGAACTGTCGCTATCGCCAGGAACGTCGCAGCGGCAGCGAGTAGCTGGCCCTCAAACCCCGTGCCTAGAACCATTACAGCCGGCCAGATCAAGTTTTGGCACGCATGATCGCCGCCTAAATAGCAAGTCCCAACGGTCAAGCCGAAACTGAGAACTAGTCCGAAGACAGTAGCGACGAAGAACCGGCGCAGGCTTTTCCCTCTACGCTTCATTGTGAGCTTAATTCAAGTTCTCTACGATCATCGCAATGCCTTGGCCGCCGCCGATGCATGCGGTCGCAAGCCCGTACTTCTTCTTTCGCCGGCGCAATTCGTACAGCAATGTAATCACTAATCGGGTTCCGGTTGCGCCCAGCGGATGTCCGAGTGCGATCGCGCCGCCATTTACGTTCACTTTCTCTCGATCCAGGCCAAGTTGCTTTTCGACAGCCAAATACTGTGCCGCGAATGCTTCATTTACTTCGATGAGGTCGATGTGATCGAGGGTCATGCCGGCTTTTTGCAGCGCAACCTTTGTTGCCGGAACCGGGCCGCTGCCCATGATCTTGGGATCGACTCCCGCGACTCCCCAACTCACGATGCGGCCCAGCGGCTCCATCTCCCGCTTCCTCACTTCGTCCAGAGACATCAATACAACCGCCGCGCCGCCATCCACAATGCCGCTCGCGTTGCCAGCGGTTACGGTCCCATTCTTGCCAAATGCCGGCTTCAGTTTGGCTAACGCTTCCATGGTCGTTTGCGGACGCCGGTGATCGTCTTCGGTGAGAGATTCTCCCGTGAGTTCACCTTTGGAATTTTTCAGCGGCACCGGAACCAGCTCTTCCTGAATACGTCCAGCTTTGTAGGCATCGTCGGCGCACTTCTGCGAACGTAGGGCGAATTCATCCTGCATCTCACGCGTGACTCCGTGTTGCGAACCATAGAGCTCCGCCGTGTTCGCCATGTACGAACCGCAATAACTGTCGAGCAAAGCCACCATGAGCGAATCTTCCAGCTTGCCGCCGGGCGCCAGAGAAAAACCGTCGCGACCGCGAATAGAAAACGGCGCTTGCGACATGGCTTCCATGCCACCGGCGAGAACGCGCGAAGCCTCTCCAAGCTGGATCATCTGCGCGGCATTCACAATTGCCTGCATCCCGCTGCCGCAGAGTCGGTTCACGGTAAGCGCTGGAGCTTCAATCGGCAAGCCTGCCCGCAGACCAACGTGACGAGCACCGTATAAGGCGTCTCCCGAGGTCTGCTGCGCGTTTCCGAAGACAACGTGGTCGAACTTGTCAGGACCTAGCCCTGCTCGTTCGATGGCACCTTTGGCCGCGATTGCGCCCAATTCCTGCGCCGTAAAATCTTTGAGCTTGCCGCAATAGCGCCCAAAGGGCGTGCGCGCGCCGCTGACAATTGCTATGTCGCCTGGTTTAAGCATGAGGCCCTGCAATCAGAAGGATTGTGAATAGCGTAGTAGAACAACGTAGTCTAACAGGGATGCGAGAGGCCATGCGCGATTGGGAATTAGGGATTGCAAGCTGTGTCTGGATTCGACTGCAGAAGCTGTTTGACCGCAAGATCCGGATAGCGCAGAGTTTTGAGCTGCTCTTAATATCCTGCCATGTGTGGCGCGTCCCTGCGGACCCGTCGGATTTCGGGTGCCTTGGAAAGCAGCACCAATTCTGAATCGAATTGTGTCTCTGCTTCGTCTTAATAAATATCCCGCGTTGCAGTTCGGGTGCCAATGTCCTCTTCCCATCCATCCCGCTTCATGCTCGGCCTGAATTTTGGCCTGGTTTATCTGTTCTGGGGATCGACCTACCTCGGAATCGATATCGCAGTCGAACACATTCCGCCGGCGCTGATGTGCGCCACTCGGTTCACGATCGCGGGCGTAATCATGCTCGGTTATTGCTTGCTGAGCGGAGAGAACATCCGCTACAGCGCTAAGAAACTGTTGCAGCTCGCAATCGTCGGTAACCTGCTGCTCATGGGAGGCAATCTCACGCTTTCCTACGCGGAACGCTCCATCCCCAGCGGGCTGGCGGCGATGTTGGTGGCCAGCATCCCGCTCTGGTTTCTGGTGCTGGATTCGTTGCTTCTTGGCCATACCCGGTTGTCTGGACGGAGCATCGCCGGGCTGGCGCTTGGTTTCACTGGCACATTGGTTCTGCTTTGGCCGCAGCTTCGCGCTACGGGTGAAATTGGTCAGCGGCAACTATGGTGGTCGGTGGCGCTGATCGGTGGAGCGATGAGCTGGGCCTTTGGGTCAGTGCTTTCGAAAAAGTGGCAGTCTGGTCCGCCGACGTTTGCTGCAACGGCCTGGCAGGTTTTGTTTGCCGGCGTAGGGAATTCAATTTTCGCGCTGCTTAACCATGATCTCTCGCGGGTCGCCTGGACTGCGCGCGGCATCGGCGCCGTTGCGTATCTGGTGGTTGGCGGGTCGCTGATCGGTTACACGGCATACATCTATATTCTTAGTCACGCGCCGGCGGCAAAAGTGTCGACTTATGCTTATGTGAATCCGATTGTCGCCATATTTCTGGGATGGCTGGTGCTGCACGAGACAGTCGATCGTTATGTTGTGGCAGGCAGCGTGATTGTGATCGCGTCGGTGATAGTTGTGACCAGCGCCGGCGTGAAGAAAAAGTCTGAACCGTTGAGGACCGCGGAAGCGGCGGCGGACTGAAGTCGCGGGCTCCTCAGGCGTTCTGTGTATTCTCTTTCGTTAAATTACCAAGCAACCACAGAGGGCACACAGAACACAGAGGAAGCATGCACAGAGGACACCGAGAAAACAGACGACAGGGTCAGCCGATTCGGTTCTTTGTAGAATAATCCCAGATGCCAACTTGCGTAAGTTGTGGCCGGGAGCTTCAGCCCGGAGGACATCCAGACAATATTTGTCCCGAATGCCGCGCCCGGGCATTTATTCGCGCACAGGAGCAAGTGAAGGCAAACCGGCCGTCGCTAATCAAAGCGATGCCGGTAACGTCGGCGATCATCGGCGCCAACGTCTTGGTCTTCCTCGGTATGACGGTTTCGGGGGCTTCGCCGGTATCGCCGCAGATTTCGGACCTGGTGAAATGGGGTGCGAATACCGGTTTGCAAACTCTCGCCAGCCAGCCCTGGCGCATGTGGACTTCGAACTATGTGCATATTGGGATCGTCCATATCGCGCTCAATATGTGGTGCCTGTGGAACCTGGGCATCTTGGCAGAGCGCGTGTTCGACCGCTGGACTTATTTTCTGACGTATACGTTTTGCGGAATTGCCGGGAGTCTTGCGAGCCTGGGACTCCACCCAAACCGATTTGGCGCAGGTGCGTCCGGGGCAGTTTTTGGTTTGGCCGGAGCATTGATTTCGGCGCTCTATCTTGGCCATTTGCCGGTGCCTCCGCGAGCGCTGAGGTCTACGCTGAAAAGCCTGGTTTTGTTTGCAGGATACAACTTGTTTTTCGGGGCGGTGGTGCCGGGAATCGACAACTCCGCTCACATCGGGGGTTTGGTTTGCGGGCTGATCTTGGGAGCGGTGTTAGCGCGGCATCTGACGTCACCGCCGGACGAGAGGAATTCCTGGCGGCAATGGGTGTTCATGGTGACCGGGGTGCTGCTGCTGGCAATTTTCTTCCTGATCCGGAGATCTGTGCTGCACGCATAAGCCTCAATTGCCGCCCTCGGTTTCCTCGGAAGTGATGGCGTCAACGGCACGGCTTTTTACGGCAAACATTAATTTCTGAGCGGGCGTGATTTCAAAAGTTACGCGTACCGGGTTCCGCTCCCACAGCGGCTGGCCGCAGGTTTGCGGAGATTCGTTGGACTCGCCGACGGCTTTTTTCAGCAGAGGCTTTCGCCGGCCTACTTGTACGACCAAAGCGATGAGTTTCTGACCGTCTTCAGAGGTTCCACAGTAGGCCGCATAGTCTCGATACCAGTTGACCGCGGACGAATCAGGGTCGAATTCTGGAAGCGCGAGAGGCTGAACTTTTCCACTCACGCGATCGACCAACAACCATCCGCCCCGCTGCCATTGCCACTGCGTAGGGCCGGGCTGTTGCGGCAGGGAGTCGTTGAGCCGGTAACTGCGCTGTACCACGAAGGTCCGCTCGGTCACCTCGTGAGGGGCCCCAATGGTGAATTCCTTGGTCCGTCCATCGACGTACAGCGGACGAATCTTGAGCTGGACTGGTTTAGCCTCGCTATCCTGGTCGCGCCACGAAATCGTGGTCCATCGGCCAAGAGCGACCACGTGGGGTTTGGGCGCGGCCTTTCCGGGCAGGCTCACCAGAGCAACGCAAACGAGAATTCCCACTGCACGTCTCATTCGAGAACATAAACATCGTGCCTGTGTACGAGGCAAGGTCAAGTGAACAGTTTTTGCGAAAAAGAATTCAAATCGGGAAAATAGTGTCGACGCTGTGGAGTGGTTGTGTTTCCGCACGCCGCAAAATAATGTACAAAGAGCAGTTCACGAGGAGATCAACGTGATCTTTTACAGGTCTGCGCCATTTGTTCTAGCTCTTGAATTATTGCTCCAAATTCTGACTGTGTTGCCGGCGGCAGCCCAGCAAGCACAAGAGTTGCGTCCCCAGATTTCGGATCTCAAAATCAGGGCTGCTTTGAAGGAAATCTCGGCGGCGCAGGTGCAGTCCGACATTGAGAAGCTAGTCAGCTTCCAGACGCGCAGCACAATTTCAGCGCAGGATGCGGCGTCGATTTCCGCAGGGCGGGGGATTGGCGCGGCACGGGAATGGATCAAGAGCGAATTCGAACGCTATTCGCGCGATTGCGGTGGCTGTCTGGAGGTAAAGACAGACAGTTTTACACAGCCTGTCAGCGAACGCGTGCCTGCGCCGGTCGAAATCACGAATGTGTATGCCGTGCTGCGAGGAACGAATCCGGAGGACGCCAAACGCATTGTGCTGGTGAGCGGACATTACGATTCGCGGAACAGCGACACTCTCGATACGCGCGGAGTTGCTCCGGGGGCGAATGACGATGGCAGCGGAACGGCGGTGAGCCTGGAGTGCGCCCGCGTGCTCAGCAAGCTGAAGTTTCCGGGAACGATTATTTTTCTGACGGTGGCCGGCGAGGAACAGGGGCTCTACGGCAGCAAGCATTTTGCCGAATTTGCGAAGTCCCAGGGCTGGGATATTGAAGCGGTGCTGAACAATGACATTGTGGGTGGAGACAAAAGCCCGGGGCAAGACTCTAAAGTAGTGCGCGTGTTCTCAGAGAGCATTCCGGACGGCACCACGGAAGCTCAGCTGCGAATGATCCGGGCGTTGGGTGGAGAAAACGATTCGCCTTCACGCGAACTTGCGCGTTACGTAGCGCAGACTGGGCGAGCTTATGAAGTCCAAGTTTCGCCGACGCTCGAATTTCGGCGTGACCGCTATCTGCGAGGGGGAGACCATATTTCTTTCAATGAGGCGGGGTATGCGGCAGTCCGCTTCACTGAGTTTCGCGAAAATTTTAATCGTCAACATCAAAACGTCCGGTCGGAAAATGGAATCGAATATGGTGACTTGCCTGAATTTGTGAATTACGACTACGTGGCCAATGTGGCGCGGCTGAATGCGGCGACGCTGGCGGAGTTGGCGTCTGCTCCGGGGCCGCCGCGAACCGTCAGAGTTGAGACTAAGGAGCTGGTGAATGATTCGACCTTGGTTTGGGAGCCTTCATCTGACGGGCGGGCGTCAGGATACGAAGTGCTGTGGCGGGCGACAAGCGCTCCGGACTGGGAGCACTCGCAATCGATGGGTAAAGTGACGCGGGCCACGCTTCCAGTTTCGAAGGACAATGTGATCTTTGCGGTTGAAGCGATCGACGAGGCGGGCCACAAAAGCCAGCCTATCGTGCCTGTGCCGGAACGGTAGCTGCTGCTACGATAAATCTGTGCCTGCTGCTGGCGGCTGGTGAATATGGCAAGAAATGTCTATTCCGGAATGGGGTTCCCGCCGTTTCGCGGCGCGGTACGCCAGATTATTCTGGCGAGCGTCGCCATCTACGTTGTCACTCTGTTGTTGCTTTCTTTTGCGCCCGCTACCGGTCGGACCTTGGTCGCCCTGGGGGCCCTTAGCCCGGTTGCCATTCACCATGGCTGGCTCTGGCAGTTTGTAACCTACGCGTTCATCTATGTTGATCCGATGGACTTCGTGCTCTCGATTGCGGGCATCTATTTTTTGGGATATGCAGTCGAACAACAGATCGGTTCTGCACGGTTCTACGGACTGTTCTTAGGCAGCACAATTGTCGCAGGCGTCGCGGGATTCGCCCTCTCGTTCCTAGGGCCCTTGTTGCATTCTCCTTCTTTTGCGCAAGGATCTGCTTCGGGATGCGGCGCGGCGGCCAACGCCATCCTGATGGTCTTTTATTTATTCAACCGCAACGCTCCGATCATGCTGTTTCCGATCCCGATTCAGATTCCGGTGAAATGGATCGTCATGGGAATAGCCGGAATCGAGACTGCATATTTGCTCCTGCACGGCTTCGATTTACACGATTTCATTCTGCTGCTGGGCTTAGGGGCCGGGTACGTGTGGTATTCGCTGTTCCTGACGCGCAGGAGTAAGCTGCAGATTTCAGAGCGCTATTTCGCTCTGCGTAACTACTATTACCGCTGGAAGAGGCGGCGCGCGGCGCGCAAATTTGAAGTTTATATGCGCGACCACAACCGCACCGTCACCTTTGACGAGCACGGAAATTACATCCCCCCGGATGACGATAAGAAGAATGGCGGATCGAAGTCGGGCTGGGTGAACTAGCCGTCAGCTTTCAGCCGTCAGCCCTCGGCCCGAAAACCACTACTGTCATTCCGAGGACCTTCAGCTCCGAGGAATCTGCTGTTCCCCACGAAAAGCAGATTCCTCACCGCTAAAGCGGTTCGGAATGACAAAAGGTTAGGGTGGTTTTGTGAAGGAATAGATGTCGAGCGCTAAGTCAGCGTAACCGGTACCACCGACGTTGCTAACGGCTGCTTCGGTCATCCTGCAGACGCATGTGTGAGGACGACGGGATCGTACGATCCCTCTCTCGCTTGCAGCGAGTTCGGGATGACATGTGTTCGGGGTCTGGGGTTTAGCTGAGAGCTGAAGGCTGAAAGCTGACGGCTGATAGCTGATAGCTATCTACGCGCTTACCAGCGAGCCAATCTTCTCGCCAGTTACGACCTTGGCGATGTTGCCGTGCTGGTTCAGGTTAAAAATAATGATCGGTAGATTGTTGTCCTTGCAGAGGGAGATGGCAGTTGAGTCCATCACTTTGAGGCCGCGCTTCAAGACTTCCATATAGGTGATCTGCGTGAACTTGGTCGCGTCTTTCACCAGCATCGGGTCAGCGTCGTAGATGCCGTCGACCTTGGTGGCTTTGAGAATGGCATCAGCCTTGATCTCCATGGCGCGCAGCGAGGCGGCGGTGTCGGTGGAGAAATACGGATTGCCGGTCCCGCCGGCGAAGATCACGATGCGCCGTTTTTCCAGGTGGCGAATAGCCCGGCGACGAATGAAGGGCTCGGCGACCTGGTTCATCTCAAGCGCCGTTTGCACCCGGGTGTAGATGTTCTGCTTCTCCAGGGCGTCCTGTAAGGCGAGGGCGTTGATGACGGTGGCTAGCATACCCATATGGTCGGCGGAGACGCGGTCCATGTTTCGTGCCTGTTCCGCGACACCGCGAAAGAAATTTCCGCCGCCCACGACGATCGCGATCTGGACGCCCAACGAGTGAACTTCACCCAGTTCGGCGGCGATCTCATGAATGCGGGTCGGGTCGACTCCGAAGCCTTGCTTCGCGGCCAGCGCCTCGCCGGAGATTTTTAGCAGAATGCGTTTGAAGATCGGTTCAGCCATATTGTCGTGAAACTATTATCGCGCATCTCGCAAAGATTTAAGTGGAGTCGCTTTGGATTTGAAAGGGCACGGCTTACAGCCGTGCCGTACCCCACGTCTCTCAATTACGGTGCGGCTGTAAGCCGCACCCTTTCAAAGCTGAGTTCCTATAATCGAAAAAAAGGCACCTTGCGGTGCCTTTTACTTTACTCAGGTTTTTGCTCCGGCTTTGAGACCGCAATGGTCTCGCCAGCATCGCCCACCTTGAAACGGGCAAACCGGCGGACTGAAATGTTTTCGCCGAGTTTGCCGATGGCCGTGGTTATGAGCTGCGAGATTGTGACTGCCTGGTCGCGAATGTAAGGTTGCTCGTAGAGGCAGACCTCCTCGTAGAACTTAGCCATTTTGCCTTCCACGATCTTGTCGACCACTTGCGGAGGCTTGCCCATCGCGGCAGTCTGGGCGCGGAAGATATCTTTTTCGCGCTCGTAGTCTTCCGAAGTGACGTCCTCTTTGCGGATGAACTTCGGATCGCTGGCGGCGATGTGCATAGCTATCTCGCTGATCAGGCGCTTGAAATCGTCGGTGCGGGCCACGAAATCGCTCTCGCAGTTCACCTCGACCAGTACGCCGATCTTGCCTCCCGCATGGATGTATTGCGCGACGGAGCCTTCGCTGGTGATGCGCGCGGCCTTCTTTTGGGCCACGGCTGCTCCGCGCTTGCGAAGGATCACCACGGCCTTTTCCGCGTCACCGTTGGCTTCGGTGAGGGCTTTTTTGCAATCCATCATGGGAGCGCCGGTAAGGTCGCGGAGCTCTTTCACCTTGGCAGCAGAAATGTTTGGCTGCTTGTTGTCGTTTGGTTCGGGACTACCCGTGGTTGCCATAATCGAAGATGATTCCTTTACCATTTTACAAAATTTAACCCGCGCCGTCGGATCTCGCGCGGGCCTGATCCCTTCAGGGGCTAAAGCCCCGCTTCTTATCCGCTACCGGCACGGCTGAAGCCGTGCCCTGATACAAACCTTGATCGGCACGAGTGAACTCGTGCCCTTCCCCGTCTTGCTGCTCGCGTGTGCCGTCCCTGCGGGACTCGGTTCGCGATGCTCTACTTCCTCCCGGCACTTCCGTGCCGGGCTTTCACGTTCCGCCTCTTCGAGGCTGATGAATCGGTGTGCATGACCACCCAGGACTTACGTCCTGGGCTATTTATATGCCGCCCCTTCGGGGCTGATCCTCTGTAAGTGAGACAGTCTGGACAAGGGCCGAAGACGTCTGCGTCAACCGATTTGACCGACGGCCGATGACGGACGGCCAATGACGTCTTAATACGTTTGATGTTCGACTTCGGGGGTCTCGGCTGGAGCCTCAGCCGACGCGGCCTTTTTGCGGGTTCCCTGGCCAAGCACTTCTTCCATGCTGATGTCTTCGGTTGTCTCGTCACCGAAGTCGGCGGACATCGATGCGCCCGTAGCTGCTGCTGCGCCCTCAGCTGACTCTTCACCGGCGGCAACTTCGGCTTCCTGGGCTTCTCCAATGCCTGCCGCGATATCGGCAGTCTGCTTGTCATTCAGCAACTGAGAACCCTCGATCACGGAATCGGCAATTTTCGAAGCGAACAGCCGGATCGCGCGCAGCGCGTCGTCGTTGCCCGGGATCACATAATCGACTTCGGTCGGATCACAGTTCGTGTCGACAACTGCGACCACGGGGATGCCCAGCTTGCGGGCTTCGCGCACGGCGATCTGCTCTTTGTTGGAGTCGATAACGAAGACCGCGTCGGGCAGCTTGTTCAGGTTCTTAATGCCTGCCAGGTTTGCCTGCAGGTGCTTGCGTTCGCGTTCAAGCTTGATGACTTCTTTTTTCGGAAGCAGCTCGTAACGGCCATCCGTGGCCATTTCGTCTAATTCTTTGAGCCGCTTCACGGACTTCTGCACCGTGATCCAATTGGTGAGCAGTCCACCCAGCCAGCGCTGGTTTATATAAAAACTGTTGGCGCGAGTCGCTTCCTCGGCAATTGCGTCCTGGGCCTGGCGCTTGGTCCCGACAAAAAGGATTGTCTTGCCGCCGGAAGTGAGATCGGCGACGAATTTCGACGCCTCTTTGAACATCTTGAGGGTCTTCTGTAGATCAATGATGTAAATGCCATTGCGCTCGCCGAAGATGAATTCTTTCATCTTGGGGTTCCAGCGCTTCGTCTGATGCCCGAAGTGAACACCCGCTTCGAGCAACTCCTTCATGGTGATGTTAGCCAAAAAACCTCCTTTTAAGTCTGCATCCTTCGTTCAAGCTGCGAACTCGGGATTGCTTTCCCGTCCCCGTACCGGAGCACGGGAAGAATTATTCCGAACCGCGCTAGCGGTGAGGAATCTGTAGTTACGGTTTCAAAGTTTCTGAGGTTTCAAAGTTTCACCAGAGTCAAAGTGAAACCTTGAAACTTTGCAACCTTGAAACCTGCCCTCTCGAAACCTGAAAACTGAAACTTATCTCTTCGAGAACTGGAAGCGCTTGCGGGCGCCCTTCTGTCCGTACTTCTTGCGCTCTTTGCCGCGCGAATCGCGGCTGACCAGCCCTTCGGCCTTCAACTTCTTGCGCAGCTCGATGTTGAACAACATGAGAGCGCGGGCAATGCCCAGCTTCACCGCATCGGCCTGGCCGTTCACGCCACCGCCGGAAACATTGGCGATCACGTTAAAGGTCGCCGCCGAATCGGTCGAAACCAAGGCTTCCTTAGCGCTTGCGCGCTGCGAAGGGGTCACGAAATACTGCTCGAAAGGACGTCCGTTGACTTTGAAGTCGCCGCTGCCCGGACGTAAGAAGACACGAGCCACGGCGGTCTTACGCCGTCCCGTTCCGTAGTATTGGACTAAGTCAGCCATTAGCTTTTAGCTTTTAGCTCTTGGCTTTTCTTGCCAAGAGCCAGCTTTGTACCCTTTCATCGAAATAAGGTTTCGAAATTACGTTTCGAAGGTTTCAAGGTTTCAAAACCCGAAACAGACTGCATTCGAAAACCTGAAACTCGAAACCCTGAAACCTTGAAACTTGCGAAACCTGCTTTAGTGCACTAGTTCTTTTACTTCGGGCTTCTGCGCCTGGTGCGGGTGCTTGTCGCCCTTATAGACCTTCAACTTGGTGAACATGTGTGTGCCCAGTTTGTTCTTGGGCAGCATGCGCCGTACCGCGTCTTCGATCACGAGCTCAGGCTTGCGCACCATACGCTTGCGGTATTCCTCAGTGCGAAGTCCGCCCGGATACCCGGTGTAGCGCTGATAGACCTTTTGCTCGGCCTTCATTCCCGTGAGTTTTACCTTCTCGGCATTGATCACGACCACGTGATCGCCGGTATCGATAAATGGCGTATATTTCGGGTTCTCTTTGCCCATTAAAATGCGCGCGACTTGGGACGCGACGCGGCCGAGAGCCAGGCCCGAGGCGTCCACCACATACCATTTGCGCGCAATTTCCCCCGCTTTGGGGAAATACGTTGACATTCTGATCTCCCAGAAAAAAGATGAAAGAAACGCTGAGTACCCACTCTCTGCAAGCGCCGAAGGCGCAGGGCTATCAGGCGGGCAACCGCAGAACTGCTAAAGACTTAAAGATAGAACAGGAACTGCCGTGCTGTCAACGCGGAAGGGGCGATACCGGCGGCGTAAAACTCAGCAGAGCAGCTAACGCCCTTTCCCGGATGCCTGCGTGGGCGTCGTTCGCTTCTTCGAGTATTCGATTGCCACGCCGCTGCCCAGCCCGCTAATCAAATTTTGGTCAAGATTGTTGATCACCTCGGTGAAACTGCCGGCTAGGTCAACGCCGAAGACGAGCACTTTCCCCCCCGACTGGCCGGATTCCTGCCATTTCTCACGAAGAGAGTCGAGCGCAGGGCTAATGCCAAACACCTTCGTGTCTTCGATTCCGATAACGCGGCCTTTGGAGTCGAAAATTGGTGAACCTGAGAACCCATTACGAATGGGAGACTGAAAGATTATGGTGTTTACTCGATTCGGTCCCAAACCGGTCTGCACGGGTCCTTTACCCGCAACGGTACCTCCCAAGAGTATGCAGCCGAATCCCGGAAAGGAGGGAATGATGGTGATCTGGTCACCGAGGTCAACATCCGCCCAGGTGCCCAACTTAACCTGCGGTAAATTGCTGGCCTCAACTTTGACATGAGTGGAATCGTAGTTGATATCTTCATCAGACGGCGTCTTGCTCAGAGGCATCGCGTCATATGGTTGCGTTCTCCCGGCGACGAATACCTCGATGTGACTCGCATATTGACGGAAACGAGATCCGCGCGTCGTTACAACGTGATTCGCTGTTGTGATGATCCCGTCGCCGGAAGTTATGAACCCGGCACCGAAGCCCTCTTCGGTTCTTATCTGAACGATCGCCTTGCAGTTGGTCCGATAAATTTGTTTTCCCGTCAGCGCATTCTGGGCGAATGTCGCCGGAATAAGGAACCAAAACGCAATCAGTGTTAGTCCTTCCCTCATATACCCCCCCTTTCTCTCACAGGAATTACATCGCGCCGATGCCTAGATTGCAATCGCCCCCAATTTTTCACCGTCATCCGGGAATATTTCCTTTGTTCCTCCAGTTTAGAGATATGCAAGCCCGGAGCCCGGTAATTCCTGTCACCTTGCCAAGCATCGGCCTTAGCACAAACCACAAATGAGGTTACGAAGTCATGTCCAGAATTTTGGCCACACTTGCGCTAATTTGGACTTTCCTGCAGGTCGCTGCACCGGCAAATGCAGCGACGAACAAAGCACAGAATTCGGCCCAGCCGGTCAACGCCGTCATCGAGTGGAATAGAACTCTTCTTGCGATCGTTCGCACGCCCGGCGCTCAGCCAGCAACTATTCACTCAACTCGCAATTTCGCAATTTTGCACGCGGCCATTTATGACGCCGTCAATAATATTCAGCCAGAGTTCAGTCCATATCTTGTGCGTCTTTCCGACGCTCCCAGGAGTGCGTCCCAGATAGCCGCGGCCGATCAGGCTGCTCATGATGTGTTGGTGTCTCTATATCCTGCGTTTCAGGGATCGTTGGACACGGAACTGCTGCAAGACTTGGCGCGACTTCCCGATAACGAGGGAAAAGCTCAGGGAATTGCCGTGGGGCAGGCGGTGGCCGGCCAGCTGCTGGCTGCGCGCAGCGTCGATGCCGCGAATGTAACTCTACCGCCGTATGTTCCGGGAACCCAACCTGGCGACTACCAGTTGACACCGCCGAACTTCGCACCGGCGGATTTTATCCAGTGGCCACAGGTCACGCCGTTTGCTATTGCTCGCGCGGACGAGTTTCGTCCCGGCCCTCCGCCGACGCTTACAAGCGCCACCTATACCAAGGCATTTAATGAAGTCAAAGATCTGGGACTGATTACCAGCACAATCCGCACCGCACAACAGACTGTAATAGGGAAGTTCTGGAACGGTAATATCCAGGACTTCTGGAACGAGATCGCGCAGACCGCCGCGCTTTCGCACCACCTTAATCTGGAGAACAGTGCCCGGCTGTTTGCCCTGCTGAACATCAGCCTGGCCGACACGACCATCGCCTTTTTCGAGGCCAAGTACACGTACAACTTCTGGCGTCCTGTGACTGCGGTGCAATTGGCGGGAACAGACGGGAACCCGCAGACCGATCCGGACCCAAACTGGGTTCCGCTGAGCATTAAGACCGCTCCCGATCCTTCGTACCCCGGAGCTCATAGCGCCATCAGCAAAGCAGGAGCGACCGTGTTGGGCTTCTACTTCGGCGACCAGTTCACCTTTGATGTCACCTCCGAATCCCTTGCCGGAACGACGCGCCACTTCACGAGTTTCTCTGCCGCGGCGCAGGAAGCAGGAGTGAGCCGGATTTACGCAGGCCAACACTTCCGTACTGACCACATCGCTGGCAAGACCTTGGGCAGACGGGTAGCAGAGTCGATCGATAACCGGATTCTGCTCGGCGAGGAAGATAAACGTTAGAAAGTCTGTGGTCCCTGTGAAGGTCACGAACAAGTGGACGGAGCTAATGATTGATTGTGGCGTTTTCGTTGCCAGTCAAAGGATTCCTCGGGACGGGCGCCACCCTCGAGGCAGACGTCAACCTGGTCGTGCAGCTGGTGATGGGAGCGGCACTGGTCGCAGGCGTTGTTCTTGCGAAACACAAACGCTACAGAGCTCATGGCATTTGCCAAACGACAGTGCTGCTTCTGAACTTATTGATGATCGGACTAGTGATGTGGCCTGCATTCCAGCAACACGTGAAGCCAACAATTGGGCGGGTCCTTCACAAGTCGTATTACGCGATGCCGATGGTTCATGCGGCTTTGGGAATATCGGCTGAGCTGCTGGGACTTTATATCGTTCTGGTGGCTGGCACCGATGTTCTTCCGACTTGGTTGCGCTTCAAAAACTGGAAGCGGTGGATGCGAACGGAATTTGTGCTTTGGCTACTTGTTGTTATCAGCGGAATCGGGACTTACTACGCTTGGTATATAGCTCCATTCCGCTAAGGACGAAAGCAGAGCCGTCCGCAAAATCCGAGAAGAGGCGGAAAGTTCGGCTGGAACGAGCTATGTAGTTTGATATCATCTCTCGCATCTCTCCATGCGGATCAAGCGCGCCTTTCCCGTCCTGTTCGGGTTCCTGATCTTTGTGGCCGCCGTAGCCCTCATCGTTCAACTGCGGAAGCACGCGCCTCCAGAACCGGCGCGATTGTTGCCCGGGGCCGATGCATTCCTGTACATCGATTTGAAGTGGATGCGCCGGGCGGACATCGCCACTCACATTCCGGAGGTGCCGCATGATCCCGAATACGAGCAGTTCATCCGAGCCACTGGGTTTCAGTTTGAACGGGACCTGCAGGAGGCGGCGCTGGCTATCCACTACGCGAGCCCACTGACGGGTGGGGAGACCCGCTACTCCGAAATCTTTATCGCAAAGATCGACGGGGACAGGTTGCGTGACTATTTAAGGGTGCTCACCAGATCGATCGATTCTTACCGATCGGTGGACATCTACAACATTCCGCTTCAGGGCCGGACGTTAAGAGTCGCGATTTTAGGGGTGGACACAGTGGCAGCATCAAACCATCCCGATGCGGGCGTGATTCGGGGAATCATTGATCGATCACGAAAGCTGGCATCGCCATTTGGCGGACCCGCATTATTACGACAGTTTTATAAGCGGGTGCCCATTGCCAGCCTGGCATGGGGAATTTTTCGCGTAAACCCGCAAAGCGCGCAATCCGCCACTGACATTTCGCTTCCGTTCTCCAGTCCAGCAACCGTCGTGGCGTCAGTACGTTATTTGCGCGCGGTGCATTTTCGCGCTGAGGCTTTCACGCCCGACGAGCAGACGGCACAGCAATTGACGACTCAAGTGAACACGTTCCTCTCGATTTTTCAGTCGGCCGAAATTGCCGCCGCGGGTCAAACACCTGACCCGGATGTGAAGAAAGCCCTGGATAGTTTGAAAGTGGAGCAGAAGAGCGACCGGACCGTCCTGACGGCGGTGTTGCCGACTGAACTGCTGCGCAAAATCGTGGCCGAGGCGCCTAAACAAGTGGGACCCGGGGCGGAGAACAGGCGTTGAACACTGACCACTCGTCACCAATCATTGACCCCGAACAGACAATCTGCCCAGGGGAGAGAAGGTACAATAATTTCAGATGGCGAATCCGACACCGATCGCCGCATTTCTTGCGGGCCTGGTTTCGTTCCTCTCACCTTGCGTCTTACCGCTGGTGCCGGGATACGTGTCGTTAATTTCTGGCGTCGGAGTCGAGGAACTAAAAGAGCAAAACACGGCCTTGTTCAGCAAGGTTATGCTGAATTCGATAGCGTTCGTCTGCGGCTTCAGCATTGTGTTCGTTACCCTGGGGGCATTATCCACTGAGGTGGGCCAACTCGCGGCGCAGTACAAATCTGTGCTGGCGCAGATTGCCGGCGTGGTCATTATCCTGTTCGGGTTGCATTTAACTGGGATCCTGAAAATTAAGGCGCTTTATTCAGATAAAAGACTGCACAATGTGAAGGGAAGCAGTACGGCTTGGGGCGCGTTTGTGGTTGGTTTTGCTTTTGCTTTTGGATGGACGCCGTGCGTGGGGCCAATTCTCTCGGCAATTCTGTATATTGCGGCGGCACAGAATTCGGTAGCTAAAGGGATTCTTCTGCTTTCGATTTATTCTCTGGGTTTGGCAGTACCATTCCTTCTTACCTCGCTGGGCATTGAACGCTTCTTGAATTTCTATGGAAGGTTCCGCCGTCATATGCATGCCATTGAAGTGGCCAGTGGAGGCCTACTGATGGCGCTCGGAGTGTTGCTGGTGTTCGGAAGATTTACTTTGCTGGCGCACTATTTCTCGTTTCTTAACCGGTTTGTTTTGTAAAGGAGTTTTGTGAAGCGCGATCCCGTCATTCTGATTGTCGTAGCGATGGTGATCTCGGTCATGCTGGTCCTCGGCGTACGGAGAGTGCACCATTTGGCCGTCGTTCCAGCGGGGAAGCTGCAAGGCCAGCCCGCGCCCGATTTTACCCTGACCACCCCGGAAGGGAAGACCTTGAAGCTCTCCGATTTTCACGGCAAGGCCGTACTGCTGAATTTTTGGGCAACCTGGTGCGAGCCGTGCAAAGTTGAGATGCCGTGGTTCGTTGACCTGCAGAAAAAATACGGACCGCAAGGCCTGCAGGTGCTTGGAATAGCGATGGATGATGCCAGCCCGAACGCGATCTCGACCTTCGCGCAAAAAATGGGAGTGAATTATCCGATCCTCGTCGGTAAAGAGGAAGTCGGCGCGCAATACGGCGGAATTGACTACTTGCCATCCACTTTTTACATCACTCGCGAAGGCAAGGTTCTGGATCACGTGTTTGGCCTGGCGAGCCGTTCTGAGATCGAAGCCAACATTGAAAAAGCTCTCCGCCAGCAGGTAGCGACGAAGTGATGAAAAATGTGCTTTGCGCCAGCGCGCTCTTACTGAGTTCGGCCTTGGCATTGCCTGAAGATCTTGCAAGAAGCAAAGCTTTGGTGAGCATGGAGCCAGCAGGCACGACCGCCATTGATCGCGGAAAGCCGGGGACAGTGGAGTTGCAATTCCGGGTGGCGCGCGGCTTTCACGTTAACTCTAACCAGCCGAAGCAGGAATACCTGAAGAAGACAGAACTGAAGCTGGATGCGCCGACCGACATCGTGATCGGGAGAACCATATACCCTCCCGGCGAAGACCGCAGTTTTCCTTTTGCGCCTACCGACAAATTAAGTGTTTACAGCGGTGATTTTGCCATTGGGGTAGTTGTTCGGCCGTTGCACAGCGTATTGCCGGCCAGGTATGCGATCCACGGAGTTTTGAAATATCAGGCCTGCGATAACGCCGCCTGTTATCCGCCCAAGCAGCTGCCGGTAACGTTCGAAGTCAGAGTCACTAGGGGGCAAGGGCGCGGCAAGAAAAATCCCCGGCAAAGCCCGCACGCGCATAGCTGATCAGGTCCTAACCACCGCAGAACGGGAGACTATCTCCTCTACTGCTTTCAGGCGAGCCACCACCGTGTTCTGGCCGAGGGTGTGCATTACTGCAAAAAGACTTGGGGCAACGCCCTGGCCAGTCAGGGCAACGCGAGCGCCGTTGATCAACGCGCCCGCTTTGACTCCTTTTTCAGTGGCGAAATCTCGCAGGATTTTTTCTACTTCCTGCTCGCTGAAATCAGCAGCCACAGCGTAGCGGCTTGCAAGCTCGATTAAAAGACGCCGGACATTATCGTCTTTCAGGAATTTCTCGACCGCCGCAGGATCTGGCTCGAAATCATCGCTGAAGAATGCGCGGAATGATCCGGCAAAGTCTTTCAGGCTCCGGGCGCGCGGTTTCAAAACATCGATCGTCGAGAGCAGCCATTCGCGGTCGTCACGAGCAGGAGCCACGCCCGCTTTCTTCCATTCTTCTTCGACCAGGGGCAACAATCGTTCAGCGGGACAGGCGCGGATGTACTCGGTGTTGAACCAATCTAACTTGGCGCGATCGAAAACCGCATTCGATCGGGAGATACCATCCAGTCCGAAGAGGCGTATTAACTCCGAGTCGCCGAGTACCTCAGGTGTGCCGGCAGGCGGCGTCCAGCCCAGCAGCGCGAGAAAATTGCGGAACGCCTCGGGAACGATTCCTTCATCGCGGTAGGCCAGCACGCTAGTGGCACCGTGCCGCTTGCTGAGCCGCGTCCTGTCCGGGCCAAGGATCAGCGGAACATGCGCGAATATCGGCAGGGACGCTCCGAGGGCCTGGTAAAGCAAAACCTGCTTGGGCGTATTTGAGATATGGTCGGCGCCGCGGATGATGTGCGTGATCCTGAAGTCGATGTCATCAGCAACAACGCTCAGGTGATAGGTGGGACTGCCATCGGAGCGCAAAAGAACGAAGTCCTCGATCTCAGTATTGGCAAACTCGACCTTGCCAAAGACGGCGTCATCGAACGAGGTACTGCCGCCTTCGGGAACGGCAAAACGCACAGCTGCGGGTTCGCCTGTCGACCTTCTTCTCAAAGCTTCTTCGCTGTGGAGCTTCCGGCAGGTTCCGTCGTACTTGGGTGGGCGTCCTTCTTCTGCGGTCTTGGCCCGGCGGCGATCGAGTTCGTCTTTAGTGCAAAAACAACGGTAGGCGGCGCCGGAGTCAACCAACCTGGCTGCGGCGGCGCGGTAGAGGTCGGTTCTTTGGGTCTGATAGTAGGGGCCTTCATCCCACGTAATGCCGAGCCACTGCATTCCCTGGAGGATGCCATCTACCATTTCGGTGGTGGAGCGCTCGAGATCGGTGTCTTCAATCCTCAGGACCAGCGTGCCTCCCACGTGGCGGGCAAACAGCCAGTTAAAAAGCGCCGTCCGGGCTCCGCCCACATGCAGGTAACCGGTGGGAGAGGGGGCGAAACGGACGCGAACCTTATCAGGCGGACTTCCAACTGGAATCGATGACTGGGACATTCCTTTGGTAACCAACCTGGATGTTAAGGGCCAGTCCAAAGACGCGTCAAGCTACTCAAAAGACTAGGGTCTGGCGCATCGAAAGGCATTACCAAAACGCCCAAATTTGTTGTTTTCCCTGACAACATATGAAAGCATAGAAGATGGCGTTTCCCCGCGCAGACTGACAACTCAGGGTTCGTGTCGGTCAAACAATGAACAGTATCCTCATCAGCACCGCGATTTTGCCGGGCCTCGTGGCCTGCCTACTTTTTCTGCTCTTTACATATTTGCACGAGCAGAGCCGGCAGCCCTATTTCCGCGCCTGGCAGCTGGCATGGGCCGCATACACGCTGCATTTTCTTCTGGACGCGTGGTCGGCGGTATCCGGAACCCATCCACCGATTTTGTTTCTGTCGTCATTGCTGTTGGTGGCGATGGCGCTGGCAATCCTGGTCTCGACCCGGCTGACCCGACGGCTTACAACTTCCGAAAGGCGTGAAGCTTTTCGGCTACGCTGGTACGAAATTCTCGTGGTGGCCGGCGGAGTGTGTTTTTCCGCCGCGAGAGCGATCCGTCCGCTAGCCCATTGGCCTTCTTGGCCCGGCATTACTCTGGATCCATTCGAACTGATGGTTGCGCTCATTCTCGGTTACAGCGCGTTCGATTTTTACCGGACAGCGCGGCGGCGGGGCTCAATAGCATTTCGGCTGCTTTCTTTTTCGCTGTCACTCTGGGCGGTATTGACGACCTTTGGCCAGCTGAAGCCAATCCACATGTTAGGAGGCGACGTTCTCGGTCCCGTCCCACAGATGCTGCTGGGGCTGGCGATGGTAATGGTGCTCTTCGAAAATGAGCGGAACGCGGTGCAAGAGAATGCACTGGCGTTTTCGAAACTTGATGTTGATCCGATGCGGTTGCTTTCGGCCAACGACCTTGCCCCCAGCATGCAGAGAATTCTGGATCGACTCGTGGCTCCGCTGCCAACTACCCGGGCGGTGATCTGCATTTCTGAGCGCTGGCGGGGAGTGCTTCCTTCCGTCCAACTTGGGTTCTCGCCTGAATTTGCGGCGAAGTTAGACGCGACCGGTGCAGGGGAATACGTTTGCGAGCTGGCATACCGCCGCGGCGGATTCGTTTCGTTCCGCAATCTTCCGGAAATGTCGGAGCCGCTGCCTGCGTTTCCTGGCGGACGCTTTGAACAGTTCCGGGAGTCCGTGGTCGCGGAGAACATTCGCAATGCAACGGCCGTTAGCCTGCAAACCCGCGAGCACAATTTCGGCGTGATTCTTTTCCCGCATACCGAGCGGCGGCTGTTCGGAGACTCGAATTTGCGGCTGCTGATCGGGCTAGCCTTGCAAATTGGATTGACGCTGGAAAATTACGTGGTGATGCATGACGCGCAGCGCCGCACCAAGGAATATCAGCTGTTAACCCAGATTGGCCAGGCGATCAGTTCGCGGTTGAATCAGGCCGAAGTGCTGCGCACGGTCCAAAAGGAGCTCGGGCAGATTTTCGACACATCGAATTTTCAGGTCACTTTTCAGGACGGGGATTCGATCGTCTACGAGTTGGATGTCGAAGATGGACAGGTGCTGCCCAGACACCAGCGCAAATTTGACAACGGCTTGACGGAATACATCTTGCGCACCGGACAGCCACTACTGATCCGCTCGGACCTGGACCGCGCGAGGGAGCGGTTGGGAGTAACTCTGGTGCCGCCGCGTCCGGCGAAATCTTTCTGCGGAGCTCCCATTCTGGTGAATGGCAAAGCAACTGGCGTGATGGCCGCGATGAGCATGACCCACGAATACGTGTTCGAGCAACGCGATTTAGAGGTATTAAAAACCGCGGCTGGGCAGGTTTCCGTCGCCATCGAGAATGCCCGCCTTTTCGCCGAAGAGCAGCGCCGCTCCCGCCAATTCGCCTTCTTGAACAGCGTTTCAAAGACCGCAATTTCGAGCGAAGATGCCGAGCAGATGCTCGCGGAAATTGTCGGTCACATACAGAGGAACTTCCGTTTCGACCACATCGGCATTGGCATTTTGGACTACGCCACCAAGGAAATCGAAATCAAGGCTGAAGCCGGAACAACCGCGCACGAGAAGGGAAAAAAGATTGCGCTGGGCACCGGAATTATCGGCCGAGTTGCGCGAACTGGAGAGACCGCCTTGCTGCACAGTACTGAAACCGTACCGCTGCAGTCGCTGCTGCCCGGCTCGCGAACCGTGCTCTGTATTCCGATCACGTACGGAGATACCCTGATGGGTATTCTCAATGTGGAAAGCGAAGCGGAGCGTGCCGTCGCCGATGATGACGTTCTGGTAATGAACACGCTTGCTGACCTGCTAGCGACGGCGCTGCACAACTCTTTCGTCTTTCAGAAATTGCAGCAACAGTCGATTACAGACGGCCTCACCGGAATCAAGACGCGGCGCTTTTTCTGGGAAGCATTGTCGTCGGAGTGGAAGCGTGCATCGCGCTCGGGACGCCCGTTCTCGGTGGTGCTGGTCGATCTCGACAAGTTCAAAGAAGTGAATGACTCCACTGGACACCTTGAGGGGGACCTGGTGCTGGCGCGCGTCGGACGGCTGCTCGAGAACAAGTGCCGTCAGTCGAACGTGGTCGCCAGATACGGTGGCGATGAGTTCATCATCCTGATGCCCGAAACTGGCGTGGAACAGGCACAAATTTTGGCGGAGCGCTTGCGGTTGTGGCTGGCCACAGATCCGATGCTGAGCGAACACAAGATCACGGGCAGCTTCGGTGTCGCCAGCTTTCCGGTGCACGGCTTCTCGGCAGAGAGCATTATTCGGGTCGCGGACATGGGAATGTATATCTCGAAAAAAGCCGGTGGCGACCGGGTATCGACGGCAGAGGATTTCGAGCGCGAAGAAGGTGGCGTTCTACAACGGCAACTGGTCTCCGGGTACATCGAAGGTTTTCTGCAGCGCGAGCGCACCGGGCCGGAACACCTGGAGGAACTGGTCGGCACTCTGCGGAAGCTCTCGATGAGTGCGGAAGACAAGGACGGAGTGGCGCTGAGGGATTCAATAGAGACCCTTGCCCGCGCAGCCGAATCAAGGGAGCTGCATGCTTCCGGCCACGGTGAGGCGGTTGCGCAATATTGTGAAGTGATCGGGCGCGCTCTTAACCTTTCCCCCACAGATATTCGGGAGCTCAGCTTTGCCGGACGCGTGCATGACCTCGGCAAGATGTTCGTTCCTGAACGGGTGTTGAACAAACAAGGCTCTCTCTCCGAGCAAGAATTCGAGCTGCTGAAGAACCACCCGCGCTTTGCGGGAGAAGTGCTGGCCACGATGCCCGACGCTGCACGCATCAAGGAGGCGGTGGAGTGCCATCACGAGCACCTGGACGGAAGTGGATTCCCCAAGGAGCTAAAAGGCGATGATATCCCTTTGTGGGGAAGAATTATCGCGGTGGCGAATGCCTACGTGAACCTCACCAGCGACCGCACGCTCACGCCTGCCAAGACCAGCGAACAAGCTGTCACCGAACTAGAACGCGGAAGCGGGACGAAATACGATGGCATGCTGGTCAGGATTCTTGCACGCGAATTGAAATCCGAGCGCAGCTTCGGAAATATTGGAAGCTAGACTAGACCCGTCCGCAATTCCATACCAACATTTACGCTAATTTACTTGGTGCGGCTTCTCACGTCGCGTACAATCCTTTTCGCTACTCGCGAAGCCGTTCTTCCTCGATCGGTGATCAGCGATTCCGGCCTCGCCTGACATGGCTGCTGTGGAGGTAGTTATGAAGGCGATCGGATTGTCCTTGTACGGATTCCTGTCTTTCAGGATGCTCGCGTTCTCAGTCCTGTTTTCAGCGATGGCTGGAATTACAGCTGGGTGTGGTGGCCGGCCGGGGCTCCCGCCTCCGGAGTTTAGCGGAAACACCAATGTTACCGTGCTGCTCGCAAGCACAGCAAATGACCAGCTGTCCGCTTACGCGATGAGCCTCGTCACCCTTACATTGACCAACAAAGCGGGTAAGGCAATTACAATTTTCAATGCCCCTGAGATGGTTGAATTCATTCGTCTAAATGGCAATTCACAACCCGCTATTACAGCTACTGTTCCGCAGGGTATCTATACCTCTGCCGCGCTCGCATATACGTACCCAGCTTTTACGTGTGCGACCGTAAATTCGCGTGGTGGCCTTGTACTTAATACTTTCGGCGGCATAGACCCGGCCCAAATACACCCGGCAACAGTGGAGTTATCCTCTCCAATCTCGGTCACTGGCACTGCCATGAGCTTGCAGTTAAATTTGTTGGTCTCCCGATCGGCCAGTTATTCAACTTGTGATGCTGCAAGCCTAAGCACCATATACTCTCTTACTCCGACCTTCAGCTTGGCGCCGGTCACTATCTCGTCTCAGCCAACGAATGAGGGGAACGGCAAGCAAGGCGGGATTGAGGGGCGGATTGTATCTGCTGATCCGGTGTCCGGCGACTTCACAGTGTCTACAGCTAATGGTTCCGTCTTTTCATCTGGCGGAACCGGAACAGCGCTGGCAGTCAAGACTGATACAAGCACCGTATTCCAAGGCATTGCTGACTTTTCTTCGTTGATCACCGGGATGTTCGTGGATATAGACGTGACTATTCAGGCGAACGGTTCTTTGCGAGCGGCCAGGATTGCTGTAGAAGATGCCAACGCCCGCAATGTTATGGTTGGCCCTCTTGAGGGAATTTACGGCTCAGATCGCGTCATTTCGATCGAGGGACGCCAGCAACAGGGCGATGACTTGACTGTGCAACCGGCGAATTATCTCTATTATTCGTTCGACAGCAACACGAACTTCCGGATTTCGGGGCAGTTCCAGAATTTGCAAGACCTTCCTTTTCAGGCGAATTTTATTGCATCCAGTATGGTCTCGGGCCAGAACGCCTACGTCTCATCGCCGAGCATCGTGACCGTAGGAGGCTCGTACACACCTGCGACCACAATCACCCTGATGCCGCAGACAATTAACGGGACCGTGACAGCGATTTCCACCAGCGGTGTATTCACGGTCTACTCGGTCGCACTCGCCTCTTATGACCTGATTCCGACGTTGGTGGCTGTTACGGGCCAGTCCACCAGCCTTCAGAATCCGGGCATCGTTTACGTTTACTCTGATAACAACACGCAAGTACTTAGCTCGACTCCCGCACAACCAGGCAGCGTTCTGCGTTTCAATGGTTTGCTCTTCAACGACAACGGCACCCTGCGGATGGACTGCGCCCAGGTCTTCGACGGAGTCGCGGAATAGCCGCTTAAGCGACTGCGATTGCCAAATCTGTCGCTCATGCTGGAAACTATTCCAGCATGTCAATCTCACTTTCTCTTGAAGGAAGAGCTGCCCTCATAACCGGCGGGTCGCGCGGAATCGGCGCGGCCACGGTGCGGATGTTTGTCGAAGCGGGCGCACGCGTGATTTTCAACTACGAAAAAGCTCAGGCCGCGGCAGAAAAGCTGGTCCGCGAATGTGGCGACAAACAATGCGCCGCGGTCGCCTGCAATCTGGAAGGTACGGGCACTGCTCAGGAATTGGTGGCCGCGACCGTCAAGCGATTTGGGCGGCTGGACATTCTGGTTGCTAACCACGGCGTTTGGCCGGCGGAAGATGTACCCATCGACAAAATGAGTGACGAGCAGTGGCGACGAACTTTGGCGATCAACCTGGATGCGGTGTTCGCGCTGGTGAAACATTCGGTTTCCGCGATGAAAAAGAACGCGAGCGCGAAGTCGCCAGCTCACATCGTGCTTATCAGTTCAACTTCCGGTCAGCGAGGAGAAGCTTTCCACTGCGATTACTCCGCCAGCAAAGGCGCGCTCATCAGTTTCACTAAGAGCCTCGCCTTGGAACTGGCTCGCCAACACATTTATGTGAACTCGGTTGCTCCAGGGTGGGTGGATACCGACATGTCGCGTCCGGCGCTGGATGATCCGGCAATCGCGAAAGAAGTGCTTCGTCCGATCCCCCTGGGGCGAGTCGGCACACCGGAAGAAATCGCCGCGCCTATTTTGTTCCTCTGCACTCCGCACGCAGGCTTTATTACCGGCGAGATTTTCAACGTGAATGGCGGGGCCGTGCTGGTTGGTTGAGGCGGGGCAGCGTACCTGTGGCCTGAGTGCGTCTAATATGTCTAAAGAATGAAATATGCGCTCATCGCACTTTTGCTGACAGTGATTGCTTTCGGGCAGGACACTCCTGCTACCGGCCCGAACGACACTAACTCTACTGCTGTTTCCACCCCTGCCCAGTCGATCCCGACCGACCAAGCCAATGTCCAAAAAGCTAAGGCGATCATTGATCAAGCCATTCAGGCGCTCGGCGGACAAGCGTATTTGAATGCCAGCGACATGAGGTCGGAGGGCCGCGGGTACAGCTTTCACCACGGCCAGCCGAACAGCCTGGGGACCGTATTCTGGCGTTTCAGGAAGTTTCCCGACAAAGACCGGGTCGAGCTCACAAAAAAACGTGATGTCATTGAAATTTATAACGGCGACAAAGGTTATGAGATCACCTACAGAGGTGTGCGCCCTTTGGATCAAAAGGACGAACTCGATGCCTATTTGCGACGCCGACACTACTCGCTCGATCTTGTGTTGCGGGAGTGGCTCAATCAACCCGGGGTAGCACTCTTTTACGAAGGTCAAACCGTCGCTGCGCAGAAGCAAACCGAGCAGGTGACGGTCATGAATAATAAAAACGAGGCGGTCACCCTTTATATCGACACCATTACGCACCTTCCGGTAAAGAAGAGCTTCTCGTGGCGCGATCCCGCGGACAAACAGCGCAACGTGGAAGAGGAAATTTTCGATAACTATCGCCCCGTTCAGAACATCATGACGCCGTTCGATACGACGCGTCTTTTTAACAGCGAAATGTCAGCCCAGAGTTTTCTCACCGGCGCGAGCTACAACCAAGGGTTGAGCGATTCTCTGTTTGATCCTCAAGCTGCCAACGCGTCCAAAAGGCACTGAACGTCCGTTTGCAGCCGGTATTGCGATTGCAGCGGTCATCTCCGGTGCGGAGAAAGGATGTAAACATTTGTAAACATGGATGTTACGCCCGACCATGTATGTCATTCCTGCCACGGACTGTGGCGAAATTGCCACATACGAATTTCTTGGTGTGCTGGTAGCTTTGTAGTCTGGAATCCACCCTGATAACTGAACAAACACTTCGTGCAGGAGCCAGCTGCCAAGGCGTAGGTCTTCATTCTGGAGCACCGGTCAGCCTGCAAATCCTTCCCGCTCCGGCGGGCACGGGGATCATCTTCCGCCGAGTGGATCTGGATGGCTTTGAGATTGAAGCCGTGGGCAAGAATGTGGCCCGTGTCAGCTACGCCACCAGTCTCATGAAGAAAGGCGTTCTGATCTCAACTACGGAGCATTTGCTTTCGGCATTCGTAGGCATGGGAATCGACAACGCGATCGTGCAACTCGATAATCTTGAGTTGCCGATCCTGGATGGCAGCGCGCGGCCTTTCATCGATCTGATCAAGAAAGCAGGGGTCCGGAAACAGCGGCGTCCACGAACTTACATTCGAATTCTTCGCCCCTTGGAATTTCGAGAAGGCAACAAATTCATTGGGGTTTATCCTGCGGAGACGTACTCGGTTTCCTACACCATCAACTTTCCGCATCCTCTCATTGGACGCGAAACCTTCTCGCTCGAGCTGACGAATGGCCAGTATGTCTCAAAAATCGCTCCTGCACGCACCTTCGGGTTTCTGCACGAAGCCGAAGCCATGCGCCAGCAGGGACTGATTCGTGGAGCGTCGAGTGAAAACGCCCTCGTACTCACCCAGGAAGGGCTGGTAAATCCCCCCTTACGTTTTCCCGACGAGTTCGTCCGCCACAAGATACTGGATTTGATCGGCGATCTCGCATTAATCGGGCGGCGAGTCCTGGGCAAGGTAGTCGCGGATCGCGCCGGGCACGCGATGCACACTGCTTTGGTTTCCCGCTTGCTGCGCGACCGTACCCTTTGGGAAGAGACGACACTCACGGAAGGTGAAGCAGAATACCGCGCGCCTCAGGAGAACTCGGTCGAGCAGGCAGTGTAACGGCAGCTTCGTTGTTCTGAAGACTACCCTGTAAGTTCCGATCTGATCATCACTCTAGACTCTAACGAACCACCGATACAATCCAACCGGCAAAGGCGTGCCAGGCGGCTGTTTGGCCAATGGGAAATGCAGCCTGTTGTACTGCAATCAGGAAAGCGCCCGCCCAGAGCGTAGCGCGGTTAATCTTGTGGGTTGACCAAAGATCGTAGAGCACCAGGAGCAACACGAACACATAGGAAAAGCGCATCGCAACCGGAGCATTTCGGTGAACGATTGCAAACGGCCACCGGGCAATGGCGGCGGTCATCAGCGCAGTCGTGGCCAGCACGATGAGTCGCTTGTGTACCTGGGGATTGCGGCGCGCGCGAAATGCGAAAGGGATCAACGTGCCGAAAACCAACATGTTTGATAGGGGAACGGCATAGAAAGCCGTCGGGTCTCCTCCCCCCGGCCCACCTCGCGCAAGCATATCCGTGGCTGCCAAAACCCCGACAACAACCACAGCGCAGGCCAGCAGGAATCCGGCAATCCCAAGCCGCCGATGAATGTCCACGCGCCCGCCAGCAACCAGCGAGGTCTGCGCGATCAGTAGAAGAATCCAACTCGAAAACACCACCGCATGCACGTGAATAATCGCGCTCGGGAGTGGTGCTCGGACGATTCCTGCGAGATAGTACGTGGGTGCAAAACCCACAAAGACCGTGACGAGCATCAACCAGGCGATACCGGGGAAGAAGATATGGTCAAACCGGTTTCCCGGGAGGTTCGATTTAGTTGGGACGGAAGTTACCGGACGCGCCGCAGCTGTGGCCATGGTTCCTCCTAGGCGTGCGAAGACGTGCGCTGGTCGTGTGTGAACTCGGCAGGCAGTGTACGCCAGATTCTATTGGAAGGCCAGCAAAAATCCTGGAAAATGCTGTGACGAACCGGAAGCGACTCCTAGTCGGCGGCTTGCGGTACGAGGTCGGTTGACTCGGTGACGGCTTTTTCTTTCATAAGACGCCGGAGTTCGGCACGGGTCAGCGCGGCCAGCCTTTGCACGTGGGATTTGGCGGACTCCTGGCACTCAAGCGAAAGTGGCGCGACGCGGACAGCCAGCAGAGGGGCATCCTGCTCGATCATCTGCAGGAGGCGTTTGGCGCGGTCGATTCTTAGTTCGACTGGAAGCATAAAAGTGCGTGTAAAAATGATCGCTTGATCTGCAACTTAAACCAAGTTGCAAACTGGATTCCCTCGAATGCACTTTTTCTCTGGCAACAAATCCGGGAAAACCGCAAACTGAAGCAGAATGCACAAAATCGTCTATCTTTCGCTGGGATCAAATGTGGGCGACCGGGCGGCGAACCTTAACGCAGCGATAGAGGAGTTGGCCGAATTAGGGACTGTGGCTGCGGTGTCGTCGTTTTATGAGACGGAGCCCGTCGAGACCAGTCCGCAGCCCTGGTTCCTGAATTGCGCGGTCAAGCTCGATACGGAGAAAATGCCGCGGCAGTTAATCGCCGCAATTCTGAATCTGGAACAGGGCATGGGCCGGCAACGTCGACAGCAAAAGGCCCCACGCATAATTGATATCGATATTCTGCTGTTCGGAAGCTCGGTGATAGAACTGCCGTCGCTTACTATCCCGCATCCCCGGATGCACGAGCGGCGTTTTGTATTGGAACCGCTAGCGGAAATCGCTCCGGATGCACGCCATCCGGTATTCAAGCGGACCATTCGTGAACTGCGAGACGCGCTGCCGGCTGGACAGCTAGTGAAAAAACTAGTGGCAAGCTGATCGGCCGCCTTCAATGTTTCACTAAAAGGTCAGGGAACGATAATGCGGCTGCCTTCGTCCGCCGCGGCAATTGCAGACTGTTGTTCCGGAAATTGCCGGGCGGGCTAGCCCACCTTTCCCAACTATCTCTACTTGCGGGAGTTGTGGTGCTCCAAAGGTGGGCCATGCCAGCTCCGACCACCGAGTTACTGTAATTCGATCGTTACTGGTTCAGCCGAAACCGGGCCACTGACGACCCGAGCACCCGGAAAACCCTTTTCATAGTTCTCTCTCGGCAACGTTAGTTGATATGCCGCTTCAATTGTGTACTTGCCCGGAACAGAAATCTTGTATCCCCACGACCGCCCTGGATCCTCGGCGTTTTGACAGGATATGGTCAACCGGCCTTTCAAAAACTCGCCCGGAGAAAGAGTTCTATAGTTGCTTTTGAGAAACACAAGCTCATCCGCTATTCGCCCGCACCATTTCGCTGACCCGCCCTGATGGTCAAGGATTTGCAGCCTAATATTCGTCCGCAGCTTCAGATGGCGAGGTACGATTTGTTGTGCCTGCCCCTTGTTCTCGAGAGTCAAATGTAGCTCGATTGCTTCGCTTGTTTTGTACACCAGCTTTGTAGGACTAACCTTCAAAGCTAGGTCCTGTGCTGCGGGCGGCGGATTTCGCGCTACCTTGTCTGCCGAATGACCACACAAGGATAGCGCCAGAACTAGACTTACTAGCAAAGCGAAATTGTTTTCTCTCATGGTTCGATTACTGATCGGCTGCTTTCGTCTTCGGCGACAAGATCAAGGAACGATGATGCGGCTGCCTTCATCCGCCGCGGTAATTGCCGAGTGCTGTTCCGGAAATTGCCGGAACAGAAAGTCGACGAACGCACGCGACTTTGGCCGGCCTGACGTGCGGGTGAACGCCATGCGCAGCAGAAAGACCAACGCTCGAAAAACATCGGAGTCACGCAATCGGCTATAGCCCACGTGCTTTTGCTCCGCCTCGCGATATTCCTTGACCATCTTTTGAACTTCGGAGGCGATTGCCTGGTGCGATAAGTTCGTCACTGGCGTTTCGTAATGCAGGCCCGATCCTGCCAGAGTTTCGTAGTTCCGAGCAAGCGCCGACAGGGCCGAAATCAAATCAGAGTCGCGAATGCCGCGATCAGCCTGTGCGCTTTTCGCCAGAGCGTAGCTTAAGCCGAGGATCAGGTGCTCCTGCTCGTAGAGAAATTGCTGGCCAATCTCAATCTTCGGGAAGAGCGCACTCTGGTCCAGTTCCTCGAGCGGACGCGGCTTCTCGTGCTCGCGCGCCTGCTGAAGGTAGACGCACTCACTCGGGCAGTCGAGCGTCACTTCGCGCTGCTCGCCGCAGCATTGCGGACAGATGCGTCCGTGAACTGCCGGACAGAAGCGCTTTTCCTTGCGTTTGTTGCAAATCGCACAGCTCAAAATTCGTGATCTCCGATGTTGATTATGTCACGTAGAGACGAAGCAGGATCCGAGACGCGATTCAGGCCGTGTTTTCTCTGGCCAGCATTCGCGGCGATAATCGAAGCGTGAGTCCGTCTCCTAAACAGATGAAGCTGGGTCCGCTTCGGGTTCTTTCGCGAGATTTTTACGACCGCGATCCGCGGCTGGTCGGGCCGGACTTGCTGGGCAAAATCCTGGTGCGGCGCCAGGGACGTCAACTGCTGACCGGACGCATTGTCGAGGTCGAAGCTTATCTTGGCGCCGATGATCCAGCTGCGCATGCATCAATTGGAAAGACGTCGCGCAACGCAGTCCTGTTCGGACCACCAGGACACGCGTACGTGTACTTCATCTATGGCAACCATTACTGCTTGAACGTTTCTTGCCTTCCGGATGGAGTGCCTGGAGGAATTCTCTTTCGCGCGGTCGAACCGGTCCGGGGTATGGAAGCCATGTTTAAGCTACGTGGTATTGATGAGAGCCACGATTTGCGACGATTGACGCGTGGTCCGGGAAGGTTGGCGGCGGCTTTCGGAATCATACGCGAGCGCGACAACGGAAAAGACCTGACCAGTCCACGATCTGATCTCTACATTGCTGATGACGGCACGCCTCCGCCCGAGGTCTTGATTACGAAGCGAATTGGGATCAAGAAGGCGGTGGAGATGCCGCTGCGTTATATCGTGGCAGAGAACAAGTTTGTGTCGGGATGAATGAAGCACCGCGATACAAAGGGAAGGGCACGAGTTTTACTCGTGCCGATAGATTCCGCCAGAAGATATGGCTTTAGCCTCCGAGGTAACCTCCCTCAATACGCAGAGAGTCCCTCAGCGGCTAAAGCCGTCATTCGTGTAGTGCCTTTGCGGCACGACTGAAGTCATGCCCTTCCCGTTTTGCGGAAGCGCGAGCAGTTCGGTGTCAGCTAAGAAAATGGTGGGCGAGAGCGCCCGTAGCTCCAAATCCCGGAAGGCGGTGGAGATGCCGCTACGTTTACATCGTGGCAGGGAACAGGTTTGTGTCGCGATGATTTCGGATCAAAATTGGTCGGGAATGCTACGGGCGAGGACGCCCGTAGCTCCACAATCTCACACGCGGTGATGCCAGCTGCGGTACATCGTGGCGGCAAAGGCTTTTGTCAGGGCAACTAGTTGTCAGTGACTAGTGGTCAGTACTGATCACCGACAACTAATCACTGTTGTACCGCTTCCTTCTCGATTACGACCTTCAAGTGAGCGGTCACGTCTTTGTGCAGCTTCACGGGGATGGTGAAGTCGCCGACGGTCTTCAGAGGTTCATGCAACTGGATCTTGCGACGATCGATGTTAAAGCCCTTCTTCGCCAGAGCGTCCGCCAGATCGCCGGAGGTGACGGAGCCGAAGAGTTGATCGTGCTCACCCGAGCGGCGCTGGAATGAAACCGAGACGCCGTCGAATTGCTTGGAAAGTTCTTCGGCTTGCGCCTTCTCTTTGGCGGAACGGCGTACGGAGGCCGCGCGCATCTGCTCGATGACCTTTTTGTTTCCGCTGGTAGCTTCAATGGCTAGCCGATGCGGCAGCAAAAAATTGCGCCCGTATCCTTCGGCGACTTTAACCATGTCTCCGCGCGAGCCGAGCTTTGCGACGTCTTCCTTGAGTATGACTTCCATGATTGACTCCGTTAAGAAATTCAGTTCGCCACGGATCTTCACGGATTAACGACGAGTAAAAAATCCGTTTGATCCGTTTAAATCCGTGGCCAGTTTTAAGCTGCTCTGCCGGCAAATGGCAGCAAAGCGATATTACGGGCTTGCTTGATGGCCAAACTGAGGCGGCGCTGATGTGGCGTGCACACCCCGGACAAACGCCGCGGCACGATCTTGCCGCTCTCGGCAACGAACGGTGCTAGCAGACGCACGTCTTTGTAATTAATCGAGTCGATTTTCTCGACGCAGAATTTGCAGACTTTCTTGCGGCGGAAGTACTTGCGTCCTCCGGGGCCACCTTCACGCCCGCCTCCGGGACCGGAGCGCGGCGGACGCCGTTCTCCGCTGTGCCCGTCAGGCGCGCTTGAGGTCGATGTTGGTCTTGTTTCGTCAGCCATGATGCTCCTTGAAAATTCGAAATCGTCTTTGGTCGTTCGTCCTTGGTCGTTGGCGTCTTCATACCAACTTCATCGGTTGACCGATCGGTTCATAGCGATTTGGCTCTTGCCAACGACGAACGACCGACGACCAACGACGGTTTTATGCTGTTACTGCCGGGGCCTCGCCCGCGGCTTCGGCAGTTGGGGTTGCAGGTGGTACCTTCCGCTTGGAATCGCGAAGGGCCTTGACCTTTGCCAGCCGCTTCTGCTCTTCGTCAATCCGCACGCTGAGGAATTTGATCACCGGCTCACTGACGCGCAGCCGCCGCTCAAGCTCATGCACCAGCCCGCCGCCACCTTCGAAGGTGAGCAGCATATACATGCCGTCATGAAACTTGCGAACGGTATAAGCGAGACGGCGCTTGCCCATCTTCTCCATGTTCTTGACTTGCCCGCCTGAGGAAGTCACCGCAGTCTCCAACGTCGAAATCAGCTTGTCCTGGTCCTCTTCTGTCATGTCGGGCCGGACAATAAACATCAGTTCATAAGTACGATTCATTGCACTCTCCAAAAAAAACAGCTGCTAGCTTTTAGCTCTTAGCTGGTAGCGAATCTGCATTATTTACTAGTTGCCTCTTCCGGCGGCTCCGGTTTTCGATTGAATCGGTTCATGGCCGCCGCTCTGCCTTCGGTCAAAATTACCTTTGCCGCCTCTGCCGCCGCATCGAGCGCCTCATCAACGTGCTTCAACTGCGACTTGCGAAACGGCTTCAAAATCTTCTTCTCCGGCGCGATACCAATTCTGATCCGCAAAAACTCTTGCGTGCCCAGCGCGCCGATAATCGACTTCATTCCGTTATGCCCAGCCGAACTGCCACGCTCACGAATGCGAAGCGTTCCAAAAGGCAGATCAAGCTCGTCATAGATCACGATCAGGTCTTCTTCCGGCCTGATCTCCAGTTTCTCAACCAGCTCCGCAACGGCGACGCCGCTCAAGTTCATGAAGGTTTCGGGCTTAGCAAGAATTGCCTGCTCATCCCCGATCTTCGTTCTGGCGGTTAGCGCCCGGCATTGCCGGTTTCGGACTTCCACGCCCTGATCATCCGCAATGCGATCGATGGCGAGAAAACCCAAGTTGTGCGGTGTGAACTGATATTCAATTCCCGGATTGCCAAGCCCGACAATCAGCTTCACGCCTTTTCAATGTCCCTCGAAATTGTCCTGAAATGGAGAGCCGAGGGCGCTGCCCATACACGGATCGAAAATGACGGGCGAGACGCCCGTCTCTCCAAACCCTATTTCTTCTCTTTCTTTTCGGACTTCTCGGCCTTTTCCGGTTTCTCGGCTTCGGCAGCACCTTCTTCGGTCTCCTGCTTGCCCTTCTTAATTACCTCGGGCTCAGCCGGAGTGGCAGCCGCGTCACCAGCGATGGCTTCCGCAGCCGGGACCTCTTCTTCCTTAATGGCGATGATGTGCGCAACTGGCTGATCGGGATCGCTGAGGTACTTGACTTTGTCGTTCTTCGGCAGGTCCGAAACGCGCAGCACCGTGCCGAACACCAGTTCCGAAACATTCAGTTCAATCGCGTGCGGAATGTCGCCAGGCAAGCATTCGACTTCTACTTCGCGCGTGATCTGCTCCAGGATGCCGCCTTGCTGTTTCACGCCCGCAGGCTCGCCGACGAGTTCAATGGGCACATTGACGCGCAGCTTCTGGTCCATGGCGATGCGCTTCAGATCGATGTGCAGAAGCGACCCCTTGATGGGTTCATACTGCCAGTCCACGATCATCGCCTTGGTGCGTTCGCCGTCGACGGCGAGATCGAAGACCGTGTTATGACCGGTCTCGGAATGCAGAATGCGCGACACTTGGCGCGGATCGACGCTGACTGTCAGAGCCTGCTTGCCGGCGCCGTAAACTACCGCGGGGATTTTGCCATCGCGACGCACGCGACGGGCATCATTCTTGGTCCCGGCGGCGCGGGGTTGCGCTTCCAATAAACTTTTATCGGGTGTTGCTGTAGGCATATGTTTAATTCCTATAAGAACAGTTTGCTCACGGACGTTTCTTCATGAATCGACTGGATCGCGCGTCCGATCAATCCAGCGATGGAAAGAACTGTAATCTTGCCGCCGCACTGCGTGGTCGCCTTCTGTGCTTCCTCTGACAACGGAATCGTGTTGGTGACCACTACTTCGCGAATACACGACTCGAGAATGTTTCCGACCGCCGGGCCGGAAAATACCGGATGCGAACAGCACGCATAAACGGCGCTGGCTCCGTTCTCCATCAGAGCGCTTGCGGTCTTAACCAAGGTACCTGCGGTGTCAATCAGATCGTCGATCACCAAACACGTGCGCCCCGCAACGTCACCGATTACGTGCATTACTTCCGCAACATTGGCCTCTACCCGCCGCTTATCGACGATGGCGAGAGCGGCATCGACTTTCTTCGCGAAGAATCTTGCGCGTTCCACGCCGCCTGCATCTGGCGAAACGACAGTCAGGTTGGGCAGGTTCAGTTTCCTGAAATGATCTACCAGCACAGGAGAGGCAAAAAGATGGTCCACCGGAATATTGAAAAAGCCCTGAATTTGCGGTGCATGCGGATCAATCAGCAGCGCGCGGTCCGCGCCCGCGGTGGTCAGCAAATCAGCCACCAACTTCGCCGAAATCGGCGCTCGCGGTTTGTCCTTTCGGTCCTGACGTCCGTACCCGTAATACGGGATCACGGCGGTGATGCGCCGCGCCGAAGCTCGTTTCAAAGCGTCAATCATCAGCAACAATTCCATCAAGTGGAGATCTACCGGACGGCAGGTCGGCTGCATGACAAATACGTCTGCGCCGCGAACGTTCTCCTGAATCTGAACGTAGGCCTCGCCGTCGGCAAACCTTCTCAAGAATGCCTGGCCGCGAGTCATTCCGAGAAAAGCGCAGACCTCATCTGCGAGCGGCTGATTCGCTGTCCCGCAGAAGATCTTGAATTTTTCATCGACACGGGCGCGGTGCGGCTTGCGCTCGTGCTTCTCGTCGGCGTTCATCTTTTTTTCGGTCGCGGTTGCCAGGGTAGCCATAGTTCAGCTCTTAGCTCTTAGCTCTTAGCCATTAGCTCAAATCCGGTGCCTTCCACGTTTGCGGTACAGCTAAGAGCTAAAGGCTACTAGCTCAAAGCTTCTTTTCTGGCTGGGCCGCTAGGATTCGAACCTAGACAAAGTGCTCCAAAGGCACTTGACCTACCATTAGTCGACGGCCCAGTATTCCAACCTTATGCTTCGCCGGCGACTGAGATCCTTCGCTTCACTCAGGATTTCGGCAGCGGGCTCAGACGCCCGCTAAACGCCTCAACCTACCATTAGTCGACGGCCCAGTAAACCTAGCTTTAGCTTAACCCGAAAACGCCGAAGCTAAAAGCTAAGAGCTTTCCAATACTGTTGCCGCGTCAAGGTGCTCGTCACCACAGTGCGCGTACCGTGCCGAGAAAACTTTTTTGCCGCGGCGGCTGCGCTCTCTCTCGAGTCGAACAGGCCGTAAATGGCAGAACCAGATCCGGAGAGCGACGCATACCGCGCCCCAGACTGTTCGAGCACACGCTTGACCTCGCGCATTTCGGGATATTTTGGGAAGACGACCTTCTCGAAGTCGTTTTCAATCCCGGTTCGGACAAGGTCGAGCTGTAGGTTCTCGGCCCGGCCTCCGCCTATAGTGGAGACACCGGATCTGCGGCGACCGGCAATCGGCACCGCATTCAACCACGCAGAAATCTCACGGCTGAACTCCAACATTCTATCGGAGTGAGTAGAGAGCGTCAATTTGCTACTGTCTGTGTGGGGACGGGCGCCCTCGCCCGTCCGGGCCGAGCTGCGCTCGGCGACTGCCTCAGGGGCTAAAGCCCTATCAGCATGCTGGCTAGGTTCGGCACGGCTGGAAGCCGTGCCCTGCCCGGTCGTGGTGGCCATCCCGAATGCGGTGGCATTTTCGCTTTTGGGTGCAGGGTCAGTGGCGACGACTTTGTTGACTTCGTGTTCGCGGGCGGCGCCCGCGCCACACAAGCTGTCCCAATCCGCGAACGCTTTTGGTGTTGAGACTGCTACTTCGGGTAGAGCGACTACGCATGGGATCGTCGACAGGTCTGGCAAGGGATAAACTTCTTCTCCCCGACCAACGCCTAAAACCGTGCCGCCGATCAAAAATAGCGGAAGGTCGGAGCCAATCTCGGCTGCAATTCCCAGCCGCTCTGGAGCTGGGAGCTTTTTTCGCAATGCCCGTTCCAGTGCGAGCAGGGCCGCGACCGCATTTCCTGATGCTCCCCCCAAACCCCCCTGCACCGGAAGCCGCTTCTGAATCTCGATCACAACGCGGCCGCGGGCCCCGAGTGCCTGCATGGCGCGCTCGACGATCCGAAAGCAGGTATTGGTCGAGTCCTTTGGGACACGTGGATCGTCGCAACGAATCTCGATTCCCGAGCCGCGCCCAACAGAAACGCTGACCATGTCGTGCAAAGCAATCGTCTGGTACATCGTGCGCAGTTCATGAAAGCCATCCGGTCGCAATGGGCCAATGCGCAGGCCGATGTTGATTTTCGCGAAGGATGGGATAGTCGTGCTCACGGAAGCGAAATTCTACCGGAATTGATGATGTCAGATATTGTTTTGATTTCCGTCCTCGACTGAGCGAAAATGGTGCGGACTAAATGGGCCCATTGCTTGATCGCCTCTCCAATCCAGCCATTGACCTCGTCTGAGCGCGCGCCGGAATCCCCTTTAATGCGGAAGGCCGCACTTTTCTACAATCCTCTTTCTGGGCGACGAAAAAAGCACCGCGTGAAAGACGTGGAAGCCGCCGCTGCAATTTTGAGAGCTGCGGGAGTCGAGGTGGAAGTTGCACCCACGCGCGCGGCATCGGATGCTGCCGCACAGGTCCGAATGGCGGTGCGTGAAGGATTCGACACTATCGTCGCCTGCGGTGGGGACGGCACGATTCACGATGTGCTGCAGGGATTGGCGGGGAAACCAGGGCAGCTCGGAATTATTCCTCTGGGTACGGCTAATGCACTGGCGCACGACCTCCGGCTGCCGATCTCGGCCGAAAGCGCGGCCCGGGCTTTATTGACCGCGACGCCGAAGCGAATCGCGTTAGGCAAGATCGAGTACCGCGACTTCAACAACATCCCTAGCTCGCGATATTTCACCGTGGCTGCGGGCGTCGGCGTGGATGCGCACTTGTTTTACAAACTCAACCGCCTCATAAAAGATCGCATGGGCATGCTCGCGTATTACACGAAAGCAACGCATTTATGGATGACGCACCGTATGCGCTACTTCGAGGCGGAGTTTTCAAGCAACGACGCGGGGACGCAACGCGAGCCGAGGCTTTCAGAAATGCTGGCGGTGCGCATCAACCACTTTGGCGGTGTGCTGCGCGAATTGGCTCCGGGCGCATCTCTCGACCGCAACGACATGCGTCTGGTGCTGTGCCGAACTGGCAATCGTGGTCTTTACTTGGCGTATATATTTCGGGGGATGCTTGGTTTGTCGAATGGTGTCCCCGGCATTGAGCTTGCACACGCGGACCAGGTCACCTGCCGCGGCGTTGCAGGGGAGAAGCCGGAAGATATCTACGCTGAGGCCGACGGCGAGTTGCTGGGACGGTTGCCGATCACATTGTCGATGGTCCCTGACGCGCTGACCGTGCTGGTTCCGAAGAATCACCCGATGTACTAAGCCGTGTGGGTCGGACACTCTTGTCCAACAATGCCATCCCGCCCAGCAAAGTACGGCAGGGAGGCCTGGCCCTGCTATGTCATCCCTTGCGGCATGTCGGACAAGAGTGTCCGACCCACACGGACTAGCACCTATGTTACAAACTTCACTTGGAACCCATCACTCATTTCCTAACCGGCGCGGTTCTGGCGCGAGCGGGATTCAACCGCAAGACGGCGCTGGCCACCGCGACCATGACCCTTGCCGCCGAAGCTCCGGACTTGGACGTGTTGTGGAGCTTCAAAGGTCCAGTGGTTGGGTTCGCACATCATCGCGGCTTCACGCACTCTTTTGTTGGTTTGATTCTCGTCTCGGCCGTGGTTACCGGCTTCATGTACCTGGTTTGGCGATTGCGGGGAAGAGAAACCAATCTTCCCAACCTGCCTCCGAGGTGGGGACTTTTATTTCTTTTCGCGTACGTTGCCGGTTTGAGCCACATCCTGCTGGATTACACCAACAACTACGGCGTGCGGCCGTTCTGGCCTTTTTGGGAGAAGTGGTATTCCTGGGACATAGTTTTCATCGTTGAGCCGGCGTTGTATGTGATTTTGATTGCAGGCCTGGTCCTGCCCGCAATCTTCTCGCGACACTGGCCGTTGCCCCGCGGACGTACTGCCGCAACCGTTGCTCTGGTGTGCGTGATCGTCTTATATGCCGCACGAGATCATGAACATCGGAAAGCTATGCATGCGCTTGAGCACCAGCAATTCAGATCGGCAATGCCGACCCGTGTTTCGGTCTATCCCTATTACTGGCATCTTTACCGCTGGTACGCCGTGGCGGAGACGCGTGACTTCTTCGCGACTTCGGACATTGACTCTCAAACCGGCGAATTGAATCGCTTCGAGACTGAGCTTGTTCCCAAGCCGTCTGAGACTGAGGTCACGCTTGCTGCAAAGAAATCTTATTTAGGACGCGTGTATCTGGATTGGGCGCAGTATCCGCTGGTCACGGAAACGGTTTCCGGAGAAGGATGGAGCGTTCATTTCAAAGATTTGCGTTTCGATTATCCGCCGCTGCGCGGCGGGAGCACTCTGGCCGCGACCGTCGAGTTAGATAGCAACTTGCACGTGGTTGGAGAAAAATTCGGGAAACGCTCCCAGGTGCCACCGATCGATTGATGGGCTGGTCGGACAGGAATGTCCGACCCACACGGTTTGTGTTGCTGCGTGGTTTTGTCGGACAGGAATGTCCGACCCACACGGCTTGTGCTGCTGCGTGGGATTATCGGACAAGACTGTCAGACCACGCTGGATTGCGGCTTGACGTTCTGGCGCGCACCCGCCAGAATCAGTAGTGCCGAGGTGATTCATGTTGGCTTACATTTTTCTAGTGCTCGCCGTTGCCGTTCGCTTTATGCCGCACCCGTGGCACTTCACTCCTGTCGCGGCATCGCTGCTGTTCTTTGGGGCTAACAGATCGCGACGGCAACTCTGGTTTCCTGTGGTTTTGCTCGCCGCCTCGGATGTGTTCCTCAACAAGTTCATTTATAGTTATCCGCTCTCCTGGGACCTTCTGGTGACTTGGGTGTGGTATGCGGCTGTTGTCTTCCTCGGCAGCGGTTTGCGCCGGCACTTAAATCCGCTCTGGATAATGGGCTCGGCGCTGGCCAGTTCTGTTTCGTTTTTCCTGCTGAGCAACTTCGCGGTGTGGGCCGCTTATGACATGTACCCGAAGAACTTTTCAGGCCTCATGACTTCCTATGCCATGGCGGTGCCGTTCTTCAGGGGCACACTCGCGGGCGACCTGGTGTTCACGGCGGTTCTATTCGCGGCGCCAGCGGTGATAAAGCAATTCTCCGAACGCAGCCAGAGTCGTGGAGCTGCAGCGGCATAAACAAAGTAATCAATCCCAGATTGCTAACCAGCGAGATCGGCCAACTCTTGCAGACTAGAGACACTGACGTCAGGCCTCGCCGAGGCCTGTTTCGCAGCGCCAGTATTGGGCCGAAGCGATGGCCGATTCACCCACACTGTTGATAGCCCCAGTGATTGCGCGGGGATGACATCGTGGTAGACGCTTTGCGCAGCATGGAGCCAGTGCTCGGGCGGAACGGCGACCCGGCTTTGAGCCAACCGAAAGAGTTCGAGTGACGGTTTGTAGGCGCGGGCTTGCGACGCGGTTACGACTTGGTCGAAATTGATTCCGAGTTGACGGGCGGTTGCAGCGAAGAGCTCGTCATCGACATTCGAGAGAATGCCGAGATTGTACTTGCTCTTTAACCGGCGCAGCGCCGCTACGGTGTCAGGGAAGGGCTGCCAGTTTGGCAGCGAGTCAGGCAACGATTGCTGTTGTTTAGTTGAGGGGACAAATCCTAAGCGGGTGCCGAAACCTCGCACGACCGCTCGCAGAGTCTCTTGATAGGTTCGATACTCCCCGGATTCCTCGTCTGCTTCGATTTCGCCATAGAGACGAAGAATTTCAGCATCGCCAAGATGTGCGCCGTGGGCTGAGAGAATCTGGCGGACTGCGCCAAGGATCCCGGCCTCCCAGTCGATCAGCGTGCCGTAGCAGTCGAAAGTGATAATGCGGAAACGAGAGAAGTCGAAAGCCAAGCAGTAAACCAATTAATCGTCAGCCACCAGGAAAGCGCTGATGGCTGACGGAAGTCAGTTGGTCGAACTACCTACTAATTTTCAGCGGCGCTCTCAGGGTGAACGCAACCGCTGATTCGGCAGGAAGCACGATTTCTTTATTGCCGGTGTAAGCCGATCCCGCAGTGCCCGCACCGCCGCCAGCCAATGCCCCGATGGCGGCACCTTTACCGCCGCCCGCGATGCCACCGATGACTGCGCCTAGCCCGGCGCCGCCGCCGACAAGAACGCCGGTGCGCTTCCCTTTACCCTTCAGGGTCTGAGTGAGAGTTGCGGTATGGACGGGGAGCTGTTCGCCATTTACGTGGATGGAATCCAATTTCAGTGAGAGAAGAGCACCTCCGGCGAAGTGTCCCATGGCCTTGGCATCCACAACCACGCCTTGAACCCGAGCTCCGGCCGGTATAACTACTTGCCCTTCTACTTCGACCGCCCGGGCCAAACTTCCGCCAAATGTCTGGCCAGGCTGACTGATTTTTGAACCAACCTCATCTGCAAGCCGCACGGTGAGCACCCTGCCGGCCGGAACAGTGATTGTGGTGTGCACCGGCTCGGCCGGTTGAGAGTTTCCGGGGGCCGAGTTGTTCGCTTGCGAATTGTCTGGGCTCTGGGAATTATTACTCTGGCTGGGCTTGTTACATCCCACAGCGAATACCAAGGTCAGACTTAACATCCACGTGCCGACGCGCACTCTCATAAAACCTCCCAATGTTATTGATGGTTTACCAGAATCCGAAGTGGATCAGCAACTTACAAGAGTACAGGTTTCTCCGCGCCACCGAAAGTTAACCGACTTCGTCGGTGAGCGGCACAGGTTCCGTTGCCGCTGGACCGTCGCCGTTGCCCGAGGTTTTTACGCTGATTGCGCTCTCGACGGCGGAAGCCGCCGCTGCTGCCGCGATAGTCTCCTCCTGGTCTTCCTTCTCTTCCTTCTTTAGAAACTTCGCAGTGTTCAAAAGAGTGCGGCCGAGCGAAGGGTTGTAACTGGTCCAGGTGGAATCGTTTTCCGCTTCGCGCTCGAAGTGGGCACGCATGCTCTCCATCTTTGAATCGAGATCATCGAGGTAGTGCAGCATGAGCGCCTCGGGAAACATGGGCAACTTCGGCGATCCAAACTCGTATTCGCCGTGATGACTGATGATGAGGTGCTCGAGCAAGGTCTTCATCTGATCGGGGAAATCCGGCATCAGAGCGATTTTTGCCTGCAGCATTTCGAGCTCAATGATCATGTGGCCAAGAAGTTGGCCGCGGCTGGTGTAGGAAAAGGAGCGGTTATAACTGAGCTCGTGAATTTTCCCAATGTCGTGCAAGAACGCGCCGGTAAGGAGCAGATCGCGATTGACCTGCGGATAATTGCGGCAAAGCAAATCGCAGGAGCGAAACAAAGAAACCACGTGATCTAAAAGGCCGCCAATGTAGGCGTGGTGCAAGGTCTTGGCGGCGGGCGCATTGCGATAGGCAGCGGCGATCTCTGGGTCCGTCATGAAAGACCGAACCAGCAGTTTCAGGTGCGGATCCCCAATGGAGCTGACGAACTCTTCGAGCGTGTGCCAGAGTTCATCGACATTCTTCGTAGTCTTGGGAAGGTAATCGGCGAAATCGACTTCGGACTCGCCCAGCTTCCGGAGCTTGTGGATCGTAAGCTGGAACCGGTTCTTATATTTATTCAGCAGGCCTTTGATTTTGAGGAAGTCATCCTGCTCGAAGGCATCGATGGCGTCCTCGACATTGTCCCACATTTTGGCTTCGATTTGCCCACAACGGTCGGCCAGGGTCAGCGCGAGATAAGGTTCGCCGGACTTTTTCGGCTTAACCTGTTTGGTGCTGACAACAAAGCTGGAGACAATGACTTTGTTCTCGAAGGCGGCGCAATCGGAGAGGAAGAAATCTTTCATAACATGACCGGTGTGGGCGCTCGGAAGCTCGTTCTGAAGACTCCGGTTGCCGAAAGCTTAACCTAAAATACGCCCAATTTCTTTCTCTTTTTGAGTTCTTTGGCACTTGATTCTTTGGCGGCGGAGGTTACGACCGGCTTGCTTTGGTTGGGGCTCGCGCCAGTGTCCACGTAACCGGACTTGATGTCGATAAAAGCCTCTTCCCGGAGTTTCTTCAAATACTGCCGTAGTGCCGGCTGCAACCGCTGCATATAGACGGCTTCCTGCAGCCGGGGTTCGATTTCGCTATAGGCCGGAATGCCTGCGTTCTGGTGTTCTGTGACTTTTAGGATGACGAATCCCTGCTTGGTACGAATCACGTTGGAAACATCATCTTTCTTCATGCCAAAGGTAATGTCTTCAAGTTGCTTGGCGAGTTTGCCATGCTCGAAGAAGCCGAGATCGCCTCCCTGTGCGGCCGAGGGGCCTTGCGATTCCTTCTTGGCGACGTCTTCGAAATTTGCGCCTGCCTTGATTTGCTTCAACAAATCATCCGCTTTTGCCTGCGCGGCAGCGATTTTCTGTTCATCGTTTCCGGCCTGCTCGGTGGAAACGAGAATTTCACTAAGCTTGACTTCCTCGGGTCGCGCTAGCTCGGACTTGTGCTGATCGTAAAACGAGCGCTCGTCATCTTTCGAGATGTTCAGTCGCTGACCCACTTCCCGCTGGATCACCTGCTGGGTGATGATTTCGGTCCGCATGTTCTGCTTGAAATCTTCAAAGGAGACCCCTTGTGAGGTGGCCGCCTTTTCGAGGTCCTCCATAGTGTCGAGCTTCATCTGCTTGCGCATTTCATCGAGCCGTTTGACGAGTTCCGTGTCGGCGGAAATGTTGAGGTCCTTGCCTTTTTCCAGCAGAAGTTCGCGATCGATAAGTCCGCGAAGAACATCTTTCTGGCCCTGAGCAACCATCTGGGCGGCGTGCGTGGGATCCTGCTGTTGGGCTTCGTCCTTCAGTTGTTGCTGCTCGCGCTCATAATCGGTGCGGGTAACGATCTGGTTGTTGACGCGGGCAATGATCTCTTCTACGACCGTGTCAGCAGAAAGAAGTGCAGGCGCTAAAACGGCGCCAGCGAGAATAAGGCGGAAAAGGACTCTTGACATGGACAATACCCAGAAGACCAGAAGTCGTGTAGTTTAGCTCTGTTCAGATTGTAACTCGGCCGTCCGGCATCGGGACGGTCGCTTTCCGCTTTTGGGAGGAAAAGACAGGGCACCAAAAGCGGCATTCCACGGCATCCTATAATGCACATTACACATATGATGCGGTCACATCGACTTCTAGTTTGGGCGGTTGCGGGAATAGTTGTGGCGGCGCCGGTTTTGTGCCTGGCGGCAAAGGAATTCTCGATGCCGAAGACCCAGCCCGCATTTAGCTTTCCGGCACACGACCATCACGCAGGGGAGAATGTCACCATAGCGCTCGACCCTTACGACACCGCGGCCAAAGAAAACATCTTCGTGGTGAAGTATCGCGACCACGATTTACTGCCGGTCTTGCTCATCATCACGAATGATTCCGATGAACCGATTCAGCTGACAAGCATGAAAGCTGAATTGGTCACGGCAGACCGTACCAAACTAATTCCAGACAACGAGGACGACATCGTCAGGCGTATTTCTCATCCCAACGCCTCTGGCACTCATTACCCGGTTCCATTCCCAACAAAAAAAGCAAAGGGAGGAATGAACTCAAAAGAAATGAACGAGATTGAGAGCGCGCAGTTCCGGGCCAAGGCAGTTGAGCCGCGCAGCTCGCAGGTTGGATTTCTGTTTTTTGACGTCTCCGACATTCCCAATCCGCTGGCGGGAGCGAGGTTTTATTTGACCGGTGTCCGCAACTCTTCCGGGAATGATCTGATGTACTTCGAAGTTGCGCTAGACAAATATCTGGACGGTGGAAAGCAGCGCTAGGTTGGCTACACGGATACGCCGGGCAGTTGTGCGTGCTCCTCAGAAAGATGCCTCAGCTCAGCCCGGGCTGTACGCATTGCGCCCTCGAGAGTGCGATGCTGGCTCCAGCGAAGAATTTCGGTCGAACCTTCGCGCTGGATCACACAGTGGTAAACCTCCGGATCCAGCCTCTTGTCCCGCCGGAAATCGGCGTAGTACAAGCCACGCTGCAGCCGCTGGTACCGGATTACGTTAGCTTCTTCTGACGCCGCGTTCGATTCAGACATTCAAAACTCATTGGGCGGAGCGGCGGGCCTGTCCAATGGCCTCGACGTCCAGAAAATAAACAATTTCTGTGTCACAGAATTCGCACCGCGATTTTCTGGCGGTGTTTTCGTCGACATTGTTGGGCGTAGGTAATGAGAACGAACGCAAACAATCGGTGCAGGTCAGAAAGAAATATTGTTTCCCGTTCAGCGGTATCCACACAGGTGCGCTGGCAGGTTTAATAACGTTGGCCCGCAAAGGCGAATTCTCCAGAAGTTCGCGGATCTTTCCGACCAGTACCTCGGGAGAATGCTCGCCGCCTTTTTGCAGGTAAGCGTCGGCGATTACACCCATCGGCAAGTCTGTGCCCATGTACTCACCGCTCATGGCGATGACCGGAATTTGCGGAAACCTCCGCCTGATAATGGAAAGCAATTCAAAACCTGACATTTTAGGCAGATTGAGATCGCAGATGATGATGTCGGGCAGGGCCTGCTTCATCATTGCCAGTGCCTCGAAACCATCGTCGGCGCACCTCACCGTGTAGCCGAGCGTGCTGAAGAGCTCGTCCGCAATTTCACAAAAGACAGCGTCGTCATCGACGATCAGCATTCGATAATCGAATTGTCGCGGCATCAATGCGGCTCCTTACTTTTGGGATTTTTGGTCCCCGGAAACGCCGACGCTTTGACGCTACAGACTTTGTGTTCGTTGCAAGACGAAGTGGCGAGTAAGTAGCTCAATCGTATGGGCATTACCCATATTTGTTCGATACAGTACATTCCGTAATACGGAAGAGGGAGTTCCTGTATGCAAAGCCAGTGTCTATAGTTTTAAACGGCTTAGCGACGGCGGATTTTTTGTGAACTTGTATCCATCCTCCTGCAGTCCTTTAGTTGCTAACGCGATCGAGAGCCTTTTCGAACACGCTGCGATACCGCCCCTTCTTCGCCTGCATGCGAATCATCAAGCAACGCTTTGACCGAGATTTCCAGCTCGGTCTCAATGGTTTCCCATATTTTGACCATATCTGGAATCAGATAGCTCACCTGGATTGCCAAAAGGTTCTGCTGTACGCATTGCGCCAGTGCGCCAAGCAATAGTTGGCTTCGCGTATCACGAGGGGACCGGTGTAACCCTGTTTCCCTCGGAGGGTCCCATGAAGAATCGCTGCCTGGGTGTCTTCCGGTGTAAGCTGTCTTCCCTTTGTCCTTTCCACGGCTTCTTGCAGCAGACGGGGAACGTGGTCCTGGCGTTCCGAATCTGAAAGCGAAATCGCTCCGATCTCTGGGTCTTTCTTGACCTCTACCAGCCAATGTTTGACGATCCAATCGCGGTGCTGCTCTATGATGTCCGGTAATCGTTTCGGCTGAATTCCATGAGATGGCTTCCTGTCGGCAAGCTTTGAGTTGATCGCATCGACCAGGGCTTCAATTTCAGTCGGCTTGGTGAGGTAATCATCCACCTGCTGCCGAATGGCTTCCAGGGCGGTCTCGAAGGCCGGATAACCTGTCAGGATAAAGCTCACGGCTTGGGGTTGCGTGCGGCGCATTGCGCTGACCACGGTGAAACCGTCCCCGGCATTGCCGACATTCAAGTCGGCTATAAGCACGTCGAACTTTTCCTGGGAAATAAGGCGAAGAGCGTCTGGAACCGTTCCGGCGGAGGTGACCTTAAAACCGTAGGATTCCAGCATCGGCGGCAGCGTTACCCGAATACTGTCTTCATCATCAAGGAATAACACTCGCGGTTGCTGGGCCATTTTTATAGCCTCACACGGCAGAGTAGGTTAAGCAGTTCGCGGCAACTTAGATGCTGGTGCGGTGTAGCTAGAAACCAGTAGTCGTAAGAATCAATCGCGGTATTACTCTAGAATCATTACGTACGCAGCGCGGATTTCTGGGAAAGTCTCGCGGGCCTGTTTTTGGATGTATGGGTGCAGGCCGAAGTGAAGGTTATTTATGAAATGGCGGTCTCTCGAAGAAACGACGACGGGTTCAGAAACCCGCTCACTCGCGGAAGTCTTCGTTGAGCGCAAGGAACTCATCGCAAAATACGTTCCGGCGGACATTCAAGCTATTCATGCGCGTGTGATCACCGAACTGGGACAGTCTGGGATTGCTGGGCGATCGCTCCAGCCAGGCAGCCAGGCACTGGGCTTTGAGCTTTCCGACCACAAAGGGGATTTGGTGCGCTCCGGCGATTTATTGCGGGAAGGCCCGCTGGTCGTGTGCTTTTTCCGCGGACGCTGGTGCCCATTCTGTGTTGGCCAACTGGAAGCGATGAACGTGATTTACTCCCAAATCCGGGATTTCGGCGCATCTTTCGCCGCCATCTCGCCTCAAACTCAACATCACTCTTACCTTATGGCGGATCAGCACCACTTCCGCTTTCCGCTGCTGTTCGATACGGAAAATAAGGTTGCGAGGGAATTTGGGCTGGTTTACGGTGTGCCCGAGTATCAGCAGGAAATCTATCAACGCGTTTTTATCAACCTGCCGTTTGTGAATGGCGATTCCAGCTGGGAGCTACCCATTCCAGCGACTTACGTAATAGATCGCGATTCCTCCATCCTCTATGCGAAGGTGAATCCCGATTACACCGAGCGCCCTGAGCCGAGCGAGATTATTCAGTTTCTTTCACAGCTTCCGGCGTAGCCGGATGTTCATTCATCACACTCGACCTGTTCAACCGTCCTAAACAGGGAAAGCGTAAGTTCCTACAATTCCCAAACAGGGATGTCTTTCCGGTTTGGAATCACAGTGGTTCATCCAGGGAAACGTCCTCACAAAATTCGAGGAGTTCTCTATGACTGCTGCGCCAACTACGTTCGTGTCCCCGGCAATGCGGCCGGTTGAAAACCCGGCACTCTTGAACCTGCTCATTGTGGACGATGAGCGCGCGGTACGCGAGGCGGCCAGAGAGGCTGCCCTGGTCCTTGGATACCGCGCCGGGGCATCGGATTCAGCCGAGCAAGCCTTGCGCCTTTTGGAGTCTCAAAGCATCGATGTGGTTCTGCTGGACTTAAAGCTGCCGGGCGCAGGTGGGCTCGAAACGCTGCGCCTAATCAAGAACCGGCGGCCGGATATTGAGGTGATCGTGATCACAGGACACGGCACCGTGGAATCAGCGGTCCAGGCTATGAAGAGCGGCGCCTACGATTACGTCACGAAACCATTCAGCCTCGAGGAGCTCAAGCTGCTTCTGGAACGGGTAGCTGTGCACTTGAAACTCAAGACCGAGAACCGCATTTTGCGGGAAAAGATCAAGTCGAAACAGGGTTTTGGAAGCATCATTGGCCGCGCCCCAGAGATGGATAAGCTCTACCGGATCATTGCGAAAGCCGCGCACAGCGGGCATCCGGTACTCATCCTGGGTGAGAGTGGCACTGGAAAAGAAATGGTCGCGCGGGCCATACATCATTCAGGCCCCTACCGCGACAAGTCATTTATTCCGGTGGACTGCGGCTCTCTGGTGCCGACGCTGATCGAAAGCGAGCTTTTCGGTTATGTGAAGGGAGCCTTTACAGGAGCCATGCAATCGAAGGCGGGATTGCTGGCGATTGCTGACGGCGGGACGGTTTTCCTGGATGAAATCGGAGAACTTCCGGTTGATCTTCAGGCAAAGATGTTGCGCGCGCTTCAAGAGAAGGAAATCCGTCCTGTGGGAAGCACGAAAACGGCACCGATTAACATTCGCGTGCTGGCGGCCACCAATCGCGATCTGGAACAGTCCGTGGCGAACGGTTCGTTTCGGCGCGATTTGTACTTTCGTTTGAATGTTCTTAGCTTGCGCATTCCTCCTTTGCGGGAGCGCCGGCAGGACATTCCATTGTTAACCGGACACATCCTGGAACGCCTGTCACAGAATTCCGGAAGGATTCATGAAGTGAGCGACGATGCGATGAGGGCGTTGCTGGCTTACGACTGGCCAGGCAATGTACGGGAATTGGAAAACTGTTTGGAGCGCTGTTGCGCGATAACTTCCGGAGCCGTGATCCATGTTGTGGATTTGCCAAGCTCGATTACGGGAGCGCCGGCGCGCTTGCTGGCAGAGACTCCGGGGAGCAAGATCCTTCCGCTGGCTGATCTGGAGAAGCAAACAATTCTGGGCGCAATCGCACAACTGAGCGGAGACAAGCTGATGGCGGCCAAGATGCTTGGAATTGGCAAGACGACGCTCTACCGCAAGCTTAAGGAGTACGGCGCGGCGTTATGACCGAACTGGAACTCGTTTTCCCGAAGTGGAGAGCCGGAATACAAGCACGGCGGCTTAGTGCTTTCTTTTCTTGTGCGAGTCTTTGGCCCCTTAGTTGCGACAGCCGCAGGCATGATCCTTATGATTTGGAATTCGGAGAGGGCCAAGGAGTGTGCCCGCTCAATTGAACATGCAATGCAGGAGGCGGTGCAGGTCGCGTTCAGCCTGCACCAAGGAATGGAGCGATTGCGGTCTGGAGAATATTCAGCGGTCGTGATCGACCAGTGGATCACCGAAGCAGAACCTGAACCGGCCAACGTTGTCTTTGATCACTTGGGAATGGCCGTGCCAGTCTTCGTGAATTTTGGAATCAGTGGCGAAGAGAGGGTTTTGCGAGAGCTGCGCGCGGCAGTGTCTCGGCGTGGCCTGGAAACTGTACTAGCACGCCATAGCGCCCGGCAGGCGTTGCGAGACGAACTGAAAGACGATGTGACCGTGCTGCTACTTTCCTGTGGGGTGGCGCTAAAGGAGGCGGACCTGAGCGACTCTGTTAGGCCTCGGCTGGAAAGGATTGAGGAGTTGGCCAAGCACATTAGGGAAAAACTGGCGATCCCGCACCGAGAAGGCGGAGCTGCCGCAGGCGCTTATACGTCGCCACCATAGAAAGACAGCAAGGCACCGCAGCTTAGGCTGTCTGCTCTGCCGCAACCCCTGAGTCTTGCAGCATGAATTCGAGGACCGCCTGCGGTACCGGCGCATTCCATACCGGGGCGAATGATTGCCGATGCAGTGGCGATGGGCCGTGCTCGCGCAAAGCCGCCAAATGTTTGGGCGTGCTATAGCCTTTGTTCGAGCGGAGGCCGTACGCCGGGAAGACCGGATCCCACTCGCTGATCATGCGGTCACGATGGACCTTGGCGAGGATAGATGCGGCGGCAATGGAAGCTGAGAGTGCATCGCCGTGAATGATCGGCCGCTGCGGCACTTCGCACTGGAGGCGCATGGCATCGATCAGCAGGTAATCGGCGGCTGGGCTGAGCAGGGATACCGCCTCGTGCATGGCAAGCCTCGACGCATGGTAGATGTTGATCTGATCGATGCGTGCGGCATCGACCGCGGCAACGGCCCATACCACGGCATGTTTCCGGATTCGTTCGGCGAGCACTTCGCGCCGGTCGGCGAGCAGCAGTTTGGAATCGCGCAGTCCGCGGATTCGATAACAAGGATCCAGCACCACGGCTGCGGCGACTACCGGTCCAAAGAGCGATCCGCGGCCAACTTCATCAACCCCCGCCACCAATTTCGCCCCGGACCCCCACGCTACTTTTTCGTACTTCAGCGTGCATCGCAGGCGCTTCAGCAGGCGAAGCTTTACCGCAGAGGCGGAAAGTTGTTTTTCAGTGCGAAGTTTGACGGTCGAAGGCATTGTCGCGGAAACGCTAAGTTCTTTCACTCATGTTTACGCAGTCTGGGTTGTGAGCGCAAGAGGAAAACGCCCGAGCTTATCGCAGACCGTGTGTCAGCGCTGAGGCGTGCACGATGTAAATTATGATTGCGTGGAAATGCTCAATCGGTCTGGCAGCGGTGATCCGCGATTGCTTATTTGCCTTGCTGCAGCTCTTTTAGCTTTTGTGGTGCAATCCGGCGAATTGGGATCCGCGGACACGATGCACCGCTTGCAGACGGCGCACTCTTTCTGGACATCCGAGCCTGCGGTTTTTCCAAATGAGTATCCAGAATTCGGTGTTCATGGGCGGGGAGGCAAGCTGTACGACTGGTATGGCATCGGCCAGCCGTTGCTGATGCTGCCGGCGGATGTTGTTGGCACCTACATCGAGAAGCTGCCGATCTTTGCCGACTACCGGGGAAACGACCCGACAGTCCGCAACATATTTGTCACCTACACCACGAATATTCTGCTGACTGTTCTCACCGCGCTCGTCTGTTTTCGTTTTCTGCAACTCCTCAGATTTACGGTTTCGCAATCTACAGCTGGAGTTCTAGCGCTTTTGTTCTGCACCACGCACCTGCACTATACGCAGAACATGATGGAGAACAATTACATCTGCCTGCTGACGCTTACTGGATTCTCGTTTCAGTATGAATGGTTGCGCTCAGGAAGTAGAAGGGCACTGTTAATTGGTTCGGCAGCGTTTGGATTGAACTTGCTCACGCGGTTGACTTCAGCCGCGGACCTTTTCTGCGGAGGAGTATTCCTGCTACTGGTTCTATGGTTCGAGAGAGCAGGGAAGGAAGAATTCTGGCGGAAAGCTTTGACCTACGCGATGACTGCGTTGCCGGTTTACGCGTTTTTCCTGCTAATAGACCGGCTGTATCAGTTTGCTCGATTCGGAACTTGGAGGGACACGTATGTGCACTACTTCACGTTGGAGCACCGCTTGCACGATCCCACTCTGCCGGCGAACTATCCGTGGGAGACGCCGTTTTGCGTGGGATTCTGGGGACCGCTGGTTTCGCTGGAAAAATCCATCTTTCTTTTTGATCCGCTGATTGTGTTGACGATCCTTGTGGCAGCACTCGGGTGGAAATACTTCAGTCCGGCCATTAAGAGTTATGTGATCGCTGCTCTTCTGCTGGTGCTCGGCTATGTATCCTTGTACGCGCGCTATACCGTCTGGAGCGGCAACTTCGCGTGGGGCGATCGGTATGTTTCAACCGCAGTTGAACTGGCAGCGTTTATTTCGGTTCCGATCCTATTGAAATACCGGGCGTACTTGGGAAGATTTGTGTGGACGGCAGGAATGGTGCTAGTTGCCGTCAGCCTAGCCGTTCAGATGGCATCGCTGGCATTTTGGCTGCCGCTGGAAATCTATCAAGGCGATGACTTCGGCCATCCGCAATTTGTGATTTGGCTGCGCTTCAAAAACATCGTCGCGTTTGCATTCGGCAAAATGGACGCTTGGGGCCTGAATACCGATTCCATGACCTACGATCAATGGGATTATCAGCACATTACTACATGGAATTTTCTGCCGTTTGTGCTGCGTAGAGTGGGGGCTGCCCCGAAGTGGGTTGTGGATGCTGCGTTTGCCATTTGGTGCGCGGCCATCGCCGGCTTGCTATATTCAGCCTTTAGGTTGGTAGAATATACCGTCTCTATGGTAGAATTCTACCATGAGCCTGAATATCAAAAATGAAGAAGCCCACCGCCTGGTGCAGGAGTTAGCAACCTTGACCGACGACAGCATGACGGGCGCTGTAACTCAGGCCGTACGCGAGAAACTGGATCGAGTGAAAAGCGAAGGCATGGTCGAACGGATTCGTAAGATCAGAAAAGAGTTTGCAGCCCGTCTGAAAGGAAGGCCTTTGCCCGATCATGCCGAGCTTTTGTATGACGAAGACGGGCTCCCGAAGTGATCGTTGACAGCTCAGCCATCGTCGCGATTCTCGGCAGCGAGGCCGATGCGGATTCCCTGGAGGCGGCTCTCGTTGGCGCCCCAATTCGCCGGGTCTCGAGCGTGAACTATGTTGAGGCCGCGGTTGTAATCGACAGTCGGCGCGACCCCATTTTAAGCCGAGGCCTGGATGAATTTTTGCGTCAGACGCAGACTGCCATCGAAACAGTTACTCCGGAGCAGGCCCGCATTGCCCGCGAAGCGTATCGCGACTTCGGAAAAGGGCGGCACAGGGCGGGTTTGAACCTGGGAGATTGTTTTGCTTACGCGCTGGCAAAGGTCGCCGGCGAGCCGCTGCTCTGTAAAGGCGACGATTTTAAGAAGACGGATCTTGACGTAGCCGAAGTCCAATAGACTATCGGCGATTTAATTACTACTCGACCGTTACTGATTTCGCCAGGTTTCGCGGTTGGTCAACATCGCAGCCACGGCGGACTGCAATGTGATACGCCAACAGCTGCAACGGGACGATCTCAAGGATGGGCAGCAGCTCTTCAGGTGCAGACGGAATGTAGATCACATGATCAGCGGCTTCCTTGATTTCCGTGTCGCCCTCGGTTGCAAGCGCGATTACCTGGCCCGAGCGGGCCTTCACTTCTTTCAAGTTTGAAATGGTCTTTTCATACCGGACCATGGAAAGAGCGTCTTTCGGATCTCGAGTTGCGATGATCACTACCGGCAGATTCTCGTCAATCAACGCGTTTGGCCCATGCTTCATTTCTCCGGCGGGATAACCTTCGGCGTGTATATAAGAAATCTCCTTCAGCTTCAGAGCGCCTTCGAGGGCAATGGGATAATGAATGCCACGACCGAGAAACAGAAAATCTTGAGAGCGCACGTACTGCTTGGCTAGATCTTCACAGTCTTCTTCGTGCGTCAGCAGGTGTTCGAGTTTGCCGGGAATCCGCGTCAGTTCCTGGACCGCGTCTTTCGCTTGCTCGGCAGAAATCGTGCCGCGTACCTGGCCGATGTAGAGGGCGAACAGATACAAGGCGGTCAGTTGCGCGGTGAATGCTTTGGTTGAGGCCACACCAATTTCAGGACCGGCGTGAGTGTAGATGGTGCCTGAGGCTTCGCGCGTGATCATGGAACCGACCACGTTGCAGATGGCGAGCGTCTTCGATCCTTTAGCTTTGGCTTCGCGCTGCGCAGCGATAGTGTCGGCAGTTTCGCCGGATTGTGAAATAACTAACGTGATCGTGTCGGCTGGCACGATCGGATCGCGATAACGCCATTCGCTAGCGTAATCCACTTCGACAGGAATGCGGGCCAGCCGCTCAATCATGAATTTGCCAGCCTGCGCGGCGTGCCAGCTGGTGCCGCAGGCGGCGATGTTGATTTTTTTGGCGGCGCGAAACTCGGCTTCGGTGACTTCCATTTCATCAAGAAAGATGTGGCCAGTTTCTTGAGAGATTCTCCCCAGCGTCGTGTCTCGAACGGCGCGCGGCTGCTCATAAATTTCTTTGAGCATGAAGTGCTTGAATCCGCCCTTTTCAGCCATGATCGGATCCCAAGTAACGTGCTGCACCTGTCGAACGATGGGCTGCCCGTTGAAATCAGTGAGGCGCACACCTTCAGGCGTGATGACTGCTAAGTCGCCATCAGCAAGGAAAAACAAGTCACGGGTGTGATAGAGAATTGCGGGCACGTCCGAAGCGACGAAGTATTCATCCTTCCCGAGCCCTATTACGGCTGGCGGGCCATTGCGGGCGGCGACAATTTTGTTTGGCTCATCCACCGAAATGACGGCCAAAGCAAAAACGCCAGTCAGCTGGACGACGGTCTTACGCACGGCTTCTTCCAGTGACGGGCGATGTCCGTTTCCCGTCTGCACGTAGTACTTCTCGATCATGTGCGCGATAATTTCGGTGTCTGTTTCGGTTGTAAACTTATGCCCCTCTTCGGCGAGCTTCTTCTTCAGAGTGACATAGTTCTCGATGATCCCGTTGTGCACCACAACAATGCGGCCAGTGCAATCGCGATGCGGATGAGCATTCTCTTCGGTGGGGCGTCCGTGGGTGGCCCAGCGAGTGTGGCCGATGCCATAAGTTCCGTCGAGCGGCTTAAGGCGGATCACTTCTTCCAGGTTGCGCAGTTTGCCTTCGGCGCGGCGAATCTGCAGGCCTTCACCGTTCCCACAAACGGCAATACCGGCAGAGTCATAGCCGCGGTACTCGAGCCGCCTGAGACCATCAAGAATGACGGGAACGACTCGCTTCTTGCCAACATATCCGACAATTCCGCACATGCCTGCCGACTCCTACGTAATATGTGGGGAGGAACTGGACGCGAACTTGCAACGATTATTCTTCAATTGAATACCGGAACTCTTCGATCACAGGATTAGTCAAGACCTCGCGAGCGATACGGCCGATGGCGCTCTCCGCTTGGGATTTGTCGAGTCCACCATCTAAGGTCAGCTCGAAAAACTTTCCCTGCCGCACGTCCTGCAATCCCTGGTAACCCAACCTTTGAAGCGCACCCTGGATGGTTTTGCCCTGGGGATCCAGAACGCTCCGCTTCAACGAAACGTACACGTAAGCTTTCATGGGGGATACTTGTGATTATACGGCAACACAGAACCGGACGGTGCAGTGACCAAAGTCTTGCTGTTCTGCGCACAGACTTTCTAGAAACGCAGGCGTGTCGAAAAAGCCACGTAAAGCCGGGCCGCGTGCCTGAATCTGAGGAAAGCCGCGAATCATACAGCAATTGGTGGCGACCAGGCAATCGCATTTTGGTGCCATACTTTTTTCGAAATACCCTACCCACCCACGACCAAGTTCGTAAACTTTGGGGTTAATATCTAGTTAACTAAAGAACGCCTTTGCATCGAGGGGAGTTTGGATGAACGATGCAAGAGGTTCCTGATCGCCACTTAGAGACAGCAACCGCCAGTCACCCGAGTTTTGACGAGTTCTCCCGCCGGTATAAAGTTCTACTGCACGCCACTGATCTCGCTACCCGGCGGGGTTTCCCCGATTTGTTGCAGGAACTGTCCCAGCTCTTGCGCGAACTCTTTGATTTCAATTTTCTAAATTACGCGATCCGTGACGATCACGAAGACGTGATGCGCGTGTACATGGTCGATGAAGATTTGCACGCTCCCGATCCCGCAGAGCTTTCTACAAACGAGTCACCGGCGGGTTGGGTCTGGTCGCAGCAACAGCCGCTGGTGGTTTCAGATTTGCAAGCTGACGACCGTTTCCGCACCGTGCTGGACCTATACGCGAGCAGAGGTTTTCGCTCGCTCATCATTTTGCCAATGACGACCGCGCGCCGGCGTATAGGAACACTTTGTTTCGGCAGTACGCAGGCGACGCATTACGACGACGAGGTTCTGTATTTCCTGGAACGGCTTGCCAGCCTGGTGGGATTGGCGCTTGAGAATTCGCTATCATTGGACGTTTCGGTGCTCAAGAAGGCTCTGATAAGCGAAGAAGAAAAGCTCCGCGACCTTGCAACTCTTCGCCTTCAGTTGTCAGAGCGGACTGCCGCAGCATACGACGCGTTAAGAAGAGAGCAGGAACAGTTGGAAACGGTGCTCGAAATACAGACCGCTTTGGCGGCATCGCGCCTCGATCTTCGTCAGATGTTTCCTGCCATCACCGCGCCATTAGAGACGCCGCATCAACTCGCCGGAGCGTTGTATCTTGCGAGCCGCACGGAAGAAGCCTTTACAGAAAAAGAGCTCGATCTCGGAAACCAGTCAGGCGGGGCGCCATTTCTCCTTGAAAACTACCAAGCGCACCGGGCAGCGCACCTTGAAACCAACCGCCTTCAGGCGCTACTAGAAATCAGTCGGACGCTCACGTTCAGCGTGGATCCAAAGAAGTTGTTGCAGGATATGGCAACCTGCCTTCGGCGGCTGATGGCGCAGGATTGCACGTGGTTGACGCTTTATGACGCGGTCGCCGATGCAATGCGCATTTATGCCCTGGATTTTCCGGAAGGACACGGTTTGATTACCGCTGAGACCACGGCGCGAGTATTGGAGTGTCCTGCCGGTATTGCATTCCGCGCTCAGCAAACCAAAATTTTCGAACGGGCGGACCTGGAAAAATTCGGCTCTGCCTTCACGCAGAACCTGCTGGCCGAAGACATTCAGTCGGTGTGTTGTGTGCCTCTGATTAGCCGGGGCCGTGCTCTAGGTACTTTGGGCCTAGCCAGCAAGAAGGAAGGCACATTTGCTGAAGCCGAGATCGAGCTACTGCAGCAGGTCGCGCCACAAGTAGCAATCGCAGTAGACAACTTCCGCATACGCGACGAAATATCGTCGCTGAAGGACAAATTGTCCAAGGAGACTATAGGCCTGCAGCAAGACGTCCGGGGCGTATTTGATCTGAAGGAAATCGTGGGCGAGAGTTCAGCCCTGGCGAATGTTCTCGAGCAGGTAAAGACGGTCGCACCCAGCGGGGCGACGGTGCTACTCCTTGGCGAAACCGGCACCGGAAAAGAGCTCGTGGCCCGCGCGACTCACAAGTTGAGCCCGCGCGCGAATGCCAACTTTGTGAAACTCAATTGTGCCGCTATCCCGACAGGTCTGCTCGAAAGCGAGTTATTCGGCCATGAGAAAGGCGCTTTTACCGGAGCAGTTAGTCAAAAAATCGGCCGATTGGAGTTGGCGCACAAGGGAACGCTCTTTCTGGATGAAGTCGGAGAGATTCCCTTGGAATTGCAGCCCAAGCTGCTCCGAGTCTTGCAAGACCAGGAGTTCGAACGCCTCGGGGGAACGCGAACCATTCGAGTGGATGTGCGAATTTTGGCTGCCACCAATCGCGACCTTTCCAAAGCCGTGACCAACTACGAATTCCGCAGCGATCTCTACTACCGGTTGCACGTCTTTCCCATTCGATTGCCTGCGCTGCGCGAACGCCCGGACGACATTCCGATATTGGTGCACTACTTCGTAAAGAAGTTTGCTCGCCGCATGAACAAGCAGATCGAGAATATTCCGACGGAAACAATGCGGGCCTTAGAGCAGTGGCACTGGCCCGGTAACATCCGTGAGCTTGAGAATTTCATGGAACGTTCCGTGATCTTGACGGAAGGCTCCAGCTTGCGCGTTCCGGTGAGCGAACTGGGAGCCGGGTTACTGCATGGGTCGCCCGAAGCGAATGTCAAAAACACAGTGGGCCTCGGTTCACAAGGAACACTGGAGGAACTCGAACGCCAATATATTGTCCAGGTCTTGCGGCAGTCGGGCGGGGTTGTTTCTGGTTCGCATGGGGCAGCGGCGCGCCTGGGCATGAAACGCACCACCCTGCAATCAAAAATGCAAAGACTGGAGATTCTCAAAGCAGAATACGCCGGTTGACGGACTCTTCCTATTCCCGAAACAGGAACTTGTACGCGGAATCTTTAAACTCTGAAACTCTTTCAGAGATTGCCGACAACATTCGGCTACTCTGCCGTTAGCTCGTCAGCGAACACATATTAGTACGTCACCGCACAGAGTAGCGATTGGTCCAGGCGCATTGCTTCCGGATACTTACGAAGACACTCCCTTTTGGTATCCCAAGTGCTATGTCTCATGCATTCGCACGAGATTGGGGAGCGCGAAATGCCATTAAGGGGAGCGTTGGGGCTTTCCACGGGCAATCAGACGCGGGTCTCGGTTCCAGCGCTAAACGGTTTTGCTGTAAAGAAGCCGTGCCGTTCGGTTTCGGCGACCGTATTTCTGCCAGTGCAGCCGCCAGTCAAACGACAGCAGCCTGCACAACGAAGGTATGCAAGGCTCGACCCGCTTTATCTTTTTTATTGTGGGCTTGAGTGGCATAAATCCGGAGAGACGGCGTCGGGATGGGAATTGGTGGAAGCGATGCGCTCGACTGATCGCGGAGCGCGGGCTTTAGCTGCCGAACTCCTCGCTCAAACTGAGGACGGGCGGTTGTTAGTCCGAGACCTCCGTCGCACTCGTAGCGGATTGAAATTTCTCGCCTGGGATGGAATTGCTTCTGTGGAAACCGGGCAGGCCGCGAAAGGGGAGAACATGATTACGCCATATGGGTTGCCGATTGTCGAGGACTGCATGCATTGTCCTCTGAAGAAGGAAAGTTGGTTCTGTCATCTCTCGAGTGATTTACTCGGTTCATTCAGTGCTTCGAGCCACCTCGCAACTTATCCGGGAGGAGCGATTCTGTTTATTGAAGGACAGATGCCGCGGGGTGCCTTCGTGCTCTGCTCGGGAAAAGTGAAACTCTCAACCACGTCGAGGGAAGGGAAAGTTCTGATCCTAAAGATTGTCGACCCTGGAGAAGTGATCGGATTAAGCGCGGTAATCTCGGGCGAGGCATACGAGATTACAGCGGAGACGTTGGAGCCCAGCCTGGTCAACTTTGTTGATGGCGATGGGCTGCTCCGGCTGATGGAGCGGAGCGGAGAACTGGGACTCCGCTCCGCGCAAGCCGTGAGCCGGGAATTTCAGTACGCATATCGCGAAATTCACGAACTCATATTGGCGCGGTCGTCCTCTGGGAAACTCGCTCGGTTGTTGCTTTCCTGGATGAATGGCGCGGAAAAGGAAAATCGCGAGGTGCGAATCCATGCTCCCGTTACGCACGAGGAGATGGCACAAAGAATCGGCTCATCGCGTGAGACGGTCACGCGTCTGTTGAGCGAACTCAAGAAGAAAAATCTGATCACGCTGGATGGGACGACGCTGATCATCAGGAACCGGACAGCGCTTGAAGCGATGGCCGTTTGAAGGACTGCTTACAACCACTCGCGGCCGGATCCTCCTCCCCGGCCGCATTTTTTTTCTCTTAGCTTTTAGCCTTTAGCTCTTAGCTGCAGGCCTTTCGATTTTTTTGGAGCAGCAGGCCAGGAATAATGGCGCGGCAGTAAAAGCTAGGAGCTAAAGGCTGTTTTCACAATCCAAACAGCTCTCGCAGACGTTTGGTTTGCGCTCGACTGACGGGGATTTCAGTTTGCTTCTTGTCGTCCATGCGTAGCTGATAAGAACTCTTGAACCAAGGGACCACTTCTTTGATCCGGTTGATGTTCACCAGGAAAGAGCGGTGGGCGCGCCAGAACAAATCCTGATCCAGGCTGTCGAGAAGCTCTTCCAAAGTTCGGCAGTTCGACTGCCCTTCCATTCCATTAGCGCCGCTGGTCACGACAGTGATAATCCCGTCTTCGATAGATGCAAAGCAAATATCTTTCTGATTCACCAGGAAAAGTCTGCCCACGGCCTTCAGTAGAATTTTGGAAGTTTGCGGCTTCTGTGACTCCAGCATGCGGACTAAAGCATCCAGCTTGTCGGAGGGGTTACTAGCTTCCGTCATGGAGCGCGCCCGCTCAATCGATTGCGCGACGCGTTTGCGGTCAAACGGCTTAAGCAGGTAATCCACCGCATTCACTTCGAAAGCGCGAACCGCGTACTGGTCGAAAGCTGTGGAGAAGACGATTTTAGGCAGAGGGATCTTTTTGTCGAGCAACTTCTTTATTACGCCGAAGCCGTCGAGGCCGGGCATTTGCACGTCAAGAAACACAAGATCTGGGCTGTGTTCGCGGATCAGGCTCACGGCTTCCAAGCCGTTCTTGCCTTGCGCTACGACCTCAACGTCGCCGATATTCTTGAGTAAATAGGCGAGTTCATCGCGCGCCAGCTGCTCGTCATCCACGATCAACGTCGAGAGTGACACTTTCCGCTCCTTACGTCTTAAGTATAGTCGATGATCAGAGTCGGTTGAGACAGCCGGGACTTTGTCTTTGGTGTGGACGGCGCAAGTCCGAGGCGCAATCACAGTTCTAATCCGGCGAGCATTTACACTAGGCTGTGATGAACGTCATTTTTGGGATCAATGCGGTTTCTGAGGCGCTGAAGTCGCGCGGGCGCTCATTCGAATGGGTTGGAGTGGCCAAAGAGCGCAACGATCTTCGGCTTCAAAAGCTCATTCAGGAATGCCGGAACACCGGCATTGCGGTGAGATTTCTGCCTCGGACGGAACTCGACCGCATGGCTCGGACCGCCTCCAATCAGGGCGTCGTGGCGGTGACTTCGTCCAAGGCGTATGTGGACCTGGATGATGTGATTGCGGCCAAACGCGGAGAGCATTCGCTCGTGATCGTGCTGGATGGAGTGGAGGACCCGCACAACTTGGGCGCGATTATGCGAACCGCAGACGCGTCCGGAGCAAATGGTGTAGTAATTCCCGAACGGCGCGCCGCAGGTATCACTGGAACCGTAGCGAAATCGTCGGCGGGCGCGAGTGCACATCTTCCGGTGGCGAAGGTTACGAACATTGCGCGCACACTCGAGGATCTCAAGACTAAAGGATTGTGGATCGTAGGCCTGGATGAGCGCGGGAAGCAGAGCTACGACGAGATCGATTACAAGATGGATTGTGCTTTGGTATTGGGCGCGGAAGGCAAGGGACTTCACGACCTGGTGAGCAGGAAATGCGATTTTCTGGTTTCGATTCCAATGCTGGGACAAGTGCCGTCACTGAATGTTTCAGTTGCGGCCGGAGTCGTGCTTTTTGAAATTGTGAAGCAGCGGCGGAAGAAGCCGTAATGAAGCTCCTTTGTGTCGTCTGCGTGGTGTGGTGTTCAATCTGGGTCCATGCCCTCGATCGCTCAGCATTCACTTTCACGAAATATGACTTGAATGTACGGGTCGAGCCTGAGCAGCAACGGCTCGGAGTTCGCGGGAAGATCGCCTTGAGGAACGATTCGGCATCTCCGCAGAGAAGCCTTTCGCTGCAGATTTCCTCGTCGCTCAACTGGCAGTCCATTCAGTTCGAGGGCAAGGCCGTAGAGTTCGTTTCACAAATCTATACTTCAGACATCGATCACACTGGAGCATTGTCCGAAGCCATTGTGGTTCTCTCACGGCCGGTTCCACCCAAGCAGACAATCGAACTTGAAATCGGATACGAAGGCGTGATTCCCCAGGACACGACCAGGCTTACGCGAATCGGCGTTCCGGACGATACTGCGAAACATTCGGATTGGGACCAGATCGGGCGGACGTTTACTGCGGTGCGTGGAATTGGATACGTGGCGTGGTATCCCGTAGCGACCGAAGCTGTCAGCCTCACGGATGGCGATTCCGTGCCGGAATCCGTCGCGAAGTGGAAGCAGCGTGAAGCGCAAACCGAGATGAAGGTCACGTTCGCATATTCACAAACGAGCGCGGAAGCTCCTCCTGAGCTGCTCTGCAACGGGACAGAGGCGAATAAGACAACAGCGGAGGCAGGCGCAGGACAAAATCTAAATACGGCGTGTTCGTTTGCGTCTTTGCGCGCGACGCTGCCTACGTTTGTGATCGCGCGATACTCAGAAATGGACAGCCACGCGACCACGATTCAATACTTGCTCGATCACAAATCTGGCGCAGACGACTATGCGGCTGCCGCCGAGGAAGTTTCGCCGCTAGTGAGCAAATGGTTCGGCGATCATCGCGAGCCATCCATGGTAAAGCCACAAGTTGTGGAACTCTCCGACCCGAAGGCTGCATCGTTTGAGAGCGGAAACATGCTGCTGATGCCACTGAATGGTAGCGACACGAAGCTCTTACTCTCGGCAGCCCAACAGTTGACGCACGCTTTTTTTCCATCGCCGCACGCCTGGATTCACGACGGTCTGGCGGGTTATGCGCAAGTCCGTTTGGTGGAGGAAAAACAAAAGCGACAGGCAGCCATCGCTTACTTGCAGGCGCACCGCAGCGCGCTAGTGGAAGTAGAAAAAGTTTCCGGCGAACGTAAAGGGGCAAACGATTCGCTTATCAGTTCGCTTGACGACTTTCGCATTCAGACAAAATCGATGTACGTGTGGTGGATGCTGCAGGACATGGTTAGCGAGGATGCGCTGAATGCGGTGCTGCACAATTACAAAGCGGCTAACGATAAGGATAAAGACCCCGCGTACATGCAGAAACTGATTGAGACCCAGGCACATCGCGACCTGCAGTGGTTTTTTGATGATTGGGTCTATCACGATCGCGGTCTGCCGGACTTTCGGGTTGAATCCGTTTACTCCAGCCAACTGCCAAGCGGCGGGTATATGGTGACAGTAACGATCGAAAATCTCGGAGAAGCAGGCGCCGAGGTCCCAGTCACATTGCACATGCAAACTGGTGAAGCGTCTGAGCGGCTTTTAATTCGCGGAAGATCGAAAGCCTCGGTCCGAATTCAGGCCCCCTCGCTACCCCAGGAGGTGACGGTGAATGACGGCAGCGTGCCGGAGAGCGATATCAGCAACAACGGGTACAAGATTGAGCCAGTCACTCATTGAAACGTGAACCATCCCGGAGGGATTTTTGTCCTACATCCAATTTCTTGGCGCAGCCGGCACTGTAACCGGATCAAAGCACCTGATCAATACTTCTGGGGATCTGTCTGCAGAAAGCGGCACGCAGGTGCTGGTCGATTGCGGCCTATTCCAAGGTCCGAAAGAGTGGCGCGAGCGTAATTGGCAGGACTTGCCGGTCGCGGCGAAACAGATCCAGTCAGTGATTCTGACGCACGCTCACCTCGACCACTGCGGCTGGATTCCGCGATTAGTGAAGGGAGGATTTAACGGACCTATTTATGCCACCCCTGCCACGATTGACCTCTGCGGTATTTTGCTGCCCGATTCAGGCCACCTGCAGGAAGAAGATGCTGCGTTTCACAACCAGCACAAGACTTCACGCCATGACCCGGCACTGCCGCTTTACACGGAGCAAGAGGCGCGGGCGTGCATGCCATATTTCAAGCCGATTAATTTCGGCGAGACTAAACAGCTGTCTGCAGAGCTCTCATTTCGGTTTGTGCACGCGGCACACATTTTGGGATCGTCGATGGCGGAAGTTACACTCACAGCGGCCGGCAGTGCTCGTCCCATACGGCTGCTGTTTACCGGCGACATTGGCCGCGTACATGATCAAAATATTGCGCCGGGGAAGGTGGTTTATTCAGGGCCGCAGTCTGGTGAGAGCGCGGATTTGATGGTGATGGAATCGACTTATGGTAACCGGCGCCATCCGACTGATGACCCTCGGCCTCAACTCGCCGATCTGATTCGCAAGACGGTCGCACGCGGGGGAAGCGTCGTGGTGCCAGCATTCGCGGTCGAGCGCACTCAGAAGTTCGCTTTTATGCTCAAGGAATTGATGGAATCGGGGCAGGTACCGCGGGTGCCGGTCTATTGCGACAGTCCGATGGCAATCAAGGCGGTGGAGGTATTTCTTAAGCACACCGAAGAGTATAGCGACGCAACTAAGCAACTGATCAGCCGATATGGATCTCCGCTGAAATGGCAGGGTTTTTATTTCGCGCAGACGTCCGACGAGTCGAAGAAGATCAATGAGGTGAAATCACCTTGCATCATTATCTCTTCGAGTGGAATGGTGACAGGCGGACGCATTCAGCACCATTTGTTGCAGCGACTGCCTGATCCGAAAAGCACGGTCATTTTTATTGGATTCCAGTCGCCAGGCACGCGAGGGTTCACGATTAAGAGTGGTGCGCCCCAAGTGAAGATGTTGGGACAGACGGTGCCCATTCGCGCACAAGTGGCCGCGCTGGAACAATTCAGCGATCATGCCGACACGCCGGAACTTCTCGAGTGGCTGCACACCTTTACCGCAAAGCCGGATACGACCTATTTGGTGCACGGCGAACCGGCCGCTTCCTCTGCGTTGCGCGACACGATGGTGAAAGAGTTGGGATGGAATGTGCAGATCGCGCAATGGATGCAGAAAGTGGAAGTGAAGGTCTAAACCTGCGCCTGCGTGAATCGGACCAACGCTTCCAGTTTTGAGGTTGCTGCTCCGGAATCGATAGACTTTGCAGCGATCTTGACTGCATCTGCCAGATGCGTCGCTTTTCCGGCTGCGACCAAAGCTGCCGCAGCATTTATCAACACAACGTCGCGCCTGGCAGATTTCTTTCCACTGAGAACATTTCTTACTATGGCTGCATTTTCCGCAGCATCTGCGCCCCCGGCAATCTCTTCGAGAGGCGAGCGAGTCATGCCGAATTCTTCAGGAGTAATTTCATAAGTGTGTACCTGTCCTTCGCGCACTTCGGCGACGCGAGTAGGTCCGGTGATCGTAATTTCATCTAACCCATCCAGCCCGTGGACTACGAATGCCCGATGAGTTCCCAACATGCTGAGAGCTTCAGCCACTTTTTCAACCAGATCGAGTGAATAGACTCCGATCACTTGCGCCGAAGCCCCGGCGGGATTGGTCAGCGGGCCGAGAAGGTTGAAAACCGTACGCAGACGGGTTTCGCGACGGACGTTTTGAACGTACTTGGCGGCGGAGTGAATTGCCGGCGCGAACAGGAAGGCCATGCCGACCTCTTCCAAACACCGGCCTATAAGCCCCTGCGGAAGCTGAATATTTACGCCAAGGGCCTCCATCACATCCGCAGCGCCACATTTCGCGCTCATCCCTGGCGCATTGAGCTTTGGTGTTGAGCTGCGGTTACCATGTTTAGCGACGCGAACCCCAGCGCCCGCGACCACGAAAGCGGTAGCGGTGGAGATATTGAAAGTGCCGGCGGCATCACCGCCAGTGCCGCAGGTATCCACCAGGGATTCGCGTCCGGTGCCGCTTGCGTCGAGAAGGGCATTACCGTGAACAGGAATCGGAGTCGCGGCCGCGCGAATGGCTTCCGCAAAGCCAACAATTTCTTCGACGGTCTCGCCTTTCATGTGCAGGCCGACCAGTAAAGCTGCAATTTGCGCGTCCGTGCATTTGCCGGAAAGCACTTCGCCCATGGCCGCACGGGCTTCTTCACGCGAAAGCGACTCGCGATGCGTAACAATGCGATGAATGACGTCGACAATCATGATTCGCTAAGCAGGGTTCTTACAGCAGTAACAGAACCGCTGTGGACGCGCAAGGCGGATGTTCCAAAGGCATCAGAAGAAGGCTTTAGATGTTGACTGACTCGCGTGATTCTTCGAAACATTCCGCTTCGAGCTGGCGATGCGAGCGGCGATGAGTTCGGAAGCGTGGTTCCATGGACGCGACAGTGCACAGTGAATAAAACAAGGCGGCATTGGCGGGTACCTGCATATTGAAGTCCACCAAACTGTGCACGAGGATCCCGCTGATGCCGAGAATTGCAGCCACCGAGACAGCGCCGTTCAGGTTCGAGGGCCACTTGTGAGACTTGCGCAGGGCTGGCCTAAGAACACGTACGAGAAACCAGATCAGAATTCCGAACCCGAGAATTCCCGTCTCGGCCAGCACCTGCAGAAAGTCATTATGAGCTGCGTTGACCAGGGAATCCGTGTAGAAGCTGCGGAACCGCGGGTAAACATCAGCAAAAGTGCCTTGACCCCAACCAAGCAGCGGGCGCTGGCGTGACATGCGCAGAATGTCGCGGTCGATCTGTTCACGCATATTGGCCGAAAGGTCTGAATGTTTATCGCCGCCCAGGGTCGCGATTCGGGCTTTGACCTCGCTTCCTCCGGTCCATGCAATAACTCCGAGCGAGATGAGAAGAAAGGCGCTGAGAAGGATTGCAACGTTTTGCTTCTGCTGTTCGCGGACGATGAATGCAACGAAAATCGCGATCTCCACCGCAAACGCGATCATGCCGCCTCGGGAGCCGGAGAGAAAAATAGTCGCGCCCATGAAAGCCGCGATCGAAGCAGCAATCCATCGCTCGCGCCGAGACCCGAAGCGGCTGAACGCGAACACCAGAGGCACCGGGATGAGCATCTCCATTAATCCGGCGTAGTGGTTGTGGTTGACGTATGGGCCATAAATCCAGCCACCGTGAGGCGTTCTCAGCCAATACAGCTTGTTCGGGGAACTCAGGTTCTGCAAGACCGCGAATAGAGCAATAGCTGCGCCGTAAGCCGTCAGCGCCTTGCCGACCTTGCGCACTTCGCGACTACGAGTGAGCGTCTGTACCAGCAGAAAACACGCTATTCCGTATGACACGTAGAGCAGCAGTTGTGAATACGTCGCCTGCCGGTAAGCTGACACTCCCCGCAACAATTGGACGCACATCAGTCCGGCGAAGGCGAGCGCCGGCGCAAACAGCGGACTCCATTGAATACTGACTTGGGGCGATCGCAATTGGCCGATTGCCCAAATGATAAAAAGTAATGCCGAAGCTGCTTGAAGAATGAAAATCGCCCAGGGTTCAACCGCGCCAAACGCCAGCGGGCAGAACATCAGAAGCGCCGTGAGGCTGAATAAGATCTTACTGTCGCGCGGCAAGCGAGCAGGCTTGGGTTCAACGGCTTCGGTTGGGAGGTGGGCTAGAGGAAGAGGCGCGGTCACGGCTGCTCCTTTTCGGCGGAGGCGATGTGGTCATCAGTTGCCAGCCTCAGGTCATCAATCCATAACTTCCCCCGGATCGGCCTGCCAGCGGGCACTCGCGCAATTCGTAACACCAGTAGGTGAGTATCAGGGCCGGTCGCGAAACTGCCGTTCACTCTTGTCCATGATTCGGTATCGCGAAGGTCGTCACTCATGAAAAATGCGGTGCCATCGTAGAGGTCCTGAATGGCGAATTTCGGCGCTCCCGCGCCATCCATTTCCTGGGCTTTGTAATAACCAGAAAATCCATATCGCGTATCGGGATCGACGGAGATGAGCTGACGGATCCCTGCGTCTTCGATACCCGGCCCTTGAAATAGGATTCGAAGGGACCTGGAACCGGAGTGGCTCTCATCGGGATCCAGTGCAAGTGAGACCGCAGAAGACTTCTGATACGACCAGTCAAAGCCGCCGTTTAAAATATCGAGACTAAAATCACCGTTGACGAGAAGGTTCTCTTCCGTCGGCTGATATGCAGCCAAACCAGAGAGATTTGCGGCCTGCTGCCATACGCGCGCTGCTTGAATGGCGTCGCGGTCAGCAGACAGATGTCGCAGATAGTCGAACAAAAACGGTCGCTCGATCGTCTCCTGCAGTGAAACGATTCTTTCCCAGACCCTGGCCGCAGCAGTCGATTCGTGGATTGAAACAAGAAAACTCAATAGAGGTTCATCTGCACTGGCTGGGACGACGTTCTGTAGCAGAAAATCTATGTCGGGACGTATCCGCCAGCAGATTTGAATGGCCTGCGAGGCACGGGCTGGATCTTTTTCCAAGACCCGACGGTATTCCCGCAGTGCTGGTTCAGTGGCGCCTTGTGAGAGATAAAGGTTGGCAACTTGCCAAGCGAGGCCGGCGGAGTGAGAATCGCTCGCGGTCACGCGATCCAGTGAGTCGCGTTCGCTGGCGAAGTCCCCCAGCAAGTGCTCTGCGATTGCGCGATCAAGCCAATAAGCGGACCGGTTGGGATTCAAACGTGTTGCGGTTTTTAGCCAAGGCAGTGCATTTTCTGGAGACAGCTTAACCAGAAGTTCGAAGCGGCCCACGTTGTTGCGATATTCAGCATTCCACGGATCGAGTTTTACAGCTCTTCTGAGATCGGGTGCGCCATGACCTTGAGAAAAGTGCGCGGCTAGGAATTGCGTTGTTGCCAGAGCGAGGTAGGCTGCGGTTCCCGAGAAAAGAAGAACCAGTACAGCCAATCGTTTGCTTGAGTGGCGAATCTCAAAATCCATTTTGTCGGCGCTAACTATGCGCCCGAAGAAGCCGCACGCTTCGATTCCTTCTCGAATTCCATTTCCTCGTCGTAGTAACGCTGGCCGTATTTACCCTGGTACTCGTAGTAGTAGTAATAGTCTGGGGAATCCAGATTCACTGCATTCAGGAGCACGCCAGCAACTCGGGCGTTGACCTGTGTGAGAATCTCGCGCGCCCGGCGTAGTGCAGGTTTTGTGGTTTGCCCGCATCGGATCACCAACACCACTGCATCGGCGCGGGTGGAAAGGACAACTGCGTCAGTTACGGAAAGCGTTGGCGGAGTGTCCACCACGATGTGGTCGTAGTGTTGCCTCAGCTCCGCGAGTATCTCTACCATTTGCGCCGAAGCCAGCAGCTCCGCCGGATTCGGCGGAGGCGTACCGGCCGGGAGAACAAATAAGTTGGGCATCAGCGACGAGCGGACGGTGGCTTCCTGCAGGGTTGCGCCTCCGGTGAGCACATTGCTAAGCCCGATTCGTGGACCAAGGCCGAGGGTCTTATGGATGCTGGGCCGCCGAAGGTCAGCATCAATCAGGAGCACTCGCGTGCCTTTTTGAGCGAGCACGGTGGCGGTGTTGACGCTGGTTGTTGTTTTCCCTTCTTGTGGCAGAGCGCTCGTAACCAAAATGATTTTCGGCGGAGCTCCGACTGAAGTGAGCAGGAGCGAAGTTCGCAGAGCGCGATAGGCCTCGGCCATCTGGGATTGCGGGCGAGACTGCGTGATCAGCTCCACCGTTTCCTTTTCTTTGGACGCCGCGACGGTGAGGCCGCGCGAGTTGGCTTCTGAATTGTTCCTGGATCCCAAAGGGATCATTCCCAAAGATGGCAGCCCAGAGATTGCCTGGGCCTGCTCGGGCGTGCGTACGGTGTTATCGACGCCTTCAAGCACAAACGCAAAGCCGATGCCGCTGGTGAGCCCCAAGACGAAACCGAAGCCAAGGTTTCGTGGGATGTTCGGCTCAGTGGGGAGTGCGGGGGTCCGAGCCATGTCGACCTGGCGGATGTTGTTTGAACGCAAGCCGGCGGTGACTCCGGCTTCCTTTAACTTCTGTAGTAAACCTTCGTATAGCGTGCGATCGGTTTCAAAATCGCGCTTTAAAAAGCTGTATTCAATGGCGCTCTCGTTGAGTTTATTCTCCTGCTGTTTCTGCTCCTCGAGCGAGGCGCGCAACATGTTTTCACGATGCAATGAGGCAAGATAGTCACCGCGTAAACGTCCCGCAACCTTCTTCATCTCATTTTGGAGCTGGACATCTATCTCCTGGATTTGGTTGTTCAACTGCGCCAGCTTTGGATAAGCCGGTCCGAATTGCGTGCCCAATTGGGCGATCTGAATTTTCAGGTCAGCCTTTTGTTCCTGGAGTTTCTCCAGCAGCGCGGAAGTGCTTTCCGAAGTCTTGTCCTGGGAAACGCCAGCCGCGACCGCAGCCGCAGATTCGGTGTCCCCGGCCTGCGCCAGACGAAATACAGATTCTTTCTGCATTCGTTCTGATTCCGCGGCAGTGAGCTCCTTGTTAAGTTCATCCAGCTTGGCGGTAGTAATGTTTTGCTTCTCGTCTATTCCGAGGATTTGATGATCTTTCTGATATTTGACGAGTTTTTCCTGAGAAGTCTCGACTTTCATCTGCAGATCGACCAGTTGACGGGAGAGCCAATCCGAAGCTTGCATCGTGGATTCGAAACGAGTTTTAAAATTCTGCTCTATATAAGTGCTCGCAAGAGCATTCACTACGCGCGCCGCCAGGTCCTTGTTAGGGCTGAGATAGTGAATGTCGATAATGCGGGTATTGGGCTCTAGTATGACGCGAAGTTTTCCTTTGAAGCCAGCAAGCAACGAATTGGCGCGGACGGAATCGGGTTGCAACGCTTCGGTGGTGAGTTCCAGAGAAGATGATGAAGGCAGGCCTGTGCCGCCAAACTCCGGCAAGTGATCCAAGTTGAGTTGTTTAATTACCTGCAAGGCCAGCAGATCGCTGCGCAAAATTCTGACTTCAGTATCGAGGTCGGTAGGATCGTAATAATCAGCGCCCGAGTTGGTTGCGTCCCGCAGACTTTGCAGCATCGGGTCGGGCTTGTTGATGGCGATGCTCCCCACGGCGTCATAAATTGGAGTGGTCCGGAGTGTGGCGATCAGAGAGGCGCCAAAAACGATTCCCAGAGTTCCAAGTACGATCCATTTTCGTTTGATGAGGACTCGCAAGTAGTCGCGAAGAATGGAATCGTTGGTCGCCGCGCCGGGATGTACCACCGACATGTTCCTGCTAATTTGCAGCGGGACGGGAGTTAATTCCCGCGAATTGGGATTAGTCTGCAGTACCGGCGCGTCCATCGGCCTCCCCTTGCTTCCATCGATCACAAACCAGCGAGTGCGCGCGAGAATGCGCAAAAGCGTGCCTGCGTCAGCAAGTATGGCAGACAAAACCAGAGCTGGGCTTAATCGAGTTGGTTCAGAGCCGCGAAAGAAGGGAGATTCACAGGAGTGAGCCGGGAAGAATGGCTATACTACGGCAGAATAGGCGTCCGCGCATTCGCGCTGAAGATCGAGAGGAAGACCGGGAATGAATTGGACAGAGCAGAACGTGCTTGTGACAGGAGGTACTGGGTCGTTTGGCAGAAAATTTGTCGAAATTATGCTACGCGAGTACCGGCCGCAGAAGCTGATTGTCTTCAGCCGAGATGAACTGAAGCAACATGAGATGCGCGCTGCCGGAATCGACCATCCCAGCCTGCGCTACTTTCTTGGCGATGTCCGCGATCAACAACGATTGGAAAGGGCCTTCTCTGGAGTCTCCGTCGTCGTGCACGCCGCGGCGCTCAAGCAGGTTCCGGCCTGTGAGTACAACCCGTTTGAGGCCATTCAGACTAATATCAACGGCGGTAAAAATGTAATTGAGGCAGCGATCAATTGCGGCGTGCGCCGGATCGTGGCGCTGAGCACAGACAAGGCGGTAAATCCGATTAATCTCTACGGGGCGACCAAGCTCTGTGCGGAAAAAATGTTCGTGCAGGCCAACGCTTATGCGGGTGCCCAGGATACACGCTTCAGTTGTGCGCGCTACGGCAATGTAGTCGGAAGTCGTGGAAGCGTGATCCCTGTTTTCATGCAGCAGCGCGCGCGCGGACGAATCACCATTACTGATCTGCGAATGACCCGGTTCTGGATCACTCTGGACCAAGGCGTGCGATTCGTTATTCGATGTATTGAGCAGATGCATGGCGGGGAAATTTTCGTCCCAAAAATTCCAAGCATGAAGTTGCTGGATATGGCACAGGCGATCGCGCCTGAATGCCAGATCGATTGCGTTGGGATCCGGCCGGGAGAAAAGCTGCACGAGGTGCTGCTTTCGGAAGACGAGGCGCGCAATGCCATGGAGACCGACGACATGTTTGTGATCCAGCCGGCCCACTCATGGTGGCGCAAAGAAAATTGGAAGAGTGCAGCGCCATTGGCTGAAGGATTTCGGTACGCCAGCGATTCGAATTCTCAATGGCTGACCGCCGAGGACCTGTATCGACTGGTGGACGGATGCGCGCCGCCAATCTCGTTGGCTGAAGAGAGTCAGGTTCGGGCCAGTGCGTAGAAAATTAGTGCCTAAAAAATCATGACTGCGACTGCGCCCCCAAAAGAGGCACTTGCGCTTCACGGCGGAACGCCCGTCCGGGCCGAGCTTCTACCTTATGGACGACAGTCGATTGATGAAGATGACATTCTTGCCGTTGTTGAAACTCTGCGCTCAGACTGGCTAACCACCGGCCCCAAGGTCAATGAGTTCGAAGAAGCATTTGCTGCGCGCGTGGGCGCACGCTTTGCCGTGGCCTTCAGCAGCGGGACTGCAGCGCTGCACGGAGCTGCATTCGCGGCAGGTGTCGAACCCGGCGATGACGCGATTACTTCTCCGCTTACGTTTGCTGCAACAGCGAACTGCATCCTGTATCAGGGTGGGAGGCCGGTGTTCGCCGATGTTCGAGAAGATACTCTGAACATTGATCCGGAACGAGTTGCCAAATGCATCACGCCGCGCACGAAAGCACTCTTGCCTGTCGATTATGCCGGACATCCGGCCGATCTCGACGAACTCCATCAAATTGCGGACGATCACGGCCTAACAATCATTGAAGACGCTTGCCACGCGCTGGGAGCAGAGCATCGGGGTCGGCGCGTTGGCAGCATTTCACACATGACCGTGTTCAGCTTTCACCCGGTGAAACACTTAACGACGGGTGAAGGTGGAATGGTCACTACTGACAACTTGCGGTTTGCGGAGACGCTCCGAAAATTCCGCAATCACGGGATTAACAGCGGAGCGCGCGAAAGACAAGCCCAGGGCCAGTGGCAGTATGAGATGGTCCTGCTTGGGTTTAATTACCGATTGACCGACATTGCCTGCGCATTAGGCTTACGGCAACTATCGAAGCTTGAAAAGAATTTGGCGCGGCGCAGGGAGATTGCGGGAAAGTACACGGAAGCCATGCGCGCGCTTCCTGGCGTTTTGCCGCCGGTTGTCCGGAATGAGGTGCGTCCCGCGTGGCACTTATACCCGCTGCGGCTTGAGTTGGCATCACTCTCCGCAACTAGAGCAGAAATTTTTCAGGCGATTCGGGCGGAAAACATTGGCGTGAATGTTCATTACATTCCGGTGCACCTACATCCGTACTATCGGGAGCGATTCGGCTATAAGCATGGAGATTATCCCGTGGCCGAAGCTGCGTATGAGAGTTTGATCAGCTTGCCGATGTTCCATGGAATGAGTGATGGGGATGCGGACGATGTTCTCCGAGCTGTCGGCAAGGTGATCACCGAATATGCCACCTAAGGCTGACGACAGGACACGCAGCGCCGAGGGTTGCGGAAACTTGTCGACGCTGCCTGGCCAAGCACGTTTCCGAGTGCCTTCCAAAGAAATTTCGCGCACGCTTCACAGCCAGCTTGTACTTGGCACGGCGCAATTGGGGATGGTCTACGGATGGGTCAACAGCGCAGGCAAACCATCGAAACAGGATGCGGTTGCGATTGTGCGTCATGCAATCGCGCATGGAGTGAACGTCATCGACACGGCCCGCTCCTACGGGGACGCGGAAACGGTTCTTGGCGAGGCACTCATGGGGAGCTGGCGCTCTCGGGCGCGAGTTGTTACGAAGCTGGATATTACGGGCATTCGTGAAGGCAGGCCGAAATCCGACATCCGCCTGCGAGTCGATGCGAGCATTGACGCCTCTTGCCGAGCTTTGCGCAGCGACAGATTAGATACGCTCATGCTCCATAACTGGGCGCACCATGATTTGTGCCGTGGTGCAGTGTGGCAGCGTTTGCGTGAGCACCAGGCCGAGGGGCGAATATCAATTTTGGGCGCATCGGTTTACCAGCCGCATGAGGCTGTCGCTGCGCTAGCGGATCCGACCGTTCAACATCTGCAGATTCCGATGAACGTTCTGGATTGGCGCTGGAGGCCGCTGCTCAAGCGGGCGATTGCAGAACGTCCGGATGTGATCGTGCACGCACGTAGCGCGCTGCTGCAAGGTATTCTGGTTCACCCTGCGGACCGCTGGCCGGTTGTTCCCGGCTTCAATAGTGCTGACTGTGCTCGAAAACTTCGAGCGATGGCCGAGAAATTTGGCCGTGAGGACATAGCTGATCTTTGCCTAGCGTACGTCCGATCACTTCCCTGGATTACGAGCGTGGTGGTGGGCTGCGAGACACTAGAACAACTTGAGCAAAACCTACAGCTGTTCTTGAGGCCCGAGTTGAAATCCGAAGAGGTAGAGGAGCTGGAGCGAATGTTGCCGAAGGCCCCGGAAGAGCTGCTCAATCCTGCGAAATGGAATTTGTTCGAGGAGAAGATGGGTGCCTATGCAAGTTAGCAAAGAGGCACACCAGCGGGCAGACGGATCCATGGTGGCCATCATTCAAGCACGGATGGGATCATCCCGCTTTCCCGGTAAAGCTCTGGCTGATATATGCGGTCGTCCAATGCTGTGGCACGTTGTGGAACGTGCGAGACGAGCCTCCAGCATCGATCAAGTAATAGTTGCGACAACTGATCAGCCTTCGGACAATGCCATCGCCGAGTTCTGCAACGATGCGGGGGTTGCATGCTTTCGGGGGAGCGAAGAAGACGTTCTTGACCGTTTCTATCAGGCGGCGAGGAAGTTAAATGCCACGTCTGTGGTTCGAATCACGGCGGACTGCCCTTTAATCGATCCGGAGGTAATCGATAAAGTAGTCGGCAGGTTTCGTAGCGGCAACTGGGATTATGTGTCCAACACTCTGCGGTACACGTATCCCGATGGCCTGGATACCGAGGTGTTCTCCTTTTCTTCTTTGGAACGAGCCTGGCGCGAGGCGGCAAAGCCTTCAGATCGGGAACATGTGACGCCTTTTATAAAGGACACGCGATTTGCCGTTTGCAATGTCGAGAGCGACAAGGTGATTCCGCGAGATGTTCCCGTCCGATGGACTGTCGACTACCCCTCAGACTTGGAATTCGTTAGACGCATCTACCCGCACCTCTCTGGCGATACCGGTTTCGAAACGGTTCTGAAGGTATTGGAAGAGGAGGACCAACTGAAAGCTTCGGCCACGCCCAGAGTCCCGAACCAGGGGTACTACCGCAGCCTGTTTCGCGAAGCGCCTGCGGGCGCGGCGATCCCCTTGCGCTTAACGGAATCACGCTCCTGGCTCGAGCGTTCTTTGCGAGTAATTCCTAGTGCCGCACAGACCTTCAGCAAGAAACACACGCAGTACGTCCAGGGCGCCGCGCCGGTCTTTCTGCAGTCCGGCAAAGGATGTCGAGTAGTGGATGTGGATGGCAACACCTATGTGGACTACGTCCAGGGATTACTGCCCAATATTCTGGGGTATGCACATCCCGAAGTGAACGCTGCAGTGACCGATCAACTGTCACGCGGACATAGTTTTTCACTTCCGCACCCGCTGGAGGTGGAATTGGCGGAGCATCTGACGAAGATCATCCCCTGCGCCGAAATGGTGCGCTTTGGAAAAAATGGCTCAGATGCGACGGCGGGATCGGTCCGCCTTGCGAGAGCGGTGACGGGGCGCGAACGGATCGCTTGCTGTGGTTATCACGGCTGGCAGGATTGGTACATCGGAAGCACAACGCGAAACGCAGGAGTACCAGAGTGCGTAAGGTCTTTGACTCATACATTTCGATATAACGACCGCTCCGGGCTCGAAGATCTGTTTCAAAAATACCCCGGGGAGTTCGCTGCCGTCATCATGGAGCCGTTCAATTTTGAAGAACCCAAAACGGATTTCTTGGACTCTGTTCGCGCTTTGACCCATAAGAATGGCGCGCTCCTCATTTTTGATGAAATTTGTAGTGGTTTCCACTTCGGTTTGGGCGGGGCGCAAAAACTGTTTGGCGTAACTCCGGATTTGGCGTGTTTCGGCAAAGCCATGGCCAATGGCTTTCCGATTTCCTGCGTGGTCGGACGAGCCGATATCATGCGGAGTTTCGACGAGATATTCTTCAGCTTTACTTTTGCCGGCGAAGTCGCGTCTATCGCCGCAGCCATCAAGGTCCTCGACATTCTCGAATCCACCGACGCACTCGCCCAGATCGAGGAGAATGGGAAGGTTCTCCAGGATGGATTGAGTGTGATGATCGAGGAAGCAGGACTGCAGGCGAGAATTCGTTGCCTCGGACGGCCGCAGTGGTCACTGCTCAAATTTCTGGACGGGCAAAATAGCGAAGATATGGTTCTGAAGAACCTGTTCCAGCAGGAAGCCATTAAAAGGGGCGTACTTGTGATTTCAACGCACAACATGACTGCAGCGCACGACGTCTCCGCGGTGCGACAAACGCTGGAAGTTTATGCCCAGGTGCTTAAGACCGTGGCCTCATGGACGGAGGACCCCAACCCTGCACGCTTCTTAGAAGGGAAGATGAGCCAGCCAGTATTTCGCGTGCGGTGAATCGCGTATTCGCACTCAGATGAGAATCCTTCTTCTCCACTCCGAAGACGGTCCCCAATCAGGAGCATGGGCGTGTATGCAGTGGGACCATGTGATCGATCTCGGGATCGCTGGGGCGCGCACACACGAACGTTGGGCCAATATTTTCCGGTGTCCCGTAACAGACTTGGGCTTCACCCGCATAGCTTCCGGCCTGGTCCGCGATGCGTTAGCCGTGGGACTCGGGTTCGTGGTGGATGAACGCGGCATAGATTGGTGGCAAGTGATCTCCGTGCAATATGTTCAGCAGATCTACCGCATAGTAGCCCTGCAACAGATTGCCGCTAGCATTGCAACTCAGGACGAAGTATTTGTCAGCCGTTCCGGCTTCGATTCTCGCGTGCTGCAAGCGCTGCTTGGGCGTCCAGTCTCCTGTTTTGCGCGAGGTATAGGGATTGCGCAATACGTAAAACACTTTTATGACCGAAGCCGTCGGCTGACGTATTCGCAAATCAAGCAGATCATTCCGGACAAGTACGATCCGCAACACCGCTTTCGAGCGATCTTCTCGCCACAAAAGACGCGCTCCGGAAAGCGGGTAATTCTTCTCCCGACGGCGTATACAAATGTGACGCGCACAGCCCTTGCCTATGCCGAAATGTTGCCCGATTGTAACTTTCTGCTCGTCGTGGCACGTTCAAGCGGACGGGTGAAGACGTTGCCTGCAAATGTGATCCAGGCGGATCTCGCGTCTTATGTGCCCAGCAATTTTGATCGGACAGAGTACGAAGAGCTGTGCGCTTGTTGGAGGAAACTCCAGTATAAATTTGGATCGAATTCTGTATTGCGAGCACTCTTGGAGAGTGGGAGCACTGATTTATTTGAGAACGCATTACGGCAATGGCTTGCTGTGCGAGACGCCTGGACCAATGTGTTTGAGACTGAGCCGGTCGAGGGCGTCTTGTCTTGCGACGACGCCAATCCTTACACCCACATTCCAGGACTGTTGGCGAAAGATCGAGGGATTCCGTGGATTTTTTCGCATCATGGCGCCCTCGATGGCCACCAATTAGTTAATCAGAGTCACGCTGATGTGCTGCTCGCTAAAGGCGAAATGGAACGCGACTATCTGGTGAGGATCTGTGGGATTCCGGCCGCCCGAGTGGAAGTCGGCGCTCCAGTTCGTCCCGTTCCAAGTGAAGGCGCCAATCAGAAGTCCTCTATTGTCTTTTTTTCGGAAGATTACGAAGTATCCGGTGCGAGAGTGGAAGAGTTTTACGGGGACGTGCTGGCTTCACTTGTTAAGCTCGTACAATCAACTGGCAAAAGAATAGTTATCAAATTGCATCCGGCTGAAAGCTTGCGCGACCGGCGACGCATTCTAAACAAACTGCTTTCGCGCCAAGAACAGCTTGTGGTTCGAATAATCGATGGTCCGCTCACGGAAGAGCTGATGATGGAAACATGGTTTGCTCTCACCGTCATTTCGACAACCGCATTGGACTGCGCAATACGGGGTATTCCCGCATTCCTGTGCGGCTGGCTTGAGAATTGGTCCTATGGATATCTGGAGCAGTTCGCGACTTTTCGGGTAGGAGTGAAGCTGTCACATCCGGAAGAAATAGCGCACATTCCACGTCTACTCGAAACCTACCGGCCATGTCCGCCGCGCAATTTGTGGGAACCGATTCGCCCGGAAGCCTTGCATGGAATTCTTTCTGAAGGGATTGCCGCCCCGGTTCAGGTGGCATGAAGAGCAGTACCGATGTCTATAGGTGCTATTCTAATTCGCGCTGATGCCAGCTCTTCAATGGGTGCGGGCCACGTAATGCGTTGTTTAGCTTTGGCGCAGGCGTGGAGAAAAGCTGGTGGCGAAGTAACGTTCCTCATGGCGTCGTCGACGCCTTTCGTAAGCCATAGAGTACAGACCGAAGGCTTCGAAGCCTTAACCATCAATGTCCCGCCCGGCGGCCCTGAGGACGCGGCCAAAACACGGAACAGCGCATCGCAGCGTCAGGCGCGATGGTTAGTATTGGACGGCTATCATTTCAACCTGGATTATTGTGCTGCGGTTACATCTGATCAATGGCGGATCTTGCGGGTGGAGGACGCGCCAGGATCTGAATGCCCTTGTGCTGACGTAATACTGAACCAAAATGCCCATGCTCAAAGCTCCACGTATTCGGAACACGCAGGCGTCGCCCAATTATTGCTGGGTCCGCGCTTCGCTCTTCTGCGGAATGAGTTTGTAGATGCCTGCCAACTCAGACGCGAAATTCCTGTCATTGCGACGAAAGTGCTGATAACGACAGGAGGGGGCGATCCGCAAATTCTGCTGCCACGCCTCGTGGAAGGCATTGAGTGCTGCTCATCGAAACTGGAGGCGAAGATCGTTGTGGGTGCCGCGCCTGAAGGGAATGTTCTAGGCTGGATTGCTCGATCTCGAAGTTCGATTGAGTTAATAGTCGGCAGCCAGGACATGTCTCGTTTGGCCGCGTGGGCGGATATCGCGGTTTCAGCAGCAGGTTCCACATGCTGGGAATTCTGCAGCCTCGGGCTACCTTCCATTCTGATTGACGTTGCTGAGAACCAGCGCGATGTGGCGAAAAGCCTAAGTGAAAGAGAAATTGCCGTGCACGTTCCACTGGAAGAAGCGAGTTCCAGGCGAATTGCACAGGAAATAGAGTCCCTGATTCACTCGCAGTCAAGGCGCGAAGTAATGGCTCGCCGAGGCAGAGATCTTGTAGATGGACGGGGCGCACATCGCGTCACCAGTGCACTGCGCGCATTTGGAATACGGTTCCGACGCGCAACTCAGGACGATTGCGGACTCCTTTGGAACTGGGCCAATGACCCGGTCGCCAGGGCGGCATCGTTCAAGTCGGCACAAATCTCATGGGAGGAGCATAGTGAATGGTTCAGGAAAACCCTCGCTGACAAGCGCTCTCTTTTGCTGATCGCCGAGGAATCGCGAACTCCCATTGCTGTAATCAGAGTACAGGAAAAGAAGCCGGCGATTGGGGAACTGAGCATTAATCTTGCGCCGGAGGTACGAGGCTCTGGGCTGGCGACACACCTTATTCAGCGATGTGGCGGCGAAGCCGCGGAAGAGTTGAGTCTGATTGAGTTATACGCGTTGATTAAAGAAGAAAATGTCGTGTCACGGCGAGCTTTTGAAAATGCTGGATATGCAGTTATTGAGAGAATGCAAATTGGAGGGGTCGATGCGGTCCGATACTTCCGATCGGTTGCTCCGCCCGAATTTACTATGGAGAAATCTCCCGTCCTGGCAAGCGAGCGTTAGCATGCGAATTGACGATCGGATGATCGGTCTGGGGCAGCCGGTGTACGTGATTGCCGAGCTTTCGGCCAATCATCATCAGGATTTCGAACGGGCGGCGCGGCTCATCGATGCGGCCAAAGAAGCTGGGGCGGATGCGGTCAAGCTGCAAACCTATACTCCCGACACAATTACGATTCGAAGTGATCGCCCTGAATTCCGGATAGCCGGAGGAACGATCTGGGACGGGCGTTCGCTTTACGAACTCTACGGTGAGGCGTTTACCCCCTGGGAGTGGCAGCCAAAATTGAAAGCCATGGCGAATGCATTGGGTCTTGCGCTGTTTTCTTCACCCTTTGATGGAACGGCTGTTGATTTTCTCGAGGGCATGGATGTTCCGGCATACAAGGTGGCTTCGTTCGAGCTGGTGGATATTCCTCTGATTCAAAAAATGGCGCGAACCGGGAAGCCGTTGATAATGTCCACCGGAATGGCGACCACGGAAGAGATCGAAGAGGCGCTTGCGGCAGCGCGCCAAGAAGGAGCGAATGAAATAGCGCTGCTCAAATGCACCAGCGCGTATCCTTCAGCTCCGGATGAAATGAATTTGCGGACGATTCCCGAGCTTGCGCAGAAGTTCGATGTCCCGGCGGGATTGTCAGACCACACCATGGGCATCGCGGTGCCGATCGCAGCGGTGGCGCTGGGGGCTTGCATCATCGAGAAACATTTGACTTTGTCTAGATCAGAGAAGGGGCCCGATAGCGCATTCTCCTTGGAGCCGCATGAATTCAAGAGCATGGTGGATGCGGTACGTTTTGCTGAGAAGGCCATGGGCGGGGTGCAGTTCGGGCCCAGCGCACGGGAGCAGGCCAGCCTGTCGTTCCGGCGATCGCTGTTTGTAGTAAAAGAAATAAAACGCGGCGAAACATTCACCGACAAGAACGTGCGTTCAATTCGCCCGGCGCATGGCTTGCATACACGCCATTTGCCAGAGATCCTGCGGCGCCACGCCGCCCGCGACATTGAACCTGGGACGCCGCTCAATTGGGACTTGGTGGGCGCCTAATCTGCTTGTTTTTCACACCGTTCAAAATTCAAACGAACCCACCTTGGCATATCGCCAGGATGTGCACTGAACTATCCTCGACAACGAAAGCTGATTCTCTGTCCATAAAGGATTCATGAGCGCTGCCACAAACATTCCTGCGCCGGAAGCCGTAGTCCTTGCGCCGGTTTTGGCGCCGGATAATGCTGAGTTCCGCAGCCGCATGGGCAGCATTTCCAGGCAGTCGTTCGCTTACTTCGCCGGAACAATTTTTACGGCTGCTGCGGGATACTTTTTCAAAATCTATCTCGCCCGCACTCTTGGCGCCGAAGCACTCGGCTTGTATGCGCTGGGAATGACGATCATTGGATTTATTGGGATATTTAATTCTCTCGGTCTTCCGACCGCGGCGGCGCGATTTGTGGCCGCATATTGCGCTAAGGGCGAATACTCGCAACTGAGTAGTTTCTTGCGAGGAAGCCTGGCATTGCTCGCGACGGTAAACATCTTATTAGTTGCCGTCGTATTGCTGGCCGGTCCGTGGTTGGCGGTGCACTTTTATCATGCGCCCAAACTGAGCCCGTATCTCTGGGCCTTTGCTGCAATCATGCTGCTGGGTGTGTTGAATATGTTCCTGGGTCAGGTGATGGCCGGCTACCGGGACGTTGGCCGTCGCACTTTGATTACTCACTTCACAGGTACTCCCGCGAATATTGCCATTGCAGCAGTGCTGATCAGCCTGGGCTTTGGGTTGACCGGCTATATGGCAGCACAGGTTGCGAGTGGGCTGCTAGTCCTGTGGTTATTGAGCGCTTCGGTTTGGAAAATGAGTCCGGCGGAGGCGAGGAGTGCGCGATCGGGTCTATATATCAGGCGTGAAGTGGTTGCGTTTTCGACGGTGGCGTACGGAATTGCCGCGCTTCAATTCGTGCTCGCCCAAGCCGACAAGGTTGTGTTGGGATACTACCTCGACGCCAGGCAGGTAGGAATATACGCGGTTGCAATGGCACTGGTCGGCTTTGTACCAATCGCGCTGGATTCCGTAAACCAAATTTTTTCTCCCATCATTTCTGAACTGCACGCAGCCGAGAACCATGCGGTGCTGCAGCAGCTCTATTCCACGCTTACAAAGTGGGTCATGATCCTTACGATCCCGCTGGCGGTAGCGATGATCGTCTTCGCGCAGGGGCTGATGTCAATTTTCGGTCCTGGTTTTCACGCCGGGGCCGCGGTCGTGATGGTCGGAGCAGTCGGTCAGGTTTTCAATTGCGCCGTCGGTTCGGTTGGGTTTCTTCTACTAATGTCGGGAAATCAGACGGAGTTTATGAAGATTCAGGCGGTGAACGCGGTCCTGATGGTTGGCCTCAACGTTGTTCTTGTTCCACGTTTCGGAATTGCGGGGGCGGCGATCGCGACAACCATAACGACCATTGCCAGCAATGTATGGGCGCTCACTTCAGTCAGTCGGATTTTGAGGATATACCCGTACAACGCTGGCTATTTAAAGTTGGCGCTTCCCAGCGTGTGCGCGATTGCGAGTACCCTGATATTGGCTAGAACTCTTGCTGGAGTTCACGCGCAATGGAAGGTCGCTGGAGCGGGCCTGGTTTTGGCATACGGAACGTTTATGGGAATGATTTTCCTGTTTGGACTGGATCAAGACGATCGTAAGCTCGCGAAAATCGCCTTGGCGAGAGTAGGACAGAGTTTTCGCAAGACGGTCTTTGCTAGCTATGAATGACATGCGAAAGATTGCTTTGCCTGAGCAGTTGTGCCGCGCCGCGGAAGAGAAATTTTCGCACCGGTTCGGGTCACTGGAAGAATTTATGGAGGCTGCGCTGAACGAATTGCTTCGCGATGATGCGCAGAGAATGGACGAGCAGGAAAAACAGATCATTGAGGAGCGTTTGAAGGCGCTAGGGTACGTTTAGGTGTGAGTCGATGGAAGCACCGGCTTCGGTGTGACGGAAAAGAGTTTCAACCCGGTGCGACGCCCGAAACTTAAAGAGAGGTAATGAATTGCTGGATTTTGCCCGGAAATTATTTGGACAAAAGTCGGAACCTGCCGGGTTCGTATTCTCCCGGCCGTTGGTCGCAATCCAAAGCGACGACTGGGGACGATTGGGCATGCGGGACCGGGAAGGCTACGAATGGCTCCGTTCCCGGGGCATAAAACTTGGGGAGCATCCCTACGATCTCTACTCCTTTGAAACTGGCGAGGACGTGGCGGCGGTTGGATCAGTTCTTTCGCGGCACCATGACTCGGCTGGAAGGCCTCCCTGCATGGTGATGAGTTTTTGCACGGCGAATCTGGACTTCAAGAAGATGAAGGCCCACGGATACAAGCGCATTGAACTGCTTCCGCTCGCAGAGGGATTGCCGGGGGCGTGGTCTCGTCCTGGATTGCTGGAGGCCTATCGAGCTGGTATTGGAGACGGTCTTTTCTATCCTGCCATGCATGGCCTGACCCACTTCTGCCCAGTCGCGATCGAGAATATTCTCGCAAAAGGTGGAGAACGCGCGGAACTGCTGCGCCTGTTCTGGGAGGCGGAGACGCCGTACATTTACTGGCGTATGCCGTGGGTTGGCTACGAATACTGGAACCCCGAAAAACCACGTGCCGGTTTTCTGCCTGCGGAAGTTCAACAGTTGCAGATCCGCAAGGCGAGCGAATGTTTCTCGGCTTTGTTTGGAATCTCGCCGGTTTCGGCGTGCGCGCCTGGATATTTCGCGAATCGTGACACGCACCGTGGATGGTCGCAGGTGGGGATTCGCGTAGCCCAAAGCGGTACGGGTAGCGGCCTGAATGCGCCGTATATAGACGCCATGGGCATACTGCACCTTCACCGGACAATCGACCTTGAGCCGAGCCACCGCGAACTAGAGGTCGATAAATACCTGCAGATCGCCGGCAATTGTTTCGCTCGCGGCCTTCCTGTGATCATCTCTACTCACGCCATCAACTTTCATTCCACGCTGAAAGATTTCCGCACTACGACGCTGGCGGCGCTGGATTCATTGCTAACTGCACTGGAGGCGAAGTATCCGGAGCTGCTGTATGTGCATGATCAGGACTTGTACGCGATCGTGACTGAAGGCGCGTTCCGCAGCCGAGATGAGCGGGTTACGGTGTCAGCTAAGCGCCAGGAATGGAAAGCGCGAGTTGCGCATCAAGGAGCGCTGTAATGGCCGTGCCGCGTTCGCTGGTACTGATCACGGTCGATTGCTTGCGCGCCGACCATGTTGGATTTCTTGGCTATCCGGTTGCGACAACCCCTTTTCTGGATTCTCTGGCTACCGAGAGCTTTGTTTTTAGAAATGCCTTGGCTTCGGGTATTCCAACTTACTATTCGTTGCCAGCAGTACTCGCTTCCCGATATCCGCTGTCGCTAGGCCGCGATGTAATTGGCATCGCGCCGGGCGAGAGCACTATTGCGACTGAACTGAAAGAATGCGGATACAAAACGGCGGCGTTTATTGCTGGCAATCCGTATATTTCTCGGGCTGATGGCTACGGCGATGGCTTCGATGTTTTCCGAGACTTCTCCAGCCTGGGAGAAATGGGATTCCGGGCTCATTCCGGTGGTGAAGCCAAGCCCTCGTTACGCGGGCGAACAAACCAGATACTGTCGCGGGCCTGTCACAGCGTGCCGGGACTCGGCGCTGCATACGATGAACTTTATTTCCAGTATTGTCAGAAGCTGAGCCAGAACAGGGTTGAGTCCCTGGAAACTCTGCGGAGATTTCCAACCGCGGATGTGTTGGTGGATTGTGCGACGGCATGGTTGGGTGAGAATTCCGGAGGCCCATTTTTTCTTTGGCTTCACTTAATGGATCCGCACGCTCCCTATTACCCGAAAGCCGAGGCGCTGCAAGAGATGCGTAGCCGCCTCAGTGCTGCTGACTCTAGAGATTTAAATTCTTTTTGGACGAGGAACGACCTTGGGGTAGGGCGCCTGCAGAAAAAGTGCTCGTCGATCGAATCTCTTTACAACGCTGGGATCCGGTGGGCGGACCATGAGATCGGCCGACTCAGTAAGAAATTGGCCGAGTTGAATCTGTGGCACCAATGCGCAATCGCAGTTACAGCAGATCACGGGGAGGAGTTCCTCGATCATGGCGGGAGGTTTCATTCACCGCTCAAACTAAACGAGGAGTTGGTACGCGTGCCACTGCTGCTGCGAGTTCCAGGCTATTGTGAACGTCGCGAGTTGCATCGCCCGTTCGGACTGATCGACCTAGCGCCGACACTGTTGGATGTGCTCGACATTCCGACGCCCGCCAGTTTTCGCGGACGTAGTTGCTGGAAAGAGTATGGGATCGATGAAGGAGGCAGCCAGCCTGTTTTTTCCGAGTGTGCTTACGAGTGTACCAATCCACTCAACGCAGAGACGCGGCTTGCACCCAGGCTTCTGGCGGTACGCAAAGGTGAGTACAAGCTCGTAGTGAACTTTGCCTCGGGGACGGAGGATTTATTTGACCTGAACTCAGATCCGAAAGAACTGCGTCCTCTGCCATTGAAACCGGCAAGCGACGTCCGGCGAAATTTGTTGGAGTGCGCGAAGAAGCACGTGACGGATTCTTATAAGACGCGAGATTGGGATTTGCGGCTTGCCGCCTTGGCCAGGGACCTTCGTCAAGAATGGGCACAACCAATTCCAAGCAGGCCTAATTAACTTGAGGCGACGCTCTCGGGAGATTCGAGTCAAGTGAGACCGATACGCATTCTGGTCGACAGTTTCGCCGATGCGAGCCTGACCAACGCTCAAATGGGCAACGCGCGGGAAATTGTGAGCCGGCTCGATCCGGCGCGCTTTCATGTGAGCATGTTTCTGCTTGGCCAGCCCGATCCGCGTATTGTGGCGCGGGGGAACACCCATCTCATTCAGTTGCCGCAGCGGCGGCAGACTGTCCGAATCCTTCGCGAGTTTTTGTGGGGGGCGCATCAACTCCTTTTCTATATGAAGTCCGCGCCCGCGAGCCGGTGTTATTTGACCTTGCGACGAAAGTGGAACGATTGCCGGACAACTATCGGAACGATTGAGTCACAGTCAGACCTGAGGAATGAGGCTTTCATTGATCCTGAGGCGATCCGACTTTGGGAGCAAACAATACTTCGTTGCGACCGCCTGTACAGTAACTCGAAGTCAGTACAAAAGAGTCTTGAACGCGAATATAACCTTGCCAGCGAAATTATTCCCACAGGTGTCGACACACGTTTTTTCGTTCCTGACTGGGACCGGCCACCAAATTCGCGCACCACGGTGCTGTTCGTGGGATCGCTGCGAAGCTACAAGCAGCCGCAAGTCGTTGTGGATGCAGCCGCCCGTTTCCCTCAAGCCGATTTTCGCATTGCCGGCGACGGGCAGCTTGCTCCGGGACTTCGGAGCCGCTGCGCGGACCAGGAATTGAACAACGTCAAGCTTCTGGGCCCACTCTCTGCCGAGGAGCTGCGCAAGCAGTATCAGCGAGCAGATGTTTTTCTGTTCCCATCCAAGTGGGAGGGCTCGCCCAAAGTGATACTGGAAGCGGCTGCGTGCGGTCTACCCGTCATCGCAAGAAATAACTATTCACCCGAAACTGTGGTTCATGGAGTGACCGGTTATCAGGCGGCATCCGACGAAAGCATCTTCACGCATTTGGAGGAACTGCTTAACAATCCGGGATTGCGGCAAGATTTTGGCAGAAACGGCAGGCGCCTGAGTGAAAAATATGACTGGGATGTTATCACCGACCAGTGGGAGCAGACGTTCCTCGAGTTAGCGGAGCAGGGTGAGCTGAGAAAGGCTTCGTAATGAGTACCTCTGTTGTGACCGCGCCCGTAGTTGGGCATAGTCTCGAGCTGAATTTGCCGAGGCGCGCTCGTGCGCTGCGCGTGCTCACTCTTACTCCATTCTTCCCTTCTGCTGAAGATCCGACGCAAGGTGGATTCATCGCGGAACCCCTTGCCTGTATGCAGCGGCTCGGAGTTTCCCAGGAGGTCATTGCGGTACAGCCCTTTTACCGTGGGTCTGCTCGTCCCGCGGAAAACGCAGCAGGAACATGGAAGAATTACGCGTGCATTCCAGGCAACTTGGGTCTTCCTGTCGCGGGGAAGTTTCTGGCCGCTAGCCTAATGCCGACGATTCTCAGACAGCACCGTAAAGCGCCATTCGATCTGATACATGCACATGCGGCCCTTCCCTGCGGACACGCGGCGGCCGTAATTGCCGACCGTTTATCGATACCGTTCGTGGTCTCAGTGCACGGGCTGGATGCTTTCTTCACCAGTCAGACCGGAGCAGTCATTGGGAGTTTGTGCGAGCGAGTGGCGGAAAACGTGTATCGCTCCGCGGCAGCTGTGATCTGCATTAGCGAGAAGGTCCGGGAGCAAGTGCTGAGTGCTTTACCGGCAAGTACAAAGACAAAAGCAGCGGTGATTTACAACGGCGTTGATCTAGGGATGTTCTATCCAGGCATGGAATGCAAATCGCCGCAGGTCGTGTTGAGCGTTGGGAATCTAATCGCCATTAAAGGACATGCGTCGTTGCTTCGGGCCTTCGCATGCGTTTCAGTTGATGTTCCGAACTGCGTTCTGGAGATCATCGGCGACGGGCCCGAGCGCGGCAAACTCAGTCAGCTTGCGGTCGACCTTGGAATCGCGGCAAGAGTTCAATTCCGCGGACGACAGAGCAGGAATGAGGTCGCAGTAGCACTGCGGCGATGCGCGGTGTTTGCGCTACCAAGCACATTTGAAGGCTTGGGGTGCGTTTATCTGGAAGCAATGGCTTGCGCGAAGCCGGCGATTGGCTGTTGGGGACAAGGCATTGAGGAAATCATTGCACATGGCAAGACCGGCATTCTGGTTGCTCCGGGGAACGAAGCTGAATTGAGCGATTCACTTCGCGCACTTCTTCTGGACAACAATCTTCGCCGGCGCTTAGGCGTTGCGGCTCGCGAAGCAGTAATTGCTCGACTCACTTTGGACCATCAGGCACGACAGTTGGCTGAGATCTATCGTGGGTGTGCGGCATGAAGCGCCGGTTGGTAATACTCACGGAAATCATCGCGCCCTATCGCATTCCTGTATTTAACGCACTCGCGCAGCATGAGGAAATTGATCTGAGCGTTATCTTCCTTGCTGAGACCGATCCCTCGATCCGGCAGTGGCGCGTTTATGCCGATGAGATCCGGTTCTCTTACCAAGTGCTGCCGTCGTGGAGGAAGAGGCTCGGCAAATACAATTTGCTTCTGAATCAGAATGTTAATGAGGCCCTGCAAAAGTCGGATGCCGATGTGATTGTGTGCGGGGGATACAACTATCTGGCTTCGTGGCAAGCGCTGCGGTGGGCCAAGCGGAACAATGTCCCATTCCTGCTTTGGTGTGAAAGTACGGCCCACGACTTGCGCGCCGGGCACGCATTGGTCGAATCGCTGAAAAAGAGTTTTTTCAATAAATGCGACGGCTTCGTTGTCCCGGGAACTTCGGCAGCCAGATATGTGAGCCACATGGGAAGTGACCGCATATTCACTGCGCCTAATGCTGTGGACGCCGCGCTATTTAACGATGCGGCAAATTATGCGCGGATGAATGCTGCACGCGTAAGAGGCGAATTCGGTTTGCCTTCGCGATATTTTCTCTTCGCGGGCCGTCTAGTTCACACAAAGGGAGTCTTCGACTTGCTTGAGGCGTATGGCCGCCTCAACGGTGACCTTCGGCGTCAGATTGGTCTGGTCTTCGCTGGCGATGGGCCGTTGCGGGCCAAACTGGAAGCTATTGCGAGATCAATTTACCCCGGCGCGGTACAGCTTGCGGGATTTGTCCACCGCAATGAACTGGCCAACTACTATGGTTTGGCCGAGTGCTTCGTTTTTCCGACTCACAGCGACCCGTGGGGGTTAGTGGTGAATGAAGCCATGGCTTGCGGTCTGCCCGTGATCTGCAGCCAGTCGGCGGGCTGCGCCGCAGATTTGGTAAAGACAACCGGCAGAATCGTCGCGCCTCAAAATGTGGCCCAACTAGCGCAAGCAATGGAGGAGATAGCGACCAACCCAGCTTTGCGCATGGAGATGTCGCTCCAGAGCAGAAGAACCATCCGGCACTATTCCCCGGAACACTGCGCGACTGGCATCGCGAAGGCAGCACTGGCATGCACTATCGCGACCCAAGAGGATGTCGATCGCGCTCCCTCCGCTGACTCGATGCGAATCCCTCCCGTGCGATCGGGCACTCGGTCCGCGCTTTGATCACGTGAACATTCGTTGTCGCACGAACCTCACTCAGCAACTGCACGGGCGGCCATCGACAGTATCATCGAAATAGGGTCGATACAGGATCGGTCGCGCCTCCTCGCATGCACGAATCACGAACATTCATTGTGGTGGGAAGCGTCCTGATTCTGCTCGCGTTGATCCTGTTCGTGCAACCGCAATACTTGGCGAATCCTCAAGTGCTTGGCGCAATAATCGTCGCACAAGTCCTGTTGCTGTCTTTTTGCAAATACAAAGAGTCGTTCTTTGTGGTTCTAATGGCGGCATTCCTCTGGGCCGGAATAAGCCTGCCGCTTGGCAATTCGTGGCTTCAGGGTCGCTGGATCGTGCTGGCGGCGGGCGCATTGGCAGGCCTCGCGATTTACATGCGCGACGGCAATCATCGCTTCAGCTTGATTCATTTGTTGGCATTTTCCTGTGTGCTCTCAGCGGTGGTATCTGCTTCTGTGTCGGCCTATCCGCAGGAGGCGCTCCTTAAAGCGTTAAGTTTGTTTCTTCTGTTTTTGTACGGGGCGACGGGAGCACGACTTGCAGTCCCGTTGCTCGATCCTGAGAGATTTTTTCGCAAGCTGTTGCTCGGGTGCGAGGTCATTACTTACCTTACGGCGATCGCCTACTTTCTGATGCGATGGCCGTTCTTCGGCAATCCCAATTCCCTAGGTGCGGTAATGGGCATTGTCGTGGTTCCGGTTATTTTGTGGGGATTTCTCTGCGCAGAATCCGTTATGACCAAGCGCCGCACGGGACTCGCTCTATGCGTAGCATTGATGCTTCTGATGAGCAGCTATGCAAGAGCAGGGATTGCGGGGGCCATGGCTTCGTGTCTTCTGGTTTGCATTGCTCTGCGGCAGTATCGCTTCGTCGTTGGCGGGATAGCTGCCTCGGTAGCGATCGCAGCACTCACTTTCATGTTTGCCCCCCTGCCGAGTGGGATGGTCGCGGATGCCAGCTCGGAATCGATTACGTCGTTGTTCCTTTACAAAGGTAAGCCAGGGCAGGACCTTATGGGATCGCGACGAGGGCCTTGGGACCAAGCTGTAGCCGTCATCAAAGACCATCCCTGGTTCGGCAGTGGCTTCGGGACCAGCGTAACGGAACACAGCGCAACTTATTTTGAACTCACGCGGACACGCTTTGTCGATTCAAGGATGATTCGTGAGCATGGGAATAGCTATCTCGCAATCGCAGAGTGGTCGGGTTTGATTGGAGTCTTACCGTTCTACCTTCTGATCGGAACCACTGCCTCAAATGCAAAAAAGGCGTTGATGCGATTGCGGCGCGACGGGAATATTTTTTCTCCAGCGGTCCCTGCGGCTGCAATTATCGTAGCCGGATTGATCGACGCTGGTTTTGAGGATTGGCTTTTTGCCGTGGGCTACTATCTCACCGTCTTTGTGTGGGCAATGGCTTTCATCCTCTCCGATTTGTTGCATTCTTCTGCAGTAACCCATTGCGATGAGACTGCGGTCGTAATCACCGATCCGCAATTCGCTACTTTGGCAGCGGTCCAATTCCAATGATTCGCATTTTCTTGAATGGGCTTGCGGCCAGCGCTGGCGCGGGGCTGACTTATCTGTACAATGTCGTGCCACACTTGTCGGCTCTGCCAGACGTGCGGACAACATTGGCAGTGCAGCCGAACTTGCGGCAGAACTTCGCGCACTTCAGCAATGTCGACGTACTTTGCCCGCTGGGTGTGTCCGACGCCGGCCGACGTTTCATTTTCGAGCAGTGGAAACTGCCAGATCTGATCCGCAAATCTGACGCGGACGTCCTCATTTCTGCGGGAAACTTTGCCTTGCGTAATTCTCCCGTGCCACAGATTCTGCTCAGCGGAAATTCACTTTACACATCGGCGGATTTTTACCGAGACCTGCGTGCCCGCGGCGAGTACGTAATGCTCCTAGATAATTTGGTAAAAGGCGCACTGGCCAAGAAATCGCTGCAATGGGCAGATCAAACGGTCGCGCCAAGCCAGGCGTTCGCGGATGAGCTGCGTCGCTGGACAGGCAAGGAAGTTGACGCCATTTACCACGGCTTCGACCACAAGGCATTTTTTGGCGGAGCGCCCCTATCGGCCCCTGTCCAGGAAAAACTTGATGAAACCAAAGATTGTTTGCGCCTTCTGTTTGTCAGTCACTACAACTATTACCGCAACTTCGAAACGCTGCTTCGGGCGTTGCCGCTCATTCAAAAACTCATGCCCGAAAAAAAGGTAAAGCTGTTCCTGACCTGCAAGCTGGAGCCGGGCGCCAATCCCGGCTCGTATGACGGCAGTCCGGCGGGCGAAATGGTTCGCGATTTGGGTATCAGGGAAAGCGTTGTTGAATTGGGTGCGATCCCATATGGCTCGTTACACCATCTTTACCGAGCCTGCGACCTTTACGTAACGGCTGCCTATGCGGAGACGTTTGCACATCCGCTGGTGGAGGCCCTGGCCAGCGGGCTGCCGGTGGTTGCTTCCGACCTGCCGGTGCATCGAGAGGTCTGCGGAGACGCGGCGAGGTACTTCCCGCGCTTTTCCGCCGAAGCTTTATCGGAAACCGTGGCAGCCGTATTAGGTTCGGAGATGAGGTCAAAGCTAACATCGGCAGGTAAGGATCGAGTAAACCATTTCAGCTGGTTCAAACACGTCGGTAGCTTACTCCAGATCGTTAGGGAGTTATGCGAGGACGCGCAGGCACGGTACGCTCGATATGGTCGTATCCCTTCCGAAAACCGTGTCAACTATTACGCCCGAAGCTGATGTTCCTCGAACTTGTTAGTGTCCGCCCGTGAAGAGTAATCCCGTCATTACGGCCGATTCCTTAGCGGCATTTCGCTAAGCTGCCGCCTGATCTAGAATCATTGGTTTGCTCTGGCTCATCCATACTTAATAGAGGAGCACGCCTTGCCCGAAAACATTTATGACGTCGCCGTAATTGGCAGCGGCCCGGCGGGATATACGGCCGCAATCCGCGCCGGCCAGTACGGCCTGAAAACCGCTCTTATCGAGAAAGATCCCTACCTTGGCGGCACCTGTCTTCACGTGGGCTGTATTCCCACTAAGGCGCTGTTGTTCAACGCCGAGCTTTGGGACCATTTGAAAGACGCCAAGGAGTATGGAATTGAGGGCGTTAACTCGCGCAAGCTGAACTGGGACGCGGTGCAGGAGCGCAAGTCGAAGATCGTTAACAAACACGCCAAGGGACTCGAGTTCCTGATGCGCAAGAACAAAGTCGAGACGGTGAAGGGCTTCGGCAAGCTGACCGGGCCGGCGCAAAATGGTGTGCACACAATCGAATTGAAAGATGGCGGCAAGACCAGCCAGCTGAAAACCAAGAACGTAATTTTGGCCATGGGCTCTGAAGCGCGCATGATTCCGGGGCTCGATCCGAACGACCGTATCCTGAGCAATATCGAAATATTGAAGATGGGGTCTATTCCGAAATCGCTTGTAATAGTGGGGTCCGGCGCTGTCGGAGTCGAATTTGCTTCGATCTTCAAATCGTTCGATTGCGATGTGACCATTCTTGAAATGCTACCGCGCATGGTGCCGTTGGAAGACGAAGAAGTTTCTAAGGAACTGGCGCGGGTCTATCGCAAGCGAGGAATAAATTTCTATGGCAGTGCGAAGGTTGAAAAAGTCGAGAAGACGAAGTCTGGAATCGCAGTGACGTTTTCCGCCGAGGGGAAACAGCAGAAGCTCGAAGCAGAAAAGATTCTGATCGCGATCGGACGCAAGCCATACACCGACGGAGTGGGGCTGGAAAAGACCCGTATTCAGTCCGAACGCGGATTCGTGAAAACCAACGAGTGGATGGAAACGGCAGAACCTGGCATTTACGCCATCGGAGACATAGTACTGGGGAGGCCGCAACTGGCGCATGTGGGCGCCATGGAGGGTATTGTTGCGGTTTCTAAAATCGCGAAGAAAGAAGATAGACCGATCGACCTGATGAAAATTCCAAACGTGACCTATTGCCATCCGGAGATTGGCAGCGTTGGGCTTACTGAAGCCAAAGCGCGTGAGCAGGGCCACAACGTGAAGATTGGCAAGTTTCCGTTCACGGCAAATTCGCGCGCGTCCATTGTCGGCGAACATGAGGGCTTCATTAAGATTGTTTCTGATTCGAAATATGGTGAGATTCTTGGAGTCCACATTATTGGCCCACAGGCCACGGAGTTGATTGCCGAAGCGGTTACTGCGATGGAACTTGAAGCTACCGTCGAAGACCTAATGTGGACGATTCACGCGCACCCCACGCTGGCCGAAGCCATGCTGGACGCGTCAAACAGCGTGTATGGATTGGCGATAAATATGTGATTCATGGCCACGGATCGACACGGATGAACACGGATAAAACATCGTTGTGCACGGTAGAACTTCCGTGTTCTTTGTGTCCTCTGTGGAGAATTGGTTTTTGAATTCGTTTTTGATCCGTGAAATCCGTGGCTCAGCTTATGATCTCCGTTCTCCAACTCGGCACAATTGATTACGCCACCGGCCTGCATTTGCAGGAAAGGCTGATCGCGCTTCGCAAAGATGGCCGGATTGCCGATGTTCTTCTCCTGTTGGAGCACACGCCGGTTATTACTCTCGGCCGCAACGCGAAATGTGCGAACGTACTTGCTTCCCCCGAACTGCTGGTCCAGCGCGGAGTTGAAGTGTTCGAGTGCGATCGCGGAGGTGATGTGACCTTCCACGGCCCGGGGCAGTTGGTTGGTTATCCCCTTTTCGATCTGCGGGGAATCCCCTCCGAGAACGCCAGCCGCAAAACCCTCGGCGCTGTGGAATATGTGCGCCGGTTGGAAGAAGTTCTGATCCATACCTGTACGGAATTTGGCATTCCGGCAAAGCGGATCTCCGGATTGACTGGAGTGTGGACGGGCGAGGACGCCCGTCCCTCCAAAACCCAAAGTGTGGCAACGGACATCGCGGCCAGTTCTGTCGAGCCCAGTTCGACAAGCGGTTCCGGCAATACCAGTGTAGTTAGCAATGCCCGTGTGGGGACGGGCGCCCTCGCCCGTCCGGCTGAGTCGAAGACTCAGCAATCGAATGCGAACGAAGGCAAAATTGCTGCCCTCGGAGTCCACATCTCCCGCGGAGTCACCTCGCATGGGCTCGCCCTGAACGTGAACACCGATCTAAGTTTTTTCAACTTGATTGTTCCTTGCGGAATCACGTCGAAGCCGGTCACATCAATGCAGACAGAACTTAAACGCGCAATTCCGATGCAAGACGTTGCCCACGCTCTCAGTCGAAATTTCGGGACCGTGTTTCACAGCCAGATGTTGTGGCTCGACAACCTTGACGCTCTGCTCGGAAACAATCTCGGTCTGCCCATGCGGCCACCGGAAAATCTCCGCACTCTCCACGGGGAAGATGACTCCGCGTTGGCCTAATCGCCATTCAGAACCAGGTGTTCCGTTTGTATTGGCGAAACTCAGGACACGCTGTGGTTTTGCCTGCGATCAAACCGAGGAGTAGGATTATTTGTCATCTCCTCCCGGCCCATGAAGAAGAAACAATCAAAGTCCGTCGCCAAGGTCAAGCCACGCGCGAACTCCAACGGCTCAAAACGCTCCGCATCTCTTCCCCAGCAACGTACCTACGAAATTCCCGATCATCGGCTCGAAAAGCATGAATTCATTGTGCGCCAAGTTAGCAAAGGCAAAGACGAGGAGTGCTGTTATGAAGTCTCGGGTGATCTGAGCGCGCCTGCTCCGCCGATCCGCGATTCCAAGTACCTCAGCAAACAGCAGTGCATCGAGATCTACCGCTGGATGGTCCTCAACCGCAGAATGGAACAAGCCCTGGAGAACCTTTACAAGCAGGGCAAAGTAGTCGGCGGCGTTTATTTCGGACTGGGCCAGGAAGCGTGCTCGTGTGCCTCTGCCTACGCACTACATAAAGACGACTGGCTTGCGCCCATGATTCGCAATCAGGGAGCGCTTCTCGTTCGCGGCTTTGAGCCTCGAGACATGATGATGCAGTACATGGCGAAGGCCGATTCTCCTACCAAAGGCCGAGACGGAACTTCGCATTTCGGCGACATTTATGATCGCAACGTAGTCTCACCGATCTCGATGCTTGGCGATCTCATTCCGGTGATGGCCGGGGTCGCACTGGGCGCGCGGTTGCAAGGCAAGAACATCGCCGTCATGACTTACATCGGCGATGGCGGCCAGTCCACCGGCGTTACTTACGAGGGCATCAACCTTGCGGCGGTGCAAAATCTGGGCCTCGTACTTTTGATTGAAAGCAATCTCTGGGCATATTCGACTCCATCGGAAATGCAATATTGCGTCAAAGATCTCGCCGAACGCGCCATTGGCTATGGGATTCCTGGAGTAATCATCGATGGCACCGACGCTTGCCAGGTGTATGACGCCGCCCACGAAGCCGCCGAGCGCGCCCATCGCGGCGAAGGCCCGACGCTAATTGAAGCCAAGATGATGCGCATGAAGGGCCATGCCATCCACGACGCTGCTGATTATGTTCCCAAGCCGATGTTCGACTATTGGCGAAAGCGCGATCCCATCGCGCGGTTTGAAAATTATCTTGTGAAAGTGAAGAAGTGGCTCTCGCCGCAGGAGCATCAGAAGCTCATCGCCGACGCTGAAGGTTATCTGGAGAAAGAGCGCGAGATTGCCGTCAACTCTCCAATGCCAGCACCCGAGACCGCGGAAGGCGGCGTCTACTGTGACGATGGCTGTCACCAGATCAAGCCGAAGTACGGAATGCCAAAATTGCGCGCGCTAAAATCCGCAGCAACTCAGAGAAAAGAGGAAGCGGCACTACATTTCAAGTAGGCAAAAGCATTCTGCAGTGGAGATCATGAACGATCAAAAAAGTAACGGCTGTTGAGCCACGACTGCTGCTGAACATGCTGGATCCCAGGGGTACCGTCCTTCGCGATCAGGCCAGAAGCACTGCAGCACGGGAAAAGAATCCCTCTCATAAAACCAAATCGCCCACCCTAAGTAGGCGCGATAGTGATCGACCGATACATCACGAAACTGGCACCCGTACTTTGTGAAGATATCGAAGTACTCACTCCCGGGCTTGAACCGAGAACCATTCTTCACTGCACTACCGACGTTGTTGACAATCTTCCGCATATTCCTAAGTTCGAGCCCGAAAATGATAATCTCGGGATGCGCGTAAGAGTGAAATAGTCCGGTGGAATACGACCACTCTGGCCCGGTGTCACCTTCTTTATTAAAAACGTTAGTCACGTTCCAGCCAAAGGTCTCAATAGAAGCCAGAAATTTCTGATCAGGCGCAGGAAGTTTCTCACGAAGGCGAATATCGCGGGTCATGCGAAACAGGCTAGCAGAAGGGACAGAGGGGCGCGGAAAGCTGCGGACAGGTAGAAAGACCGGCTCGACTACCTTATGGCAATTCTGTTGTACTGCATCGCGAAGCGTGATGTTCAGGCAAGCAACTCGCTGATTGGGGTGGCTGGCGATCCTGTGGTTCGCACCGAAATTGGCCCTCTGGCCACGTTTACGTCGTGCAATACCGATTCAGCCGTTTGGCTACGGCCAGAACTGAAGGCGTCGGCGCTAGAGTTTCATCGCGTGCTCAGTGAGGTTTTCAAGTCGGCAGCGATCATTCCGTTTCGATTTCCAACCATCTTCGAGAGTGCGGAATTCTTGGCAGAGCACCTGCAAGAACGATCCAGCGAGTACAAGGCATTGCTCGAAAAATTTAGCGATGTGGTGCAGATGGAAATCAGGCTCACCCATCCTGGTGTTGGAACTCGATCCGGGTCAGGAATGGAATACTTGAAGGAGCGGCAGACAAGCGTGCGTGCGACTGAGAGATTCGAGATCGACGTGCGTGCGATTTTGTCTTCTCTTGTAAAAGATTGGCGGCAGCGCACGTCTAAAGATGAGATCCGAGGCTTCGCGCTCATAGATCGTGATCAAGTTGCGGAATTCCGAAATATCATGCTTAATGCGTCAGTCCCCGACGGATTGAAAGTACGAATCAGCGGTCCATGGCCGGTGAGCGAGTTTATTGAACAAAGCTGATGTGCCAGAATCAATGCTGACGAAGAAAATGAGCCCCGAGAACGATCCGTCATTTCCGCAAACCCGCGTCGATTGTACGCCGGAGAACATTGAACAAGGTTTGGCTAGGCTTGTACTAAGCCTGATCGAACTCCTGCGGCAGTTGCTGGAGCGCCAGGCGATCCGGCGCATGGAAGGCGGCTCGCTTACCGACCACCAAGTCGAAGACATGGGTGCCGCGCTGATGAAGCTAGAGGCGAAAATCCACGAACTATCGAAGCATTTCGGCCTGACTCCAGCCGACTTGAACTTAGATCTAGGGCCGCTCGGCAGTCTGCTGGAAAACCCTGCCGCCCGAAAGTCGGACGGAAACAAGTCTTCGGAACCATAGAACGGTGAAATCGCGCGCCGCCCCAAAATGGCAGCGCGAAGCCACACGTTGAGGCCAACAAATATAGTCAGCAACTCAGGCAACGGCAACCATCAGCTTGGAATCTGAAGCCCGGCGAAGTCCCGGGCACAGTCTGTTTAAGCAAAAATCCTTCAATCGTTGACATGCGGTTGCCGCTGCATTTAGCATCAGGCGCGCGGAACGGGTGTTTGCGTCATTCCGGCAGAAAGAAAGACGGAAGCTATGGATCGGGTGCCGACAACCGCGGGAACTACGAATCTGGTCGATATTCTGGATCGTGTTCTCGACAAAGGATTGGTAATCGCTGGCGACGTACGTATTTCGTTGGCGAATGTTGAGCTGCTCACGATTCGAATCCGCCTGCTGGTGTGTTCGGTCGATAAGGCCGAGCAAATCGGGATGAATTGGTGGAAGTACGATCCTCACCTGACCATGCCGTCGCCTCTGCAGGCGCCTCTGCTTCCCGACGCACGGGAAGTTAGAGGCCTTGGATCCAGGCGGAATACTGGAGTGCCGGGAAAGGCCGGTGTGCCTGGCCGGAAATCCGGAGTACCGGGGCGCGCGGGTGTACCGGGGCGGAATGCCGGCGTGCCGGGCCGCAAAGCTGGTGTGCCGGGTCGGCGAAAACGTTAATCTGATTTCAGAACGCCAGAGGAGGGAATTCAATGGCCGTCGAACGAGTATCGGGCGGATCCAGCCTTATTGATGTGCTTGACCGGGTTCTGGACAAAGGCATCGTAATCGATGCCTGGGTTCGCATCTCTCTCGTCGGCATCGACCTGATCACGGTCGAGGCACGAGTTGTCGTGGCATCCATCGACACTTACTTAAAATATGCGGATGCGGTGGGAATGGTGGGTCTGGTTTCGCGGCCACAATTGAGCGCCGAAGCCGTTCCCGAGATCGAAGTAGAGGCACCTCATCGCATTACTCGTGCGCCTGCAAAACGAAAGGTGCGCAGGGGATGAAGTCAGGGGCTGAACGAGAATTGGCGGCTCTCAGCTCGAGCCGAGTACGGGTTAGCGTTAGAGTCGAATGGCCAGTTCCGCGCTAAGACGCAAACGCGAGAATTTCCGCGATCCACGGTCCTCCAGCGAATCGGCCGCCTTGCGCCTCAGCGCGGCCGAGCGCCCCGAGGAAATTCTCCCCATCCTTCTGGAGGAGATAGTCCATCTGGGCTTTCCGAGCGCGCTTGCGCTCGAACTTGACTTCGACACTGGGCAGATCAAACCTTCCGCCTCCCTGAACTGCAGTCCCGAGTTTTTGGGAAAGTTCAACACATCGCTGTGGGCAAGCGAGAACCCGTTTGTCTCTTCACTGTTGAACCTCAAACCGCTCCTGACGCCCGACGGCGTAGTTCGCAACGGTGCCCTCTATGCCCATCCCATGATTTATCGCAACGTTTCTCGCTGCTGGGAAGCGGAGCGAGACCGGCGTAGCGATTGCCTGGCGGTACAGAATGCCGAGTCCAGCAAACTGCAAATCCAGCAGCAGGTGTGCTCAGCCTGCGGCATGCGGTCCTACGTCAATGTGGTAATTGGACAACTGGGTAGAAGAACCGGCCAGACGCAGCTTCGGCAGTTCCACAATCTTGTCGAACGAGCGAACCGCCAACTTTCGCGGCTTTTCAAAGTAGAACACTATTACAACCGCATGCGGGACATGGAGATCACCATCTCCCGCATGACTACGGTCATGGAGAGCATGGCCGACCCGGTCATCCTCACCGATAATCAGCATCGCGTCATTATCCAGAATCGCGCCGCCGAACGTTTTTTCCGCGTTCCGGAGGGGGTCAGCGAAGGCGGACGTCGGGCGGTCGAATTCAACAACCTGCTCTTCTCGGCCGCGCTTTCCTCCATGACCGTGAGCGCCAGTGACAGCTCGCGGGACCTGACGCTGGTTGACGTGATGGAAGGCGAAGAGATCCTCTTTGAAGCCGTCTGCGCGCCGACCTACATCGATGAAACCCGGACCGGGATGGTGACGGTAATGCGCGACGTGACCGACCTTCGCCGGGCGGACCAGGAACTGCGCACCAATCTTGATAAGTTGCGGGCGGCCGAAGAGATTGTCCGCCAGGATCGTGACCGTCTCAACGTTGTGATCGAAAACGTGGGGGACCCGATCGTTGTCGCCGATAATTCCGCTAAGATCGTGCTCCTGGATCCTCTGGCGAAAGAGCTTTTTGCCACCGGTGCGGCAGTCCGAGAACCGCAGATGGTCAAGAACGAAGCCAAGCTGGACGCATACCTTACCTCGTTCACCTTCTCGTTTCTGGATCACCAGAATAAGGCGCTTCATCTCTTTAATCCCGCGATTGGAGGTGAAGTTGAATATGCGGCCCGCTCCGGCAAGATCTACGACGCCCGCGGGCAGGTCGCTTATACGGTCACGGTTTTGCGTGATTTCTCCACTTGGAAAAGGCTGGAGCAGTTGCAGATGGAGCGGCGCATGCTGGAGATGGAGAAGTTTGCCGCGACCGGCCGGCTCGCCGGCACAATCGCTCACGAAATCAACAATCCGATGGAGGCCATCAAGAACGCTATTTTTCTTCTCAGGAACAAGGTCGAACCCGACGCACAGCAGATATATGACGCTTTAAAAAGCGAGACTGACCGGGTTACCAGGATCGTTCGCCAGATGCTTGGGCTTTATCGCAATGCCGGCCACCTGGCAACATTTGACCTGAACCTTATCGTCGAGGACACACTGACCTTGTTTTCGCGCCCTTTGGCAAAAGACGGGATCACGGTGGAGAAGCAGTTCGGGCAGTTGCCGCCGACGAAGGGCTCTGCCGACCAGTTTCGGCAGTTGCTGTCTAATCTGGTCGTAAATGCGCAGGACAGCATGGTGGGCGGCGGGAAACTAACCATTCGTACTTCTCATATCAGATCCACGCGAGGGAGCTATGAGCAGGTCAGCCTCGTGGTAGCCGACACCGGAACCGGAATTCCCAACGAGATACGGAAGACTATGTTTGAGCCCTTTGTCACCACCAAGGGCGAAAAAGGTACCGGGCTGGGTCTTTGGATAGTCAAGGGGATTGTGGAGAATCATGGGGGCAGAATTTACGTACGGAGCAGTGCTGGAAAGGGTACAATTTTTAAGATCGTTTTTCCCGTTTCCCGAGTCTGATATGCCCCAGCGCTGCCCGGGAACTCTCCGAAGGGAGTCATGCAGGCGGAAGTAATCACGCAACCGAGAAAGACTATGACACCGAAACCGGCGGTTAAGCCACGCAAAAATACGAAGTCGCAAGAAGATGTTCGTGTCAAGTTCGCCGAGAACTCCGCCCCGACCGGTGCGGCTGCTGGAGAGAGCGGCCGTTACGTTTACGGCATTCTCCAAAGCCGCGACAGGATCGACTTTGGGCGGGTAGGAATTGGTGGCGCTGGAGAAATGGTCTATACCGTCAACTACCAGGACATCGCCGCCGTAGTGAGCAACACCTCGGTTTACATCTTCGACCCAACTCGCGAAAATGCCCTGGCTCACGAGCACGTCATTGAAACCGTGATGAAGACTTACACCATCATTCCGATGAGCTTCGGTACGGTTTTCCGCACTGACAATGATATTCGCGAAGTGCTGAAGAGCATATACGCGTCACTCAAAGACGTGCTTCACCAGATGTCAGGAAAGCTGGAGTTCGGGCTCAAGGTAAACTGGGACCGTGACCGCATTATTGAAGACATTAAGCAGGAAGACGAGGAAATCCGAAAGTTTCATCAGGAGATCATCCGCAAACACCTTCAATCTACCTACCTGGCGAGAATGCAGCTGGGCCGCATGATCGACAAAGCGTTGGCCGAGCGATCCATCAGTTATGTGCGCGAAATTTACGAGGCATTGCGTGGCGTGTGCGTAGCCTCGCGCGACAATCAGCCGATTGGCGACAAAATGATCATGAATGCCGCTTTCCTGGTGGAACGCGACCGGGAGCCGGAGTTCGACGAGGCGGTGAATACTGTTGCCAAGAAATATGGCCAGCGCTTGAAATTCAAGTACACGGGTCCATGGCCACCTTACAATTTTGTGAACATACGCTTGAAGTTGGAGAGGGTAGGGGCGGGATAGGGGTCCAAAGTACAAAGTTTCAAGGTTTCAGAGTTGCAAGGTTTCAATGTGAAACCTGGGTAGTGCAAACTGTCGAGATTCGATGGCTCCCGGAACCTTGATACCTTTGAAACTTCGAAACCTGAAACACAAGCTAGAAAATCTTGAACCTCTGAAACTGTGAATCCAATGCTACTAATCGACGATCTTCTGATGCTGCCGTTTTCAGGGTTTAACTTTGTCATGAAAACGCTGCGACAAGTAGCGGAGGAACAGTACACTGACGATGCTCCGATCAAGGAACGGCTGCTGGAGCTGCAGCTAAAATTGGAGTCCGGCGAGATTACGGAAGAGGAGTACACGCAGGAGGAGGCGGACATCATTCACCAATTGCGAGAAATTCAAAATCGCAAGCGTGAATTGGCTGGGGCTCCTCCGGTCGAGCACGACCGCGGGTTAGCGTTTACCGCGGGAGACACAAAAGCCAGCGCTTCGGTCACTCTGCATCAGGATTCGGAACGCAAGTCTTAGCACGGGGCAGTGGAGGACGTTTGAAGCGCAAGAAGCCGCGTGCTGGGAACCGTGACGCGGTGAAGAGTCCTGCGGTAAAGACCGCCGGGAAGACCAAGGTACAGCGCATCCCGCCCACCGCCGAAGCCGCACGCGACGAAGGTCCCCGTTTGATCCCGCTCGTTGACCGTTCTAAAGAACCGTCACGAATGGAACATTATCTCGATTTGGCTGATACCGCGCTCGGGTTGAATCGCGGACCCAAAACCGGAAATAGCTGAATCAATTTTTCCTGGACAGCTTGTCGCGAAGCGAGCTCACAAGGCCATCAACGTCCACCGGCTTGACCACGTAATCGTCTACCCGGTGATGAAGGGCTTCCACCGCCGATTCGAATGCCGGGTAACCTGTCAAAATCATAGTGATGCAACCGGGTTGTCGTTCCCGCATTGCGCTGACAACGCGAAATCCATCTCCGTTTTCGCCTACATTCAAATCGGAGATGAGCACGTCAAATGGGGAAGCGTCGATTTTGGTCAGCGCTTCCGCAACTGTCCCGGCGGCCGTCACTTCAAAGCCGTGTTGTTCCAGGATGGGTGGGAGCGTGAGCCGGATATTGGGCTCGTCATCGACGAAGAGAATGCGCGTACGAGGTGGCATTTGTCGTTCCAGTGAAGAGGCAGTGTTGCCGAAATAGTACCGGATTGTGCAGCGTCCAGCACTGGTTTGTCAATGCGGTGCCGTACATTTGCTCGTTAATTCACTAACGAGTTGGAAAGTCGTAGCGGAGGCCGATCCGAGCCAGAATTGGAGGGCCGAGATTCTGTATTGGGGAAGCAATCGCCACCGGGTAGCGCTGGTTCAGCAGATTTTCGACTGCCGCGTAAGCAACAAAACCCCGGCGGAACTGACGCCCGGCGAATAAGTCCATAACGTAGTAGCGTCCCAGAACCAGCGTATTCAGGTCGTCATCGAATTGCGAACTGGCGAACCGCCCTTCGACGCTGAGCATGATCCGGGTCGGATTCCAGTAGCGCGCCTCCCAAGTGAGCTGTTGCTTTGGAACCTCGGGGACGAGCTTGCCAACCAGCGATCGAGTCGAGTCCACCACGTAGGCATGGGTGAACTGATATCCAGCCGAGATTTGAATCGAGTTGCTCACGTGGACGACGCCGTCGAGTTCCCCGCCGAGCGACCGAATACGCCCAAGATTTTCGCGCTCGCGGGTAGTCAGAGTTGGAGTCGATGACAGCGTGACGTTGGTGACCGGATTAACAATGTCCGCCCAGAAAACCGTCGCCCGGGATTCAAACTTTTGATTGAAAGCGGTGGCACGCACGCCCGTTTCCGCCCCGGTCAACCGCTCTGCCCTGAGCAAAGGATTGTTGTTCGTAACCGTACTCCCTTGCCGGAAACTGCGGTAGAGTTCATTCAGCGTCGGCGCGCGAAATGCCCGGTAGCCCGCCACCCACACGGCCGCATTGCCGCCCAAGTTGCGCATCAGCGAAAGCCGAGGGCTGAAGGACGTCTCGCTTCGACTAGGAAATAACTGGCCGGCGGCAGTTCCAGCCGGAAGGGCTATTCGCACGGTGTTCCCGTTGAAATTCTTCCAGTCGTCCCAGCGGGCGCCAGCGATCACCGTCCATTTGCTGGCGATGCGAAAAATGTCTTCGCCGAATATTCCCGTCGAGCGCTGGCGGCCGCCTGCGATGTTGTTGGCGAAATGCGCTCCAGTTTTGGACGAAAAAAGCTGTTCATCGCTCGCGCCCATGACTTCCTGCACATCGGCGCCACCGATCAGCGTCTGGTTCTTCAGTTCGTGGTTCCATTGAGCCGCCGCGCTGCCCTCCTGCGATGGAACATGCTGGATATCCGTCAGGGTTTCACTATTTCGGTTCGAAACGATAGAAGAGAACGTCTGGTCGTAACCTTCCACCTGCCCGGAGACACGCGCGATGATCGAGTCGTGCTCGCCAACTCCAGTATTGATACCAGCGGTTCCAACCCCAGTCCCAGTGCTGTTCCTTTGCAATGGTGTGCCGTTGTTGCGGGATTCGTCGAAGAAAGTGCCGCGAAGGAATGCCCGTCCGGTATCAGAGATCTGATATCCCATTCCGGCGTCAACCGTAGCGTGTTTGGAATTGGCGGCGGTATCGACCATTCCGCGTTGCGATGCTGGAACCAAAATATAACCGTCTGTGCGGGACATATCAGTCGCAGCTTCGAAGTCCCAGCGGGAAACTTTGGTTCCGGCCCACGCCGAGAGGTCGGGAGTGTTCTCGGTGCCGTAAGACGTATCAACAGAAAAAGAGGGGCCGGTTGGAACGCGCGTTAGAAACTGAATGACTCCGCCGAGAGCGTCGCTGCCGTAGAGACTCGACTCGCCACCGCGAAATACCTCTACGCTTGAGAGTTCGGCGCGTGGGATCCGGTCCCAATAAACCCATCCCCCAAAGGGATCGACCAGCGGCACGCCATCTTCAAGAACTAACGCACGGCTGGGCCCACTGGCTCCCAGTCCCCGCAAAGAAACTCCTTGCGTTGTAGGATTCGCCACCCGGCTACTGGAGCGCCGGAACAAAGAGAATCCTGGGACCTGGCGCAGTACATCGTCTAGCGTGAGGCCGGCATTTGCGCTGAGATCCTCGGGCGAGAGTTCTACAGCGCTGCCCGGAACTTCCGAGAGTTTTAACTCGGTTCGGGTCGCGGACACGACGACGCGCTCGCCTTGTGCAACACCACGCAAGACGAAATTGAGTTGAGCCTCTTCCGAAGTTCCAGGCCAGCTCCGTTCAGCTGGGGCGAAACCGTTGGCGACCACGCGCACGGTGCCCGAAGAGTTGCTTAGCGCCGTGAACGAGAATCGACCCTCGACGCTGGTTGTTGTGGTCTGGATCGAGCCCGATGAACGCAGCGTGACCTGTGCCCCCGAAATTGCGGCTCCGGTCGCGTCCTGCACCACGCCGGTGATCGCGACCTGCTGCGCCTGTGCGCTCCATGCCAGCAGCAGAGAAAGAAAAACAGCTTGAGAAACACAGCTTGCCGACCTGATGATTCGCTGCCGCAACTCTTGCCCCCAGAATGCTTTAGCCTTCCTTACAATTTTGGAAAGTACGACGAGAGTACACGATTCAATCGCCTGCGCCAAATGCGACGAAGTCGTAAGAGCAGCCCTACTTGACGCGCTCGAAGCGGTAGCGCCCGGCCTGGGTGTCCGCAACCGATTCCGCGATTTTCAAGAAGGCCCGTCCGGCGTGGGAGAGTGCGGCCGACTTACGATAGATCAGCCGCAGTTTGCGATGCACCCGGAGTTCTTGCACTGGGATGCGTACCAACTCCCCGCGTGCGATTTCATCTTCAACGCTAATCTCGGGAAGAAAAGCGACGCCGTTCCCCATAGCGACGAAACGTTTGATGGCCTGCAGCGTGGGCAGTTCTACCCCCATATGCAGCGGAGTCTTATGTTTTTCGAATGCCTGGATGACCTTTTCGCGGTAAGGCGAAGAAACGATGTGGGCGACAAACGACTCCGCTCCCAACTGCCGGATGCTAACTTGGGATTCCCGCGCCAACGGATGCTGTGGCGGGACTACGAAGATCAGTTCGTCGGAATACACAACCACCGAAGCCAGCTCGGGATCTTGCGGATCGTAGGTGAGCACGCCAAACTCGCAATTGTGTCGACGGACATCGTCCGGAATCTGGCTCCCCAATGAGCGCTGCACCCCAATGCGGATTGCCGGATGTAGTCGCCGAAACTCCGCCAGCACTCGCAAGAGATAAAGGGCGGTAAACTCGTTTGCGCCGACGACCAGTTTTCCTTTTTGTAACTCGCGCAACTCGGTCAAAGCCTCGCGTGCATTTTCCCGCAGGTTCAGTAGCCGCTCAGCGTATTCCTGCAGAACTCGACCCGCGTCGGTCATTATCCCGTCACGAGTAGAGCGGTCGAACAGCGACTCGCCGATCTCGGTTTCCAGTTTCCTGATCGCCTGGCTGACCGCCGACTGGGTGCGGTATAGTTTCTCTGCGGCGCGGGAAAAGCCACCTTCGCGTGCCACTGCCAGAAACACTTCCAGTTGCGAAATTTCCATCTAGATATCCATTAATGAAACTCGAAGTATCATTAGAGGTACTAATTATATTAGCTAAACTAGATGTTCCCACAACAATAATAAGCTTTGCTTCCTAAGCTCGTCCCGTTACCATCTAAGTAATTAAAAATAGGAGTTTTTATGGATAGTCCGAGAATCACGATTTTCGATACCACTCTCCGCGATGGGGAACAGTCGCCCGGCTGCAGTATGAATGTGCAAGAGAAAGTTCGGCTGGCCCGGCAACTCGATCGCTTGGGAGTTGATGTTATTGAAGCCGGGTTTCCCATTGCTTCAGACGGCGATTTTGCCGCGGTTCAGGCGGTAGCCGCTGCGGTTCCACGTCCTACGATCGCGGCGTTGGCCCGTGCCGCGCGGCACGATATTGAGCGCGCTTCCCAGGCCTTGCGATCCGCAGTGCGCCCGCGTATTCATGTTGTTCTCGCGACTTCTGAGATCCACTTGCAACACAAACTTCGGATTTCACGCCAGCAGTGCATCGACCAGGCAAGCGAATCTGTCCGCCTTGCCCGCACCTTTTGTGACGACGTCGAGTTCTCGCCTGAGGACGCCACTCGTACCGAGCCTGCGTTTCTTTTCCAGGTACTCGAAGCGGTGATCCAAGCGGGCGCAACCACATTGAACATTGCGGATACGGTCGGCTACACCGTGCCATCGGAGTTTGGGGATTTGATTCGCAATATTCGCGAGCGCGTGCGGGGCATAGAACGCGTCACCATTTCCACCCACTGTCACAATGATCTGGGACTCGCGGTTGCCAACTCACTTGTTGCTATCGCCAATGGCGCCCGACAGGTCGAGTGCACCATCAATGGCATTGGCGAACGTGCCGGGAACGCATCACTCGAGGAAATCGTGATGGCGCTGCGAGTGCGTGCCGATCGCTATCCGTACCAGACTGGCATCGCCAGCGAGGAACTTTATCCGACCAGCCAGATGCTCGAGGAAATTACCGGAATTCCAGTGCAGCCGAACAAGGCCATCATCGGACGCAATGCTTTCGCGCACGAGGCCGGCATCCATCAGGACGGGATGCTCAAGAACCGCCTCACATATGAGATTATGACCCCGCAGTCCGTCGGCGTACCGGATTCCAAACTGGTGCTGGGCAAGCACTCCGGGCGCCATGCCTTGAGTCTTCGCTGTGAGCAGCTTGGTTATCATTTAGAACGCCGCGAGCTCGATGAAGTCTATCGTCGCTTTATCGTTCTCGCCGACCAGATCAAGAATGTTCACGATCATCATTTGCTGGAACTGCTCCGCGAGGCTGATGGCGAGAGACAGCGCATTCCCCCCGGACGAGTCGAAGGGGAACGCGCAGCCGCGGTCGCTGCCGGTGCCGAAGAACTCCCGCGCAAGCCGTTTCCCGTCGGCGCTCCTTCGGACTTCAGCGTGATCGGCTTGACGACAGTTCCTGCGTCGGAACACCTTTCCGAGCAGGAAGACTATCTCTGGGGTGTGTAGCTGATTCGTCGACTGTTCTTCAGCAATGACGTAAACTTGCTGCCGCGAATGTCTGCGCAATAAATTCCTGCAATGCTTATCAACATCACAACTCTGCCCGGCGACGGGATCGGACCCGAAGTCACGGAGCAAGCTGTCCACGTGCTCCATGTGATAGCAGACGGCTTTGGGCATCAGCTCAAAGTGACGGAGAAAAATATCGGTGGTGCGGCCCTCGTCGCCAGCAATGATCCTCTTCCGCCGGATACCATTCAGAGCTGCCTTGCGTCCGGCGCCGTATTGTTGGGCGCAGTCGGGGGACCAGCGTTCGATTCCTATCCGGCAAAGCTTCGTCCTGAAGCAGGTTTACTACGCCTTAGAAGCGAACTCGACGTCTTTGCCAATTTGCGGCCAGCTATTTGCTTGGAAGGTTTAGAAAGCTTGTCGCCTTTGCGCGCAGAGATCGTGCGCGGAACGGACGTCTTGATTGTTCGTGAGTTGCTCGGCGGGCTTTATTTCGGCGAGCGCTCGACTAAAGGGGATTCCGGACGTCGGCGCGCCGTTGACACCATGGCCTACAGCGAGGCCGAGATCGAGCGCATTGCCCGCGTTGCTTTTGAACTCGCCCGTCATCGGAAAAACAAATTAACTTCCGTCGATAAAGCCAACGTCCTTGATAGCTCGCGGCTTTGGCGTGAAGTTGTGAACCGCGTTTCACGCGAGTTTCCAGAGGTGCAGCTATCTCACATGTACGTCGACTCGGCCGCCATGGCGCTGGTTTCGCGGCCCACGCAGTTTGATGTGATTCTCACTGAAAACATGTTTGGCGATATCTTGTCCGATCAAGCGGGCGCGGTTGTAGGGTCGCTAGGCTTGTTACCTTCAGCCAGCATCGGCGGCAAAGTCGGGCTTTATGAGCCGATCCATGGCTCAGCGCCGGACATTGCGGGACAGGGGATCGCGAATCCTCTTGGCGCAATTCTCTCGGCCGCAATGCTTTTGCGCCATTCTTTTCAACTCGAGGTAGAAGCTGCGTCGATCGAAGCCGCAGTTCGCGAAGTATTGGCCGAAGGGCACCGCAGCCGTGACCTGGCCGCGAAGGGCCAGCGCACAGTGACCACCAGCGAGATGGGAGAGCTTGTGAGCGGCCGGGTGCGTGAGCGGATTCAGACTCCCGCAAACTAATCCTCCGCCGATTACAAATTTGAACCCGCCGGCGTGCCGAGTGCATCCCGATTGAAACAAGATTCTGTCAGCGCTTGCAGAAGGAGCCGCTATGTTTGCTGGAAAGTTTCAGTCCTTGGGGCTTGCAGTGCTTCGTATTGTCGTCGGAATCGTGTTTTTTGCCCACGGATATCAAAAGGTTTTCAAGTTTGGCTTTCACGGCGTGGCCGGAATGTTCGGGCACATGGGAATTCCACTCCCCGCCGTCGCTGCGGTGGTCGTCATATTAGTTGAATTTGTTGGTGGAATTCTTCTCATTACCGGGCTGGCGACACGGCTCCCATCTGCGCTTCTTGCGATCGACATGCTGGTCGCGATTCTTGCAGTACACATCAAGCATGGATTTTTTAATCCGATGGGCGTTGAGTTTCCGCTCACTCTGCTAGCTGCATGCATTTGTCTGGCCCTAAGCGGCGGCGGAGCGGCATCGTTAAAGCGGCTCTGACCCATTGATGTTGATCGAGGTAATTACTTGGCCGCCGGCTGCCGGGACGTAGTGCCTCCGAGGTGAATGATGGTGGCGGCGGTTCGGTAGCGGATCCGGTACTTATCGTCGTCTAAATTTGTGGCCAACCGCGCGATGCAACCGGAGTCATTCTTTTCCGCCAGGGCATCGAGCGCCGCTTCGCGCACAATGATGTCCTTGTCCGCCACCGCAGTCTGAATGAGTGCGTCTTCAGAGGTGGAATCTGGATCGAGCGCGAGGTAACGGGCGGCGGCGGCGCGGACCGGCGACTTGTCATGCTTTTTCACCGCGCGGTAGGCCTCATACCCCATGCCTGCATAGGGAACAAAGCCGATACCTTGCTCAAATCCCATCTGCGCAACCTGTTTGGGATCTTTCAACCGGTCGAGTTGCGACTGGATCAGCCCTGCGCTGGTCTTTTTGTCACCCATCAGAATTGCGTAATAAATTTCGTAGGCCACAGGGTCTTTGAGAACGTAGAGCGCATGAGTCGCCGCAAGCATCACCGAAGGGTCTTTGTCTGAGAGAGACGCTTTCAGCGCAGGGATCGTGTTGGTGGCGTGCAGTTCCCCCAGCGTCGATGCCGCGGCCGCACGCACGTGAGGGTTCTTGTCGCGCATGGCGCGTAGTGAGAACCTTACAGCCTGACGGTTGCCCGCAAGCAGCGAGAGCGACTTTACCGCCTCAGTTCGCTGAGCCACTTTCTTGCTGTGCAATCCGGTCTGAAGAACCTGCCACGCTTTCTCCTGGAGGTCAGGTGCGTATGGCTCTTCGGCGGCGGGTTGCGAAGGCTTTTCGACGGCGGGCTGGGACGGCTTTTCGACCTCGGGCTGTGAAGGATTTGTGCCTGCTGGCGGCGGCGTCTGTTGGGCGGTGCTTTGCGCGAAGCTTGCTGCGGTCGCGCAACAGGTGAGAAGGAGGGCCAAGAACGCGGTTGGCGCGCAGCCACAAATTCTGAAAATCATGCTGTCTTCGATGCCGATGAATGGAACCAGAGTAGCCTAAGACGCTTTCGATCGTGCAGGGCGTTTCTTGGTGGTTTTTGTCAGGAGAGAAGCTTTGTTCTTGGTCTTTGGATTCCGGTTTGTTCCGTCGTTCTTTCGGTTGAACACCTGCGCGAAAATGGCGTCGATATTCCGTAGCTGGCGTTTTAAATCGAACGCCCGCTGGACCACCTGCGCCGGAACGCGTCCCGTAAGGGCCGGATCACGAGTCACCAGTTCGCGAAAATTCAATCCTTCTTTCCACGCCCGCATCGCATGTCCCTGTACCAACCGGTAACCGTCTTCTCGCGAAACCCCATGCTCCACCAGGTCAAGTAAAAGCTGCCCGCTAAAGACCAGGCCGCCGGTGCTTTCCAGGTTCGCTTTCATCCGCTCTGGATAGACGAACATTGTGTCCAGGAGGTTAGTCGTCTTGTTCAGCATGTAATCCACCAGGGTGGTGGAATCCGGCAAGATGATCCTTTCCACCGACGAATGGGAGATGTCACGCTCATGCCAAAGCGCCACGTTTTCAAAACCCGCTTGCGCGTTTGAGCGCACAACCCGAGCCAGACCGCTGATCTGTTCGCTCGTGATTGGATTGCGCTTGTGGGGCATGGCCGAAGAACCCTTTTGCTTGTCGCTGAAAAATTCTTCAGCTTCCCGGACCTCGGTACGCTGCAGATGGCGGATTTCGGTGGCGATTTTATCCAGCGTGCAGCCAATGACTGCCAGGGTTGCCAGATAATTGGCGTGCCGGTCTCGCTGAATCACTTGCGAAGATCCAGACGCTGCTTTGAGCCCAAGGCGCGCGCACATTTTTGCTTCCAATTCGGGGCTCAGATGGGCGAACGTGCCCACCGCGCCCGAGAATTTGCCGACGCGCATCTCCTCCGCGGCGCGGTTGAACCGTTCAATGTCGCGCTGCACCTCGGAGTACCAATTTGCCAGCTTGAAGCCGAACGTAATCGGCTCGGCATGAATGCCGTGCGTGCGCCCAATCATGGGCGTGTCCTTGAACTCCCACGCGCGTCGCTCAAGCACAGCAGAGAGGGCGCGAAGATCGTTGGCAATTACCTCGGAGGCCTCCCGGATCAGTAGGGCCTGCGCCGTATCAACAACATCGTTCGAGGTTAATCCGTAGTGGAACCAGCGGGACTCCGGGCCAACAAACTCCGCGACCGCGGTGGTGAAGGCGATTACGTCATGGCGGACCTCGGCTTCAATTTCGCGAATACGCTCCAGCCGGAAATCCGCAAGTTCGCGAATGGCCTTGGCAGCCTGCCGGGGGACGACCCGGGCCTCGGCGAGAGTCTCCGTCGCCGCGATTTCAACCTTTAACCAGGTACGGAAACGGTTTTCTTCGCTCCAAATCCGGCCCATGTCGGACCTTGTATAGCGTGAGATCAATGCCGGCTCCTGTGACGATCTAATGGGAAAACAGGATTGTAAACGGCACAGGCTTACGGTGACCAGTCCGGAGCGGCTTCCAAGTTGCGCACTAGCCAAACAATTATATATCGTTGTACGATATAAATGAAACACCAGGACGATATAATCCGCCGCATGAAAAAGACTTTGACCCTTGAAGACTATCGATCTTTGGCGGAATTCCGGCACCAGATTCGCCGTTATCTGCGGTTTAGCGACGCTGCCGTGCGAGGCTCGGACCTGGAGCCCCGGCAATACCAGTTGTTGCTGGCGCTGAAGGGCCTGCCTCCAGATCTGCGGCCACGGATCGGGGAATTGGCCGAGCAGCTTCAAATTCAGCATCACAGCGCGGTAGAACTGGTGGACCGTTTGGAAGCCAGCGGCTTGGTCCGCCGGCAGCGTGGCGCCAAAGACAGACGGGAGGTGCTGGTTGTTCTGACTCCTGCGGGCGAGAAGGTGCTGCGCGAGCTCGTTTTATATCATCGCGCCGAATTGTCTTCCCAAGGTCCGGCCTTGATTGATGCTTTGCGCCGTGTGCTGCAGGACAGCAAAAAATCGCACGACTCTTCGAAAAAAGGGAAGTAAATCGTAATCCAATGCCAGAAAGCACTCCGCCAAACCACGGAATTAGAAGCTCGCCTCATGCAGACGCCAAGACGCAACTCTCCGTCACTGGTCTAAACACCGCGGCCGAGCAGCGTCCACTTGCGACCGCCCAGTTCCGGCTGGTCATGATTTCGTTTCTGGCCGCTGGCATAGGGCTGCTGGCAGGGGTGATCGCTTTCCTGCTCTACAAATTAATCGGGCTATTTACTAACATTGCTTTTTATGGCCACTTCAGTTCCGCCTTCGTAAGCCCAAGGCACGCGATCGCCCATCTCGGATTATGGGTGATTCCGATCCCGGTCATCGGCGGCTTGATCGTTGGAGTTATGGCCAAGTACGGCAGCTCTAAGATCAAAGGCCACGGAATTCCAGAAGCCATGGAAGCGGTGCTTGTGAACAGCAGCCGCATCCAGCCGCGAGTTGCGATCTTAAAGCCAATCTCCGCAGCCATTGCCATCGGCACCGGCGGGCCATTTGGCGCCGAAGGACCGATCATTCAAACCGGCGGCGCTTTTGGATCGCTCGTGGGACAGTTATTACACACCACCGCCTCAGAGCGGAAAGTGTTACTGGCCTGCGGCGCGGCCGCGGGGATGTCGGCAACTTTCAACACTCCTATTGCCGGAGTCATCCTGGCAATTGAGCTGCTCCTGTTCGAATTCAAGTCGCGTTCGTTTATTCCTCTGGTAATTGCGAGCACGCTCGCCACCGCCGTCCACATGCAGTTGCTCGGCGCCGGGCCCATGTTCCGTGTGACTGCTATGGACTTCGATGTTCCACGAGGTCTGCCTTTTTATCTGCTGCTTGGTGGACTTTGCGGTCTGGCCGCGGTTGGATTCACTCGCCTGCTTTATTGGACGGAAGATTTGTTCGAAAAACTTCCGATCGACGAAGTATGGTGGCCCGCCATCGGAGCATTCGGGCTCGGAATCATCGGCTACTTTGTCCCCCGCGTTCTTGGCGTTGGATATGACACGATCGGCGATATTTTGAACGCGAACCTTGCCCTGAGCGCCCTCATCGTGGTGATGCTGGCAAAATCCGCCGCGCTAGCGATCTCGCTGGGTTCGGGGACATCCGGCGGACTGCTCGCTCCCATGTTCATGTCAGGAGCGGCGATGGGTGGGGCGTTCGCGATGGCACTCAACAAAGTATTTCCTTCTGCCCACCTTTCACCGGGTGCCTTTGCGCTAGTAGCCATGGGGGCGGTATTTGGGGCGGCTTCGCGCGCGACTTTCACCTTCATCATTTTCGCCTTTGAGATCACGCGTGATTACAACTCTGTGTTGCCGCTGATGCTAGTGAGCGTAATTGCGGACGGTGTTTGCATGCTGCTGATGCCGAGCGCTTCCATCATGACTGAAAAGTTGAGGCGCCGCGGCCTGCGCATTCCCCATGAATACGAAGCTGACGTGCTCCACTACATGACAGTCTCAGAAACCATGGACCAGGAAATTTCTTCCATTCCTGCCGCCATGAAAATTGGCGAGCTCGCCGACCGCATCGCGCGCGGAGAGCCGCAGGTCACTGTGCATCATGGAATGATCATCCTTGATGAGCAAGGCGAGCTGGTCGGCGTGATCACCCGCGGCGATGTGATGCGGGCGCTGGATAAAGATCCTTCCGGCGTAATCACGGTGCTCGAAGCCGGATCGCAAAACGTGGTGGTCACATATCCCGACGAAGCCCTGCACGAGGCGTCAGAAAAGATGCTGCGCTACAACATTGGACGCCTACCGGTGGTTGACCGCACCGATCCGCGCAAAGTAATCGGATACTTAGGAAGGCCGGGAATTATGGCTGCTCGCCTGCGCAGATTCAACGACGAATACGTGCGCGAGCCCGGATGGTTCAAAGGTTTTCGGAAGAGCGCCGGCTAGGCTCGGCCTTGGAAGGGTGCGGCTTTGAGCCGCACCGTCAATTCTCTCTGGTCGGTTGCGGCTCGGCTGAAAGCCGAGCCCTTTCAAGTCAAGGCGGCCGATACTAAAACTCCAGACTCAGAACCTTTGGTGTTGGGCTTTTTCGATCAGTGGCTTGAGCGCTTGCGATGAGACGCCGAGCGTCCCGCCCGCGAAGCCGTCAATATAGGCGGCATTTATTCCAATTACTTCTCCGCGAGAGTTGAACACTGGCCCGCCGCTCGCCCCGTGAGCTGTGGGTGCGTCGTAGATCAGCTTGTCACCGACCACATCTCCGAGATGGCCGCATGTCGCCGAGGGACGAATCAGAGATAAGGCCGCCAACTCGCTCGCCGCGCCCTGGTCATCACGGCGATACGCAAGCCGGGCATAAACCGGCGTTGGAGCCTTTGCCATCATTCCCAAAACTCCCATGGGATATCCGACTACGGCGACCAGTTCGCCCGCGTTCGGTTTCTCTAATGACAGCGGCAGCGGTCTGGGACTAATTGCAGATGCGTCGACCATACGCATGACAGCGAGATCTCCATCCGAGGAGAGCGCCGCCGGAGTCAAATTGACCGGTGCCGGCGAACCCGGGAAATAAGCAACCATTTTTTCAAGTCTTGGGGTTGCGCCCTTTGCAATCAGCGCGTCGGTCTCGGGATCGCCATACCAGGGTTCGGCAACGTGACGGTTGGTAGCAATCAGGCCCTCGGCAACTACGAAACCAGTGCCCGAGATTCGCGTCCGCTGTATAGGTTTTCCGCTCTGGAAGCCAACTTGATAAATGCCGAAGATGTAGCAGATCGAATTGCGGTAGCGGTTCAATACCAGCGACGGCATTGCCTGCTCTTGCCTGAGCTCGTCCACCTGCGCGGAGAGAGTATGGACTTGCTGCTGCAAAGCTTTTGAATCAGGAGTCAGAAAATAGTGCGCTAAAACAAGCAGCGTAATCGCCAGGAAAAAAATCAGCGCTGCCTGTACCAACCGTTGCCAGGCGGTGCAAACCGGCTCTTCCTCGTGGGTCTGGCGGTTAACTGTCATGTGCTTAAGTCATCAGCCGTTCGGCCATTCAGGAAACACTCGCGTTGCGGAGTTTCTGTTCGGGGGATTAAGGCGCACGCTGATTCACCTAGGATCGCCCCAATCGGACACCTTCGCCACGGTACCTTAGCCCCTGTACGCGCGCGTTTTTGTCGTGGAAGGTAACTTGCCAAGAAGACCCATGGCCCAGTGCTAAACTAGCGGGCGTGCCGGCGCCGCCCTCGGAGATCGCCAGAAAACCTGCAATCGCGCGCTTCGGAGTGTTCGAAGCTGATCTGGACGCGCGCGAGCTTCGCAAACAAGGCCGTCGGCTTCGCCTACAAGACCAGCCATTCGCCGTGCTCGCAATTTTGCTTGAGCATTCCGGGAATGTGATTTCGAGAGAAGATCTCAGGCAAAAGTTATGGCCTGCGGATACGTTTGTTGACTTCGACCACAGCCTGAACACCGCGGTGAACAAGATCCGAGAAACGCTTGGCGATTCGGCCAGCAGCCCCCGCTTCGTGGAAACGATGGCGCGCCGTGGATACCGATTTCTTGCGGAGGTGCGGTGGGAAGCTCGGTCGGCGCCGCAGCCGGCAATCATTCAGGCGAACGATCCGGCCAGGGTGCAAGAGCTTCCGCCAGCACACCGCGGGCTTACCCGCTCACTTTTCGCACTCATCCAGATTATGTATTTGGTTTTTTATGTGGAAGCACTGTTTCACTGGCGTAGCGTAGACCAGGTTTCGTGGGCGGATGCGGGGTCGCCATTGATTCTGATTCTGGTGCTGGTAACGGCCGGAGTTGGGATTCCAGTGCGATTTTATTTGTTGTCAGCGGCGGGATTCGACTATGCCTTGTTAGGAGAGAAGTTCCGCAAGATTTTCGTTCCGCTGCTGACTCTCGACGAACTTTGGGCTATAGCGCCTTTCTTGATTTTGGATCGAATCGGCTTCGGTCCAGCCTTCGCGGCGACCGCGGCATTGCTGTATGTTCCATTCGCAGAACGGACCCTGGTGCGGATGGCTTACCGTTGTTCGAATAAAACCTCATAACCACAGAGGTCACAGAGTTACACAGGGGAAACCCAACAGAACCCACTTAGAACAGAATAGCGGGCCAGATGGCTTCCGCATTACTCTGTGAACCTCTGTGTCCTCTGTGGTTATGGGGTTGTGCGGCAGCTACGGCAGCTCAGTCCCATCGGTGTTCAGGTTGTAGAAAAAGTCGAATCGCAGGGTGAGATTTGGTCCGGTGAATTCGGTAGGCAGCGGAGGGAACGGGGTGGAAGCGGTAATGCCGCCATATGCAGCCCGGTCCAACGACACATCTCCCGAGCCGGTGACGTAATGCAGTCCTGCTACCTGGCCATCCTTGAGAATCGAAAACTGAATAGAAACCTCGCCCTTCTTAAACAGCACGGATTCGGGAATGAGGTTGTACCAGTTTCGTTTGACTTGCCGCTTAACGATTTCTAAATAGGGGCCGAAGTCGACGCCCATGGTGTCGCTAAGAATTTCAGGTCCCATGCGTGCGTTCATCTGGCGCTGGCCTAATCCCAGATCTCCGCTGTCGCCGGCGTACCGGCCGTGGGTTGCTGCGGCAGCGTTCGCAGCTTGCTCTATTGCCCGGCTGGCTGACATTGGCGCGGAGTTGAAGACCGGCTTCTGAGCGACGGGAGGCGTCTGCAGTTTGGCCACCTGGTCTGGCGGAGGCGCCGGTTGCGGCTGAGACGTCTGGGGCTGAGGCGGTGCACTCTGCGCCTGAGGCTGCTGCTGAACCGGCGGCGCTGCCCCGGGCCGTCCAGCTCGCGTCGTATCGATAATCTTCTTGAGCTGCTGACGATCGAGCTGCGGTTGTCGGCTGGATGCGATCCGGTTTTTATCGGAAATTTTGTCCGTATCCGGACGCTTCACTTTCAACCTGTCGGGCGCGGCGTCGACGAATGTCAGGTGGCGATTGTTGTCAACCGGCTTAGTGATCATCACCGCGCGCTTGAACCAGTACTTGGCAAAATCTGGCGGGTGCAAGATTAGCAACAAAAGAACCGCATGAGCGAACAGCGACATCCAGAACGCTTCGCGCTTTCGCGAGCGCGACAAGTCATCCTGCACCTGGATCAGCAGGGTAGGGAAATCGTGCATCTCCCGGTAGGCCGACTCCCAGTGGTCCGCTGTGTAAAGTTCCAGTTGAGCGGGATCAGACCTGGGGCGTTCCTGCGGCGGGGGTTCCTGCAAAGACGGAATTTGGGTCAAAGGCATTGACTAAGTTATCTGATGCGGCAGCTTGAGCGGTTTCGTCTATTTTCTCATCTTTCGAGCTTGCTATAGAAATTCTGACAGTACAAGTACTTACGGCGGAAGCACCTTCTAAGGTTAGCGGGCTTTTAGCCGGGAAGGCGTCAAAAAATGTAAAGACGGCGTGACGCAAGTTATCCGGCGAGGTTCAGGCGGCCGGCATGGGCCTCAATCTGTTCAATCACTTCGAGGGCTACTGCGAGGGCGCGGCGGCCGTCTTCAAGTGGGACAAGTGGTTTTTCGCGGGTGCGGACTGCATGTAGGAACGCCTGAATTTCTGCGTGGAGGGGCTCTTCCGGAGTGATTTGGGGCTTCGAAATTTTGATTTCCGGGTTCGCTGAAGGGACACCCTCAGCGCTTCCGACCGTGAATACTAGCACGTCCTGACGGCCATAATCGATGGAAATGTACTGGCGGGGCTGAAAAAAACGCAATTTGCGGACCCTCTCAGTCGAGACTCGGCTGGCGGTGAAGTTCGCGATGCAGCCGGATTCGAACTCAATGCGGGCGTTTGCAATGTCGACCTTATTCGACAAGATGGGGAGGCCTGCGGCGCGAATCTCGCGAATCGGCGAATTGACGAATGACAGCACGGCGTCGAGATCGTGGATCATCAGGTCGAGCACTACGTCCACGTCGAGCGAGCGCGGAGTGAAGACGCTCAGCCGGTGTATTTCGAAAAACATGGGCCGGGTGACGAACGGAACGGTTGCGCGCACTGCGGGATTGAACCGCTCGAGGTGGCCGACTTGCGCGATCCGACCGAATTTTTCGGCCACAACTATCAGTTCATCAGCTTCGGCCAGGGACGCCGCTAAGGGTTTTTCGATCAGAACATCGATGCCAGCCTGCATGAGTTGGCGCGCTGCGGGGAGGTGATGGATTGTGGGAACTGCGACCGAAGCAGCCTGAACGTTAATGTTCGTGCTGATTAATTGGTCAATCGAACCGAATGCGCGGCAGCCGAACTCCTTTGCGACGGCATCGGCGCCCGCAGGATTTTCATCCACCACGCCCACAAGTTCCACGGTGTTGAGTTCGCGCGCGAGCTGGTGATAGACACGGGCATGGTTGCGTCCAAAAGCGCCTACGCCAATCACGGCAACCCGAGTGGGTTCTGAATGGGCCAGAGGAGTCTCCAGTCTTTGAAATCTTTAATCGCTTTACGACTGCGCCTTTTTCAGCAGCGCGATCTGACCGCCATGATATGCGGCATGTTGTATAGCTCCCGTTAGCATGAAGCGAAGATCGTAGTCCTTGCCGGGAACGCGGTCGTTCAAGCGATCTTCTTTCATGGCAGAAACCAGCTGGATCAGCTCTGCATGAGTCGTCCGCAGCATTTTTACTGCTTCGCGCCATGCAGAGTCTGTCGGCTGGCGGACTTGGGGAAAGTTTTCGTCATCCGAAGGCATGAACTCCTGGCCTTGAATCCTTCGGGCAATCACGCGCTCCCATGTGGCAAGATGCAGCACCAACTCCCAGATGCTGTGGGCTGCGGGGATGGGATGCGAGGCGGCCGTTGCCGCATTGACTCCATCGAGAATTTCCATCAGCGCGGGACCGTGCCAGGCTTCGCCGTCGAACGCGGCCTTGAGTTGATCGGCGATGAATTCGATTTCAGACACGTTCCTACTTTAGCATTCAGCACTCAGCCAGACTTCATACAAGTGTCATCCCGAACGCGCCCGCTGAAGCGCGCGAGAGAGGGACCTTACGGTACATGGGAACCTCCCCGGACGTTGGTCACGATGGCCGAAGCGGGCCGGCATAGGACTGGATGCAGTCAATTTGTGCGCTTTCGGTCGCGGCGATCTTGTTTACGTCCGAGTTGCTCACATCGCATCGTAAGGTCCCTCTCTCGCGCAGGCGCGAGTTCGGGATGACAAGTTTTTTGGGCAATGGCTGAATGCTGAGTGCTGAATGCTTCTTTACTCCGACAGAATCGCCATTCCCGCAGCATCGGCAGCCACAATTACCGCGTCTCCGTCGATGAGTAAGCACTTGCGTGCGTCCAAGGCGAGGCACGTAGCGCCGGACTTTCGCATGACTTCGATTGTCTTGACTCCGACGACGGGAACATCGAATCGCATATCTTGTTTCGGCTTTGAGACCTTTACGACCGTCAACTCTCGCGCCAGCGTAGAGCGGCCAGGATCGAGTGAAGCCATGAGTTGGCCGGCACGCTCGATGGTCGCGTCAGTCCCTTCCATGGCCTCCACCGCAACGCAAGCGCTTTCGGCGATGACGACGGTCTGGCCGATGTCATATTGCGACAGCCCTCGCGCAACGGCACGTCCATATTCGACGTTCTTGAATTCCTGCGCCGAGGGAGAGCGCTTGGTCAGGACGCCGGGTTTCACCAGCAGCGGTTCGAGGAGCGCAGTTGAACTTTCCAGGGTGATGCCTTCGTCAGCAAGAACTTTGGCGACCGCACCCAGCAGAGCGTCGGTATTACGCGTGGTCAGTGAGAACAGGAGTTTCGCCAGGCGCCAGTCCGGGCGAATGCTGGAAAAAATCTGCTTGTGCTTTACTTGCCCAGCCATCACCGCCCGGGTGACCCCTTCGCGCTGGAACATTTCAATAAGCTTGGAAAGTTCGCCGAGCGAGAGCCAATGCACAGCTTTTGCGCCGTGGGATTCGATATCGGGGAATGCCTCTTCTTTGATTGCGGCGACCACCACGTCGTAACCCTGGGCTCGCGCGGCGTCGAGCACGAGAAAAGGAAATCGGCCATTGCCGGCGATGAGACCGAGTTTTTGATTTAGGGCCATGGAGAACGACAAGTGGAACTCATCAGTGTGCTATGCAGCGGCTCAGTGTTACTCGCTCGTGCTATAGAAGAAACCACGCCCATTTGACCAATCAATCGCAAATAGAAGAATTTCCGTAGTGACGGATGTCTCCGGTCTTTCCACCGTGTAAAGCTCAAACTTCTCTTTGTGAATAGTTTCCGTGTCAAGGTCCCCCTTGAGCATGCTGGGCCACCATGACACATCGGGGTTTGGCACGCGCCTAACCGGCACCGGTATAACATCAACAGTTTTGAGGTTCTCGCGAAGGCGTTGCGAGTCGGCAGGATCAAATTCAAAAACGCACCATTCGGTAGATGGCGACAGGTCGTGAACTTCATGAATGGCGCGAGAACTGCGGGGTAAGAGGTCGTCTGGTACCCAACCGCGATTAATTGCGCCGTCTTTATCTGCTTCCGCAAGCGATGGGTAGAATGACTCATAACGATCGCCATGGTTCGCGCCAAGCTGTGCAACCACGACCCAAGCCGCAATGAGCAAAAGGACGATCCCCACGGCGACCGCTAGCGGTTTGCTTGGGCGTCCAAAGCGGGCGAATCCGGGCATGCATTCATGCTAGGGCACTGCCACTACGGAGACAAGATTACTGTTGTTTAAGGGGGCGATTACACTTATTTAATCACTCCTCGCTCCGAGCCCTCGATAAACCTGATCAGCATTTCGACATCTTCTCCGCGAGCAGCCTCGGATTTCAATTTCTCTAGCGCCTGCGAGGTGTTTAGCTTCGAAGCCAGCAAAATTTTGTAGGCGTGGTGAATTTTGCGAATACGCTCTTTGCTGAAGCCGCGGCGTTCAAGGCCGACGGCGTTCAATCCATAAGCATGAGTTCCGCGCTCGGCCGCCGTTTTCGAAAAAGGAAGAACGTCGCGAGTGATGGTGGTTCCACCTCCGATAAATGCGTGAGCCCCGATCCGAACAAAATGGTGCACCGGGCACAGCGCGCCCACCGTGGCCCATTCTTCCACGATGACATGGCCTCCCAAAGTTGCGGCATTCGCCAGAATCACGTGGTCGCGGATTACGCAGTCATGAGCGATGTGCGAGTAAGCCATGATCAGAGCGTGGTTGCCGATGCGGGTAAGGCCTCCGCCCTTTACGGTGCCGCGATTGATAGTGACGAATTCGCGAATGACATTGTGATCGCCAATTTCGAGGCGTGTGGGTTCGCCTTTATAACTCAAATCTTGAGGCGCCAGGCCGATTGACGAAAATGGAAAGAATCGATTGCCAACCCCAATTTTCGAAGGCCCTTCGACGGCGACGTGCGAGATCAGCTCACAGCCTTCGCCTAATTCGACGTTCGGACCAACGGTGCAGTACGGGCCGATCTTGCATGACGGATGAATTTTCGCTGCGGGATCGATAATCGCGGTGGGATGGACAGGCATCGATGTGGCTTGGGTGGGGCTCACTCCGGAGCCGCGTTGTCGTCGGCTTCGCCTTCGGCTTGAGCGCCGCGCCCGCGTTCACGGTCAACCAGGCGGCAGGTGACGGTAGCTTCGGCGACCTTCTTGTCCTCGACGAAAACGATGCCTTGCATGCGGACCGCGTCGCCGCGCCAGGCTTTGACGTCAACCTCGATCCGCAACTGATCTCCAGGAACCACGGGCCGGCGAAAGCGGGCTTTTTCAATTCCGGTGAAAACCATGAGCTTGTGCTCGCGGTCTGGAATTTCGGTGAGCAGGAGCGCGCCGCCCGCCTGTGCAATGGCTTCGACGATCAGCACGCCCGGCATGATCGGCATATTGGGAAAGTGCCCGGCGAAGAATGGCTCGTTAATCGTGACATTCTTGATAGCGACGATGCGCTGCATGCGCACCAGATCAATCACGCGATCAATGAGCAGAAACGGATACCGATGCGGCAGAATGCGCATGATGTCGTGAATGTCGAGCTTGGTATGCTTGGCCGCGGGAGTTTCGGTCATAGTCTGAGGAGCGTCAGTCATGCAGTTTTGCCGGGGCCAAGCTTGCCGGATCCAGATTTGCCAGATCGGTGATTATACTTTATCGCACTCTTACAACGGCTCGGCAAAACACGCGCGGGAGCAACCTACAAACGATGAGCGTTCCAAGTGTCGGCGAGCAACTTCGCTATTTCAAAAAACGGCAGCCTAAGATCGTAGAAACCATTCGCCAGTTGGTGGAGATTGAATCACCCAGCGATGTGAAGCAGTCGGTGGACCGGCTGGGCACCGTGCTGGCTTCGCGATTCGCGGAACTCGGCGGACGAGTTCACGTGCATCCGGCGGAGAAATTCGGCAACCATTTGCAGGTAGAGTTCAAGGGGCTCGGGCCACGCAATCAGAAACCGGTGCTCCTGCTGGGACACATGGACACGGTTTATCCGATCGGAACAATTTCGAAAATGCCGTGCCGGATCGCGAAAGGGCGGCTTTACGGGCCCGGCGTTCTCGACATGAAGTCGGGGATTGCGCTGGCGCTGCATGCGATCGAAGCAACGTTGCAGTGGAGCGCTGGAACGAGCGCGGGAAAACTTCCACGGCCGTTGACGGTACTGCTCGTCTCCGACGAAGAAGTGGGCAGCACAAGTTCGCGTCCGATCACCGAAATGCTGGCACGGCAATCTTCGGCCGTGCTTGTCTTGGAACCTGCACAGGGGCTCCATGGCGCGGTGAAGACGTCGCGCAAAGGAATTTGCGAGTACACGTTGAAAGTAACTGGTAAGGCGGCGCACTCCGGGTTGGATTTCGAAAAAGGGCAGAGCGCGATTCTGGAGCTTGCCAAGCAGATCGGAGAAATTTCGAAGTTAGTCGACCTGAAGCGTGGAGTTACGGTGAACGTGGGGAAAGTAAGTGGCGGGACGCGGGTCAATGTGGTTCCCGCTGAAGCGATCGCCGCGATTGACGTCCGGGTACGCAAAATGGGAGACGCGCTCCGGATCGACCGCAAACTGCGTTCTTTGAAGCCGTTCAACAAGAATTGTCGGATCACGATCTCGGGCGGAATGAACCGACCTCCAATGGAGCGGACAGCGGGAGTGGCTGCTCTATATGACAAAGCAGTTGTCGTCGCTGACGACCTTGGCTGGAAGCTGGACGAGGCGGCGGTGGGCGGGGGCTCAGACGGAAACTTCACCGCGGCCCTCGGTATCCCAACGCTTGATGGCTTGGGTGGGGTAGGAGAGGGCGCGCATGCCGAACATGAATCGGTAGTTATTTCGGAGTTGCCGCGACGGGCCGCGCTGTTGTCCGTCCTGATTGCAAGAATTTGACAGGGTTTCCTTTGACTAGAGGTGCTGACTGGCCTAGAATTTTCACAGGGCCAGTCTCGGCCCTCGGAGGATTTATGGAGGGCTTGTTTCAACCGTTACATCTGCTCCTGATTTTTGGGATTGCTCTCCTTATTTTTGGCCCCAGCAAGCTGGCGGGGCTGGGCAAAGGGTTAGGCGAAGGCATACGCAACTTCAAGTCCTCGATGAAAGAGGGCACCGCCGCTCCTACTCCGACCCCTGAGACCAAAGACGAGCAGAAGAAGGCTTAACTTCCAATTACTCGGTGTTCGCGCAGCATTTGCAGAACTAGGGCCACCGGCAGTCCCACCACATTCGAGTAATCTCCTTCAATTTTTGAGATCCAGCGCGAAGCCATGCCCTGGATGGCGTATGCTCCCGCTTTGTCCTTAGGCTCGCCGGTCCCGATGTAGGAGCGAATGTCAGCTTCGCTGAGTACGGAGAAGTGAACTGCGGTCGTTTCCGAACGAACGTCTTCGAAGCCATTTCCTTTTAAGCACACGCCCGTGATGACCTGGTGTTTGCGGCCCGAGAGCAGGCGCAGCATCCTTTCAGCATCTGGTTCGTCTTCAGGCTTGCCGAGCACGAGATCATCGACGACCACGATGGTATCGGCGCCGAGCACATATTCATCCTTGTTCCCGGCCCAAACTGCGCGGGCTTTTTCTCGCGCCATTCTTTCTGCGAAGGCTTGCGGGGCCTCGCCCTCTTGACGCGTTTCAGGAATGTTTGCGGGCTTCACCACGAATTCAATGCCAGCATTTTTCAGAAGCTCCTGACGGCGTGGGGAAGCTGAGGCGAGCACAATCGGCATGGGTTCAGCGCTCGGGATCAACGACAATGTTGTCGATCAGGCGAGTGTTTCCCACAAAAGCGGCTACGGCAATCAAGGCGCGTTTGGAGATTTTTGAGATCGATTCGAGGGAGTCTGGGTCGACAATCTCTAGATAATCCAGGCGCGCCGCGGAATCTTTCGCGAATTCCTGTTTACCGGTAGCGATCAGCTTGGCAGGATCGCGCTCACCACGATCGAATAATTCCTGTGCCCGTCGAAGCGATCGGTAAAGAACCAGTGCGGATTTGCGCTCGTTCGGATTCAGATAGGCATTGCGTGAGCTCAATGCCAGACCGTCAGATTCGCGAATAATCGGACAGACTTCACTCGATACAGGCATGTTCAGATCGCGAACCATGCGGCGAATGATCGCGACCTGAGCGGCGTCTTTCTGGCCGAAGAACGCAGCGTCGGGCTCAATTATGTGAAAGAGCTTGGAAACGACTGTGGTCACTCCACGAAAATGTCCCGGGCGCGATCGCCCGCACAAACGATCACTCATTCCTTCGACTGTTACCCATGTGACCGCGCCTGCGGGATACATGTCTTCCACCGAGGGCGCAAAAACTACGTCGACGTGCTCGCGCTCCAGCAGCCCGCAATCTCTTTCCAAATTGCGGGGATACTTCGCGAAATCTTCGTGAGGCCCAAACTGAGTTGGGTTCACGAAGATCGAGACTGCGACAGTGTCGGACTTATCGCGCGCGGCCCGCACCAGCGACAGATGTCCTTCATGCAGCGCCCCCATGGTCGGCACCAAGCCGAGATGCGCGCCGCGTGAATGCACAGTGTTCGAGAGGGCACGCATCTCTTCGATGGTTTTTACTAATTTCATATCGTAGGCAAAAGATCCGGACCGGGCATGGTTTGACCAACTGTCAAATCGAATATCTGAATCTGCGGACCGAAGTAGTGCGGCGCCAGATTAAACTCGGGGAAATTTGCCAGCTCGAAGGCAACGTATGTGTACCAGCCCATCTGCGCAACCCAGACCCTCGATCGCGGTTGCAGATGATACTTGCCGACCATCTCCTGCCATTGATCGTAAAAACTTCTGGCCGTAAAAATATACTTCGTGGTGCTCGCGATCACGCGATGGCCGCCACATTCATAACTGACAAAGCCCGGGATCGATCGATCCGCGACGAACGGACGCTGCTCGCATAGGTAGTGGCCAAGCAGCAGGTTAGTTTGAACGTCGGCAAAGATCGGCTCACCATCTGGAAGTTGGTGGAGGAACGACACGGCCGCTTGCATCTGCGCAGCGCGTTGAGCGTCAGGGGCAACGTAGGGCAGTTCCTTCGCAGTGGAGAGATGACATGCGAGCGAGATCAGCAGCGCGGCCGCCATCCCGGATGAAAGCTTGTGTTTTAGTATCCAATCCAAAGCGACGGATACACCTGCGAGCGCAAACGGAATCAGCACGCAGGAGTGCCTGGTCCCCCCGTAAGGATAGGCGCGCACCAAGGCTGCGGCGCAATTAAAGGCAAATGGCAACAGCAACAAGCACCCGAGCTGGCGGGAAGTGACGCGCGACGAACCTGGCCGGCTGCGAAAAACTATGACCAGTCCAACGACGAAGAGAACAAACGCGATATCTCCCACCAGCAATTGACGGAACACATACTGAAAAACTCCCACGGTGCGACCGATGATGAACACCAGCGGGTTCACGTTCCCCGGAACGAAATACGAGTGACTAAGATATGCATTGCCCATCCAGCCCTGAGTCGCGTCCTGTCCACCGAAGTATTTGCTAAGCTGGCGGATCTGGGTCACATATAGGAATGCGCATAAACCTAGCGCGATGAGTTGACCAGCTACCCACGCAGCGATGACGCGCACGGGTGGGCGCTGACTGAGCATTCTCCAAATTGCGTAAATGCCGAGCGCGGGCGCAAACAGAAACGCAGAAAAATGCGAACCTATTGCGAGCCACAAGCACAGGCCGGAGAGCAACATGGTTCCGGCGGAGTTCTTTGCCAAGGCACGCTCTAACAGGTATGCAGATCCCATAGCGAATGCGAGAAACAGCGCATACTGGCGGATTTCAGTTGAGAGTTCAATCGATGACGGTAGAAACAGAACGAAGACGAATATCATCCAGGCAACGGTTTTCTCAAATAGCATTTCCGCCCAGCGAAACGTGAACCAGCAGAAAGCCATGCCGGCGAAGATCGATGGCATGCGCAACATCAGCTCTGACGTTCCGAGCGCTCGCCAGATGTGAAGAACGAAAATCAGCAGCGGCGGATGCGAGATGGCGAGACTTACTTTGTACGTCTGCAACCATGAAGTTTGATTGGCGGCCGCGAAGTGCATTACCTCGTCGGAGTTCAGGAAGGTGCCGCTAGCATGCCAGAGACGAACTAGAAATCCGAGGGCGAGGAGCGCATACGTCCAGAGCGCAGATTTATCTCGAATTGAAGAATCTAGCCGCGTCGAGAGAATCCGCCATCGAAGCGACCCCGTAAAGGTTCTCTTCGTCTGGATTTCCTGGGCTTGACGTGTAATGGCGTGAGCCGAAATGACGTGAGACATATTTACGCTTGCACTGAGAATATCGCATGAGCGTGGCGGGGAAATCCGCAGCCCTTTCCTTGACACTTCCGCTCCGTGGCTTTTATCCTAACTCTAGCTCCCTTGGTCAGTTACACGCCTTTGTGCTTCCGCGGCCTGCGCGGTACCAGTTTGGAGGGGGCGCGGAGGTTCCCATGCTCATCGAAGTGCACGAGTTAGAAGCTCACCCGGTCGATTTCGACGAAGAGATTGAGCCGGGGGTGATCGATTTTGGCCCCGATGTCCGGCAGAGCACGGATTTAAAGGCGGCCGGACGTGCCCAGTTGGTCCGGGAGCATCACGGGAAACATGAGCTGATCAATGACATCCGCGTGGCAGGTGATTTTTCAACTCGGATGGAAATGGCCTGTGCCCGGTGTCTGGAACCGCTAACCCGGGAAGTGGGCAAGCAGTTCGATTTGCTGTATCGACCCCAAGGAGCTGACGCCGGGCGGTCGGAACTCTCGGTGACCGCGGCTGAGGCGGAAGTCGGTTATTATCAAGGCGAGGGGCTGTTGCTGGAAGATCTCCTGCGGGAGCAGGTTTTGCTGGCGATGCCGCTTCGGGAGGTCTGCAGCGACCAGTGCAAGGGTTTGTGCCCTCATTGTGGCCGCAACCTGAACCAGGAGCAATGCAATTGCGCTGAACCGCTGGAAGACCCGCGTTGGTCAGCCTTGAAAGATATTCGAGAAAAGTTGAAAACAAGCGATTAGCAGTTAGCTCTTAGCATTTAGCCCAAGCAGAACCGGAATCGTGTCGACCTTCTGTTTCAGGGTGGGTTTTCAGAACGTCGGTTTAGCTAACGGCTAAGAGCTAAAAGCTAACCGCTGTCTTACGAAAGGAATTCCATGCCTAATCCAAAACGGCGACATTCGAAACGGCGCACCAGCACACGACGCGCCCACGATTCGCTCACCACGCAGTCACTTTCTGAGTGCCCAAATTGTCACGAGCGCAAATTACCTCACCGCGCTTGCCCCAAGTGCGGTTACTATAAGGGACGCGAGGTACTGGAAGTAGGGGAATCCAGCTAACACTGCATGCATCGCGTCATTGCTCTGGACGCAATGGGTTCGGATCGCGCTCCCAAGCCTGAGATCGAAGGCGCAATTCAGGCTTCGCGACGCTTTGGTATTCACGTCGCTTTGGTCGGACCGGAAGAAACTCTCCAGGCCGAATTATCCCGTCATCCCTTCTCGGGCTCGCTGCCCATCACGGTAGTTCACGCCAGCGAAGTCATCACCATGGAAGACAAAGCTGTGCAGGCGGTCCGCGCCAAGCGGGATTCTTCCATGCGCGTGGGATCGCGCCTGGTGCGTGAGGGAAAAGCAGCTGCGTTCATTACCGCCGGCAACACCGGCGCAGCGATGGCGACGGCGAAGATGGTGCTGGGTGGATTGCCAGGTGTGGACCGTCCCGCATTGGTTGCGATCATTCCCACTGCGGTGGGCACGGTTTCAACTCTGCTGGATGTGGGCGCCAACGTAGATTGCAAGCCCCATAACCTTGAGCAGTTCGCCATGATGGGCGAAATTTATTTCCGCAGCATGTTTGGAACGGCTAGGCCCCGCGTGGGACTGCTTTCAATCGGAGAAGAAGAAGGCAAGGGCAACGAACTGACGCGCGAGGCTTACCCACTGCTTAAGCAGCTGCCGATTAATTTTGTGGGAAACGTCGAGGGCCGCGATATCTACAACGGCAAAGTGGATGTAATTGTCGCAGATGGTTTCGTGGGTAATGTGGCGCTTAAAACGTCCGAGGGAGTTGCCAATCTAGTTCGCTCCACGTTAAAGGAAACTCTGGCGGCGACGATTACGCGTCAGGTCGGATATTTGCTTTCGCGCAGCGCATTCCACGATTTTAAGAAGCGCTTGGACCATACCGAGTACGGTGGTGCGCCTCTCCTGGGAATTAAAGGCGCGTGCTTCATCACGCATGGCTCTTCAAATGTCAATGCAATTAAAAATGCGGTACGAGTTGCCGCTGATTTTGCGGAGCGCGACATCACCGTGCACATTGAGAAAGAGATGGCTGCGCTGCATCCCTCGGAAGTCCGTGAAGAAGTCAAAGTGGACGATTGAAGGTCGACGCCTTTTCCAAAAATCCAAAGCGAGTTAAGAATGATGAACACTGCGTCAACAGCGTTTCTTTTTCCCGGACAGGGATCGCAAGCGATTGGCATGGGCAAAGACATGGCCGAGCGGTTCCCAATTGCGCGACGCACTTTCGAAGAAGCCGATCAGGCCCTCGGGACGAAACTTTCGCAGCTCTGCTTCGAAGGTCCGGAAGATCAGCTGCGGCTTACCGAAAATACGCAGCCCGCGATCCTGACCGTGTCGGTTGCGGCGTGGCGAGTGCTCGATGAAAAAGGAATCAAGCCTGCGTTTGTCGCGGGCCACAGCTTAGGCGAATATTCTGCGCACGTTACCGCGGGAACGATCAGCTTCTCCGACGCCGTCCGCACGGTTCGCAATCGTGGCAAGTATATGCAGGAAGCGGTGCCGGTCGGAACCGGCGCAATGGCAGCGATTTTGGGTATGACACTCGACGCGGTGGGCACGGTTTGTGGCGATGCAGGGCAAGGTGAAGTATGCGAGCCGGCAAATGTGAATTCGCCCGAGCAGATTGTGATTTCGGGTCATGCCGCGGCGGTCGAGCGTGCGGTGAAGTTGGCACAAGAGCGTGGCGCAAAACGAGCGATTATTCTTCCGGTCAGCGCCCCATTCCATTGCTCGCTCATGAAACCGGCGCAGGAGAGGCTCGCGGTCGATCTGCAGAACCTGAAATTTTCCGCGCCGCGTTTTCCTGTCGTCTGCAACGTTTACGCGCGGCCGGTGGAAGATGCGGAGAGCGCGAGGGAAGCTCTTATCCGGCAGGTGACCGGTTCGGTGAAGTGGAGTGAATCGGTTCAATTACTGATTGCCCGCGGTGTTCAGACCTTCGTGGAAGTTGGTCCCGGCAAGGTGCTGTGCGGGCTCATGCGGCAGATCGATCGGTCGAAGAAGTCCTTAAACGTCGAGGATGAGGCGTCGTTGCACAAGACGCTGGAATATTTGGCGAGCACTCCGGTCAGCCAATAAAACTTCGGAATTGCGCGACTGCCTGATCGGTACTTTCTCAGTGTAACTCTGTGTCCTCTGTGGTTCAAGCTCTTGAATCTAATTACGGAGGCACGAGGAATACCGAGCAGGACGGGCGGGGACGCCTGTCTCTCCACAATTCGAGGCGGACGAGGGCGTCCGCCCCACACGACCCTACTCCGTGAGCCAGCCGAACCAGTTCCCGCAATCAATTTCATTCGGCGAAAAATGCAGAGTCTTGTCGGATTTGTCTACCCAGACGTACGCATGCTGGGAACGGTGATTTAATGTCGCCTGCACGATCACTCCGCTATTGCTCGAGTAGGAGCAATCGATTGAGTACGACTTGATCGTTCCCCATTCGCTGGCTGGTCCCCAATCCTGATAGAAGTCCTTGTATGGGTATTTGGAATATTTGGCCGGGTGTTGTTTCCAGTCCGGATCCTGATACCAGATGCCATATGCGCGTTCAAAATCTTTATCCTCAAGAGCCGCAAAAAACTTCTTGGCTGCGCGCCGTTCCGGGTAATTGCGCTCATGGTATACAACCAAGGCCAGTATGAGCGCCGCAATGATACCGACAATGACAGTATTTCTGCGACGGCGGGCACGGCCCTCATCGAACTGCTGCGCATCCATTAGCGTCATGACCTACTAGCATAATGGAATCCGGCGGATTAGAAAAAGTTCCAGGAAACTGGTGGTCTGTGGTCAGTTGCTAGTGATCAGTACAGGTGACTCCGGTTTGGTCTGATCACTGACCGCTAATCACTGACCACTTTTTCTACAGCGTGCGCTTGAACAACGGCACGGCGATCGAGAACGTGATGATCGCGAAAACTGACAAGTAAACCATGTCCGGCCAGATCGCCACCAGGCCGGTCTCTTTCAGCAGGAGCGACTTGAAGCCATGCACCGCAAACGTGAACGGGTCCACGCTGGCGATGACTCGCAGCCAGGGGGGGAATGCCTGGATGGGATAGACCGAACCACTGGGAAAAAATAACAACGTATTCAGGATTCCGAAGATTGCGCGCGGAACCAGCGGATCTTCCACTCGCACCATCAGCAGGAACATCATGGTGTTGAACGCAATCGAGGTCAGAAGGATCATCAGCACGAGTCCGATCATGGTTCCGGGCCGGAAAATGGTTCCCACGCCGGCCAGCATTGACCCGATGACTGTGATTACGACCCCGGTCATCACAGCTTTGATTGCGCCCGCGGCATTGAGCCCCAGCACCAGCTCAGCTTTGGTGATGGGCGTGACCAGATAGCCTTCGTGAACACCGCGCGCCTTGTCATCGATGTATAGCATGCCTCCGCCGATCATGACGGAGACGAACATCGCCAGTGCAATCGAGCCCGGCAACAGATATTTCATGTACTCGATATACGGATAGAGTTCCACAATCTGCAAAACTGTTTTCTGCAGAATGCGCGGCTCGACGGTGGGATTGTTCAGTGCAACAGTGATATCGGTGAGCTCACCTTGGAGCGTGGAAGTCATGAAGTTGTCGCTGTTGTCGACAACTAGCCCGATGCGAGGCTGGTCCTGCTCGTACACGCGACGCGAATATTGCGGCGGAATGATGACGGCGCCCTGGATCTTGCCATTGCGCACGTCTTCCACAGCTTTCTTCTCGTCGGAGTAATATACCGGAGCGAAAGTGCGCATGTTAGCGCGAACGGAGTCGAAGGCTTCACGAATTTTGAGCGCCTGTGTGCCGCCGTCTTCATCGACCAGGCCAAGCTTGGCATCGCGTATCTTTCCTCCGAACGCGTTGCCCAGAACGATGAGCTGGACCAGGGGAAAAATCATTGCCACTAGCATCAGCGCAGGTGAGCGGAAAAACTTGCGCATTTCGCGTTCGACAATCGCCATCATTCGGTTCATGGTTGCGTTCCTGGTCGGGACGGCATGGTGAATGCGTGGGCTTTGACGAGTTCGTCACGCAACTGCCGTCCGGTGTAGTGGACGAACACGTCGTCTAATGTTGTGTTCTGAACGGAGAGCGATTTAACTACTACATTCGCGTGCACTGCCGCTTCAACCAGTTCAGTGGTTGTACGCGAGCCCTCAGCAGTGAGAATGCGATACATGCCCGCGCCTTCGTGCTGGACCGAAGTGACTTTGCTCAGCGTGTGCAGAGTTTGCTCCCAATCAGCGGGCGCGCTCTCGAATTGCGCCTCGATCACATTCGATCCCGGAACGCTAGCCTTCAAAGCCGGCGGCGTGTCGAGCGCGACCAGCTTGCCATGATCAACAATCGCAATTCGGTCGCAGAGTCGGTCGGCTTCGTCCATGTAGTGCGTGGTGATCAGAATAGTGAGCTGGCGCTGGCTCTTGATGTTGGTAAGCATCTCCCAAACGGCCACGCGGGAGACGGGATCGAGCCCGGTGGTGGGCTCGTCCCGGAAGAAAATCTTGGGGCTGTGTACTAGCCCGCGCGCGATTTCCAGTCTGCGGCGCATTCCACCGGAAAGTGTTTTGGTTTGCGCCGAACGCCATTTGGTTAGATCCACCAATTCCAGCAGTTCATCGATATTCTGTTTGCGCTTCGCCGCCGGAACGTCGTATAGCTTGGCATAGATGCTCAGGTTTTCTTCGACCGTGAGATCTATATCGCTGGTTAGTGCTTGCGGAATTACCCCAATAGCCCGCCGCGCGTCATCGGGATCGGTCGCCACGTCGTGTCCGGCAATCCGCGCCTTTCCAGAGGTAATTGGGATGAGCGTGGTCATCATGCGGATGAGAGTGGATTTTCCGGCACCATTCGGTCCCAACAGCCCGAAGATTTCTTCTTCTCTTACTGAGAAGGTGACGTCGTCTACAGCAGTGAAGGAACCATACTTCTTGACGATGTGGTCGACCTCAATGGCGTTAGGCACTTCGTCTTTTGCGGCATTGGAAGCTTTACCCAAACCGCCGTTTGACGTACCACTTGAACCCAAGCTCGACGTCATGGCTGAGCCCCAGATGCAGCCGCGGTATTCGAGGATGCCGTACCGCGCAACTGTGCGGGCGAGACCAGCACATCGGCGGTCATCCCAGGAACGAAGGCTGCTTTGGGATTGTCCAGGCGGACCTTCAGAACAATGGTTTTGATGTCGCGCTTGCTGCGACTGACATCGCGCTGGGCGGCGAAATCCGCCTCGGCGGATTTGAAAAAAACTTTGCCTGAAGTCAGAGTTCCACCCGGCAAACGAATACGCAGCGTGTCTCCTATGCCGATATGATCAGCTTGTGTTTCTGGGATCGCGGCCCGCACCCACGTGTCCGTGAAATCAACAATCGTCACGATCGGCTGACCGGGATTCAGGTACTCACCCTCCCGCGCGGCACGTACCGACACGGTCCCAGTCACCGGCGCGTAAATCTTGGTATAGCCGAGACGGACCTCCGCTTGCTTCAGTTGCGCTTCCGAATTCAAAAGCTGGCCGCGCGTCGAAGCAACCGTGCTCTCCGCAGCGTGCGCCTGATGTTTGTTGGCGATCGCTGAATCCAGTGCTGCCTGCGCAGCTGTGATCTGCTGCTTCAAGGAAGCGACAAGAGCCTGCTGGGCTTTCAAATTAGCTTCCGCCTGGACCCGTTCCTGATCTGACGACACGCCTTGCCTCGCCAGTTCGACTGTGCGGCGGCTGTCGCTCTCTACTCGTTGCAGAGTTGCCTCCGCCTGCAAGAGTTGTGCACGCGCGGATTCAAGTTGTGCTTGCGCGTTGGCAACGCTGCCGGTGGTCGAGCCTTTCGTGGCGACGCTCGTGGCCTGAGTTGCTTCGACTTGAGAACGCAGGCTGTCGATCATGGCCGCAGCCGCGCGTGCTTGCGCCTCCAACTCCGAAGGATCGAGCACGGCGATCAGATCACCTTGCTTTACCCGGGTGCCCTCGTCCACCAAAAGCTTCGCAATCCGACCTTGGACTTGCGGGCTCACGATTACCTGATTGGCATCGACCGTCCCAGTCAAGTCGAGGTCCGATCCGCGTGGCGTCGAGAGGAGGTAATAGCCAAGCGAAATGGCGAATACAACCGCGAGCAAGATCAGGACCTTATTGCGTGCGTTCATTTGCGCTCTCCTTTCGTGCGCGTAAATAGCGCGGCGGAAATGAAGTCGATTACCGCGGCACGACGTTCGGCCACGAACTCCGGCGACATGGGATTAAAACCAGTCATGACTTTCATAATCGGCGCCGTAATGAAGTAAAACGTGATCACTGCGATCATCGAAGGAATGAAGTGGATGGGATCGACGCGACGAAAATCACCGCTGGCGGCGCCTTCTTTCAGTAAAGACGAGAGCTCGGAAAAGATTGGGCGAAAATATTGCTTGGCTACTCCCTGAAGCCTGGAGGGATCGCGACCCGCGCGCAGAAATTCCGCATGCACAATTCGCGGATAGAGGGGATTCGATGCGATGTAATTGAAATGGGCGCGCACGTAGGCCGTGAGCCGCTCGCGCGGCGGAAGCTGCTGCGACAACGCCTGGTGGATAGCGGAGCGAACTCCGCTAAAAACCTCATCCAATACAGCTTCGTAAAGGGCTTCCTTGTCCTTGAAATAGTAATAAAGCAGCGCCTTATTTACGCCGGCGGAGCGGGCAATCGCGTCAGTGCGCGCGCCGGCAACGCCTTCGCGAGCGAATTCGCTGACTGCCGCTTTCAGGATAGCTGCACGGCTTTCCTCGGGTTTCCCACGAGTGCCGAGACGAATTGTGCGGGCCGCATTCATATTTAACTAACCAGTTAGTTATATGCTAAACGCAATGTGACGGGTAGTGCAAGCTGCAACAAAACTAGGCTTCCGTTTGGATTTGCGGCAAGGCTCCCGCTATCCCCGGTGCGCTTTGGGCGCGATTACTTAGGCGATACCACAAGAAAATCGCACATAGCGAGAAGATAAAAATAATAGTCGACACCGCATTGATTTCCGGTGTTATGCCGCGCCGCAGCCGTCCCCAAATTTCCAACGGTAAAGTATTGTCGCGGCCGATCAGGAAAAAGCTCACGGCGATTTCGTCCATCGAAAGGGTAAATATCAGCAGCGCGGCTCCGATGATCGAGAGCTTCAGGTTGGGGACGGTCACGCGCCAGAAGGTTTGCCAGTATGTTGCGCCAAGATCGAGCGATGCTTCTTCCTGTGCACGATCGAATTTCTGCAATCCAGCAAACACTTCGGTTGTGGCGACAGAAATCAGAGCGGTTCCGTGCCCAAGGATCACGGTCATCAGGCTCAGCTTCACATCCGTTACCCGAAAGAGCATGGTCAGCGAAAGCCCGGTAATGATTCCGGGAAGCACGAGCGGCAGGAGCACAAGGCGCCGAAAAATTCCTTTTCCCGGGAAGGTAGCGCGGTCGAGGGCAAGTCCGGCTGGGATCCCAAGAGCCAGAGCAATGAGCACAGAAGCGAACGCGACGACGACGCTGTTTAATACCGACGACCAGATGGCGTCGTCCTGAAAAAGCAAGCGATACCAGTTCAGCGTGAAATCGCGCGGAGGGAATCCGCCCACTCCTTGTCCGTTAAATGAATAGACTACGAGCACAACAATCGGAAGATAAAGAAACGCGAATATAGCGGAAGCATAAAGCGCCAGCCAACTCGGGGGCCTGGCTTCCGGGCGAAAATCGAAATGTTTGCGGCGAGTCATGACAGTGCCCACCGCCTTTCCAGCCGTTCCGAAAGCCATAGCAGCGCGATCACTAGCGCGAGCATGCAAAACGAAATCGCCGCGCCGAGCGGCCAGTTGTAGGCGGCGCCGAATAGGCTTACAACAACGTTCGAAATCATGATCCCGCTCGGTCCGCCGAGGAGCAGCGGCGCGAGGAAATCCCCGAAGCTGAGTACGAATGCGAAGGTTGTGCCGGCGAGCACGCCTGGAATCGAGAGCGGAAGAATCACGCGCCAGAAGGTTTGCATCCGCGACGCGCCGAGGTCGTGCGAGGCCTCAACCAAGTTGCGCGGAATGTGCTCCATGGCGGCATAGATCGGAAGAAACGTGAAGGGCGTGTAGATGTGCGTCAGAGTGAACACGACAGCGAACGGGCTATACAAAAGGAATTGCAACGGGTGGCTGGTCAGGTGCAAATACTGCATCGAGGTGTTGAGCACGCCGTCGGTGCCGAGAATAGTCTTCCAGGCGTATGCACGCACTAAATAGCTGACCCACAGCGGGATGATTACAAGTTGGTATAGCAAGTTTTTCTTCGCGCCCGCGTGAAAGCTGAGCAGATACGCCACCGGATATCCCAGCAGCAGGGAGAAAATCATCACCCGCGCGGCGATCCAGGCAGAGCGTAACAAGGTCTGCCGGTACACCGCATGAGAAAACAGCTCGCGGTAATTGGCGATGCTCCATGAATGAACAATAGCTTGCGTGGGCGATACTGACCAGAAGCTATAGGCAAACATGAGTGCGTACGGCACCAGGAGAAATATCGCAACCCACAGCGTCGGTGATAGCGTAACCGTGAGTTTGTAAGCGCGGGAGAACATTTCTATGTTCCGGACTCCCGAACGGGAACGGCGTCCTGCGGCGAAAATTCCAGCTCAACTTCTCCGCGGAGCATTCCACGCTGGGAGGAGCGCACGGTGAAGATTTGCCCGTCGGAAGTTTGCACGCGCACCAGTTCGCTTGCGCCGTGAAACGAGTGGTCGAGCACGCTTGCTCGAAATCTCACTATTTCCTGGCCGGAGTGTGAGAGCCGAATGCATTCCGGACGAAGCGAAAAGAGTGCACTCCGGCTCGGAGCGGTTGTAGGCCAGGATATCGAACCGACATATGCAACTCCGCTGCGTACTTCAGCCCGCAGTAGATTCGTACGTCCGATGAACTGTGCCGCATACGATGTTTCGGGGCGGCCGTATATCTCATCGGGCGGAGCAACTTGTTCTAATTCTCCTGCGCGGAGGAGAGCGATGCGGTCGGACATGACCATGGCTTCCTCCTGGTCATGCGTGACAAAAATGAAAGTGATGCCGACCTCGCGTTGCAGGGCCTTCAATTCCATCTGCATCTGGCGGCGAAGATTGGCGTCCAGCGCTGAAAGCGGCTCATCAAGCAGCAGCAGTTGCGGACGATTCACGAGAGCACGCGCTAGGGCAACGCGCTGTTGCTGTCCGCCGCTGATTTTCGAGGGCTTGTATTTTGCGAACGCCTGCATTCGGACTTTGGCGAGCGCTTCATCTACCCGCGTTCGAATTTCAGTCGATGGAGTTCCTGTCACTCGCGGCCCATAGGCGACATTTTCTTCGACCGTGAGATGAGGGAATAGGGCGTAGCTTTGGAAAACAGTGTTGACGCGGCGCTTGTAGGGAGGAATCAAATCGAGTCTCTCGCCGGACATCCACACTTCGCCGGACGTCGGATGCTCGAATCCTGCAATGATTCGCAGCAAGGTAGTTTTGCCCGATCCGCTCTCGCCCAGGATAGTAAGAAACTCGCCAGCGGCGACTTCGAGCGATATGTCGCGCAGTACGGTATGCGTGCCGAAGCTCTTGGCGACATTTCGCACGCTCAACAAAAATGAACCTGGATTTTGCAGGGGCGAGGGCGCCCATGCCTCCAAAACTTCAGAAGATGGCTGCGGAAAGCTATCCATGGGGTGCAGTTTACTGCGAGTTCCTCAGATTAAACACCGTGGCGAGTAACAAACCCAGGGCGCCGGGCTGCCCGCGGCACACTCGTTGAACAGCAAAAGCCGCGGACAAGAGTGTCCGCGCCACACGGACATTGTTATTGCGCCGCCTTTACTTCATTCCAGATTTCGTTGTACTTGGCGCGGCGGGGCACATTTTGCCAGAAATAAATTCGCTTCTGATATTCGTCAACGTTGTCGAGGTGCAAGCTCTTCTGTTGTGCGGCGCTCATGAACTGCGAAGCCTGTGGGTTGGCGGGCGCGTAACCGGTGACGTCGGTGACTTTCTTCTGTGTTTGTGCCTCGATCATGAATTCGAGAAATTTGTATGCCAGATTTTTGTTGTCGCTGCCCGCGGTGATCATTAAGTGATCGATCCAGCCGGTGGTGTTCTCTTTGGGAATGGTTTCGCCGACCGGAAATTTTGAAGCGCGGAGTTGATTGGTCATGAGCGGCCAGCCCATGGCAGCAACGACTTCGTGATTCTCGAACAAATTCGTCAACTCACCGCCGGTTGACCATATTTTTCGAATATTCGGCTTGAGCGCGAGCAACTTGTTTTTGACTGCTTCGAGTTCCTGATCGCTCAAGTTATAAAGATGGCTGGGATCCGGCTTGTCGTATCCGAGGACTTGCGCGGCCATGTAAACGGTCGAGAGGTCGTCCCAGACGGAAATTCTGTCTTTCAACTTCGGGTCCCACAGCGCTGCCCAACTGTCGGGCGCTTTCGGAAACGCTGTCGTGTCATAAATCAGTGGATTCGGTCCCCACATGAATGGAACGCCATAAACCTTGCCATTCACTCGGACCAGCGGCATGGATCGCAGCTTTGGCGAAAGTTGGTCGTAACTCGGCAGCTTTGAGATATCCAGCGGCGCCGCCAATTCGGCCTCAGAGATCATGGTGGCCACGTCACTGGACGGAGAAATCACGTCGTAATTCCCGGCGCTGCCGCCGCGAAGTTTAGCCACCAGTTCGTCGCTTGATCCCATGTATGACGCCGAGACTTTGCAACTGTTCTGGTCTTCGAACGTTTTGACGAATGACGGATCGGCGTAGCCTTCCCAGACCAGGAGATTCAGGGTCGGAGTTTTCTTGCCGCAGGAGAGGGTGAGCGCGGCGAAAACAATCGCGACTGCGAGACGAGTCTTCATGTGGGCTGAAGCTTGCGGGATTATAGCAAGGTTGCTGGTTAAGCTCCCCTTGCCTTGTCATTCCGAACCGCTTTAGCGGTGAGGAATCTGCTTTTCTGCGGTTGGAACTAGCCGCCTGCGATTGAAGGCACGAGCAGCACTTCGTCTCCGTCCTGAAACGTGTAGCTTGGACCGCCGAGGAAGCGAATGTCTTCTTCGTTCACGTAGACATTGAGAAAGCGACGGATCTGGCCTGACTCGTCGCGCAGGTGGGGTTTCAGGTCTGGGAATTTCTCGTCAAGGGTGGAGAACAGGTCGTTCAAGTTCGCCGCAGCGCAGCTCACCTTGGCTGTGCCTCCGGTGTGGCGGCGGAGAGCGCTAGGAATTTGGACGGTGATGTTCATTGTGCTTCCGAAAGTCAAAAGCTTTTAACCGCAGAGTTCGCCGAGAAAATCAAAACAGAGAAGGTCAAAGCAGAACAAGGTCAAGCCGGAACAATCTCTGCCCGCTCCCGATCTCCGCAATGCTTTTTCACGCCACGACAGGTTCTTGTACATCCAGCGTCTGCCCCAGATACTTTTCGAACTCGGCCAATTTCGGCGCAATTGGCTCTTCAGTTTCGTATTCGCCGGCTAAAACGTCAGTCGTCTTCAGGCCATTGCCGGTAATGCAGAGCACCGTAGTTTCGTTCGGGAGAATACGGTCGCTTTTGTAAAGCTTTCGCGCGCAGCCGAGAGTCACTCCGCCAGCAGTCTCGGTAAAAATGCCTTCGGTTTCCGCAAGAAGCTGGATCGACTTCACGATCTCAGGATCGGAAACGTCTTCGGACCAGCCGCCGCTCTGCGTGATCGTCTTGATGGCATAGTGCCCATCCGCAGGATTCCCAATGGCCAAGGACCGCGCAATAGTCGAAGGCTTTTGCGGCTCGATGTCCATGTTCCCGAGCTTTACTGCGGTTGAAATCGGCGAGCATCCAGTCGCCTGGGCGCCGAAGAATTTTACCGGCTTAGGCTCGACCAGACCGAGTTGAATGAGTTCTTCGAAGGCTTTCTTGATTTTTACGATGAGTGAGCCGCCGGCCATCGGACAGACCACGTTATCGGGCAAACGCCAGCCGAGTTGTTCGGCAATTTCGTAGCCGACCGTCTTCGATCCCTCGGCGTAGTAGGGGCGCAGGTTGACATTAACGAATCCCCAATTGTGCTCGTCGGCAATTTGCGAGCATAGCCGATTCACCTGATCGTAGCTGCCGGAGATGCGCACCAGCTTCGCGCCGAAAACCTGGGTGCCGATAATCTTCGCCGCCTCGAGGTCGGCAGGGATGAAGATCCAGCACTTGAATCCATTGCGCGCAGCCTGCGCGGCGGTAGCGTTAGCAAGATTGCCAGTGGAGGAGCAAGAAACCGTGTCGAATCCAAAGCTGCGGGCATTAGCGAGCGCGACCGCCACTACGCGGTCCTTGAAGCTGAGAGTCGGTAGGCAAACAGCGTCGTTCTTGATGTAGAGATTTTTCGTGCCGAGTTCGCGAGCCAAGCCGGAAGCCTTGATGAGAGGTGTGAACCCGACGGGCAGCGTAGGCTCAAAGTTTCCTGGAAGTGGCAGCAGCGCCGAATAGCGCCAAATGTTCGGAGGGCCCTGGGCAATTTTTTCGCGGGTGAAGTCTCCGCTGTTGCGGATGGAATCGTAGTCGTAGAAAACTTCAAGCGGCGAGAAACAGTCCTCGCATATCGACTTGGGAACGTTGCCCCAGTTCTTGTGGCACTCCCGACAGCGCAGTTCGTATCGCATTTGCTCGCTCAATCTGAGCGGCTGCGGGAATTCTCTGCGTTCTTTGCGAATTCTCTGCGACCCATGCGGTTATCTCAAAACCATTTAACCGCCGAGTACGCCAAGGATTCGCAGAGAGCGCAGAGTAAATCTGCCCTAAAAAACCAAAATCCTCTTTCCCCGGGAATAGGAAAAGAGGTTCAGGAATGGCTGATAAATTCGCATCCCGAATCTCATGTCTCCCGTTCTTTCCGGGTCGAGAGTTGGCACCTGGCGGCCGCGATATATGATCCCGGTCCGGTTGCCGTGGCGTCTCAGGGCTCGTCCCTCAGCCACTCTGCATGAAATCCAAGGTCAGCTCCGAAGAGCTGACTGGTAAATAGATGATACGAACAGGGTATGGGTTCGTCAAGATCTCTTTGTCCCTTACGCTACAGCTTTTATAGCTATTAGCCAGTGCCTACACTGAATGGTCTGCGGCGCGCATCATCTCCAAGTCGTTGATGGGAGCGTGTGCTGCGCTTCTCTGCCGCGTTTGGATGGTCATCTTAATTCCGTACTTTGGTCGCAGGGTAAAGCTGGGTATTGGAACAACTGGATGCTCGGGCACCGTGTTGAAGCGGAACCGCTGCGCAATGGTCGCCAGCAAAATCGTGGCTTCCATCATGGCGAAGGCTGTCCCAATGCACTGTCTAGCGCCACCGCCAAAGGGGAAGTATGCGAAACGCGGAAGCTTCTGCGATCTTTCCGGCAACCAGCGGTCAGGATCGAATTTATCCGGATCCGGAAAATACGTCGGGTTGCGATGCATGATCCACTGGCTCATCACTACGTTCGCACCGGACGGAATGCGGTAGCCACGCAGTTCAAAATCCGAAACCACGGTTCGCGCCAGGCTCCAGGCCGGCGGATATAGCCGCATCGATTCTTTAATCACGCGTTCCGTGTACGTCAACGCTGGCAAATCAGAAAAAATCGGAACGCGACCGTCGAGCACGCGGTCCAGTTCCTGATGAAGCTTGCGCTCGACTTCAGAATGCTGGCCCAATAGATGCCAAGTCCACGACAGCGCCAGGGCCGTCGTCTCATGTCCGGCGAGCAGAAATGTGAGCACTTCGTCGCGGAGTTGCTTGTCCGACATGCGGCTGCCGTCTTCGTCCTTCGCCTGCATGAGCATTGAAAGCAGATCGCCGGAATCCTCTGTATGAACTCGTTCGTGCGCTCGACGTTTGGACACTATGCTGTAAACCGTCTCATCCAGACGGGCGACGGCGCGCCGGAACCCTATCATCTTCGGCGTTGGCAGGTAACGGGCAATCGGGGGCAGCAGCATGCGTATGCCGGTTGTGTTTCCCATCACAATGTTCATCGCTGAAGATATTTGCTCCGTCTCCTCAGACTCGACGTTGAACAACGTGCGGACGACGATTCGCAGCGTGAGGCGCATCATTTCCTGATGGATGTCGCGGATTTCTCCGTCCTGCCAAGTCGCGAGCACTTGCCCGGCGTAGTCGGTCATAATCTTTGCGTAGGAGGCAACACGTTCACGATGAAATGCTGGTTGCGAGAGTCGGCGTTGCCGGAGCCAGGAATCGCCTTCATTGGTGAGCAGCCCTTGGCCAAAGAACCAGCGGCTGTTGCGGACCACGCGGTCTTTCAGGACATTCTTGTAGTTGCGAACCAGAACTTCTTCGATGAGATCGGGATGATTTAAAAAATAAACGTGCAGCCATGCGGCGCGGTAATAGAAGATGTCGCCGAATTCCCGTGCCCATGCCGTAAAGACCAAAAGCGGATCGGAGCTTGCCAAAGGCATGTTGCCGATGAGAAAACGCGGCTTCGGACCTGGCGGACGTGATGGCATATGCAGAAAAATAGTCTATCTTGAATTCTTATCGGACCGTGTCAGCGAGCAATCCTGTCCTGCGCGTACCAAGGCTGCGATTGACGAAAATCCAGATTGGCATCCACACTGAATTCAAATGAAGAAATTGCGAGTTGGAATTCTTTTTGGCGGGCGTAGTGGCGAACACGAAATCTCGCTGCTCTCGGCCGCTTCGGTATTCAAGGCCATAGATCAAAACAAATACGAAGTGGTTCCGATTGGAATTACCAAAGACGGTCGCTGGCTGACGTCATCGGATGCTGAGCGGTTGCTGCACGGCAAGCCTCTGGAAAGTGAGCGACAATTGCGGGCTGGAGATCCGGAGGCTACATCCGCTGCCGCAGTTTTGCAAAGTGGGGAGTCGGTCGTGGTTCCGCCGGAACCGCATAAGTCTTCGATGACTGCCTTTCAGACGGACGCGCCGGTGCGCCGCGCGTCAGATCGCGCGATCAATGTGGACGTGATCTTTCCGGTGCTGCACGGTACTTTCGGCGAAGATGGAACCATCCAGGGCTTGCTTGAGTTGGCGGATATTCCTTACGTGGGCGCGGGCGTACTCGGCTCGGCCGCCGGCATGGATAAAGACATCATGAAGTCGTTGTTTCGCGCGGCTGGTCTCCCGATTGTGAAACATGTGAGTGTTCTGCGCAGCGAGTGGGAGTCTTTCCCTAAGAAGGTGCAGAAACTGGTTGAGACCAAGTTGAAGTATCCCGTGTTCGTGAAGCCAGCGAATTTGGGATCGTCGGTCGGAATTTCGAAAGCCCGCGATCGCAAAGAGCTCAGCCCGGCAATCGAGGAAGCTGCAAAATTTGACCGGAAGATTGTGATTGAAGAGGGCGTGGGAGGAAAAAAGAACAAGGCCCGCGAGATTGAATGCTCGGTGCTCGGAAACGACAAACCGGAGGCCTCGGTGCCGGGAGAGATCGTACCCAGCGCCGAGTTCTACGATTATTCAGCCAAGTATCTCGACGAAGGCTCGCAGCTTATTATTCCCGCCAAGCTGACGAAGGCGGAAACGAAAAAAGTTCAGGCGCTAGCCATCGCGGGTTTTCGCGCAGTGGATTGTTCCGGCCTTGCGCGCGTCGATTTCCTGATGGATCCGAAATCCCGCAAGATCTATTTGAACGAGATCAATACCATGCCGGGATTCACTTCGATCAGCATGTATCCCAAGTTGTGGGCGGCCTCGGGAGTAACTTATGCCGAACTGATCAGCCGCCTGATTCAGCTTGGCCTCGACCGGCACGCAGAAAAGAAGCGCAATCAGTACAGCCGGTAGGAGTAATCCTCTCCGCAATTACTGTCATTCCGAGCGGAACAGGACAGTTCGCTTGTGAATTGCCGCTCGGTCGGTAAACCGGCGTTTCCGCACGCGTGCGGAAGGTGAATCCGTAGGTGGATTAGACTATCTGGTCTCAGTCCGTTCGAGGTCGCAATGCGCGTTTGCCTGTTTGTTGCAGCTCTCCTTTTTGCTCTGCCTCTTTGGGGTGCCCCATCCTTCCCCGAAGGGGAGGGTGGGATTTCACGGAAGCACCCTTTCACCTTCGAAGACATGATGGCGCTCAAGCGCGTCGAGGAGCCGGAGGTCTCGCCGGACGGGAAGTGGGTGCTGTTTGCTGCGGTCGATGTTGATCTGAAGGCGAACACAAAGACCCCGCATGTGTGGGTGGTGCCTTTAGCACCAGGTAGTGACTCCCACGTCTCCCAAAAACAGGGAGACATGGGGCACCCCAATTCTGATCAGTTAGAAAGTGGGGTGCCCCATTTCTCGCCGGTTTTGCGAGAAGTGGGCGAAAAAGGAGTCATTTCTGATCAGGATGCGGACCGGCCGCGGTGGGCTCCGGATGGGAAGCGGTTTGCCTTTGTTTCAACCAAAGAGAACGGGTCGCAAATTTGGATTGCGGATTTTGATGATGTGACCGGGGCTGTAACCGGAAAGAGTCGGCTTACGAACCTCGCCACCGAAGCTGATGGCGAGCTGTGGTCCCCGGATCGAAAGAACATTTTGTTCAAGTCAGATGTGTATCCCGAGTGCGACGGGACGCCTGAATCAGAGGCTGCGTGTAATACGAAGAAAGTGGAAGACGCGAAGAAGTCGAAGGTCAAGGCGCTAGTTTTTACTCACCTGCTGTACCGGCATTGGAATGCATTTAAAGAGGGCAAGAGGACTCATTTGTTTGTGCTTCCTGTCGAGAGGTGCGCTACAGACCACGTAGGCCCGGACGCCCACGTCCGGGCTGGCGAGCCGGGCTCGCCATCTGTCGAGCGGAGCTCGACCGGGCGGGTGGGGGCACCCGTCCCTACGCAAGATGCGGAGGGTTCGGGGCCGTGCGTGGCTGTTCGTGATCTGACGCCCGGCGATTACGATGCACCGGTGTTCTCGCTGGGCGGGCAGGATGACTACGCCTTCTCTCCGGATGGGAAGGAGATTTGTTACGCCTCAAACCACGATCCGGAGCCAGCGATCTCGACCAACAATGATTTGTTTACTGTCCCAGTAAATGGGGAGACGGGCGTCTCGCCCGTCCAAGTGTTAGCTGCAACAAAAAACATCACTGCTGAAAACAAGGCGGCCGACAACACTCCACTCTATTCCTCGGATGGAAAGTACATTGCCTATCGGGCGCAGCAGCGTCCGGGATACGAGAGCGACCGTTGGCGTCTGATGCTGTATGACCGGAAAACCGGCGAGAGGAAGGAAATGACTGACGGCTTTGACCATTGGGTTGAGAACTTCGTTTGGGCACCCGATTCAAAGACGATCTATTTCACCGCAGAGCATATGGGCCACTCTTTTGTTTATGCCCTCGATACTGTGGGCGGGTCGGGTCGCGATCGAGGCCAATTTGCAAGACGCGTCTTGGTGGGCGGCTACAACGATGACTTGGCAATCACGCCAAATGGCAAGACCTTGCTGTTCACCCGCATGTCCATTAACGCACCGAACGAAGTCTATGCAAGCGATACTGCCGGGCCGGGTTGTCCCGCAATGACGGGGAATGTTGATCCTGGAAAAGAAGATTGCAATTTGAACAAGGACTGGCCCCTCACCCGGATGAATCAGCCGGTGTTGTCCCAAGTAGACCCGTCGGCCATCGAGTCGTTCTCGTTCATCGGTGCGCACGGCGACCAAGTCGAAGGCTTCCTGGTTCGTCCGCCGAACTTTGATTCCAACAAGAAATATCCGGTGAAGTTTATTGTGCACGGCGGACCGGAGGTCCCGTTCGGCGATGAGTGGAGTTATCGCTGGAACTTCGAGTTGTTTGCGGCATATGGATACGTGGTCGCATTCATCAATTTTCACGGCTCTCCCGGCTACGGGCAGAAGTTCATTGACGCGATCAACGGCGACTGGGGCGGGGCTCCGTTTGAAGATTTGATTAAGGGCCTCGACTACGCCGAGCAGCACTATCCATTTATCGACAAAGACCGGGAGTGCGCGCTGGGCGCCAGCTACGGCGGATACATGGCAAACTGGATCCTCGGCCACACCAACCGCTTCAAGTGCATTGTGACCCACGACGGCATGTTCAACACTGAGTCGGCATGGGGCACGACCGAAGAGCTTTGGTTCAACGAATGGGAGTTCAAGGGCACGCCTTACACTAACCGCGAGCTGTACCGGAAGTGGTCTCCGCATTTGTTTGCGACGAATTTCAAGACGCCGACGCTGGTGATTCACAGCCAGCTCGACTACCGCCTCGATGTGTCGGAAGGATTTCAGTTGTTCACGACGTTGCAGCGCATGGGTGTGCCGTCAAAGATGCTCTATTTCCCCGACGAGGGCCATTGGGTACTCAAGCCGCAGAATTCCCAGCTCTGGTACAAGACGGTAAACGATTGGGTGGACCAGTGGGTGGGGAAGTGAGCAGTGGTCAACATCAATGCTTGGTTAGCTCCATCAGCCACTCGGGATTGATGGGAATGATGAATTTCGTCCCTGCCGGGACACGCTCGAATTGTTTCGCAAATTCCGCGAAGCGAAAGTTTTCAAACGGGGGATAGCGCCAGTCTCGGTAGATCCCAACAGGCAACAATAGCAGCAAAGCTATGGCGAAATAACGGAATGCTCTGGCGGAAGGCTTGAGACTGGCGATCCAAAATAAGGACGCTAAAAAGGCAAGCATAGGCAAAAAGTAATAACGATTGCCGCAGCCTGGGAGGCAGAGCCAATACCACTGGGGATGGTCAGGAGGGCCCGCCAGCGGGTTTACAAGGCCCAGCGCAAGCACAGCACTCGCAAACAGAATAAACAGCTTCAGCTCCACGGGTGCATAGCGAAGGACATATGCAAAAACACCAAGGCCGAGTGCGGTGGAAATCGTCTCAACAATTGAAACGTAATGCAGATGGAGGAGCCAGTTTTGAGTATTCAGTCCCAGTAACGTTGAGAGAAATACCTGGCGCCCCATGATCGCAGCGAAGGAGTGGAAACTTGCGCCGTCTGCGCCACCGTTAATAACGGTCTGACCTAATATGTTGCTATGTGGCGCCTGGCGGGCATGCCAGTGCAGTAGCACGGAAACAATCTGTATAGCCGCGCCTGGGGATAGAAGCGCAAACGATGTGGCCGCCCAGTTATTTCGTCGCTTCCACCACACGAAAGCGGCCACAGGGACGAGCAGTATGCCCATTGGACTACTAAGGGAGGTCAGGAATATCGTGGTCGCGTCGAACAGCTGCCAAGCTCGAGTCCTTGCGGGGTGAGCCAGCAAGAGCAAACAAGCGAGCAAGGCCAGGTGCCATTGAACATTAGTAATGTTTGCGTGGATCTCAAAGCTGTTGGGAAGAGCCAGGTATATGAAGCTTGCGAACAAACGAACCGGGAATGCTATATCGGAGAACCGTGAAGAAAGGAATATGTTGAGCGGGAGTATTTGAACAGTAATGGCCGCGAGGTTCAGGATTAACGGCGCCCATGCAAGTGGAAAAAGCTGGGCGAAGAGGGCGGTCAGCCGAGGCACCGCATGAAAATAGCCGCCACATGTCAGTAGCAACGAACGCAGGCCAAAGTGATAAGCGTCGCGAAAAAAAAAGGTGCCGTCTTCAGCGTAGAATTGAGCGTGGAGCACGGCATCAGGACGGCGGGTGTAGACAATCAAGAAGGCGGTTGCAAAAAGGACCAGGTGAAGCCGAACGGCTCGATGATACTTTGCCGGTTCCGCTGCACTGCGGCGTGCGGTCGTCACAGAAGCGTCAAGTGCGTTTTGCGACCCCGTTGTAATCTCCGGGTGCTCAGTTTTTATGCCATTGAGAGCGGACGCGAGTTCTAGGCCAGGGCTGCTCACGTTAGACCTGCAAACTCTAGCTTCAGGACGGGATTCTACATCAGGCTGCTCGCGATCGAGCGCCCTTGCACCTCAATTACCACTATGGTAACTTCTATAATTGTCCCATTGAAGAAAAAGGGATTAGTGTGAGGAGCGGTGCTTGGGCACTGGTTCTCGCCTGCTGGCGTAGCTCAGCTGGTAGAGCATCTGATTTGTAATCAGAGGGTCAGGGGTTCAAATCCCTTCGCCAGCTCCAGAAATGAATTGCCGGAAATGAATTGCCGGAATTTGGGAGCTTGGATTCCGGAATGCTTCGGGAGAAACTCCGAGGATTTGCAGGGCGGACAGCTTTTCCATCGGCACACCATAAGGGAATTTTCCAGATGAGTTGTTGGCGCGGATGGGTTCTTACGCGCACTTTCTGATCCCAGTGGCAAGTAGCGGTCTGAGTTGATCGTAGCGGCGTGTCCGAAGGCTATTAGCTTTTGGCTTTTAGCTAACCGCGACGGTGTTGGCTAAGGGCTGACAGCCAGAGGCTAAGAGCTGAACTTGCACAGGTGGGTGAGTGGTTAAAGCCGGCAGACTGTAAATCTGCTCCTCCTTGCGAGGTACGAAGGTTCGAATCCTTCCCTGTGCACCATGAATTCAGTTGTGGCAAAAAGATTATTGCTTGCGCTCGCAGCTTACGTCGTCCTCGCGGCATTGGCGTTCAAAACATTGCCTGATTCGCGAGTGCGCGGCGTAACGCTAGTTATTTTGGCAATGTTTGCGGTGAAGACCTGGGTGCGGCGCAAAGACGTAATGCACTCCGATGGCGAGAGTGAGAGTAATCGAAAGCCGATGTAGCTCAGTTGGTAGAGCACTCCGTTGGTAAGTTGAGGCGTTTTGCGCGGCGTCTGAGCCGCGCGCCGAAATCCCGAGCGGAGTGTAACGGAGTCGAGGGAGCCCGGGCAGGAATTCTGAATAGGCACGGGAAGTAGGGCCGATGTAGCTCAGTTGGTAGAGCACTCCCTTGGTAAGGGAGAGGTCATCAGTTCAATCCTGATCATCGGCTCCAGAATTGCGGTTGTGGTTTTGCTGAGGGCTGATGGCTGACAGCTGCTTCGGGCGGGAGTAACTTGAGGCGTTTGCAGGCGTTTGAGTCCGCCGCCGAGATCCCGAGCGAAGTCAAGGGACCTCAAAGTGGTAAGCAGCAGTGGGAGAAGCGGGAGTAACTCAGTGGTAGAGTCACAGCCTTCCAAGCTGTTGGTCGCGGGTTCGATTCCCGTCTCCCGCTCCAGAATTTTTGAAAAGGGTGTGAGCGGTGGCGTTCGAACAAGCGACGATTAAGGTTGAGAAAGAAAAAGAATTTGGGGAACTGAAGGCTGCGATCACTCGCGCGTTTACTCCCGAAAGCGTTGAGAAGTATTTGAAGAAAGTTGCAAGCGCTGGGTTGAGGATCCGGGATTTTGATTCGGTGCTGGCGAAACGCGTTCTTGAACAGGTTGATCGAATTCTGGCGGGATCACGTCAAAGCGCAAAAGATTTGTATGCAGCACTGGCCTTGACCGATCAGGCGCAGATGAAGGAGTTTTACCTGTCGAAGATTGAGGAATCCAGCCCGGAGTTGAGGGCCAGGTTTAAGAAGCTGTTTCAGTATTACTGACTTCGCGGGCGAGGGCGCCCGCGCCACACAAGCAGATTCCTCACCGCTAAAGCGGTTCGGAATGACAAGAGTTTTAGGTTTGAGCTAACTGCTAAAAGCTAATTGCTAAGAGCTGAGGAAACAAAGAATGGCGAAAGAGAAATTTGAGCGCAATAAGCCGCACTGCAACGTAGGCACCATCGGTCACATCGACCATGGCAAGACCACGCTGACGGCGGCGATCACCAAGGTCTTGCAGAAGCATAACCCGAAGATCGTGTTCCGGTCGTTTGATTCGA
>JAOAPC010000010.1 GCA_025462735.1 Acidobacteriaceae bacterium | reverse complement strand
TGGCATCAGCCACGTTCACAAACGAAACCGTGTCGGGTTGGCAGCAGGCGGACTTTACCACCCCGGTGACGATCACTGCAAACACCGTGTATGTGGCTTCATACCACACTACCGTGGGCCATTACTCCATCGACCAAAACTTCTTCCTCAATTCAGGGCTCAACAACCCACCACTGCATGCACTACAGGACGGAGTGAGCGGAGCGAATGGAGTCTTTGCTTACGGTTCCAGCAGTGCATTTCCCAGCAATGGATTCAACTCCTCGAACTATTGGGTTGATGTTGTACTTACCCAATGATAGTCGTATCACCGCCCGTAAGGCGCACCGCCCGACGGCCGGTATTGTAAAAATGCGACGCTCTGAACGTGCGGAGGTCTTGCCCGCGATCTGGCTCAATATAAAGCCAGCAAGGTTTTGGGATACTCGAGGCCAGGCTCCCGTCTGGCTTTCTTACATTTTGTTACCTGTCCTATCGAGGTATGTTATCGGCCTTACTCTTAGGCGATGGTTGCGAATGTCTGTTATCAATTTGCCGAACGACATTTGTTGTTGTGGTGCCAGGGCCTAAGTGCCGATTATAAGGTTTATAGGCCAGTTGTAAGACTGCTGCTTTGCGGCTTCTTACTAAATGCTACAGTCTGTCTGACCTTGGGCTGCTTCGGAGCGATCGCCAAAACGCGGACGCGAGTTCTGGCCCAGCAGGCCTGTACGTGGCCTCCACAAGGCAGTGCCGCTATTGAACCGCCGGATGTAAGAAGCGAGCATGGCGTACTGAAGATTACACTGAATGTACGAAATTCACTCGACGCCAATGGTCACATGCGTTATTGCTATGTCGGTAAGCGCACTTCATTGTAGTCGGCGGGCGAACCATGCGGTGGGAAGAACCCGCGCTGCGCGACACAATTGATTTGCCCGCGTGGGACGGCTTCCGACAGTATCCTAGTGTGATTTTACGCATGGATTGTCGAGACCCGCGAATTGTAGGTACCCTTCCATTCCATTGCCACATAATGCAGCGCGTCGATGGCGGCATGATGGGCACTGTTCGTGTCGAGCCCGCTTCGACTGCTGCTGGTGTTCGCTGAGGTTCGGATATTTGCGGCGAAATCAAGATATTATGCAATCGTAAGTGAGTCCCTTAGTCGATAAAACAGACAACGAAGGATTGTCCATAATTGTGTTGAATCAAGCTCCTCCCGGGATACGTGCACTTGTCACCCGCCTTAGCGCAGGTTTGCTCATTCTTTCGACCGTCTTAGTGGCACAATCCGCATTTGGTGCTCTTGCGACTGATACAATCACCTCTACGGATCGTTCCAGCCAAGGCAGTAGCGTCTCATCATCTTCGTTTTCCACGAAGTTCGGGAATGAACTACTGCTGGCGTTTATCTCGACAGACGCAAGTTCTTCGGGCATTACGGTGACCGGGGTCAGCGGTGCAGGCCTCACTTGGGCGCTTGTGAGACGTACGAACGGCCAAATGGGCACGGCCGAAATTTGGCGCGCCTATACTTCGTCCGCACTCTCCGCCGTCGCGGTTCAGGCGACCTTGTCACAAAACGTCGCAGCATCCATGACAATTGTGACGGTCATTGGTGTCGATACGAGCGGCACAAATGGCTCTGGGGCGATCGGCAATACTAATGGAAATAGTGCTTCCTCGGGAGCGCCATCCGTATCGCTTATTACAACTCGTGATGGCTCATGGGTGTTCGGTGTAGGCACCGACTGGGACAAAGCGACTGCCCGGACATTGGGCACAAACCAGAGTGTCGTTCATCAGTACTTGGCCACAGTCGGCGACACTTATTGGATCCAGAAGCAGAATACTCCGACTGCGCTTAGCGGCACGCAGGTGTTTATCAGCGATACCGCCCCTACAACCGACAGATTCAACTTGAGTATCGTCGAGGTTCTGGCCGCAACCGGTGGCGCTACTACAGGAAGCGTCTCAGGGACGATCAGTCCTGCGCCCAACGGTACCACAGCTACGATTGTGTTGTCGCAGAATGGAACGACGGTGGCCACGACCACGGCCGGGTCATCCGGATCCTACTCTTTCAGCAATGTCGCTAACGGAACCTACACCGTAACGCCGAGCGAGGCGGGATTCACGTTTAGCCCTGCGAATCAAAGCGTGACGGTCAATGGCAACGCGGCGACGGTGTCCGTTTTCACCGCGACTGCGGTGGTGACGACCTTCACCGTGTCGGGGACGATCACTCCTGCGCCCAACGGCACCACAGCTACGGTTGTGTTATCGCAAAGTGGAGCCACCGTAGCCACGACCACGGTGGGGTCATCTGGATCCTATTCTTTCAGCAACGTCGCCAACGGAACTTATACCGTGACCCCCAGCGAAACGGGATTCACGTTTAGCCCGGCGAATCAAAGCGTGACGGTCAATGGCAACCCGGCGACAGTTCCCGCTTTTACTGCGACTGCGGTGGTGACGACCTTCACCGTATCAGGGACTATCAGTCCTGCGCCGAACGGCGTTGTAGCCACGGTCACGCTGTCGCAGAGCGGAACTACGGTCGCCACGGCGACTGTTGGGTCTTCCGGATCCTACTCTTTCAGTAGTGTCTCTAACGGAACTTACACGGTTACGCCCAGCGAGACTGGATTCACCTTCTCCCCGGCGAGTCAAAGTGTGCCGGTTAATGGCGCCGATGTGACTGTCCCGGTTTTCACGGCCACGGCAGTCACGTCAGGCGGCATTCAACCGGTGCAAAAAAATGTCGCTGGCAACGAGGCTACCGGTCTCAATATCTCGGCGACTTTCCCGTCGAACAACACCGCGGGGAATTTCCTGATTGTGGCCGGTACGGCCGCTCGCCCGGGCAGCACCCTGACAATTACTGACACGCTGGGCAACACTTACATTCCAGCAATAGGCCCGGTGACAGACAGCAATCAGAAAGTCACGGCATATATCTGGTACGTCCCGAATTGTAAGGGCGGGGCGAACACGGTGACGTTGACCCCCTCGACTGCTGACGCGTTAGAGATCCACGTTACGGAGTGGAGTGGGATCGCAATCAGTTCCTCGTTGGATCAGACAGCGTCGGCTGCTGGGACTGGCACCGCTGCGTCCAGTGGATCGATGACCACGACACTGAATGGAGAGCTCATCTTCGGATACACGTTCCTCTTAAATACGGCGGTGGCGGGAAACGGTTTCACCGGCATTTCGCTGGTTAATGGCGACTTGGATGAGTACCAGATTCAATCCACGGCAGGCCCGATTGCCGCCACGTTTACGCAGACAAGTGGCACATGGTTGGCTTTGATGGCGACATTCGAGCCCGCAAGCAGTGGGACGATTGGCTCCTGGACCATCTCGGGAAATATCAGCGGCGCGGGTGGAAACGGGGCCGTGGTGACGCTCAGCAGTGGGAGCTCGACTATTGCTGCCACTACTGCAAATTCCACAGGGGCATACGCCTTCAATAATATAGGCAGTGGAAGCTATACGGTGACGCCGACGAACGCTGGCTACACCCTCAACCCTGTAAGCCAGGCCGTAAGTGTGACGAATGCGAATATTTCTAACGTAAACTTCACGGCCACCGCGAGTTCTACCTGGAGCATATCAGGCAATATCAGCCCATCATCTCTCGGCAGCGGAGCCGTATTAACGTTAAGCGGATCGAATTCAACCACGACTGCTGACGCGAACGGGAACTATAGTTTCGCCAATGTGGCAAATGGGATGTATACGGTGACACCGAGTCAGGCGGGGGTCACTTTTAATCCAGCATGGCAATCGGTCACGGTTAATGGAGCCCCCCTAAGCACTGTGAATTTCACCGCGCAGACGATTGCAACCGGGGCCTTGGCCATCGATGCCACGGTTTATAAAGATGCAACTTCGAAGGCGAGCACAATCACCACACCGACATTCTCCACGATTTCGGGAAATGAGTTGTTGCTGGCGTTTGTTTCTACGGACTATTCGTCTGGCGCGAATACGACTGTCACAGGAATAAGCGGCGGATCCCTGACGTGGGCCTTGGTCAAGCGCACGAACGCACAGAGTGGCACGGCCGAAATTTGGGAAGCCTTAGCGGCAAGTCCACTTTCTGGTGTGGCCGTCACCGCGACTCTGTCGCAAAGTGTTCTCTCGTCGATGACGGTAGTGAGCTTCACCGGAGCTGATCCATCCGGATCCAACGGGTCGGGAGCGATTGGCGCTATCGGCGGCGCAAGTGCATCCTCTGGGGCTCCAACTGCGACGTTAACGACGACTAGGAACAATTCCTGGGTGTTCGGCGTCGGGAATGATTTTGACAAAGCCATTGCGCGTACAGTGGGTTCCGGGCAGACTTTGGTCCACCAAATCCTAACGTCCTCAGGTGATACTTACTGGGTACAAAGGCAAACGACCACCACTCCCGTCAGCGGCACAGCAGTCAAGATCAATGACACGGCGCCAACCGGCGACCGATATAACCTCAGTATCGCGGAGGTGTTGCCGTCGCTCTCGGGCGGGGGTGGTACGCCGCCCACGGTCAGCATCACTGCTCCTGCAGCTGGTGCAACCGTGACGGGCAATACGACAGTGTCAGCAACCGCGTCAAGCCAGGGATCAGCAATTACCGGAGTGCAGTTCGTGCTGGACCAGAGCAATTTTGGAGCGCAGGTTACCTCGACTCCGTATTCAATCACGTGGGACACAACCACCGCGACAGCGGGCGCGCACACTTTGTCTGCCATCGCCTATAACTCTGTCGGCTTAAGCACAACCGCGAATTCAATCACAGTTACAGTAGATAATTCAGGTAATCTTGCCGCAGTGGGTAGTTGGTCTGCACCCGTGAATCTTCCGGCGGTCGCGGTTAACCTCGTATTATTGAAAAACAACAGCCTTCTCTTTTACCAGGACGGATCAACACCCACGGTTTGGGACTACATCAATAACGTTTTTACCAGTGTCCCTGCTCCCGCGGATTTGTTCTGCTCGGGTCAGACGATGCTCGCAGACGGTCGAATTCTTATAGTTGGTGGGTACGGAGGAAGTGGTAATCAATTCGGAATTCCAAACGCGGAACTTTTCGATCCCTCAAACAACACGTGGACAATTCTTCCGAAAATGGCCTACTCACGCTGGTATCCGACTGCCACAACCCTTTCAGACGGCCGAGTCATTGTAATGGGCGGCTGGCAAACCTCCAATCACACTAATGCCGGCATCCCGGAGATTTATGATCCGGTCGCGAATACATGGACGAAGCTGACGAACGCGAACAATCCGTTTGAAACCTACCCGTTCATCTATCAGTTGTCTGACGGGCGCCTCATTCATGTGAATGGATCGGAGTACGCCACCATCACTGACATCTTGAATCTAAATACACAGAGCTGGTCAACGGTGGATCCCAACATAAAAGATGGCGGCAGTTCTGTCATGTACATGCCAGACAAGATAATGAAAGCTGGTAGTGCGGCTGACAGCCAAATGACCGGGCCTTCGTCGAATACTACGTACGTTCTGGATATGACAAAACCATCGCCGGCCTGGCAGCAGACTGCATCGATGGCCAACCTGAGAAGCTTTCTGAATCTAACCGAACTTCCAGATGGGACTGTGCTCGCAACGGGCGGCGAGACCGATAAGAACGGCGGCAACATAAGCAATGCCGTGTATGCCGCAGAGCTTTGGTCACCCCTGACTCAAACTTGGACCACAATGGCCTCGATGCACACGCCTCGCGAATACCACAGCACCGCCCTGCTCCTGCCTGACGGGCGAGTGCTGCAGTCGGGCATGGGGGCTGACTTTGGCAGCGTTCCGGATGAGACGAGCGCCGAATTCTACTCGCCACCCTACCTGTTTAAAGGCGCGCGGCCAACCATTACTCAGGCTCCCGCGCAGATCTCTTACGGCCAGAATTTCTTCGTCGGTACGCCGGACGGCTCAACCATCACCAGCGCGGTCCTGATTCGAACCGGGGCAGTGACCCACTTCTTCAACATGAACGCGAGGTTTGTGCCCGTGACTTTTACAACGGCAACTGGTGGACTGACCATAACAGCCCCAGCCAATGGTAACCTGGCGCCACCGGGATACTACATGCTCTTTGTGCTGAATTCGAACGGTGTTCCGTCCATCGCTCCCTTCGTTCAGTTGCAGTAAAACAACTGAAGGGACGGGACGCGAAGCCGGCTTGGGACCTCCGATGAGCGTTTATGAAATCGATCCGCTCGCAGATCCCCGCTGGGACGAGTTATTGCAGCAACACCCGCGAGCATCCGTTTTTCATTCTTGCGCTTGGCTCAGTGCTTTGAAGAGTACCTACGGCTATGAACCGGTCGCGTACACTACGACAGCGCCGGGAATGCAACTAAAGAACGGCTGGGTGTTTTGCCGAATTCGAAGCTGGCTTACGGGCGGTCGTCTCGTGTCGCTCCCTTTTTCTGATCATTGTGAGCCGCTCATTGACGACCCGGGCGCGCGGAAGGAAATAGCCCAGGTATTGCAACGAGGCAGGGAAGCGGAGCACTGGAAATACATCGAATGTAGATCGCCGGCGGAAGACCCAGTTCCGGAAGGCTTCGGCCCTTCTCAGCAGTTCTATCTTCACAATCTGAACCTTGAACCCAGTTTGGAACAGCTTTTTGACGGTCTTCACAAAAGTTCTACTCAACGAAAAATCAAACGGGCCCAGAGAGAGGCCCTTATCTGCGAAGAGGGCCGGTCAGAAGTTCTGTTCGACAAGTTTTATACGCTTCTTGTGCTGACCCGACGCCGGCATCGCGTGCCTCCTCAACCGAGGAAATGGTTCTCCAATCTTCTGAGTTGCTTTGGGAGTCAGTTGACGATCCGGGTGGCGTCAAACCAAGGAACGCCAGTGGCCGGCATCATCACGATTCGGTTCGAGGATTCTCTCGTCTACAAATACGGTGGCACCGATGAAAGATTCTTTCGACTTGGTGGAATGCAACTGTTGCTTTGGCAAGCCATCACGGAAGCAAAGAAAAGCGGATTGAAAGAAGTTGACTTAGGACGTTCTGACGTTAACGATAAAGGTCTTGGCGTCTTCAAGGATAGATTAGGTGCAGGTCGCAGTAGTTTGACCTACTTTCGTTACCCGGTGCAACTAGCAGGAAGCGTTGCATTAAGGCATGGCATGCTCACGCCCCAAAAACTTGCGTCTTGCGTTCCCGATGGCCTCATGACCTTCGGTGGGCGGTTACTGTACAGGCACTTCGGTTAGTTTGATCCATTGATCGACTGAAAGTTATCCATGCCGTGAGACAATCAGGACGAATTTAAGACCAACCCAATGACTGTGCCTGCTCGGGTACTGGTGGATCATTACCGTTGTCCGGCGAGTTTTTTCAATATCACTCTGCAAAATGCCATAACCTCGGATTCTGGTTTTTTTCGATTTGGCTCGAACGCGATTTGCTACGGTCGTTCGGCAACAGGTTATCGAGGCTCGCGAGTTGGTCCGGCGCTTTACGACGTGGCCGCGGACGTCCAGATTAACCAATCCGAGGTATGTCTTCCGTTCAGCCCCACAGAGATCATCGAAAACCTTCGGCTGGAACGTTATAACCCTGCACAATCCTGGATTCGGAGACGTGCAAAAAAAGTCTATTATCATGTGCGTCCTTACTTGCATCGCTCCATGCGCAAGCAAGTTCAAAGACTCCACGTAAGGGGATGGCGCGAGCGACGTTTTCCAGCGTGGCCGGTCGACGTGACCGTTGAGAACCTGTGCGAGCAACTTCTTCTATTGGTGCTGCGAGCCAACGCAGCAAATCGGATTCCATTCATCTGGTTCTGGCCGGATGGTAGTGAAGGTTGCGTTGTGATGACCCACGACGTCGAGGGCGCGGCTGGCAGGGACTATTGCGCTAGTCTGATGGATATTGACGACTCATATGGAATTAAGGCGTCGTTTAATGTAGTTCCGCAAGGGTCATATTCGCTCTCGCATGATTTTCTTGCCCGCATTCGTGATCGAGGATTTGAGATAGGAATTCAGGACCTCACCCATGACGGTCGGCTTTTCGATGAGCATGGCGAATTTCTGAGGCGCGCAAATCTCATCAACCAATATGCAAACGAATATGGTGCGAAGGGATTCCGCTCCGCCGTGCTCTACCGAAGACCTGAATGGTATGACGCTCTGAACTTTTCCTACGATACCTCGATTCCGAATAATGCGCATTTGGATCCTCAGAGGGGTGGGTGTTGCACCGTTATGCCTTACTTTATCGGGGGTTTGCTCGAGCTTCCTGTAACGACGACTCAGGATTACACGCTTTTTCATCTCCTCTCTGAGCGGTCCATCGAATTGTGGAAAACACAAATAGGTTTGGTGTTGGCAAAAAATGGGTTGGTAAGTTTTATTATTCATCCCGATTATGTGATTCATCATGACGTGAAGGATCTTTATATCGACCTACTGAGTCATCTGCGCGACCTTCATTCCACAAGAAAGATATGGCTGGCGCTTCCCTCGGAGGTTGACAGGTGGTGGCGAGCACGCAACAAAATGGAGTTGATCCAGAACGGCAGGGATTGGCGTATAGAAGGGGAAGGCTCGGAGCGCGCTATGCTTGCTTATGCAAGGATTGAACATGGGAGATTAGTGTATGAACTGCAGCGTGTACTCAGTGGCTCCAGTCTGAACTAGCGACGAGTTTGTCGCTTTGCTGGTCAAAGATAATGACCTCTCGCAATGAAACCTCTCGGCGAACGCTTTCCTTTGCTATTTTTCTCGTCGCGTCTGGTTTCGTTTTTTGGGCACCACTCAAACAACTGGTTGGGTTCGCAGTAGGTCATGATTACGGTTCCCACATTTTGCTAATCGTCCCTGTGAGTATCCTTTTGGTTTATCTGAGACGGGATGAAGTTTTCTCGGACGTTAAAGTCAATTCGCGCCGCAAAGGAAATATTATCGCCGGTTCAAGTTTGTTTCTCCTGGGATCGGTCCTGTTGTTGGGGGCCCGGCGTTATCCGCCATTGCAGGCGCAGAGGCTTACGATCGAAATCCTTTTGCTCGTAGTGTTATGGATCTCAGGGTTCGTTCTGTGTTACGGGCGAGAAGCTTTTATCAGAGCGCGATTTCCCTTGCTGTTCCTCTTCTTGCTGGTCCCGCTTCCGGACTTTCTGCTAAGGAAGGCTATTTTTTCTTTGCAAGAGGGGTCGTCAGCCGTAGCTTACGGCCTCCTGCGAATCCTGAGTGTGCCCGTGCTGAAGGAAGACTTCATTCTCCGACTCCCAAGAGTTGACCTCGAAGTGGCGAGGGAGTGCAGCGGGATCCGGTCGAGTATCGCTCTACTATTGACGGTGCTTGTGGCGGGCGAGTTCCTGTTGCACTCGTTCTGGAGAAAACTGCTCCTCGTTCTCTCCGTGATTCCAATTCTGGTTGTTAAGAACGGCGTGCGGATTGTCAGTATTTATTTGCTGACTGCCTACGTCAATCCGGCGTTCTTGCATGGTTGGTTGCACACCTCGGGAGGAATTCTTTTCTACCTCCTTGGCGTGATCGCGCTGTTTCCTGTATTGGCTGTATTCCGAAAAGGCGAGCGCAACCACCTTAGAACCTCACGAGTGCCCGAGTTGGCGCAGGTGAGTTCGATATGAGTGTTACCTTCTTCGTGCCTCAGATTCGAGTCCGCCATTTAGACGCATGTTGTTGATTACACGAGATTTAAGTTGTAAACAAAGTTGCAAATGGTTGCAACTGCTTGCAGAAATTATCAGGCTTGACAGAATTACTGGATCGGCTACAGTAACGCTGACCGTAGTGTTAGAGAAATTGCGAAACGGTCTTTCCCCCGAGAAAGTAGCTTTATGCGCCACGTAGCACGTCTTTTTATCGTCGCAGCGGCTCTGGTGATCGCGATTAGCGCGCTCAATCTGCCTGCTCAGGCCGATACCGAAACCGTCTCTGGCTGTAATGGTTGCAACGGATATGCGTTCCAAGCAACCCTTACTTCCACTGGTACTGGGAAGTATCACCTCTCCTACACCATCACCAACGTAAGCGGGGCTGCCGCAACCCCTCTTGGTTGGGCACTGAAGTTATTCCGAAGCGGGAGCAATGCCAGTTCATTTAGCAACTTCGTCGTGAGCCAAGGCAACACCACCAACACGGGCACCTACAGCCTCGTTGGATTCGGCCTTTGCAACCCGAATGTCTCGGGAGCCATGTGCGTAATAGTGAACGGCACTGGTAAACCTTCTGCAATAAATCAGGGTCAATCTGTAACCTTCAGCTTTGACTTTGCCTGCTCGAATTGCAGCACGTTAAGCGCGTGGAATTTTCTCTCGTATGGAAGTTGTGCCTCCGGCGCAGGAACGTGTTACGCAGTAAGCGCATCTGGAAAGGCAGTGAGCGTTCCTGAGCCTTCCGTGCTGACGCTCTTGGCTTCAGAGCTTGTTCTCATGTTCGTCGCCCTGATGGTATTTCGCCATACGCAGAATCGCAGCTTTCGCAACTGGGCTACCTCGTTTCGTTTGCAACCTCGGCCAACCAGCTAAATGGCTTGCGAACCGATGTGCCGGACGAGTCCGACGACACGTCCGGCATTTCACAGTCCTCAAAATTTCTTCCGATAAATCCTCCTAGAACTGCGTATAACATTGCTTAACCTCTTCGCTCAATCGTATGCAAACTCTTGGCCGGGTCGCGTTTGTAGTGTCCTTTAGCTTGCTGGCCGCGTTAACGGCTTGTAACCGCGATCCGAATGCTCAGAAACAGAAATACTTCGAAAGCGGCAATCGTTATCTGGAGAATGGCCAATTTCCTGAGGCAGTCATCCAGTTCTCGAATGCGATCAGGATTGATCCAAACTTTGCGGCCGCCCACTTCAAATTGGCGGAGAGCTATTTGCAAGCGAAACGTCCTGCGGACGCTTATCGTGAGCTGCAACGGACAAGCGAGTTGGATCCTGGAAACAGTAAAGCTGCGCTCGACCTTGGGCTGCTTTTGATCGCTGGCCGTGGCTACGAACGCGTGGAACCAATTGCGGCACGAATGCTAAAACAAGACCCTCACAATGCGGACGCCCATTTGTTATTGTCGGAACTGAATCGCGTACGGGGAAATCTTGATTCCGCTTTGCAGGATATACATACCGCTATTGCTTTGAAAGCAAGTGATCCTCAGCTGTACGTGCAGCTTGCTTCATTGCAGCAAGCTGGCGAGGACAATATTTCTGCGGAGTCTAGCTTGAGAACAGCGCTGACCGTCGATCCAAAATATATTCCCGCCATTCAGGCGCTGGCTGTGTTGGATGAGACCATGGGTAAGCCGTCTGATGCTGAACAGCAACTGCGCTATGTGATCGAATTGAATCCGAAAGGAGTCGAACCACGCCGCCAATTGGCTTTACTGTACAACTCGCAACAACGCAACCTTGAAGCCGAGCAGGTCATGATGCAGGCAAAGAAGGACTTGGCGCATGACGGCGACCACTATCGAGTATTGGGTCAATACTATAACGATGTCGGCGATGCTGATAAGGCGCTGGCGGAGCTTGCTTCTATTTCAGAGGCACATCCTGAGGACGTGAAAACTCGAGAGGATTATATTCGCCTGCTGCTTGGGCACAACCAGTTTGAACGGGCCGCTCGGCTTAATGACGCAATTTTGAAAGAAAATCCAAATGACAGCGGCGCTCAGATACTCCGCGGCTCCATGCTGAATTCGCAGGGAAAATCTGAGCAGGCTGTCGGAATTCTCGAGAGCGCTGTAAAAGACGCTTCGGAAGATGCTAACGGCCACTATCAACTCGGATTGGCGCTCAGCAAGACTGGCTATCTAGAGCGTGCCGAGGAGGAATGGCGCCAGGCGACGAGGCTGACACCAGGCATGAACGAGGCGCTCTTCGCTTTGGCCGACGTCGCCCGCGCTAAGGGTGATCGGGAACTTCTGAGCCAAACGGCAGAACAGCTAATCCAAAACAATCCTTTAGATCCTCGCGGTTATGTGTTGCGAGCGGAGAGCGAGTCCGCATCGAATCACTCCGCCACGGCGCGCGCAGATCTTATGAAGGCGATTCAGATCGCGCCTGTGAGCCCCATAGGCTATTCCGCGATGGGCAGTTTCCTGAGGACACAGGGCAGAAATCGAGAGGCGCAAGAGTACTACGAGAAGGCTCTCGAGTGTGATGCCGGCAACATCGAGTCCCTGGCCGGGGTAACCAGTATTCTGATGCAGGAAAAACAAAACAATAAGGCCATCGATCGTGTGCAAGCCCAAGTCTTAAAGGCATCAGCTAGTGATGCCATCTACGTCTTGCTCGGGGGACTACAGGTGGCCAACCGAGACATGCCTGGAGCGGAAGCGTCACTGCAGAAAGCGGTTCAGCTGAATCCCTCCAACTTCGACACCCTCATGTTACTTGCGAAAGTCCAAATGGCCCGAGGCGAAGTGGATCAATCGCTCGCGACTGCTTATAAATCGATCCAAACAAATCCAAAAAATGTAGACGCGTACGACTTTGCCGGAAACATGGAAGAACTCCGAGGCGGGTCTCGGCAAGCCGAGGTCCTGTACCGAAAAGCTTTGCAAATCCAGCCCAACAATGGACAGGCCGCGAACAACCTGGCCTATCTACTGCTTCAGAACGGAGGGAATATCGACGAGGCGCTATCTCTGGCCCAGATAGCGCGGCAGAAAATGCCGGACTCTCCCAGCGCCGCTGACACCCTGGCCTGGATCTATTATCGAAAAGGGATTTACGGGATGGCGTCGAACTTGCTGCTTGAAGCACTTCAAAAGTCCCCGGACAATGCCACCTATCACTACCACATCGGCATGATTTATCAGAAGCAGAACAACAGGCAAGCGGCGCGAAAACACCTGAAGCGAGCTTTAGAGATCAGTCCCAATTCGCCGGCATCAGATGAGATTCGCAGAACCCTTAATCAGATGAGCTAGCGGGCAATCCGCCGGCCTATCTCCCAGGTAGACAGCATTTGAATCGTGCTGGCCGGGATTCTACATTCTTTAGCTCGCTCGCCGAATTACGGAATCGCCGCAGTCGCCTCGTTCGAGAAAGTGCTTTCGGTATTGCTCGCGTCCACCGCAGTCGAAACGTAGTAGTAAGTCCCACCGGACTGAACGCCTGCGTCGTTATAGCTGGTACCCGACAGCAGAGACGAATTCAACCTGGAATACGGGCCACCCGATTGCGAACCGCGATACAGGTTATATCCTGAGACGGTCGAGGTGCTGGGATTCCATGTCAGCGAAACTCTATGCTGCGAAGTCTGAGTTCCGGCCCCACTGAACGTCTGCTTCAGAGAAGCATTGGAAGCGTTGCTGACAAACGAAATGCTGCCGGGCAAAGATCCGGCCGCCGGCGGGGTGAAGGTCACCGTGTACTTTGTGGTCTGACCCGCAGACACGCTCGTAGGGAAGGCGATCCCGCTGACGGAGTATCCCGACCCGCTCCACGCCGCAGATGAAACGGTCACGTTGGCGCTCGAAGCCGACAGAGTTCCGGTCAATGATGAGCTGCTGCCCACCGCGACGTTTCCGAAGTTTAACGTCGAAGGCGATACCGCCAGCGACCCTGTCGTAGGGGGCGGCGGAGGTTGGGTATTGGAACCGGCTGATACTCCTGCGCAGCCCGCAAGAACAAGTGCGCCAATGAGCGCCAGGAGAGTGCAAAGAAGACGCGATCGCGAGCTATTTGTTCTTTCCATACCCAGATTATCGGTCTGGGGCCGGTCGCGGTCGAGAGAGCCAAGAGCCATGCCCGGTGGCGCAAACTAAGCTGCACTTTAGTAACACGAATGAGTATTATCCAAGTAGCTGGCTCGGATAACAGGTCCACTTCGCTAAACCTGACAGTCTTGCCCCTCGAGATTTTGACTTGGAGTTATGTAACGGCAAGCAAAGAATGGCTTCCTTTAAACGCTTCTTTAATACGGATAGCGCCAACATAACTGCAACACTTTACACATTGGTCACGCGAGACGGAAACCACAGTAATTCTAAGTACCCTATTCTCAATTGTTTGACGCCGATACCATAAGTACATGATGCGGTTCGACAATTGCCAATTGAAAACCTGTCCTTCCGGTGCATCCACATCGCCTATGCTAAATAGACGTGCTTCACTAAAGCGCTGGGCCCATGGTGCTTGCCTGGCTCTCACTTTTGTATTTTCCGGATTAGCTGTGGCCCAAACTGTGCCGGAACCGACCCTGATCTCTTATAAAACTATCGCCTCTAGAAGCACGGTGGCCATTGAGCCCGCGCACAGCTCGGATTCATTCCTACCTGAAGCGCCAAGCCAGCACAAGTTTTTGGACGGAAAGAATCGGCTCTTGTTTTCTACCGTCGCAATTTTCAGCGCCGGCGATTTTGCCGTCACCCACATGAATCTGGCGAGCGGGGGCAGGGAACTGAATCCTATAGTTCGCCCGTTCACTGGGAGCACCGCAACCTTAGCGGCGAACTTTGTGGGGCAGACCGCTGGAGTGGTTGCGATCAGCTACCTTCTTCATAAAACTGGACATCACCGCCTGGAGCGCATGGCGCCTGCAGTGAACATTGCCAGCTCTGCATTTGCGGTCGCTTACGGATTGTCACACCGCTGAGTTTCTCTAGCCCTTCTCCGCAATTACGCAACCGCCTCCCAATCTCCGATCAAGTTAGCCTTCCTTCTCGGGAAACTCGCCACGTCTTGGCGCCCCGCGTCTTCGCGATTCCCATCTTTCACCTCTGAAACCGTAGCTGGACGAACCCGACGCAAGTCGAATGCTACGGCTAATCCGACTACCTCAGGGCAACTACACCCCTCGCGATGTTGGAATAGGCAGATTCTCCCTCTGAATTGATTGCCCGGAGCCGGTATGCGACGCGGTCCGCTCTCGTCAAAGTGGAATCGCTGTACTCAGTCGCACTGCCTGGTAATTTTGCGATTCGAGTCCAAGTGTCTTTCGAGCGGTCGCCATTCTCAACTTTTCGCTCAACCACCATGTCTGTGGGATTTCCGCCGTGAACTTCCCAAGTCAGTTTCGCGGAATTGCCGGACACAGTAACATTAAGCGAGCTGGGAGCTTCGGGCAGGACGGGCCAATCGAAGTAGTCTGCGTCAGTGACCGCCACGATGCTGTCCTTTACCGGAAGACCTTCGAGCGTATCGGTTGATCCCTCTTTCCACGAAAGGGGTTTGATCTCGCCAGAGACTAGGTCGACCAGAACCGGATGCTTGATGCCGGTATTCTTGAATGTGAGCGTTGCATAGAGTGGTGGGAAGGAATTTCCTGGATAGCTGTGAGCTGCCAGCCAGTACGCGACGATTGCCTTACCTTTGTCGGACCGGAAGCCGTATCCCATGAAAGGAAAGTCGGAATGGCGTCGCAATGCCGGCAAGTCTGGACCGCCCACTTCAATGGATGGATCGAACTTCGTGTCCGAGAACAATGCATTGGTATTTTGCAGCGCATAAAAGACAGGCCGCGGCGTGAAGTCACTAGCGTGGTTAGTGAGCCCGTGGATAATTCCAAAATCGTCGTACTCGTTGCCGTCCGATCCGGCGGCGAGCAGCCATACAAACGTCTTCACTCCTGCAGCCAGGTTGTAGATCAAACCGCGAGGGACGTATTTTGCCTGAACCGACTCATCCGAACCTACCCATGAAGGAATCGAATTGAATTCGTCGTCGAAGAATGGGATGTCAGCTTTAATCCTAGAATAATGTTTAACTAACTCACGCAGTGCGCGCGGAGATTCGGTCTGGTAAGCGCCATAGTCCATGGTCTCAGGATTCATGTTCTGGCCATACCCAGGGTAAGTGTGATACGCGTATACGTCGATTCCGGAGGCGCAATGGCAAGTATCAAGTGCACGCTGCGTGAAATCGCGAGCTGGATCTGCCTGCCCCCCATAAATAACTTTCGCTTGTGCATCGGCACCGTGCACACTTTCAATAAAAGGAGCTAGCAGCTTCCCAAACTGCTCCGGATTGCCCCACGGATTCCAATATCCGATGTCCTGCTCATTCCATAAAGCCCAGTAATGAATGCGATCTTTAAAGTGGTTCACCATCCATGCCGCATATCGATTGAAGGCGGCTATCTGGTCCGGCGTCGTCGGTGGCCAGAACACCGAATAGAGATTGCGGTCATCGTTATGAAATGACCCGGACTCGGGGACACTTACATCCGGCAATTTGCCACTTGGTGACGTGTACATGACGTTGCCATAAATTAACTGCACCTGTATTTCGATCCCATTGTCATGTAGCGAATCTACAAAGTCTTCCAGCTCCTGCGAACTAGAGAACACTCCACGCTTCTGTTCGATCCAGTCCCAGCTGGTGCGGTCCGAACTGTTTTCATATTGCCCTATGCGTGCCCACTTGAAACCGGCGTCAAACATCCGTGTCCACCACCAACGGTTCCATGGGAGATAGGGGTCGCGCGGCAGATCGGAATTGATGCCGAACCCGTCATGGATCTGCGACGACCGTTTGGGAGGAACGTGATCAGGGAGTGATCGCGAAGTTTGAGCCAAGCTTGACACCGGCAGAAGCAGAAAGGAAAGCAAAGCAAAAATAACGACCCTATGGCTTCGAGATTGCGCCGACCGTCCCCTCATTCTTTTTCCTCCGTCGATCGCTACGTTGTGTAAGCTTCTTCAAATGTCCGAAATTCAACGCTGCCGTGCCTATGCGTACGTCTGCTTCACCAAGGGAAGGACGTGCGAGTCAATCCATTCACAATCCTCACCGCTGGGTACGTCGGCAAAAAGCGACCAGCGCTCTACATGTTCTGCAACCTCTCCGGGTTGCAATTCGACCACAGGCCCAAGTGTCTCCAGCTCTAGAAAGTCAGGATTGGTGAACACTTCAAAATTGCAGCCGAAATCGGGATACTGAGCGCCGCTGATAACGGCTGTACGCTTAATAAAGAGATAACCTTCGGTGAAATAAGCGCCCCAGCCACACGAGTTGTAGATGCCTCCCATCTGCTCTTTGAAACGGCTGTCGGGATTCTTCAACTGTCGCAGTTGAATATAAGAAGTGCCGAACACCCAGCGAGGATCGGCAAAGTCAGTGTAAGACCAGATGCCCAACACTCCAACCGGCAAATAGTGATCCTTATCCATACCGATCCTCGGAGAAAGCGGCAGGATCGCCCTCCCTCCGGCTCGCATCATCGTCGGACCCCACGCTGCGAGTCTGGTAGATTGCGTGTCATCATTTCTGATGCGATGCGTGATTCGAACCTCCGAACCCTTCACCCCTAGCTCGATTTCAAGTTCCTTCTGCAAATTTGTCCCGGGCGGCGACTCTTCGCGTGGTGCAGTGAAACGAGTTGCATTGCCGCGCTGAGAACATGCCACCGGAAGGTTATCCGGATAATACGTTCTCTCCACTTCGGGAGAAACCCACAAGCGATGCCCGCCATAGAGGCGGAACTGCGAACCTCCAGTCTTTCCCACGTCTTCATCGACCTCGTGGAGCAGATTTTCGCCGTGACGAAGGCCGTAGAAAAGAATTCTAGGACCGACGTTAGCGGTCACGATCAACTCGACCACCCCGTTGGACAACTTGTACGCATTTTGCCATCCGCGGTATGAAAATCGCTCGAGCATCATCCTGATTCGTCAAAGCTCTTTCGCGTTCTTCTGGATTTTGCCTAGAGCCGCAGCGATTTCGTGCATGTCTTCTTCATCGCCCAGCAACGCGGGTTGGGGAAGCCAAACTGTCTCCCATGCCGCTCTCTGTGTCGCAGGATATTTCTGCTTCAGGAACTTGTGCTTGTCTTTGGCCTGTTTCCCGCTGAGGCGCTTGCGGTACTCGCCATTTCGGAACATGTCCAATTGGTGCAGCGGTGGATAGCTTGCCTGGTGCGGAATGCCTTCCGCATTCATCGCTTCTATGAATCTCTCCGTGGAGAGGCCGGCGAATTCTTTTTTGTTGACATGAAAAATGTAAGCGTACTGTCCATTGCGCGTGCACCGTTGATCCAGCTTTTGCGGCGTGATGCCGGGGATTGCGCGCAGTAGACGATCGAGAAACCGTGCGTTTTCATGACGCCGCCTGGTTTGTTCATCGAGGCGGCTCAATTGCACTTGCAGAATCGCGCCCTGCCATTCGCTCAACCGGTAATTCGAACCATAAATAAAGTGGCTATAGAACCACTCGCCGGGCATACGCCCGCAATCGTGCACGGAACGGGCCTGCACCTCGAATTTGTCGTTACTTGAAATAATCATCCCGCCCTCGCCTGCTGTCATCAGCTTGCTGGCCTGAAAACTGAATGTGCCCGCCACGCCGAAAGTCCCAACGCGCTGTCCGCGCCACTCACTTGCATGTGCATGCGCGGAATCCTCGATTAGCGCAAGTCGCTTGCGACTGGCGATCTTTTTCAGCCGATCGACGTCCGCTGGATGGCCTCCCATATGCACCGCAATAATCGCTTTCGTTCTGGAAGTGATCGCGTCTTCCACCAGATCCGGATCGATACAATACGTTTGAGGATCGACATCCACCATCACGGGAAGGGCATTGGCAAACAAAACCGCGCTTGCGGTCGCCACAAAGGTGAAGTTGGGAACTATTACTTCGTCGCCTGCGGTGATACCAAGGCCTGCGATGGTTACTTCCAAGGCAGCCGTTCCATTGGTCACAGCGATCCCGTGTCGAGCTCCGTGAAACTTGGCAAATGACTTTTCAAATTCGAGCGTCTTAGTTCCTGGCGTGCGCCACCATACACGGCTCTCTAATACTTCCTTAAGGGCGCGCTCTTCATTGCTGTCGTAGTACGGCCACACCGGAAATGGCTTGCTTTTTGCTTTCTTCCCCCCGAGCAATGCCAGTGCAGACATTTGTTATCTCCTCGTCGCTCAGTACTGGTTGAATCCCGTGGCATAGCGGAATGCTTCCACGTAGTGGCCGTCTTTGCGCGGCTGCTCTTTTCGCATTTCGTCTTTCGCCTTCTCCAGATCCTTTGGGTCCCAGTCGGACCGATATTTGTGGACTGCAGGTTCGAACTGGCTGACTTGCTTGGCTGCGGCATCGAACTTCAACTCGGCGACGCTCTCGATGTTCACGAAGTAATTCGACTCCTGCGGAGACGGATAGAAAAAGTACATTTCGGGAACTTGATAGGGTTGGAGTCCGAGCTGCAACCTCTGATTGGGAAAATAAAGCCAGAACTCAGCAGCACGTACTGCGTCGATGGTATTGAAAGCGGCCATTCGGTGATCAGTCTTGTGCCAGCGCTCATACCATTCACCCGGATCTACGCTTAGCAGTATGTCCGGCCGGACGCGGCGGATGATTGCGGTGGCTTCCTCAGTTAACTTGGGCTGCGGCGCGTATTCCAGCATGCCATCGTCGTAGCCCATCCACATAATATTTTCCTTGGGAGTGCCCAGTTGCCCTTCGGAAACTTCCTGCTCGGAGCGCCGGATTCGCGCCAGCCGCTGCGAGCTCATATCCGGATCGTACGAACCTTTGTCGTCATTCGTATAAACCACGATGAATACCTTATTGTGATTGCGATTCAGCAGCGCAATGGTTCCGCCGGCGCCGAACACATCATCATCGGGATGAGGCGTGAACACAAGAATGGTTTTGTTCTGAACGCTTTCAAGACGCCTTTGTTGTGCCCAGGCGTTCACAATCGAGAGGAACAGAAGAAAAGAAAAGGTCAGACAGCTTCGCATCAGTCCTCCTCCACATCCGGCTGCACCAGCCGAGTGGTCAAAGGTAGCTAAAATTCATAAATTTGTCGAAGAAAAATCGCAGGGACGTCGGGTCAGACCTTTTTCTGCTTGACTCCCTAAGCTCATAGGTGTAACCAATTGTCCGATCACAATCTGCCTTCGTACGTGCACGCGAGTCAGATTAGGGGGCCTATGCGTCGCCTTTTCCATGCAGTAGTTCTGTTCTTGTTTTTTTGCGCTCTTCTTCTAGTCTGCTTACCTGCTAGAGCTCAAGTCGATCGCGGCACCATTGTCGGCACCGTCACCGATCCCAGCGGCGCGCGCATTTCGGATGCCGCCATTACCCTCACTAACCGCGATACCGGCGAACCTATCCACCTCACCACCAACAGCGAAGGCGATTACAACGCCAAGCTTGTCAAGATAGGTAACTACTCGGTCTCGGCTACCAAGCAGGGCTTTGAAAAGACAATCCAGCAAAGCGTGGATGTTGCGGTCAATCAAAGCGTACGCGTCGATTTGGTACTCAAACTTGGGTCAACCTCGGAGACCGTTGAAGTTACCGGAGCTGCGCCGCTCTTGCAAACAGAATCTTCTTCGCTTGGCACGATCGAAACCGAGAAGCGAATCTCGGACCTGCCTCTCAACGGCAGGAATTTCATACAGCTTGCTTACCTCGGGCCCGGTGCCAACGCGGGCCAGACCGGATCCAATGTCAGCGGCGGTGTGTTTGAAAACGAACGCGCCGATGAAGCAGTCTCGGTGAATGGCCTGCGCGTCTCAAACAACAATTTCCTGTTGAATGGGGTGGACAACAATGAATTTGGTCTTGGTGGCGTGATCGTACTGCCGCCGCCGGATGCGATCCAGGAATTCAAGACTGAAGAGAACTCCATGAGCGCGGAGTTCGGACGCGGCGGGGCTGCCGTTAACGTAGTGTTGAAGTCAGGCACTAACCGGTTGCACGGAGGAGTTTACGAGTTCATTCGCAATGACAAACTGGATGCAGTGAATTACTTCAACCAAGGCCAACAACCCTTCAAGCGAAATCAGTTCGGGGGGTTCCTGGGTGGGCCTATTCAGAAGAACCGTACTTTCCTATTTGGTGATTATCAGGGGTCCCGTTTGCGCGCCAGCAATCCGTTTTTGTCTACAGTCCCGACTGTGGCCGAGCGCGGCGGCAACTTTTCTGACCGATTAACTGGACAAACGTTCTCGCCGTGTCCGACCCCGAGGCCCGCCGACACTTTTGATACAGGAACAATTTTCAATCCATTTAGTACCAACACCAACTATACCTGTGCTGACGGCAGCGTCGTTTCCCTACGTACCCCGGTTTCTAGCAACAACGTGATTCCCTCGAATCTAATCAATCAGGTCGGTTCCAATATTGCCAATTTTTATCCCAAGCCAAACCTCGGCGGCCTTACCAACAATTATCTGGCCAATCAAAACCAGGTAAATGATCAGGATTCTTTCGATGTCCGGGTGGATCACCGATTCAGCGATCAAGACCAGCTTTTCGGCTCATACAGTTTCGGTGATGTGCGCAGCCAGCGGCCGGGCCCACTCGGACCTCTGTGGGGAGGATCCGATTGCTGTCCGAGCGTCAGCAATTCTCGCGCTCAACACTTAGGCACGGGGTACACCCATGTGTTTTCCGAGCGGCTTCTCAACGATCTGCATGGCGGCTATTTCCGTTATGCGGTCAACGCTCTGCCATTTAATTTCGGCAAAAATCTCGGCGCTCAACTCGGTATTCCAAACGTCAACCGCCCCGCTTATCCAAATTCAAGTGGCCTTACAAATATCGATGTGGCTGGATTCACCTCGCTGGGGGACTCGCAGTACCTTCCAGAGCACGTATTCGAGAATATTTTCCAAGTTGCCGATACGCTCACCTTGGTCAAGGGTCGGCATTCGCTCAAATTTGGCGTCGACTTCCGTCGCCAGCAGCGAAACTTTTTTCAGCTTTCCAATCCCCGCGGCTACTTCAATTTCGACGGCGGATATACCAACGACTTGACGACCGCCAACGGCGGCAACGGCTTAGCGGATCTCCTGTTTGGGGTCCCGATCTCCAATGAACAAGACTTCCTGGCCGGTCTTTATCCAACCCGGTATTGGGATCTTGCCGAATTCGTCCAGGATGATTTTCGGGTCACCCACAACTTCACCATAAACATGGGGCTGCGCTACGAACTCACTTCTCCGGCCAATGGACAAGTAGGAAACTTTGATCTCAATCGTGCAATCGTGGTGACCTCCTACGGGGCGAACGCGGTCTCTCATGCTGGGGTGAGGTTTGACAAGAAAGACTGGGGCCCGCGCCTGGGCTTCGCATGGTCAGTAGGAAAAAACACAGTGGTACGAAGTGCTTTTGGAATGTTCTATTCTGCCGAGGCAAATATCTTCGATGATCTTGGCCTCAACCCTCCGCAACTCACCTTCTACGCTGCAAACTTCAACGCTGGCGCTAACCCTTTGCCGTCACAGCTGATTTCAAATGGCTTCCCGAGTACTTTGCCGCCAGGTAGCGCTACAAACATAAGTGGGCCGGTTAAAACCACGGGACCGATACGCTTGGTTCCGCGCATTCTGGAATGGAACATGAGCGTGCAACATCAATTTGCACAGAATTGGCTTGCTCAGATTGGCTATGTGGGGACTCGCTCCTACGATCTATGGAATCATGAGGCCAGTGACTTAAATCAGGCGCCGCAAATTCTGGATACAAATTTCTGCGGGCCTGACCTCTCAAACTGCACCCAGCCGAACTTCGGTAGGCGGTACTTCGCGCAGCAACCTAACATGACTCAGGTGTTGCCGCTCGACTACCCACAGTTCCAATCTTTTTATAATGCCTTCCAGGCATCGTTGAACAAGCGTTTTTCTCAAGGTTTCAATATGCTCGTCTCTTACACCTTTGCCAAGAACCTGGGCAACGCGGATGGCAACGTTGGTGGCTACGTTCAGAACTCCTACTTCCCTAATTTGGAGCATGGACCCGTCGCCCCAGATTTGCGGCAGCGGTTCTCGGTAAGCTACCTCTACGAACTGCCAGTTGGTCGTGGGCGCAGGTTCTTCGCTGATGCCAATGGAATCACGGATGCGGTTTTAGGAGGATGGCAGGTCGCGGGAATTACCGCCGCGCAAACTGGCGAGGCGGTTAACGCGATTATGTCGAATGACCTCAGCAATACCGGCAGTTTCAGTTATCGGCCCAACCAGATCGCAAATCCGTACGACTTCTCATTCGATATACCGGGGCAGGCCAGTCTTGGGTGCTCCAATCCCGGGCATCAGGCGCTGGATTGTTGGTTCAACCAGGCGGCGTTTGTCGCGCCTCCACTTGCGCCCGGTCAACAGTCCGCACACAGTTTTGGAGATGCCAAAATTGGCGATCTTCGCGGGCCGAATATGGTCGACTTTGACCTAGTTTTGCAAAAAAGTTTTAAGGTTCGTGAATCACAGCAACTCGAATTCCGCTTCGAGTTGTTCAATCTCTTTAACCACCCTAATTTTGGTTTGCCAGGGGGAGGCTCACTGGTTGCGGTTGATGTGCAAGGAGGCGGCGCCATAACGAATACAGCGAGCGACAATCGCCAGATCGAGTTGGCCCTGAAGTACATGTTTTAGCCGTTTGCATCCTGTCTCTAGCGCGCGCATGGGCCAGGAAGCGAACATACAGCGTACGAATACAATAGAAGTTAGCTCGTGTATGCGGAGTGGATACCGGAATGGCACCTCCCGCACAGCGTGATGAGGTTCTCTGCGGTGTCGTCGCCGGAGTGGCTGCGGAATTCTTGGTGATGAACTTCAAGGTGAGACATTGCGCCGCAGTATTGACATCTCCAGCCATCCCGCCGAAGCGCTTCATTGCGAAGGTCGTCGTATGAATCGCGAGTTAATCGCAGTCGATGTCGCTTTGCGAGCGAAGATTTCAAGCTGCACTATCCGCCGCATAGTCTAGGGAAACTTTTCGTTCCTCGTTCGGAAGAAACTTGAAAAACCGCAATGCCGATTACAGGAGGATTTGACCGTTGCCGTTATCAATATTCGCTCCTGCCAAAAAATCTGCGCAGATCATTTCCAAGCAGTACCCACGTGATTTGTCACTTCCCAGCATCAGAGCGGCGGTCGCAATGGCTTGCTCAATAATTGGGACCTGGCTCTGGTAGATTTTGAAATAGATAATCTCCGCTGGTTCGTTCTGTCTGCCGGTCAGTTCCTTTTCCACTTCTTGCTTGAACTGTTCCTTCGGCATTTCCCGGGCTTTGTGCAACCAGGTTGCACAATCAAAATCCTCCCGATCCCTACGGGCGATTTTCGCCAATTCGAGCCCCTTAGTCCATCCCACATCCTTCAGATGGCGCCTTGCTTCTGGAGGTAAGTGCTCGTGAATCGACATCAGGTAATACGCCTTTCGCCTGGATTCTGGAAAGCGTCTTTCGAGAAAATCATCGAATGACGCCAAGTTCTCGACTCGCCAGTACTGGCCTGCCCGCACTTCACACAAGTACCTGCCCAGCTCTACAAAACGGGTATCCCGATCCGACTCAGTTCGCCTTTCCCAAGCGAGAATCTCATCGATTTTCGTGAGCACAAGAAGTGCTCGCCGAGAATTCAGCTTGGGCGGCATAGGTGGATTGTTAGTATGTAAGCTCGTCAAACACACCAAAGTCCTGTGCTCCTGGTCGACGAATTAAGGCAGCATCCACGAGCGCCTGTTTGCCCAGACACAGGCCTATGTAAGGACAGGTACTGCAGGGGTTCTGGGGAAAACGAATTCCGCTGTGCGGCAGAAACTGCGCCGATTCGATTTGTTGGATCGTGTTGTGGACGAGGTGCCCAAATTCAACCCGTTGTACATCAGTAATCACGGTGTGCAAATATTGAATTTCGATGAGGCTTTTACGCACGAATACAATCTGAGCGACTTCAGAAATGCCGGTAATCCAGGAATAACAAATTAGCTGCGGATCGAGAGCCAAGAGTCCCTCTGGCTCCTCCGGGTAGCGGCAGGAACTGGTTTTCCACTCGAGCAGGCAGCTCTGGCCATCGAGTCGTCCCATAGCGTCAACATAGGCAACAAATTCATTCTGTCCGGCGAGCGAGCGCGTGAACTTGATCTGCAGATTACGGTGAGGCTGTGGAACTTTGATGCGGTTGTCCTGGCAAAGCCGTTCGAGTAGTTGGATGCCTTGACGTAGCATTCGATCCCAGCTGTCGCGCTGCGCATAATGCAGCGTGTCATTCTTATGTCTGGCCCATTCCCGATATAAAGCCAGTCCCGGGTCTTCGCGCCGGAAGTAAGCCGCCAAAGCCTGCTCAAAGACGCGACCAAAGAGCATCGCAGCTCGAGTGTCTTTCTCCTGCCAGCCATCAACATATCGATGACGGTACCGACGAGGGCAGCTGAGGTACTGACTGATTTGGGTGTAGCTGTAATTCATGAGCCCGCCCCCGCACCTCTGCCATGATCCCCAAATCCGCGGAGAAGCTCTTGCCACTGACGGCTGGGGGCGAACCCGTCAAGGCTGAGCACACAAGTTCCGTCAATGACAGTGCGCATCGTCTTAACCACGCCCGAGAGGCCAATCAGATGTTTTTCATCAATTTCATCGCGTTCCAGCAGTTCAGTGTCGTAACCGAAATCGCGAAGGAACCAGTTCAACTTCCACAGCATTTTTGGGGTGCAGTAAAGGCGGGCACTGAGTCGTTTCCCGGTGAGGGATTTCGGCTCGAGCACCTTGAATAGCAGTAGGTAATACGGTTTCTGGCCTTGTCGGCTGTACTGAACCCGCTCGACTCGACCCAAAAACAATCCATCCGGCAGATCGCTCTCTGCAGATCCATTTGCCTGGCTGACGCCCGGGACATAGCGTTTCATGCTGCGCCTCGTTCCGCCCGAGAATAGCTATTCAATTGGCAGAGCAGGGCATTGCGATCGTTTTCCGCCCACTTGGCGAGGTGAGCGACGAAATTCTCAACCTGCTCCCTTGTGGCGTCACGGAGGACTTTTACCCCACAGAAATCGGTGGCGTATGACTTGACCAGAGTCGCATCCAGCTGATGCTGGCGAATTAATTGGCACAGTCGATCGCGGACCGTGCGCCCGACAAAACTACCGGCGCCATTTGTCGGCTGAGGCGGCTTCTTGGAGTCTGGCCGCGGCGCAGTCTGAGCAACGAAGGAACCGACTTCCTCCACTGAGCAGATGCCGATTCCATAGGCTTTTCGTATAGCTCGATTAACTGCCCGAGTTTCAGCGACCCGCATTTCAGCCCCATGGACAAGAGGAGAGGTATTGGAAGGATCCGCGTCTCCATGCCCGACAAACCCTTGGCATCTAGATGATTTGTAAACCGTCGCTTTGAAGGCATAGCGGTTGTTTGTTGCGTCCGAGAATTCGGGGAGTGGTTGAACGTGAATTGCCCGGCAACGCCGTCGTGCCGCTAAGTGAAGTAAGCCTGTATTTGTGACATACCAACTTGTTCTAAGCAGCAGCAGATCGCCAGCAGCGACTGAAAACAGAAAGTCCTTGGAAAGTGTCTTTAATTGTTCGACCGCTGGACGGGCTAACTCCTGCGCCCATCGCAACTTTGCCAGTCTGAGGTTTCTGAGAAAAATTGTTTTCTGTCGATCTGCCATGCGATACCTCCCACGTGTAAGTAATGTAACGCAAATGTAACGCATAGCGCGTTACAAGTCAAGAAGATTGACCGAGGCTCTACAGTTAATTAGCATCGCCTGATTACCTTTCATGAGCATGGCAAAGACTGAAACGTTGAACCTTCGTGTTTCCGCGGAGTTTAAACGTCGACTTGTGGATGAGGCCGCAAAGCAAAAGCGTTCCGTGACAAACTACCTGGAAGTCACGCTGACCAAGGTTTGGGAGCGCAGAGGATCCAAGAGTCAGAACAAAGCTGCACGGGACTAACCATCAGAGGCCGAACAGGCGGTGTCGCCGTCCTTTATTTATTGCTCTCTCGTGCGCCCAGGCCTCAATGGGACGCGTGTTACTCCCGTAATCCTCCAGACCCTCAATAAAAAACAAAAGGTGTTGACCGAACAAAAATGCTCCCTTAACGTTGTCGCGCCCTAGAAACTGCGGCGCTGTCGCGGATCGTTAGACGGTGTCTGCCGAACTCTGGGAAAACTGAAAAACTATTTGGAGCACCGCATGGAAAAGTCTCAAAGCACTACTCCTATTGAAAAACCAGCCGTATCAGATCGCAAACTTGAAGCCAACCGTAAGAATGCCCTTAAATCTACGGGCCCTCGGACTGCGAAGGGAAAGAGCCACAGCCGGAGGAATGCCATTCGACACGGGTTATATATGGATCACACCAAAATTGAGCTCTGCCAGGAGCAGCAAGAGGAGTTCGATGAGCTTTGTTTTCAGATTTGGTGTGACTTGCAACCCGTCGGCATTCTCGAGGAACTCGCGGTGCAACGTATTGCGATGTTCGAGTGGAAATCTATACGGCTGTGGCGGTATGAAAATGCAATGGTAGGGATTGCCACGCGCAATGTGGTGAATCGCCAAGATGAAGAAGAAGCACGGAAGTCGGAACTGTTCAGGAAAAACTCTTTCGGAGTCCCCCAGAGAGTCACCGACGAGGAAAATCATAGTGGTAACGGAGCTTCGCAAGGCCTTAGTCCGAGCATGACCGAAACTGCGTTCTCGAAACCAGATAGTCTACAGGTGCCAGAAGAGAAATCCCCAGCTGTCCTTTTCGCAGAGAACTATCGGGACATGTTGGATTGGAATATTACGGCCGCCGAAGTCGACTCTGAAGCGGTTCCACATCCCATTATTTTGGACAAGATTCATCGCGCCCAGAGAGCGATCGAGAAAGGCCGTAATGATGCCTTTAAGCAGCTCAACAAAACTCGAAAGTGGCGCCAAAAGATTAACATTAAGGACTTCCAAATGAATTTTGACGACGAAGTTGTGACAGTTTGAGGTTAGCCCGAGCGTGCAGAGTGGGACGCTGCGACGTCCCTCTCGACTCTTAACCGCGGTACGCTTATATGTAAATTGACAAAACGAAGCCACCAAGATGCCTGTTCTCAAAGACTTGCATTTTTGACGTCCCGCTTCTCGATGGAAGCAGATGAACGGCGCAGATAGTACTTCCAAAAACGGTAGCGAGTGGAAATCCCCTCGAATACCGCAGCTTTGTGACGCGCTGTCAGGTCCCGTCGTCTCTCGATCTGTATTACGGGACCACGACCTGTACTTGGTTCGAGTAGGCGCTTTCCTGACCACTGGAATTGACTGCTGTGGTCACGTAATAGTAAGTGTGGGTTGAGGCAACACTGCCGTCCGTGTATGCAGTGGCAGCATCCAATGTTGAATTCACCTTTCCAAAAGGACCGCCTGCGGCGCTGCTTCGGTACACGTTATAACCGGTCACCTGTGAGGTACTGGGATTCCAGGACAGGCTGACGCTGTGCTGCACCGCTGACACGCCGGAACCGGTGAGGGACTCGCTGACCGAAGATGTGTTGGTTGAGAACGAGAGCGTAGCTGAGGCGGTCCCACTACTCTTCGGCGTGAATACCACTGTGTACGGCGTAGTCTGGCCGGTCGTAAGCGTCAGCGGCAAAGATACCCCGCTCAAAGAAAATTCCGAGCTGCTGCTTCCCGCAGAAGTCAAGGTGACGCTTGCTCCCGTAGCAGTGAGGCTTCCGCTTTGAGACGCCGTTGCCCCCACGTTTACATTTCCAAACGACACGCTTGCTGGTGAGACACTGAGTTGTCCCCCAGCTGTGCCCGTACCGCTCAGCGGTATTGAGACATTGGTGGAATTATTGGGGTTCAGTCCTTGGAACGAGCCGCTGACCGGCCCAGCTAACTGCGGAGAAAACGAGATCGTAAACGTGAAACTCTGTCCCGGAGTGAGAGTTAAAGGCAAAGGCAGGCCTGCAACCGCAAATCCCGTCCCTTTTGTAAGGTCGCTCGAGATATTGACGTTTCCATTTTTGGCATTGGTCAATGTCACGAACACTTTCGCAGTGTTTCCGGCTTGTACATTCCCGAAAGCCAGGCTCGGCGGATTCGGGATCAGCGACTTCGCAGACGTACCCGAACCGTGAACCGCAAGGATTGCATTGCCGTTGAACGCAATGCTTGCACTGTCTGATCCGGAAACCATTGGACGAAAAGTTACGGTCAAGGTGAAGCTTTGTCCAGGCGCTAGGGTCATTGGCAGTACGGGCTGCTTCACGCTGAAGTCAACAGCAGTGGCTGTTATCGCAGAAAGGGTGAAGCCGGTCGCGCTCGCGTTGGTTACAGTGACCGGCAGACTTTCAGATTGGCCGACCACCACTTCGCCAAAGTGCAAACTTGTTGGATTGAATGTTAGTTTCGCGGCCGCTGCTGGCTTTTGCAAGGCAGCGGTCAAAAGTAGGGCGCCGAACAGGAAAACGACGTACTTCGAGATTGGATGGGGGAGGGTCATACATGTTCATTTTGAAGGTGGGCTGCCGATCCGTGAAGGTCTCGGCAGTGCATTGGGACGAGCGAGTAGGGCCTATCGTTCGCGAGGCCATTTTCGCGATTCGGAGCGCCAAATGGAAGCAGGTCCAGTTGCTCCGCTCGGGAGTTGAACCACAGCCAAGAACGAACCATTAACCCAGCGATGGTGATGCCGTCAGTGCCTATTATCAGTCCACAATAGAGCGCAGCGGCGCAAGCAATGCGGAACCCACGGATAGAGTCTTGTTGCTGTAGGCGGGAAGTGTCTCAGGACACAGGCGGCGTTCTGGTACATGCAGCGCACTATAAAAGGTGCAGAGCAAAACATCGGTGCCCATGTTTTGTGCACACTACCTCTACTGGTGCGCAACGTCGTCCTGTTCATCAACGCGAGTAAAATGGTCAAGTTCACTCCTGGAGACCTGGCGCATGGCGTCCGCGCTAACGCAAGCTGATCTGTCGCAAAGTCCGTTACCCAAAGCAGGGGCGCGCTGCGTGCTGGTGTTACTTGGCGCGTCGGGAGATCTAACCAAGCGCAAGCTGGTTCCAGCGCTATTCAATCTGGCGAAGGCAAATCTCCTGCCCGACAACTTTGCGATTCTGGGAGTCGCGTTTGACGAACTTAGCGTCGAACAGTTTCGCGAGCGGGTTACATCATTCTTGCAGTCGGACGGCAAGGGCTCGGATGCGCTGGAGTCCTTCAAGCAGCGGCTTTACTACCAGCGGGCTGATTTCGGCGACTCCGCGATGTACCCGGCATTGCAGAAGCGGTTGGGAGAACTGGACCAGCAGTACAACACGGAAGGCAATTATCTTTTTTATCTGGCAACGGCCCCAAAATTCTTCGGTCAGATCGTCCAGCAACTCGGACAAAGCCAGCTCTCCAAACAGGAGAACGGCCGATGGCGGCGGGTGGTAATCGAAAAGCCGTTTGGCCACGACCTCGAATCGGCTAGAAGCTTGAACCGGCAGATCAAGGCCGTACTCGCCGAAAATCAGATTTATCGCATCGACCACTATCTTGGCAAAGAGACAGTGCAAAATATCCTGGTATTTCGCTTCGATAATGCGATTTTTGAGCCGATCTGGAACCGCCGCTACATCGACCATGTACAGATCACAAACGCAGAAACCGTCGGGGTTGAACAGCGCGGCGGATATTTCGACACCGCAGGCACGCTGCGCGACATGGTTCCCAATCACGTCATGCAACTGCTCAGCCTGACGGCGATGGAATCTCCGGTATCGTTCCAGGCGGATTCGGTTCGCGACGAGCAGGCCAAGGTGTTGCACGCGGTACAACTCCTGGATTCGGAAGCTGTGCTGCACGATAGCGTCCGTGGTCAATATGGAGATGGCGTGGTGGGCGGTGACCGTGTTCCCTCCTACCGTACCGAGCCGGGAGTTTCGCCTGAATCAAGAACTGAAACGTTTGTGGCGCTTAAACTTAATATTGATAACTGGCGATGGGTGGGCGTGCCGTTTTACCTGAGGACCGGGAAGCGCCTTACCCAGCGCCACACCGAGATCACGATCCAATTCAAGAAGACGCCGTTTGAGTTATTCCGCAACGCTCCGGTGAAAAAACACTCAAATAAGCTAGTGATTCAAATCCAGCCGGTGGAAGGAATTTCGTTGAGTTTTGGCGCAAAAATTCCCGGGCCGATCCTGCGAGTGGGATCGGTGGACATGAGCTTTGAATATTCCAAGTATTTTGGCGAGGACGCGTACACCGGATATGAAGTTCTGCTGTATGACTGCATGATCGGTGACGCCACGCTTTTTCAACGTGCCGACATGGTAGAAGCGGGCTGGAGCATTGTGGATCCCATGCTCGATATTTGGACCGCGCTGCCGCCGCGCAAATTTCCCAACTACAGCGCGGGCAGCTGGGGTCCGAAAGAGTCCGATGAATTGCTGCAACGCGATGGGCGGGAGTGGAGGACAATCGAATGATTCTCGCAGGTGATATTGGCGCAACCCGGGTACGGTTGGCTGCGTTTCAAACTGAAGGCAACCAACTCCATCGTGTGGTGGACAAGACGTATAAGAGCCAGGAGCACAGCGGGCTCGCGGACCTTATTAAAACATTCGTGGGTACGGAAGGAATCATGGTGCACAGCGCCTGCTTTGGCGTGGCGGGTCCGGTGCGCTCCGGAAAGAGCAAAATATCGAATCTCGAATGGACCATCGATGCCCGCGAACTGGCGTCCCAACTGAAACTTCCTTCCGTTGGTTTAATCAACGACCTCGAAGCCTACGCCTATGGAGTGGACGCGCTCGAATCGAAAGACTTCGTCACATTGAGCGAAGGCGCGGAAGATGCGGAAGGCAATCGTGCAGTGATCTCTGCCCGAACTGGATTGGGAATCGCTGGGCTTTTTTGGGACGGATTCCGCCACCATCCTTTTCCATGCGAGGGCGGCCACTCAGACTTTGCTCCCAAGAACGACCTCGAGATGGAACTGGCGCAATATTTGCGGAAGAAACATCAACACGTGAGCTGGGAGCGAATTCTTTCCGGTCCAGGAATTAAAAACATCTACGACTTTCTTCGCGATGCTAAGAAAGCGGATGAACCCGATTGGCTGCGGCAACAGATAAGCCAGGCTAAAGACCCTCCGGCTTTAATCTCGCAACTCGCGCTGGAAGGCAAATCGGCGATATGCGAACAGACATTGTCGATTTTCGTCAGCGTTTACGGATCGGAGACCGGGAATTGCGCGCTGAACTTCATGGCGACTGGCGGAGTATTCATTGGGGGGAGTATTGCCGCCAAAATTGTTCCCAAGATGCGCGATCCGATCTTCATGAAATCGTTTCTCGACAAAGGACGCATGCAGCCGCTGCTGAGTGACATGCCGGTCAAAATAATTCTTAACGATGATGCCGGACTCATTGGGGCGGCCCGCTACACCCTGATTCAGAAAGCATTTTCGAGAGACAAGCGGGCAATAGCTTAGAACAGGCGCCCGGGGGCGCTTCGTTGCCAATCAGTCAGCCTCCGCGAACTAATCTAAGATCGGCAAATTCAAGCAGGGTTGAACGTGAAATTTCAGCGAAGCAATCTGCGTTAATGCCTTCTCGACCAGCGATGCGGGGCAGGGTTCCAGTGTGATTACGAACGGGAGCTTCGATTTCGAATATCCTGGCTTCTGAAAAACTGAATCGATGTTGATTCCCAGGCGAGAAAAAATCGTTGCCAGTGACGCAATGATTCCCGGCTCATCCTGCACGGTGAAGCGCAGATAATGGCGTGAGGTAAAGTCGGGGCTGACGGAAAGCGTTGGAATCTCGCCTTCGGCTTCATTCAAAGCTGCGCCATTTACCTGCCGGGAGCGCGCAATTGCGATCAGGTCGGAAACGACGGCGACGGCAGTTGGATGCCCTCCGGCACCATGACCGCCAAAAACGGTTTCGCCGCCGAATTTGCCAGTGGACATTACCAGATTGCGTGCGCCTTCAACCCGCGCCAGCGGTGATGAAGCGTGGACCAGCGCCGGCCCAACCGTTGCGAATAGCTTTTTCGATGTTTTCCTGGCACGCGACAGTTGGCGGATGGTGCAGTCGAGCAACTTGGCGTACTCGAAATCCACCGGCTCAATGCTTGAAATAGTTTTCGCAGAAATACTCTCAAGATCGGCGGAGACACGCAGTCCGGTCCGCGCCAGAATCGTGAGTTTGGCGCGCGCGTCGAACCCGTCAACATCGTCGGTAGGATCAGCTTCCGCAAAACCGAGCTTCTGCGCTTCCTGCAACGCTTCCGCGAAACTCACCCCGGCGCTTTCAATTCTCGTCAAAATGTAATTGCAGGTGCCGTTCAGTATCCCGTACAACTCTACGAGTTCATCGCCTGCAAGACCTTCCTGCAAGCCAGAGATGACTGGCACGCCCCCGGCTACCGAAGCACCGAAGGCGATATGCTGACCATTTTCTCGTGCAAGACGCACTAACTCCGCGCCATGGCGGGCTATGAGCTGCTTATTCGCGGTTACCACTGACTTACCGGATTTCAGTGCGCGCCGAATCCACTCGCTTGCTGGTTCAAGTCCGCCGATGAGTTCAACAACGACATCAGCATCTGAAGAAAGGACATCATTAATGTCTTCGGTCCAGCGGATCGTTTCAGGGAGCTCGCCAACTCGCTTGCGCGCGATCTGGCGGTTGAAGATGTGAGTCAGGCGTAGATCTGCGCTTGAACGCTCCGAAAGGATTCGAGCGACCGATCTGCCGACAGTTCCGAAACCTATGATGGCAATGTTCAGAGTCGTGGAAGTTTGGTCCAAAGAAGAAGCAGCAGCTTCTGAATCGGTCAAATTGGCTACGGGTTTCATTTTTTTACATCACTCAATCGAGCAAAGGTTTCAGTCTTGCGCCAGTTCTACAACCGTGGCGGCGCTTGCACTGGCCGCGCGGGCTCTTTGCGGCAAGCTTCCGCGTCCATTCACTCGTGCGCGTTTCCCACTCCCATTTTTTTTGTGCACCAACGATTTCGCCGCTGCAGGGAAGAACTGCGCGTGCAGATGACGGACAGCTTTCGGGACATCGCTTTCCTGAATCACGAAACTGATGTTAATTTCCGAAGCTCCTTGCGAAATCATGCGGATGTTTACTTCCGCATCCGCGATAGTGTTAAACACGCTGGCGGCAATACCAGGCTTTCCGTGAATGTCCTCGCCAACGAGACAAACGATGGCCTGCTTGTCGTCACAAGTCACGTCCGCGATCTCTTCCAGTTCCGCCAGCAGCGCTTTGGGCAGGCGCTTGCTGTCCATGGTGAAAGACATACTGACTTCGGAAATGGCGACTATGTCCACAGATGTCGAGTGCCGGTCGAGCGCTTCGAAAACCGATCGCAGGAAGCCGTGCACCATGATTCCGCGGGAAGCCACCACGTTGATAATGCTCACGCCGGTTTTGGCGGTGATCGCGCGAAAGACGTCTCGGCTGCGCGGGGCTTGGGCCGTGATCTCGGTACCCGTGCTTTTCAGATTCTTAGAGTTGAGCACGTACACCGGAATATTTTTGTGGATCGCGGGAAGCAAAGTAGCAGGATGCAGGACCTTGGCGCCGAAATACGCCAGCTCGGCAGCTTCGTTGAAGCTGATTTGCTTGATGGTTTTCGCTTCCGGACAGAGTCTGGGATCGGTGGTCATCATTCCTTCGACGTCGGTCCAGATCTCAATGCGGTCGGCATCGAGCGCGGCGCCGATAATCGCGGCAGAATAATCTGACCCGCCGCGGCCAAGAGTTGTGGGCACGCCCTCAGCGGTTGCCGCAATAAATCCTCCCATCACTGGAATTCTCTTTTTCAAGAGAAGAGGCGCGATCTTCTTCTTGGATTTCTCCCGCGTTTCGGACATCCGCGGAATGGCGCGCGTATGCTTGGCGTCGGTGACGACACATGCGCGCGAATCTACCCACACGGCATTCAAACCCCGAATGGTGAATGCATCGGCCACAATTAAGCTGGAGAGCAGTTCTCCGAATGAAAGCAGGTAGTCGCTACCGCGCGGGGTGAGCTCGCGCACGGCGGCTAATCCGCGCAAAAAGTTTTCCAGCTCAGAAAGGTGTGTCTCAAGTTTCGGCGCCATACTCGCACCGCGTTTTTCCCCGAGCAAGCTTTTTGCCGTCGAAAAATGGCGCTCCCGCATGGCTTGAAATAATTGAAGACTCGCGTCGGAATCACCAGAAGCAGCCAGCTGTCCCATGGTCACAAGCTGGTCTGTGACCTTGGCCATCGCGCTCACGACCACCAATGGCAGCTTCTCGCGGCGGCTGGCGACGATTTGTGCAACGCGTTCAATGGCCTCGGCGCTCTCAACTGAAGTGCCGCCGAACTTCATCACAATCATGCGAATACCATCCTAGAAGACTATACCCATCCTCGCCTACGCTGCGGGTTCGGAAGAGCGTGCCATAAAACGAAAGACCCACCAGCCGGTTGTTCTTCCTGGCCGTGGGTCTTGAGCAGATTTCTTGGGATTCGCTCAGCGCCCACGCCAGACAGTAATTCGTGTGCCCGTTGTGCGGGTGGGCACCGACGACATTGTCTGGATCATAGGCGACATACCGAAGCCACTATACCGGAACCGGAGCCGCATCACGAACGGGTTTTTCGATGGGACGAATCGAAAAAACGTTTTAAGAGGCGACATCGATTATCTTAAGAGTTGTGGGGCAGCGGATGTACAGAGTTTCCTGAAATTTCCATTCGCCGAATCGAAATTCTGAATTGTACTTTTGCCCTCGACTCGCGGTACCAAAGATATACACAGCTCGTGGTGCGCGCGATCTGGAATCAGGCGTCGTCGTTCGTCTTTGCTGGTTGTAGTGTCGACGTATACCTCCTGGAGACATTTCCTGAAACGCTGGAAGACACAAAACGGTTTGCCGTCGGCGCAGGGTCTTTACGATCCGGCGCACGAGCACGACGCGTGCGGAATCGGTTTTGTAGCCAGCATTCGCGGTGAGAAGAGCCACCAGATCATCGAGCAGGGAATTCAGGTCCTAATTAATCTCACCCACCGTGGGGCGTGTGGCTGCGATCCAGAAACGGGTGACGGCGCCGGGGTACTGATTCAAATTCCGCATAAGTTTTTCGCGCGCGAGTGCGAGACGCTCGGATTCACGTTGCCTGCGCCGGGCGAGTACGCGGTCGGCATGACGTTCCTCCCGGTGGAAAAGCACCCGCGCCTGAATTGCGAAGGCGTCCTGGAGCGGATCGTCCGCGAAGAAGGACTTACGGTGCTCGGCTGGCGCGACACACCGGTCAACGGAGATGCCATAGGGCGCGTGGCCCGTGCCTCGCAACCTTACATTCAGCAGGTTTTCGTTGGCCGTCCACCCGAAATCGACGAAGACGCATTTGAGCGCAAGCTGTACGTGGTCCGCAAACGTGCCGAGAAAGAAATTGCGGAATCGGAGATCGAAGACAAAGAATTTTTCTATATTCCATCTCTCTCAGCGCGCACCATCGTTTACAAAGGCCTGCTTCTGGCGCCGCAAATCGCCAATTTTTACGGAGACCTTTCTGATCCGGACGCGGCCAGCGCGCTCTGCCTGGTTCACCAGCGTTTTTCGACCAATACTTTTCCGAGCTGGAAGCTGGCCCATCCTTACCGTTACGTGGCGCACAACGGCGAAATCAATACGCTGAAAGGCAACGTCGCCTGGATGCACGCCCGTCAGTCGATTCTGGCGACGGAACTTTTTGGTGACGACATCAAGAAATTGTTTCCGATCGTCGAGCCGGAAGGAAGCGATTCCGCGAGCTTCGATAATGCCGTGGAGTTGCTGTTCCAGTCGGGACGTAGTTTGCCGCACGTTATGGCCATGTTGATTCCGGAAGCATGGGCCGGCAATCCGCACATGAAGCCCGAGAAGCGGGCGTTTTACGAATACCACTGTTCGTTGATGGAACCGTGGGATGGACCTGCGGCAATCGCGTTCACCGATGGCCGCGTGATCGGCGCGACGTTGGACCGGAACGGATTGCGTCCGGGGCGCTATGTGGTCACCGACGACGATCTGGTGGTAATGGCCTCAGAAGCGGGAGTGCTTCCGGTATTACCGGAAAAAATAAAGCGAAAAGGCCGACTGCAGCCGGGAAAAATGTTCCTAGTAGACACAGTCGAAGGCCGCATTATCTCCGACAAAGAAATCAAAGCGCGGCTTGCTGCGCGTCAGCCTTACAGCGAATGGTTGGAAGAAAATCAAATCACGCTCGATCATTTGCCGGAGCCAGTGCGTGTCCACCCGTCGGACAATGCAACCATCCTTTCGCGGCAGCGTGCTTTTGGATATACCGATGAAGATTTGAAGATGATCATCGAGCCAATGGCAGCGGCTGGTGAAGAACCGGTCGGCTCGATGGGAACGGACACGCCACTAGCTTGTCTGAGCGACAAACCGCAACCGCTGTTCAATTACTTCAAGCAGCTTTTCGCGCAGGTCACCAATCCGCCGATTGATCCCATCCGCGAAGAGATGGTGATGTCGCTCATTAGCTACATCGGGACCGAGCGCAACATCCTCGACGAAACGCCGGAAAATTGCCACACACTGAAGTTGCCGCATCCGATTTTGACCAATCGCGATCTCGAAAAACTGCGCCGCGTTTCACGCGGAGACCTGCTGGCCATAACTCTTCCCGCGTTGTTTCGCGCTGCCGATGGTGAATTTGGATTACGTTCGGCTCTGGATGAGGTTTCGCGACGGGCTTCGCTGGCAGTCAAGTCCGGCTACACATTGCTCATTTTGTCGGACCGCGGAGTGGACAAGGATTATGCTCCCATTCCCAGTCTGCTGGCATTGTCAGCGGTCCACAACTTGTTGGTCCGTGAGGAAACTCGTACTCAGGTCGCACTCATTATCGAATCCGGTGAGCCGCGCGAGGTCATGCATTTTGCATTGTTGATCGGATATGGCGCCAGCGCTATCAATCCTTATCTCGCGATCGAAACTTTGGAGGATTTGGCGGGAAGGGGTTATCTGCCGGGCAGCATGACTCCCGATGTTGCAGTCAAGCACTTCATAAAGGCGGTCAACAAAGGCCTGCTAAAAACGTTCTCCAAGATGGGTATCTCGACGCTGCAAAGCTATCGTGGAGCCCAGGTCTTCGAGGCCATCGGCCTTAACAAAGACCTGGTCGAAGCTTATTTTGCTGGAACCACTTCGCGAATCGGAGGCGTAGGGCTGGATGTGTTGGCGCGCGAAGCGCAACTGAAACATGAGTTCGCGTTCCGTGCGGTGACGGATGCGGACACCGAGCTTGCGGTCGGCGGCAGCTACCACTTCCGGGTGAATGGCGAATATCACCTGCTGAACCCCGAGACCATCAGCAAGCTGCAGCACAGCGTGCGCGAGCAAAACTTTAAGACCTTCGAAGAATATGCCGAACTAATCGACACTCAAAGCCGTAACCTTGCAACTCTGCGCAGCTTGATGAAGATCAAAAAAGCACGCAAGCCCGTATCGATAGAACAAGTCGAGCCCACGAAAGAAATCGTCAAGCGGTTTACTACTGGAGCTATGTCATTTGGCTCCATCAGCAAAGAAGCGCATGAGACGTTGGCGATTGCAATGAACCGGATCGGGGGCAAGTCCAACACCGGCGAAGGCGGCGAGGACGAAGAACGCTATAACAAGGATGCTAACGGCGACTGGCGCCGCAGCGCTATCAAGCAAGTGGCCTCGGCGCGCTTCGGCGTGACTGCCCATTACCTGGTGAATGCGGAAGAGTTGCAGATCAAGATGGCGCAGGGCGCGAAGCCCGGCGAAGGCGGGCAGCTTCCAGGCCACAAAGTCGATGATGTCATCGCTCGCCTGCGGCATTCGATTCCGGGTGTTGGGCTTATTTCGCCGCCGCCGCACCACGACATTTATTCGATTGAAGATCTCGCGCAACTGATCTACGACCTGAAAAACACGAATCCGAAGGCGCGAATTTCAGTGAAACTGGTTTCTGAAATTGGAGTTGGGACGGTGGCTGCAGGTGTCGCGAAGGCCCATGCGGACGTTGTTCTTATCTCCGGCGACAGTGGTGGAACCGGGGCATCGCCGCTTAGTTCGATCAAGCATGCGGGCATCCCGTGGGAGCTTGGCCTCGCAGAGACGCAGCAGGTCCTTTTGATGAACGACCTGCGCAGCCGCATTCGTGTGCAGACTGATGGCAAGCTACAAACCGGTCGTGACGTTGTCATTGCCGCGTTGCTCGGCGCGGAGGAATTCGGATTTGCCACGGCGCCTCTGGTCGCTCTGGGCTGCATTATGCTGCGAAAGTGCCACCTGAATACTTGCTCCGTAGGAATCGCGACACAAGATCCGGCGCTTCGCAAAAAATTTGCCGGACAGCCCGAGCACGTAATTAACTTCTTCTTCTTTATCGCCGAGCAGGTGAGGCAGTACATGGCGGAACTGGGCTTCCGCAAAGTTAACGAAATGGTCGGTCGCGTTGACATGCTTGATGTGCAGCCTGCGGTCGACCACTGGAAGGCACGAGGAATCGATCTTTCAGCGATCCTCTACAATCCGCCGCTGCCCGGCCGCGTGGCCCGCCACTGCGTGCAGGCACAAGATCACGGGCTGGAGAAGGCGCTCGATCATGAATTGATTGCGGGAGCAAAAGACGCGATTGAAAACCGGACACCGATTGAGATGAGCTTCCCGATTCGCAACGTGCATCGCACGGTAGGCGCCATGCTCAGTGGAGAAATCGCGGGACGCTATGGATCAGAGGGCTTGCCCGATGACACCATCCGCATCAAGTTCGAAGGTTCGGCGGGGCAAAGTTTTGGCGCATTTTTGGCGAAGGGCGTGACCATGACGCTTGAAGGCGATGCCAACGATTATGTGGGCAAAGGACTTTCGGGTGGCAGGGTGGTCGTCTATCCCTCGAAGAACTCCGGTTTTGCAGCGGAAGAGAATATTTTGATCGGCAACGTTGTACTCTACGGCGCGACCAGCGGTGAGGCGTACTTCAGCGGAGTTGCTGGAGAACGCTTCGCAGTGCGCAATTCCGGCGCAACCGCAGTGGTGGAGGGTGTCGGCGACCACGGTTGCGAATACATGACCAACGGCCTCGTGATTGTGCTCGGTTCCTGCGGAAGAAATTTTGCAGCTGGAATGAGCGGAGGTATTGCTTACGTCTGCGACGAACGAGGCGATTTCACTGAGAAGCGATGCAATCTTGCGTCGGTTGACCTGGAACCGGTGATCGAACCGCGCGATGTCCAACTAGTGCGGGACTTAGTCGAGAAACATTTCGATCTCACCCGAAGCAAGCGCGCGAAAAACATTCTGGATAACTGGCAGGAAATGCTGCCACGCTTCATCAAAATTTTCCCGCATGAATTTAAGCGCGTGCTGGGTGTGACTCGCAGCCGTCAGCAATATATCCCTGGGCGGCCGCTTCCAGTGCCGGAACTCGTGGAGGCACTGCATGGGTAAGGCCTCGGGTTTTATAGAGCATGGCCGCGAAAGTGCCGTGCGTCGTCCGGTTCCAGAGCGGGTGAACGATTGGTTTGAGATTTACCAGGACTTCCCCGAGGAAAAGCTTCGTACGCAAGGCGCGCGTTGCATGGATTGTGGCGTGCCGTTCTGCCACACCGGTTGTCCGGTCAATAATCTGATTCCTGATTGGAATGATCTGGTTTACCGGGGCCGCTGGAAAGAAGCCGTGCGCCAGCTTCACTCGACCAACAATTTCCCAGAATTCACTGGACGCATTTGTCCCGCGCCATGCGAAGCGGCGTGTGTGTTAGGTATTAACGAGCCGGCAGTCACCATCAAGCAGATTGAAAAGAGCGTTGTCGAGCGTGGTTTCGATGAAGGCCTCATTCGCCCAGAGCCGCCTAAGTTCCGTACTGGAAAGAAAGTTGCAATTGTAGGTTCAGGCCCGGCAGGACTGGCCGCAGCGCAGCAGCTAAATCGCGCCGGACACTGGGTCACAGTCTATGAGAAGGCCGATCGTATCGGCGGACTCCTGCGTTACGGTATCCCCGAATTCAAAATGGAGAAGCGCATTGTCGATCGCCGTCTGGAACAGATGGAAACCGAAGGCGTGAAGTTGGTGGTTAACGCGCACGTCGGACACTCAGTTCCAGTTGAAGATTTGCAACGCGAGTTCGACGCAATTCTTCTCGCCGGAGGCGCCGAAGCACCGCGTGATTTGAATGTTCCTGGAAGGGAATTGAAGGGCGTCCATTTCGCGATGGATTTCTTGCCGCAGGCCAACAAGCGATGTTATGGCGACATGCTCGATCGCGCGCAGGATATTCTGGCAACCGGCAAGCGCGTCATTATTATTGGTGGCGGAGACACCGGAGCGGACTGCCTTGGCACCGTGCACCGCCAAAAGGCGATTTCGGTTTATCAGTTCGAAATTATGCCGATGCCGCCCGCCGACCGATCCCCGCTCACCCCTTGGCCGCTGTGGCCGATGCAGTTGCGCGTGGAGGGTGCGCACGAAGAAGGCGGCATGCGCGAATGGAGTATCGCCACAACTAAGTTGACCGGTGATGCAAGCGGAAACGTAAAGCAGTTGCACGGAATCAAAGTCGGCCCGCCACCGAAGTTTGAGCCGATCCCCGGCAGCGAGTTCGTCATGGACGCGGATCTGATTCTGCTGGCAATGGGATTCAGCGGCCCAGTACGTAACGGCATGATCGATCAGTTGGGCGCGAAGCTGGACCTGCGCGGGAACGTGGAAACTGGGGTCGATTACATGTCGTCGGTTGCGGGCGTCTTTGCGGCCGGCGACATGCGCCGAGGACAATCCCTGGTGGTGTGGGCAATCGCGGAAGGACGAAAGGCCGCGGAGTCGATGGACGTCTACTTGAGTAAACAATCCGTTCAGCCCCCGGCCAAGGCGAAACTACGGCGAGACCTGGTCTCAGCCTGAAGATAGAATGCCGAGCAGCCAGTTTTAAGAGATCGCGTCGCGGGATTAGAATTGCCTTTCTCCGCGATCTCGGCGCTGCCTTTGCGAACTCCGTGGCTATCTAGCCGCTGAGAACGCAGACTAAACGCAAAAAGCGCGCAGACAAAACCTGTCACAATGTCTAAGCCGATCCTGATGCCAACCAAGCCAGCCAAAGCTCCACAGCCTGGGGTCTCGCTCCACGAGATTCATACGGCATTGGCCCGCATCCGCGATTCGATTTATCTCTCCCCGTGCGCGCGCTCGGAATATTTTTCCCAGCTCACGGAGAATTCCGTTTACCTCAAGCTTGATAACCTGCAGCGAACTGGCGCGTTCAAAGAACGCGGCGCATTGAACAAGCTGCTCACGCTGAGTGCGGATGAACGTTCTCGCGGAGTGATCGCAGCCTCGGCAGGAAATCATGCGCAAGGCGTGGCCTATCATGCCGGGCGGCATGGAATTCGCGCGCAGATTTGCATGCCGCTGACCACGCCGCTGATCAAAGTTTCAGCCACCAAAAGTTACGGTGCGGAAGTCATCCTACACGGCGCGAATTATGACGAAGCCTGCGAAGAAGCGGTTCGCCGCAGCCAGCAGTTCGGCATGACGTTCGTACACCCTTTCGACGACGAGGTGGTGATCGCCGGCCAAGGCACGATGGGCCTCGAGATCCTGGAGCAAGTTCCGGACATCGAAGCCGTTATCGCTCCGATCGGCGGAGGCGGGTTGATTGCGGGCGTAGCGTGCGCAATCAAAGAAACGAATTCTAAGGTGCGCGTCATTGGTGTTCAGCCGGCGCGATTGCCATCTATGAAAGTGGCGATTGCCGAGGGCCATCCGGTGACCCTAAGCCCAGCCGCCACTATCGCCGACGGAATCGCGGTTCGGCGCGCCGGCGAAAAAACGCTGCCGCTGATCCAGAAATATGTCGACGACATCGTGACCGTGGACGAAGAAGAAATCGCCAATGCGATTCTTCTTCTGCTCGAGCGCGAGAAGACGCTGGCCGAGGGCGCGGGTGCGGCGGCGATTGCAGCCCTCATCAATCGCAAGACGCCGCTCAGTGGCAAGAAAGTCGCGGTGCTTGTTTGCGGGGGGAATATTGATGTAAGCCTGCTCTCACGAATTATGGAGCGCGGCCTGGTGAAAGACGGACGCCTGGTGCGCTTGCGTGTCCACCTGCCCGATTATCCCGGAGCTCTGCATCGGCTCACCGGAATATTGGCCCAGCATCGCGCCAACATCGTCGAGACGTCATACGACCGTGCATACTACGGTGTTAACCTAGGCGACACCGCAATCGACATCACCATGGAAACTCGTGGCCCAGATCACATTGCCGAGCTACTTTCCGCACTCAGCGCCAGCGGGTATGTTCATGAGCGAATCCTGTAGTCGCTCTTTGTGCTTCCGCCGTCCCCAAAAAACAAAAGCAAACCACAGAGGAACACAGAGAAGTACAGAGGTACACAGAGAGACGCTGGAGAAACAGAGAGAACCACAGCTCCACCGAGCGAGACGCGGGACACAGAGGGGCAGAGGACATCCGTTCGTAACTGGCATCTCTGGACCGCTGCGCTATATTGATTCCTATCCGTGAATTACCCCTGCAAGAGTCTAGTTTTCGTCATCGCGGCCACGGCCTTGCTCAGCGGCTGCGGTCGAGGCCGTCACCACGTGCTTGAGATTGACTACGTCTCGGCTCCGCAAGTCACGCTTCGCGACCAGCTCTCGCAGGTCTATAACAAGGTCGGAACTGCCAAGAACGGCGACCGCGTGGAGGTGCTCGATCGCGAAAAGCGCTTCTCCAAAGTTCGGACCACGAGTGGATCGGAGGGCTGGGTCGAGCAACGCTACTTGGTAACTCAGCAGGTCTTCGACGGTTTCCAGAAAATGCAGCAACAAGCGAAGGACTCACCCGTCGAAGGCATCGCGACCACACGCAACGATACCAATCTGCACATCGAGCCTGGCCGCGACACCGAGCACCTTTATCAGCTTGCGCAAGGCGCAAAAGTTTCAGTGCTGAAGCGCGCCACCGTGGAGAAAAACCTTCCTGGCGCTCAGGTCCAGCTGCCGGCTGGTGCAAAACAACTCAAGCCAATGGAAGATTGGTGGCTGGCCCGCGACCAGCAAGGCCATGTGGGATGGGTGCTGGGCCGCATGATCGATCTTGACGTCCCACTCGATGTCGCCCAATATGCCGAGGGCCAGCGCATCGTCGGCTGCTTCGTGCTCAATGAAGTAAACGACGGCGACAAGAAAATTCCTCAATACCTGATGCTGCTTACCGAAGCCAAAGACGGTCAGCCCTTCGACTTTAACCAGGCCCGTGTTTTCACCTGGAACGTTCACCGCCACCGCTATGAGACTGCCTACCGCGAACGCAACCTGAATGGCATGCTTCCGGCGACCGTCTCGCGCGAAGATTTTGGCAAAGAAGGCGACCTGCCCACATTTGTCCTGCGAGTGAAGGATGCGAGTGGAGATGTGGTCGAGCGCAAGTACAAAATGAATACGCCAATCGTGAAGCGGGTGGGGTAGCTCCTGTCGCGACTCGTTGTTGTAAAGGTCAAACGAACCTTACCCGAAACCTAAGGCCTTTTCGCCGACAATATACCGGATTTCATATAGTCCCTCCTCCTTCCATCCGGTTTTTGGAATAAATACAACCGTGATACTCGCTCGACTTGGGACGTAAGCTCCTGTAATACCTACTACTTACCGCTAAACCGACTTTTGGACTTAGAGTTGCACTCGTACATAGGTTCTACAGGTTCGTTTAAGCCATCGTCCATTCTCAGTTATGCACAAAAACCAAGATTTTTTTCTGCTTAGGAGACACCGCATGAATCGTTGTTCATCGACTTCAAAATTTGTTGTGCTGCAGGTATGCGCGCTTTTGCTGTTCGCTGCCACACTATTTGGGCAAGAAACCACCGCCGGTTTGCAGGGCACCGTAAAGGACACCTCTGGTGCCGTTGTGAGCGGCGCGCAGGTGGTGGTCACAGGTAACACCCTGGTAGGCGATAAGAAGGTGTTGACAGATAAGAACGGCTATTATCGCTTCGCCAATTTACCCGCAGGCGCCTATTCGGTTACGGTGAAAGCGGAAGGCTTCGCGACTGCCAAAAACGACGGCTTAGTCCTCGAAACGGGCCACCTTCCAACTGTCGATTTCTCGCTTCAGATCGGTAAAACGGAGACCATTGTAGAGGTCAGCGGTGAAACTCCCGCGATCGACGTTACCACCAATCACAGCATGACGAACATCACTGAGGACGTCATTCAGGACGTTCCGCATGGACGGTCGTTCCAGTCTGTCATTCAGTTTGCTCCTTCCGCCCGCAACGAACCGTTGGAAGGGAATAATATTTCAAGCAACGGTTCCGGCGGTGCAGCCCCGGGTAGTACGACCAATGGCAGCGACCACGGCTTCTCAATTGGCGGCGCATCGGATGCCGAGAATTCCTACCTTGTCGAAGGTCAAGAGACGGCCAACCTTATTGGTGGTTACTCGCACACAAACGTGCCGTTTGACTTCATTCAGGAAGTACAGATTAAAACCTCGGGTATCGAGGCTGAGCATGGCGGCGCGCTTGGTGGCGTCGTCAACGTGATCATGAAGAAAGGCACCAACTCGTATCACGGGTCGGTGTTTACGCAGTTTGAGAACAATGCACTGGACGGTAGCCCGCAAGCATATTCGCGCTACGATCCGAACAGCTTCCTTACCGCTCCGGGCAGAACTTTGCCAAGCGGCGCGACTAACAACACCAATGGCTATATTGACCAAGCTACGCAGACTTTTCAACCAAAGCGATATCACACCAGTGATGTGTTCCCGGGATTCACTTTTGGCGGACCACTCGTTAAGGACCGGATTTTCGCTTTCGCCGCCTTTAACCCCGAGTGGTATAACCAAGAGCGATTTGTAGATTACCCAGTCGGCGGCCCTGGAATTGGTCTTCCCAGTGTTCCGGCAGGCGGCGCACGCATTCCCTTCAGCCGCAACCAGCAGACCTATTACGCGACAGGTCGCGTGGATGCGGTTGCCACACAGAAGATCCGTGTATTCGCATCGTGGCTGTATCAGTACCAGCGCGAGACTGGCGTGAACATGCCGCACGGCGATTCAACCACCGGTTTATTGAACTTGGATACGGGCAATGACCCATTGGGGTCCTTCCCACACAGCGTCGGCTACACGGCGCCCAATCAGACCCTCAACTTCGGTGCCGACATCACGCTAACTCCACACCTGGTTTCTACCACCCGCTTCGGTTATTACTTCGAAAACTACCACGACTTCGGATATCCGACGAGCGGCACCTTGAACTTCTGGCAAACCGACGGCCTCGCTAAAGACGGTGCCTTAGATAATGCCAACAATCCTCTGCCTGCCGTATACCAGCAAGTCCCAGGACATTTTAACGACGTATACAGCAGCTTTTACACGCATTTCAACGCGAATAGCGCGATCCAGTTTGACCAGGACGTAGCGTTCTTTAAGAGTGGCTGGCTGGGAACGCACAACTTCAAGTTTGGGTACCAGCTCAACCGACTGAAAAACAACCTTCTGCAAACTTATAACGAGCCGAATGTGGAATTGTTTGTTGGGCAGGCGGGCACTTACAGTCCGAACAGCCAAGTCGGTGCGAACAATTGCCTCACTACGTATGGTGAAAACCCGGCCAACAATGTGCCCGGCCAGCCCTGCGCAGGACTGTACGGCTACATCGACGTTTCGGACTTTTCAACCAGGGGTAGTGTGACCAGCTTCAACCACGGTCTGTTTGCGCAAGACTCGTGGACCATGGGTCACGGCTTGACCATCAATTACGGTGTGCGCTTTGACAAAGAATATCTGCCGGCCAGCACCACGGCTGGACTCAAAGGCAATCCCATCAGCTTCAGTTGGGGTGACAAGATAGCTCCCCGAATCGGCTTGGCTTGGGACGTGTTCCGCGACGGAAGAATGAAGGTGTTCGGAGATTACGGGCAGTTCTACGACATCATGAAACTCAACGTTGCTATTAGCTCTTTCGGCGGACAAACTTGGAACGATTGCATTTATGCTCTGGACACCGCCAACCTCGCCTCCATTAGGCCGGTCTTTAACAGCAATACACATTATTGCATCGGTGACGTAGGTACGGGAGCGAACTGGGCTGGTGGCACCGTACCAGCCGGTCTTACCTTCATCGAGAACACTAACTTCCGCTCATTCCCGACTAGCTGCTCAACCTGCAGTGCGACCTCGACGGGTGTCACGCCTGGATTGAAGCCTTTTGAGCAGCATGAAAGCGTGTTCGGTGTAGATTACCAACTGACAAAGACACTGGCACTTGAAGCCCGCTGGGATCGCCGCCGATTGGATCACGTAATCGAGGATTCTTCGATCATTGCGTCGAGCGGGCCCAATGCCGGAAGCGAAACCTTTGTAATAGGTAATCCCGGGCAAGGAGTTGAGAGCACATTCAATAGCTTTTATAGCTTCTTGTATCCGGGCAGCACCCCTGATTGCCCTGCGCCAGGTTGGTCGGTCACCAATCCGGTACGTCAACCCTGCGCGGTGAATCCCGTCAATAAAATGATTCCAGCAGCTCGCAGCTATGACGGCGTGGAATTCCGTCTAACCAAGGCCGCCAGCAATCACTTCGGTGGGATGTTCTCCTATACCTACAGCAAGCTGCGCGGTAACTATACCGGCCTGACCAGTTCCGACGTTTCGGACGGGCAACAGGGCGGGCGCAGCTCACCCAATAATAGCCGTGCGTTTGATGAGCCGTACTTCCAGTACAACGCATCCGGCGGATCGTCGAGCGGTCTGTTGCCGACCGACCGTCCTAACACATTCAAAGGCTACGGTTACTATGAGTTGGGATGGCACAAATTCACCACTGACTTCGGCATTTTCCAGTACCTGTACAGCGGGTCGCCTATAACGAGCTTTCTCGATACCGGTGCAGGAAATGGTGGTTGGGCCGTACAAGCGTGGGATCGCGGCAAGTTCGTTGATGTGAGCCAAGATCCAACGACTGGGTTGGTCACATTTGGTTCTCCGCGCACGCGGCGTACTCCGTGGTACACCCAGACTGACTTCGGCATCACTCAGAATTTCAAAATTACTGAGTCCAAGATGCTGAGCTTTACCATAAATGCGACTAACTTGCTGAATCAGCGTGCTGTCACCGGTTACAACGAGGACATTACGTCTCTTTCGGTTACGAATCAATACATCACCTTGAACCCGGCCCAGTCAGGCGCGAGTCCATGTCAGGTACAACCGTCGTTCTTCGGAACTTGCTACATTGGGGACGGCACTCCGTTCTACGCCGCGGCTGAGCGTCCGTACAATGTTCAAGCGCAGTTTAATAACTTCAAAGGCAGAGGTATTACTGCAGCGCGGAACAGTGCATTCACAGTTCCGCAGTATTATCAACTAAGCCGTCAAATGCGCTTGGGAGTAAAGTTCAGCTTCTAGGCCGCTGATTCGAATTTCAAAAGGAAGCTCTTCGGAGCTTCCTTTTTTTTTGCAATGAGGACGCGCTACCTTCCAAACATTGGGTAGTGGCTCGCCGCTCCCATTAGGAACAGCAGGGGAATCGATAGCCAGGCATTGATGCGTGAGGTCAGGAAGACCATACGTGCCATCCGTGCGGCTTTGTCGGGCATTGGGGTGCCGTTCTCGGCGTTGTCTTTGGTCGAGGCGATCAAGCGCTTCTGTATGCGCCAGACGACTCCCCAGACGTTCAGCAGCATCATCCAGCCGATGCCTCCACCGATGCCGATGGCCAGCAGGCGATTGCTCTCCCACGGTTTGTCGTTTATGTGGAGAAAGAAATGGGCAGAATGTGTGATGAGGATTGCGTAGAGAATCGCTAGAAACCATCCTTTATTGAGCAGGCCTTTACCGGGGATCAGCAGCGCGTAAAGGATCGCCCAGGTTATCGTCCAGATGAGGAAAAAGCTTGCCATCGGAAGAGCCGGTGAGGCGCCACCGTTGCGCGCATCAGCGCCGACAATGCTTCCCCAGTAAGCTAGCCCGGCCAACACGGTTACCAGAGCTGACCAACGAAACCACCACAATGCTCGCAGCATCAGGCCAGGCGTGATTTTGGCGCGAGTGGTGGGGTCGAGTTCCTTCATGAATGGAACGTTAACCAGGTTGAAAAAGTACAACAGTCCGATCCAGGTGATGCCGGCCACGAAGTGGATCCAGCGCAGCAGCATGAGGAAGTTGGTTTGGAAATCTGTGGGAAGGGAAATTTCCGCAGCAGCGTAGAGCATTCGAACGAGCCCTCCGGGAGTGTCGCGGAAACTGTACAGGAAAGTTGTGGAAGTGAAAAGCGGCTACACTCGCTTACCTAGAGAAAAGGCGGCCGCCAACCACAACTACCAGTGGTGTGTCAGCGGACAGAGATCAAGATTGCGCGAACGAAGTTAAGCAAAACCAGGTTCCCATTCGGCTCCTTTCCGTTGCACGGTCAGTCGCTCAGGGCAGGCTCTCGACTCAATGCTCATTCGCGACGAATGAGCTTTTTCGCTCGGAATGACAGATTTGTAGGTGGGAATACCTGAATAACCGCGTCCGAGTTTTACTTCAACGCGTTCAGGCGTGCGTTCAGGCGGGATTTGTAGCGGGCGGCGGTATTCTCATGCAGAACACCTTTTTGGATCGCTTTATCCAAGGCCGAAGAGGTCTGCCGGAAAGACTGCTCGGCGGCGGACTTGTCACCTTTGGCGAGTGCCTCACGCATGTCGCGGAGAGCAGAGCGCAAACGGGAGGTGTTGCCACGGTTGCGGAGAGTGCGTCGTTCGGTCTGGCGGGCGCGTTTGAGCGCGGAAAAGTGGTTTGCCATTACGGTTAAATACCTTTTCTATAGGGTTCCCACCGGAGTTCAGGTAGGCTTTGAATAACCTATTCTACTGGAGCGAGTTGCAGAGGGTCAACGGCAAGCTATTCTGGTTGACTAGCAACGAAGCCGGGCTGTACGCTTTTAACAGAATTGTTACCTACCCACCTCATTCGGCGAAGTACAATCCGTGAAAGGACGCCAGAGGGCGTTCTTCAATCTCACATGCGACATCTAATGCTTGGAAATGGCGCAACTGCGCCCGAGGGTACCCGGAAGACGGAAATCTGAATGAAGAAGAGTATTGAAATCAGCCCCAACATAGAGGCCCTGTTTGGCACCCGCGATGAAAACCTGCACGTGCTGGAAGACGGCCTGAACATCAACATAGACCTCCGCTCTGACTCCATTGAAGTTGAAGGAACCCCGCGCGACGTAGCCCGTGCTGAGCAGGTTTTCACCGATTACGACCAACTGCAGCGCGGCGGCCACACCTTTAATAACGGCGACCTGAACAGCATGTTGCGGGTGTTGGTTGCGGATCCCAAAGCCACTTTGCGAGGACTGGTCGAAGCTGGACGCCAGCGTTCTTTCGGACGCCGCACCGTGCAGCCGAAAAGCATAAACCAGCGCCGCTATCTGGATGCGATCGAGAGCCATGACATGGTTTTCGGAATTGGTCCGGCGGGCACCGGCAAGACGTATCTCGCGGTTGCAATGGCTATTTCGGCGCTGCTCTCCAAGCGTGTGAACCGGATCATCCTGGCGCGCCCGGCAGTCGAAGCCGGCGAGCGCCTGGGATTTCTACCGGGAACGCTGCAGGAAAAGATCGATCCCTACTTGCGTCCTCTCTACGACGCGCTCTACGACATGCTGGATCCGGAGAAGGTGGACCGCTATCTCGAAAAGAGCGTCATCGAGATTGCTCCGATTGCTTTCATGCGCGGCCGCACATTGAATGACTCATTCGTGATTCTGGACGAAGCTCAGAACACGACGTCTGAGCAGATGAAGATGTTCGTGACCCGTCTGGGTTTCAACTCGAAGGCGGTCATCACCGGTGACATTACGCAAATCGATCTTCCCAACTCGAAACGCAGTGGGTTGTTAGAGGCGATAGACGTTCTCAAGAACGTGCAAGGGCTGGCCTTTTCGTATTTTGATGAGGGCGATGTAGTGCGGCATCACCTGGTGCAGCGGATCATTCGCGCCTACGATGAGCGCAAGGCGCGAGTGGCAGAAGAACAGATGGAGTTGCTGGATCCGAAAGCTGCAAACGGGAACGGCTCGGCCTCAAACGTGCGCGAGCCTGCGGAATAGGACTGTGTTTATGAGGAGGACGCTTTTAGCGTCCTCCTTATTGTTTTTCTGAAACTTCATGAACGCGGATGAAGTTCAGCAATCCAATGATCATTTTTGAACGAAAGCCGCCGAGGCTGAATTCGCGGATGCTGGCCAGCTTTGTGCTTAAGGCCAGCTCTGCGGCTGGTCTGCGAGGAGAAGTGAGCGTTTTAATTACCGGGAATTCCAATATCCGGCACTTGAACTCGCGCTTTCGAGAAAAGAACCAGCCAACGGATGTGTTGTCTTTTCCGGCAGCGCCGTCGGCTAAGGGCCTCGCAGGTGACATTGCGGTTTCGCTCGACATTGCTGCGAGCAATGCGCGCTTGCTCGGGCACTCTGTCTCCGACGAAATTCGAATCCTGATTTTGCATGGAATTTTGCACTTGGCGGGATATGATCATGAAAGCGATCGGGGCGAAATGGCGAAAAAGGAAATCCTGTTGCGACGGCGATTTGCGCTGCCAACCGGATTGATCGAACGAAGCTTTCCCCGAGCAGCTCGAAAACCAGCAAAGGCTGCGCCCCTGCTTGCGCGACCGCGCCGATGAACCTGGTCATTGCCATCCCGCTACTCGTGCTTCTTGGGCTGTTGACTCTTTCCTCGTACGTAGATCGTCTCTATACGGAAATTGGCAAGTTTCTTTCCCGCGACTTCCAGGACAACATTGACGCCTTTGAGCAGCAGGTGGAGCCAAGGTTAAAAGTAAGCCGGTCGCGGGCTGCTCTGTCCATGGCTGTTTTGACTCCGCTCTTGATGGCTGCAATCGCGTTGCTGGTCGGATTCGGGGTTTTCCGCGACCGTACATGGGGTGCGGATGAAGTGTTGGAGGCTGTGCTTGCGCTGATTCTGATCGTCATCGTATTCAATAGGTTTTTGCCGTTCGTCTTTTTTTCGCGGACGAAAGGCGAATGGCTGGCACCTTGGGCGCCGCTTCTGCGGGTCATGATTTATCTGACTCTGCCGATCACTCTGGTTTTGGGGTTCCTGCAGTCAGTCGCATCATTGACCCGGGAGCATCCCGAATCACAGGCTGAAACTCAAGCGGAAGCCGTGGATGCTTTGATCGAGGCCGGCCAGGAAGAAGGCATTCTCGACGAAAGCAACCGCGACCTGATCCAGTCGGTGGTGCAGTTCAGTGAGAAGACGGTACGCGAGGCGATGAAGCCGCGTCCCGAGATGATTGCCGTGGCATCTGACACCACAGTCGAGAAATTTATCGAGCTGCTAAGAGTGCGACCATTTTCCCGCGTGCCGGTGTTTGACGGAAGCCTCGATCACATCGTCGGAGTGGTTTACGCACAAGATGTGCTGCAGGTGCCAGATGCAGAGGCGCACAGCCGCACCGTCGGCTCGCTTATGCGCAAAGACGTTTTGTTTGTGCCCGAGACGAAATTGGGTAGCGACCTGCTTCGTGAAATGCAGAAGAAAAAGGCCCGGATCGCAATTGTGATTGATGAATACGGAGGAGTTGCAGGTCTGGTGACGATTGAAGATTTGGTAGAGGAAATCGTTGGTGAAATTAGTGACGAGCACGAACCTGCGCAGGTGGTTCGGGAGAGCGAAGGCTCGTATCTCGTGCCGGGGAATATGGATGTAGATCGCCTGGAGGAATTGCTCGGAGTGCGCCATGATCGCCGCGGGGCGGCAACAGTTGCGGGGTTGGTGAGCGAACTGGCGGGAAGAATTCCAAAGAAGGGCGAAGTCGTGGAAGAAGACGGACTGCGCCTTGAAGTGTTGCAAGCCACCGATCGCCGGGTTGAGCGGGTAAGAGTCTCAGTTGTAAATTCTCAGCAGATGAAGCTGATTTAGAAATGTCCTTCCGCTCCGGATTCGTCACCATTATCGGCCGCCCCAACGCAGGCAAATCCACATTGTTAAATGCGCTTGCGGGCGAGAAGCTCGCAATCGTCAGTCCCAAGCCTCAAACCACGCGAAACCGCGTGCTCGGGGTGATCCATGTTCCTAAGAAAAAAGGCAGGCCGGGCGCGCAGATCGTACTGATTGATACTCCCGGAGTTCATCGTCCGGGCAGTTCTTTGGGACGCAAGATGATGTCCGAAGTCCGCGAAGCCTTAAACGGATGCGACCTTGCTTTGATCATCACCGATGCCGCAAAAAAATCAGATGACGCGGGCGAGTTCCTGCTGGATGTGGTGAAAGGCACGAAAACGCCAGCCTTCCTTCTGCTGAATAAGATTGATCTTCTGCGCGGAGAGAAACGTCAGCTGCTTCCATTGATCGAGAAGTACTCGAAGCTGCGCGACTTTCGCGAAGTGATTCCGATTTCGGCGCGAAAACGCGAAGGGCTGGACTTATTGCTGGACAAGGTAATTCATGCTCTGCCGGAAGGGCCACACTACTTTCCTGAAGGCCAGATCACGGACCAGCCCGCGCGCTTCATGGTCTCAGAATTGATCCGGGAGCAGGTCCTGTTTGCAACCAGCGAAGAAGTGCCGCATTCCACCACGGTCATGATCGAGCAGTTCGAAGAAGGCGCGAAATTAACGCGAATTGCGGCGGTGATTTATTGTGAGCGTGAGGGGCAAAAGCGAATTCTAATCGGACATCGGGGAGAGGTGCTGAAAAAGATTGGAACCGCGGCGCGGATTGAAATCGAACGCATGCTGGGGACCAAGGTATTTTTAGAGCTGTTCGTGAAAGTGCGCCAGAACTGGCGCGAATCGCGAGGTTTTGTTGAAGAACTCGATTGGAGAAGGCAGCTCGAACATCTCGTCACCGCTGAACACAAGGAGAACTCTGGATAGGTTCGCTACTCCCAGCTAAACCTATTCCTTCAGTGCGATTCCCAATGCTCTCATTTTTCGATATAGATGGCTGCGTTCCAGCCCGAGGACTTCGGCGGCGCGGCTGATGTTTCCATGGTTCTCGTCCAGCTTCTTAAGAATGTAGTCGCGTTCATAAGCCGAGCGTGCCTGATGCAGGGTGAGGAAGTCACCGCTGCGGCGGCTCCCGTCGCGATAAACCAGCGGAGGCAAGTGCTTGCGATCAAAACGAACGATTGTCGGATTCATAATGACGATCCGCTCGATCACATTGCGAAGTTCGCGCACATTCCCCGGCCATGAATAGCGCATAAGACCTTCCACAGCGTCATCAGTAATTTCACGAGCCCGGCGGCCGTAGCGTCCTGAAAACTCTTTCAGGAAGTGCTCAGCCAAAAGCGGAATATCTTCTTTGCGCTCGCGTAGAGGCGGCACTGAAAACGGAACTACATTCAGCCGGTAAAAGAGATCTTCGCGAAAATTTCCGCGCGAAATTTCTTCTTCCAAATCCTTGTTAGTAGAGGCAATCACGCGGACATCGACGGTCACCGGCTCGTCTCCTCCCACCGGCGTGAAGTTCTGCTCCTCGAGCGTGCGCAACACCTTCGCTTGCGTCTTCAGGCTCATGTCGCCCACTTCGTCAAGGAATAACGTGCCGCGATTTGCCTTGAGAAACTTGCCTTCTTTGTCTTCCGCGACCGAGGGAATCGAACCTCTCCGATGCCCAAACAGTTCACTCTCGATAAGGTCTTCCGGTATCGCGGCGCAATTTACTTCGACGAAGGTTTCATCTGTCCGCAAGCTTTGTCCGTGGATGGCGTGCGCGACCAGTTCCTTGCCGGTTCCCGATTCGCCGAAAATCAGGACGCGTCCGTTGGTGGGAGCCATCAATTGAATCTGCTGGCGAAGCGCTTTCATCGGAACACTGTCGCCAACGATCGCGGTCTTCGGCGCGAGTTGCTTCTTTAAATCCTTGTTCTCCTCGCGCAGCTTCTTGGCTTGCAACGCGTTCTTGAGAAGGATGAGGGTCTTATCTATCGAGAGCGGCTTCTCGAGAAAATCAAAGGCCCCTAGCTTGGTTGCGCGCACCGCGGTTTCAATTGTGGCGTGACCGGAGATGATGATGACCTCCGGCGAATTCTCCAGTTCGCGAATTTTCTGTAGCACATCAAGCCCGTCCATTCCGGGCAGCCAAATGTCCAGGAGGACAACGTCAAAAGCTTTTTTGCGAAGCAGTTCCAGGCAGGATTCACCACTGCCAGTAGCAGCGGGGTGATAGCCTTCGTCTTCGAGCACGCCTTGAAGCGAGTCGCGGATCGACGGCTCGTCATCAACGATGAGGATGTCAAGCATTTTGGGTTGCGTGCGCGACGCTCGCAGGTTGGGCAGCAATCGGCAGTTCGATGATGAACCTGGCGCCGGCCGGCCTGTTCTCCTCCACGCGAATCGACCCGTTGTGGTCTTCAATGATCCGGCTGACGATGGCAAGCCCGAGCCCCGTTCCGCGTTTCTTAGTGGAGAAGTATGGCAGGAAAAGCCGTTCTTTCAGGTCTTGAGTAACACCGGGACCGCTGTCGGAGACGCAGATTTCCACCAAGTCGTGATTGGGCACCAGGGATGTAGAAATTTCAATCTCTTTCACCGCGGATGCCTGAACTGCCTCGGCCGCGTTGTCCACCAGGTTGGCAATTGCGCGTTTCATGGCGTCAGAATCTGCCATCACCTGGGGCAAATCGGTCGAGAACATGGTGCGCATATGAATTTCATCTACCCTGCCGTTGAACATGGAGAGTGCACTCTCCACGATCCCGTTGATGTTCGCCGGTTGTGGTTGCGAAGAAGGGAAGCGGGCAAGAGTTGCAAACTCATTCACCAGAGTACGAACAGTCTCGACCGCGCCGCAAATGGCTTCTGCGCAGCTCCGCACGATCTCGACCGAGGCACGATCAGGCGGGGTGCTGCGGTCCAGATGACGAAGAATACGGTCCGCGGAAAGTGCAATTGGGGTAAGGGGGTTCTTGATCTCGTGAGCGACACGGCGCGCCACCTCCCGCCAGGCTGCCTGCTTCTGTGCTCTGAGTAAATCCGAGAGATCTTCGAATACGAGCACATATCCGATTCGTTCGCGCTCGTGCCCCAAAGTAGCAACAGTGACAGCGACATTCAATCGCGAGCGTTGAATCGCGAACTCCATCTGCGTGGTGGTGGTTCCCATTCTGTCCGCACGCCGTAAGAGATGTTCGAGGTCTTCGAGGACATCGGCGGCAAACAGATCGCGTAACGCAGCGCCTATCAGTGTCGATGTAAGGTGCGGTTTCTCAGAGGGCCTGAGCATGCGCAGGAGCGCCTGATTCACGTGACGGACACACAATTGCGCGTCTAAAGAAAGCACACCGGTCGGGATGCTCTCGAGAATCGTCTCGATGTGTTGGCGACGGCGCTCGAGTTCGGAATTGGCGGCGCTCAATTCATGGCTGGCGGTTTCCAATTTACGGCGGCTGCTGGAGAGTTCTCCGGCCATTTGGTTGAACGATCGAACCAGGTCCCCGAGTTCGTCGGCCGCAGGCACCTCTACGCGATAATCCAAGTTCCCGCGTGAGATCTCCTGAGTGGCTTCCGCAAGGGCAACGACCGGCCGCGTGACTAGCCGGGAAAGATACAGCGCCAGCCACATACTGGCGAATAGCACCATACCGGTGATCCACCACAAGAGCACCATGTAGGTACGACGCACTGTCCGGCGTGCCTTCGCCAACTCGAGGTATCGCTGTTGGCTTAGTTCGAGCTGCTTCTGGGCTTCGGCAAAACTCTTAGGCAGAGGCATCGCCACCAAAATCTCACCGGAATCGCCAACCGGAGCGGTTCCCAGGACATATTCCACGCCGTTCCAAGAAATGTGTTGGGGCTGAGAAGAGACTGGCGGCAAAGGTATCTTCGGCTTTAGCAGAGGCCATTCCGCAGGCGCTCCAAAACTGGCCTCTGCATCCCCGGAAAGAATCGCAATCGCAAAGCCGCCTTGTAACGTGGTTTCGTGTTCACGGAACTGGTTAAGTACTCCCGAAAAACTATGGCCCTCGAATGCGTGCTGGGTCTCAGGTGCAGAAGCGATCGAGAGAGCCTCAGAGTGGGCGTTCTCAGCCGCATACGTAGCCAGCAGCCTTGCCATTAAGGCCGTGTCTTGCCGTACTTCTTCGACGGGAGTGGAAAACCAGCGCTCGATCGACCGGTTCATCAGTCCATAGGCGAACCAGAACATCACAATGACCGGAAGAAAAGAGAGCAACAAGCTTCCAACTACCAGGCGAGTGCGGAACTTTGACCCCAATACCCCCAAGCGCCGCTCGGCAAAAAGCTTGATTAGGTTTCTCGCCAGGACGAAGGTCAGAGTGACAAATAGCAGGAACACCAATGCCGAAAGGGCTGCAAGAAAGACTGTTTGCTGAGTATTGCTGGGATTGATAAATGGCAGGTCGAAAGATGATTCCGAAAGCAGGATTGCGAACAGCAGAAAACTTCCTGCCGCAAGCATGATAATCAGGCGCTTTCGTTCTTTGCTCGGTTTGATTGGACTTCCCGAAGCCATAGATCAAGAGTCCGGCCGCTACCCGGTCGCAAGTAGAGTCATTATAGCCTCGGTTACCGGCGCGGATCGCTCAGGAGAGCGGTGCAGCTCACACTTTGTTGGTTCTTCTCACGGCCACGAAAATCGGGATGGCCGCAAGCTGCGCAGCGACCGAAAAGACGAGTAATGCGGACAGGGAGACGTCGTACAGCCTGCCGATAATGACGCTCCCAATGAACCAGAAGACGCCATATACGCCGGTGAAGATTCCGTAAGCCGAAGGCCGGCGCTGCTGCGGCACCATGGTTGCCACGGCTGCAGGAATGATGGATTCGTGGACTCCCATGCCTAATCCCCACAGCGCCACGCCCGTAAGCGCGAGCCAGAAACCGCCGAGAAATACCAAAGGCGCGGACGCTGCTCCGATAAGTGTGAGAGGAACCAAAATCCTGATTCCAGTCCGATCAAACAAACGTCCGAAAACCAGCGATCCCAGGCCGCTCGCGGCCATGGCGACTGAGTAGAAGATTGGTATCCAGAGGCTCGGAACGATGGAGGCCTTCTGAAAGTGAAATGCGATCAACGAGAAATCGGCGAACCCGGCGGCGACCAATCCGGCGCCCGCCAGGTAAATCCAGAACACGCGCGGCAATCCGGAGGCTTCGACGGTTGTGGGCTTGAGCTCGAGTTCTTCCGGCTTCGGGTACAAAATCCTTGCCAGGACGAGGAAGCAGAGCGTCAGGATGGCGGGAATCAGGAGAACCGCAAACGCATCGCGGTACGTGCCATGCCGCGCCAGGATCACCGCTACAACCAGTGGCCCGATCAGCGCCCCAGCCTGGTCCATGGCTTCATGCAAGCCGAAACCAAATCCCAGGCCAATGTCCTTACTCGCGTGAGAAAGCATAACGTCGCGCGGAGGATTCCGGATCGCTTTGCCCACACGTTCCAAAACGATGAGCAGTCCGGCGATTTTCCAATTGGGCGCCCAAGCCAAGAGTGGCACCGCGGCCATCTGCACGACATAGCCGAAAATGGTGATCGGCCAGAATTGCCCGGTGCGCTCGCTGAGTGGCCCCGAAACCAGCCGCAGGCCGTAGCCCAGCAATTCGCCGAGTCCGGCGATGATTCCGACCAGCGTGGCGCTTGTGCCCAAGATCGCTAAATACGGACCGTTTACGCTCCGGGCTCCTTCGTAAACGAAGTCCGCGAAAAAGCTGACGACCCCGAGTAAAAGAACAAATCTGAAGGCGCGATTTTTTATTGGCCAAGCCATGTTACGTCCAATCTATCGCTTTAGAGCAGATCGTGCGGTCGAAGGATTCGCACCTCGGGGTCTGACTTAGAAGTTACGAACTGTGATCACGTCCTGCGATCCCGCACTGCATTTGCAAACCTACAGTTAGAATTCCTTTGATGCCATTTTTTCTGGGGATTGACGGAGGCGGCACCAAGACCCGCTGCATCTTGGGTGACGAGAAGTCTCAGCTGGGCGTCGGAAGTTCTTCAAGCAGTAAAGTGCAGCGGGTCGGCGAGGCTTGCGCGCGCGACGCTCTTGCTGCGGCGGTCCATGAAGCCTGTGTGCGGGCGGGAATTTCTCCTCGACAAATTGCGCGCACTTGCGCTGGCATCACGGGGAGCGCCCGGCCTGAAATTGCCCGAGTGATGCGGGATTTGATGACCAGCATTGTTGGTGGACAAGTTGAGATCGTTGGCGATGTCGAGATCGCCTTCGAAGACGCATTTGGCAGCGGGTATGGCGTGGTTGTGATTGCGGGAACGGGCTCGATCGCCTACGGGCGAAATTCGAAAGGCGAGATAGCGAGAGCCGGCGGCTGGGGATATGCCGTATCGGACGAAGGCTCGGGTCACTGGATTGGCGGCGAAGCGGTGCGTGCAGCATTACGTGCCCGTGATCGTGGAGAGCATTCAGGATTGTTGGACGACCTAATGGCAGGGCTCGGCGCGCGAGATTTCGAGGACTTTATCGTGCGACTGAATGAGAGTCGCGCGGTAGATTTCGCCCCGCTATTTCCGGTCGTGCTGGCGGCGTCCGACAACGGAGACTCGGTCGCAAACGAAATTCTCAAGCATGCCGGACAAGAATTGGCAGGGCTGGCTGGGATCGTGATCGAGCGTCTGTTCGGTCAGCAGTCAATTTCAGTTGCGACACACGGTGGGGTTTTGGCGAGCAGCACAGTCGTGAAGAAATATTTTCTGCAGGAGCTAAAATCGCGACATCCGCAGGCGGATGGCTTCGAGCGCGAGGTCGATCCGGCTCGGGGCGCGCTGGAGCGGGCAAGACGAGAGTTCAAGGCCGCAAGCGCGTAAATTGCTTGGCATGGCGAGTAACTCAGAATGCCCGCCTGTGACTTTGGAGGCATGGGCGTCCTCGCCCGTGTGGTATGTGGGTATGAAAACCGAATCCGATCGGACAGAGAATCCTGAACCAGAAGATCAGGACCCTCAGCCTGCCCGGATATCTGAAATCGCTTCCGGTCTCAGTGAAGATAGTGCACTGGCGCTTTTGAACAGTCCAGATGTTAGTGGCGAAGCATTAGCCCTGCTCGCTAAAAACGCTATTTCGTCGACGAGCCGCAAAGTGGCGGTCGGACTGGCCGCGCATCAACGGACTCCTCGGCATGTCTCGATTCCACTGCTGCGGCGCATATTCACATTCGATCTCATGCAGATGGCCCTTGCGCCTGCGGTTGCGCCTGACATCAAGCGGGCGGCTGAAGAGCAGATACTGACCCGGCTGGAATCGCTTCCCACCGGCCAGAAGATCACTCTGGCGAGGCGCGCCTCAGGACGGGTTGCGGCGGGATTGCTGCGGGACTCAGACCGGCGCGTCATTTCGGCCGCGCTCGATAATGCGAAGCTCACAGAGCCGTTGGTGGTGCAGGCGCTCATGAAGCCCAACGCGCCCGAAACTCTGTTCGTCTTTGTGAGCGAGCACAGTAAGTGGTCACAACGCCGCGAAGTCCAAATCGCGCTTTTGCGAAGCGAGAAGACACCCCTCGAACGGGTTTTCGATTTTGGACGAAATTTCTCTCCTGAATTTTTGCGCGAGATTGTACCGGAGCCTCGAATCGCTCTTTTGCCGGCACCCGAACGCGAGTAGTTGCTGCCGCCGACTATTTCTGAAAATGCTGCAGGATAGCTTCAGCCTGGTGCCTGGTGACTACCGCTGACAGCGCAGCTACGTCCGCTTGTTTTACCGCCTGCAAGCTTCCGAAATGCTCCAGCAGCCGGCGAGTAGTACGTTCGCCAACTCCGGGGATTTCGCGCAGTTCGGTAGAGCGATCGCGCATCTGGCGGCGCTTGCGATGGAAGGTGACGGCGAATCGGTGGGCTTCATCGCGGATGAGCTGCACCAGATGCAGCACTGGGGAGTGGTGATCGAGCACGACCGGTTCATTCTCCTGCCCGTACACGTAAATGATCTCTTCGCGTTTGGCGATGGCCGCGAGCGGCTGGTTGATGATCTGCAGCGAATTCAGGGCCTCAGCGGCTGCATGGAGCTGCCCTAATCCACCGTCGATGAGAATCAAGCTCGGCATTTCCTTCTTTTCGTGCTGAATGCGTTTGTAGCGGCGCGTGACCACCTCGCGCATGGAGGCGAAGTCGTCGACGCCATCAACGGTGCGGATGATGAACTTCCGGTAGTCGGATTTTTTCATTCGCCCGTCTTCCCACACCACCATCGATGCGACCGTCTCCGCGCCTTGGATGTGCGAAATGTCGAAGCATTCAATGCGGCGCGGCAGATCTGGCAACGCGAGCGCTTCTTGCAATGCCTCCTGAATCGCGCGTGCATTGGGCTTCATCACGCGAAAGCGCTGATCATAAAGTTGCTTTGCATTGTTGGCCGCCAGGTCGATGAGCGAGCGTTTGTCCCCACGCGATGGAACCGCGATGTAGACCCGTGTGGCACGGCCTCCTTCGCCAGCCAATTGTTCAGAGAGCACTTCTTCGAGTGCCTCGCGGTCTTCGAAATCGACCGGAACGTAGACGTTGCGAGGGACGTATGGCTGTCCGATGTAAAGCTGGGTAAGAAACGACGAAAAAAATTGGCTTGGGTCAAAATTGGGCCACGTAGGGGCGGACGCCCTCGTCTGCCCAGTAGAGAGTTGCTCCAAAGAATTATCTTCAACGGAAATGGCTGCCGTCGAGCTTGCACCGACCGGACGGGCAAGAGTGCCCGTCCCCACACGGTCAGTCGAGGGCGAGTCGCTCATTTCCGCATTATCATCCTGTCCCGGGAGGGCACGACTTCCAGTCGTGCCGCTAGCCTGCGCGATATCGGTTCCGGCACGGCTGAAAGCCGTGCCCTCCCGAGTATCCACGGTTTCGAATTCCGGAAGGTCTTCCCAGAAAAACTCGCGGCGATCGAGCACCCGCCCGCCGCGCATGTGGAACAGGTTCACGGCAAGCATGCCGTTCTCGAAGTGATATCCGAAGACGTCGGCGTCATCGCCTTCGGCAGCAGCAATGCGTTGCTTCTCCTGCAACTGCTCCACAGTTGAGATCAAGTCCCGATATTTCGCTGCGCGTTCAAACTCCTGGGCTTCGGCGGCGCGGTTCATGCGATCGCGCAGAGACTTCGACAAATCCGCCTGTCTTCCATCGAGAAACAGCTTCACATCCCGGACCGCTTCCTGGTAAATCTCCGGGGTAGTCAGGCCTGCGACGCACGGGCCAAGGCATCGGCCGATGTAGAACTGCAAACACGGGCGCGGGTGGGAGCGGTTCAAATCTACGTAGCAGGAGGGAACCAGAAAATTCCGGTGTATCAGGTCGACAATTCTGTAGGCCAGATTCGCTGGGAAGTATGGGCCGTAGTAGGCGCTGCCGTCCTTCCTCAGCCGGCGCGTCACATAAACCCGGGGGAATCGCTCTCCTAAGGTCAACTTCACGTATGGGTAAGTCTTGTCATCACGAAGCAGGATGTTAAAGCGGGGCTGCTTCTGCTTGATGAGGTTGTTTTCGAGCGCCAGAGCTTCTTTGTTGTTGGCGACAACTATGTAGTCCACATCGACGGCTTCGCGGACGAGAGTTCCGGTCTTGGCGTCAGCTACGCGGCCTTCGTGAAAATACGAACTCACCCGGTGGCGCAGGCTTTTAGCCTTGCCAACGTAAATCACCTCGCCTTCGGCGTTTTTGTACAGGTAAACGCCGGGGGACGGGGGAATTGACCGGATTTTCTTCTGAAGATCCATGGGTTTTAACGGGTGCGAGGGTCTTCTCGCCCATTTCGGGGGCTGCTGCTTCTATTTTAGTGGATGTTTTAGTCGGCTTACGGGACTGCGGCGGCCGGTGTGGGCAAGCTGGCCAACGCCGTGAGACCAGTCCTGATAACGTGCTCGGGAAGCTGGGTTTGAGTTCGATCATCCGGCGTGGCGTCGATCCTGCCGAGAGTGAATAAAATTGCGGCCCTTCGGGGAAGCTGCGGAGTTCCGCCAACTGTATAAAATTTCCCTATTTTCAGCATCTACATACAACGGCAGGCATACTGGATGAGCATCTAAGCCGTGTATGATGAGCGGCTTGGGGCAGGCTCGGCAGCAGTTTAGAGTTGGCATCCCTCGTGCTCAGATAGAGTTTGGCTGAACAAGCCGCCCGTTTCAAACGGGTCCAAGTTTGATCTGACGTGCCCCAGCGCGTTAGGTTCCCAGGCACAGAATTCAAGGATACTGTTGCCCAGGTTTTAGAATCAAGAAGAGAGGAAGGAGTCCTCCACACATGAATCGCACTTCGTTAGTAATAGCGTTGGTAGCAAGCATGGCGGCGACGGTCGGCTGCGCCAGCAAGAAATACGTTAAAGAACAGACCACGCCAATAATCAACAAAACCAATGAGCTCGACGATTTGACCGCGCAGAACTCAAAAGCGATCAAGGACGTTGACGCTCGCGCCCAGGCCGGCATTCAGGACGTGAACACCCGCGCTGCGGCTGCCGATCAAAAGGCCCAGGCGGCCGGTCAGACGGCCTCGCAAGCCCAGCAGCTTGCCGACAACGCCGTACACCGCGTTGGCGTGCTGACCGATGCCGTGGCTAACCTGGACAACTACAAGATCGTCAGCGAGACGGCGGTCCACTTCGGCTTCGACAAGGATTTCCTGACCAAGCAGGCCAAAGACGAGCTCGACAAGATGGCCACCGCTGTGCCGAACACCAAGGGATACATCATCACAGTCGAAGGTGGCACCGATTCGGTCGGCCCGGCGGATTACAACTACACCCTTAGCGAACGCCGTGCGGACTCAGTGATTCAGTATCTCAGTTCGAAATACAACATCCCCGCGCACAAGATTTACTTGATCGGCCTGGGTAAGGACAAGCCGGTCGAGCCTAACAAAACCCGCGAAGGTCGTGCCGCAAACCGCCGCGTCGATGTTCGCCTTATGACGAATACGACTGGCGCCGCTCCGCAACAGCCGAGCGCGAATCCGGCTCCGCCTTCGTTGTAAGAGTTTTCCCTCCTCCCCGGAGGACTTCGCCAACAGCCGCCCTGAAATTCAGGGCGGCTTTTTTTTCGTGGTCATAACCCAGCGTCAGTTCGGGAGCTTAGGGCCGGCATCCAACCGGGGTAAAATAGCAACATGCCTAGCCGTTCAGTGCTCGCGTTATCAGCGTTCATAGCCTTCTCGTGCCTTGTGCCTCGGATGGTGGCAGCACAGCAGGATGATTCCTCCCGGCAAACGTCCAGCGAGGAGGACAAGGCGTCGAGCGCGGCCCGTGCCTCTGAAGAGAGTTCCAGCAAGGACACACGGGTTGATTTGAGCCCTCCGAAGGACGATGCGAAGAACCATCCCATGAGCGGTGCCGCGATCTCTGACGCGCAAGAATCAGCTTCGGACGTGAAGGAGTTCAGTCCCTGGGACCCGCACAAAGCCGCCAAGGACGTCGAAGTTGGCGACTACTATTTCAAGCGCAAGAACTACAAAGCGGCAATCGAACGCTACAAGCACGCTCTGATCTATAAGCAAAACGACGCCATGGCGACATTCCGGCTGGCTGAGTCACTGGATAAAACCGGAAAGTCAGATGAGGCGATCACGCGTTACCAGGAATATCTAAAGATTCTTCCCCATGGACCTTTTTCAGCTGACGCAGAAAAGGCGCTGGCCCGTTTAAACGGCAGTGAAAACAAGCCAAGCACAGCCGCCAAGTAAATCCCAGCTACTCTGCTTTCCGTAAACTTTTCGCTCCGTCACTGCTTTAGCCTCTGGCACTTGCTTAGACAGGAGGTCCGGCCGACGCGTTTTCTCTGTGATACGCTGACTTCGATCCATGTCCACATCCCCACCGCTGCAGCGCGAAGCGCCGGATTCGTTGATGCTCACGGGCTTTTGGTATCGCGCGCTCCCGTCAGAAAAAGTCAAACATGGCCAATTACAAAAAGCCATGTTGCTCGAAATTCCGCTGGTAATCGGACGTGATCGCAACGGGAAAGCGTTCGCACTGCGCGATGCCTGCCCACATCGCGGTATGCCGCTATCATGCGGCCACTTCGATAGGGAGCAGGTTGAGTGCAGCTATCACGGATGGAAATTTGATGCCGTAAGCGGGCAATGCCAGGTCATACCTTCCCTGACTGCCGATCAAACCTTGAAAGTGGATCGCATCTACGCGGGCAGTTATGCCTGCGAAGAGCGCGACAGTTTTATTTGGGTGTTTATTCCGGATCCCGGACCGGCGAGCGCCGGATTCACGCGACGCGATAAGCCGCTTACTTCAGCGCCGCCGGCTCCTGCGTTCAGCGAAAAGTTCAAGACCGCCTATCTCAGCGCTGACCTGCCTTGCAATGTCGATCATGGGATCATCGGCTTAATGGATCCAGCGCACGGCCCATTTGTCCATCAGGCGTGGTGGTGGCGCTCGCAACACAGCATTCATGAAAAGCAGAAGCATTTCGAGCCGATCCCGAACGGCTTCCGCATGAGCGCGCACACGCCCAGTTCCAACAGCGCGCCTTATAAACTGCTGCGTTTTTATGCGGAGGCCGACTCGGTTACGACCACGATTGATTTCGTCCTGCCGAACCTGCGCCTGGAAACCATCCAGGCAGGGAAGTACTGGTTTTCTTCATTAACGACGGTAACGCCGATCACTCGCGACTATTGCCGGATTGATGTGGTTGCGTGCTGGAATATCTTTCGATTCGTGCCGTTTGGGCCGTCGATCTTGAGGTTTGTCTTTGGGAAATTTGTCGAACAGGACCGGCGGACCATGGAATTGCAGAGTGAAGGCCTGAAACACAATCCGCACCTGATGTTGATCGATGATGCCGATCGCCCGGCAAAGTGGTACTTCGGACTGAAGGCTGCGCATCTAGAGGCAAAGCGTGCAGGCGGGGAGATGAAGCACCCCATGGCGGGGCCGGTGGTGCTTAAGTGGAGGAGTTAGTAACCCAGGTTTCAAGGTTTCAGAGGTTTCGATGTTTCAACGTTTGAAGGCAATTCAAACTTCGAAAGTTTCAGCACGCCGCGAAACCTTGAAACTCTGAAACCTTGAACCTTTGAAACCTTGAAACTTTGAAACCTTGAAACTTTTAAACCTTGAAACTTTTAAACCTTCTACTCCTGCTTCTGCTTCACCCGGACAACGATAATCTTCGCAAAGCCTTCTTCAAATGTTGGCGCCTTCAGTTTCGCGGACATTTTTCGCATTACATCCTCGGGGACGGTGCGGTCGCGGCGCTGATGACGTTCAATGCAAACCTCCAGCGGCACGTCAAAAAATACAGCGTGTGCTTCGTACCCGAAATCTTTGGCCAGCTTGACCCAGTTATGCCGCTCTTGCGGTGTGAGGTTGGTAGCGTCGACATAATTCGTGGGCCGGCGGGCGATGAGTCGGGCCTTCAGCATAGATCGGAGATTCGAGAAAACCAGGTCTTGAAAACGCTGCTCAGCAGGATCGTCGAAGAGCATGGAACGGAGAACATCACTCGATAGTGGCGAAATATTGTGGCGCTTAAACCAGGAGCTTTTCCCCGAGCCCGGAAGGCCGACAGCAAGCACCACAACCCCTTTCGAGGGATGTTGGGTTTGTGGAACAGGAGCCACTGCAACGGGAGCCAGTGCAGACCGTGCTGGGACTGCCAAGGCGCCAGTGCTTGCTGACTGCTGACCGGCGGCTTGCTGCCCCGGACGCTTCCTCCCACGTCCACCACGGCGACGACGGCGGGGACGGCGCGTAGTATCAGAGGGTGCGCCTGCCGGCCCGGTGTTCTTGTTCGGCTCGACATCAGCGGGTGTTTCGCGCCTCGACGCCGGTTCCGAGGCGGCGACTCTCGGCTCGGGAGTTTCATCAGCTTCCTGGTCTGTCGACTCCGGCTCCGATCCAAAATAAGCCGGTTGCAGTGGCGCCGGCCCGGCAGCCGCTTCTTCTTGCGACTTTTTACGTCGTTTCAGCTTGTCTTGCATCCATTTACGCATGTCAGGCTTGTAACATATTGGGCCGCTTGGGGGCAATCGGAGGTCAACTGACCGGATCGCCTCTTGATCGAAGATTTATGAGTGAGTCCAATTCTAACGCCTGACAATCAGTTCGACAGAGGCAAAACCGTACTATGGCGATTCCAAAGGAAATTCAAGGTCAGAAATATATTTGCCTGATTACGTTCCGCAAAAGCGGGGTCCCCGTCAATACGCCAGTGTGGTTCGCCGAGCTGGACGCCAAACTAATTGTCAAGACCCGAATCGATTCGGGCAAGTCCAAGCGTATCCGTAACAACCCGAACGTAAAGTTGCTCCTTGCACGATGCGAGGCAAAATCATCGGCCCGGAATTTGCCGGCCAGGCGCGGATTCTTCCTCCGGAACAATGGAAGGGCGCACAAGAAGCTTTGAACGGCAAATACTGGTTGGCGAGGTTATCGATTTGGAACAAGAAGAATGAATATCTGGAAATCGAGATCAACGGTTGAGCCACACCACGAGTTTAATGATTAGAGTTGTTGACGGTTCCAATTTGCCGCAGTTCGTACATGACTGTTAACATTCTTGTTTCCCTAAAAAGCTCAATTTCATCAGGGCAGCTCAACTTCATATCGGAGGGTACATGGCAATTAAAGTCGGCATTAATGGTTTCGGAAGGATTGGTAGAAACGTTCTGCGGGCATCATTGCAAGACTCGAATCTGGAGTTCGTTGCAGTCAACGATCTGACCGAACCGAAGACGCTGGCACATCTACTGAAATATGACTCAGTTCTAGGAAACCTGCCGAACAAAGTGACGGCCGGAGCAGACAGCATCCAGGTGGATGGAAAGTCCATCCGCGTGTTTAAAGAAAAAGATCCGGCAGCGCTCCCGTGGGAGAGCGTGGGTGCGCAGGTCGTGATTGAATCCACCGGACGGTTTACGGATGCCACAGATGCGAAGAAACATTTGCGCGGCACCGTGAAGAAAGTCATCATTTCGGCGCCCGCGAAGAATGAGGACGTTACGCTGGTGCTGGGCGTAAATCACGACAAGTACGATGCGGGCAAGCACCACATCATTTCTAATGCGTCCTGCACGACCAACTGTTTAGCGCCAATCGTTAAAGTTGTTCATGATTCGTTCAAGATCATCAGCGGGACCATGACCACGATTCACTCCTATACCAACGACCAGGTCATATTAGACTTCCCGCACAAAGATTTGCGCCGTGCGCGCGCCGCTGCCCTTTCCATGATTCCGACTTCGACCGGGGCTGCGAAGGCGCTTAAGCTGGTCATCCCTGATATGGCCGGGAAGTTGGATGGGTTCGCCGTCCGAGTGCCCACGCCGAACGTGTCTGTCGTCGATCTCGTTGCGGTAGTCGAGAAGAAAGCCACGAAGGAAGAAGTGAATGCCGCGATGAAAAAAGCTTCGGAAAGCGGGCAGCTGAAAGGCTATCTGGGATACGAAGAGAACGAGCTAGTCTCCTCGGACTTTAAGGGCGACTCGCGATCCTCGATTGTGGATTCGCTATTAACTCTGGTTGTGGGGAATTTGGTGAAGGTGGTCTCCTGGTATGACAATGAGTGGGGATACTCTTGCCGGGTTCGCGATCTGATTAATTTCATCGGAAGCAAAGGGTTGTAGCAAAGTGTGAGTGGTCAGTGGCTAGTGATTAGTTTCGCTAGTGATCGGCTTTGACAGGCTGACTACTTGTCACTGACTACTGTTCACTGCCGCTTCGAAACTCAAGGTGACGTACATGTCCAAACTTTCCATTCGCGATTTGCCGCTGAACGACCATCGGATTCTCATGCGGGTGGATTTCAACGTGCCACTCGAAGACGGCCGGGTCATGGACGACACTCGCATCCGCGAAACTTTGCCCACCATCGAGTACGCCCTGCGGCATGGCGCGCGGCTGATACTGGCTTCGCATCTCGGGCGTCCTAAAGGCAAGCCGAATCCCATGATGGGCCTGAAGACGGTTGCCGAACGCCTGCGGATGATGCTCGACAAAGAATTGGCCCGCGGCGAAAACGTTGGCTTTTGTCCCGATTGTGTCGGTATCGAAGCGGAAGAGATGGCAGGGAAGCTCGAGAAAGGCCAAACCCTGCTGCTCGAAAATTTGCGCTTTCACTCCGAAGAGGAAGCCAATGACGAGAAGTTTGCTAAACAACTTGCGGGGCTTGCCGATTATTACGTGAATGACGCCTTCGGCACCGCGCACCGTGCACATGCTTCTACCGTGGGCATCACGAAATTTGTGCAGAAATCTGCGGCTGGGCTGCTGATGGAAAAAGAGCTGGAATACCTCGGCCGCGCGATGTCGCATCCGGAGAAGCCGTTCATAGCCATCCTTGGCGGCGCGAAGGTGAGTGACAAGATTGCCGTAATTCAGAACTTGCTCACGAAGGTAGATACGCTGATCGTCGGCGGCGCAATGGCGTATACATTCCTCAAGGCGCAAGGGCAGCCAGTCGGAAAATCGCGCGTGGAAGACGACAAGCTCGACTTGGCAAAGCAGATTCTGCAGAGCGCGAAATCGCATAATGTGAAATTTCTACTGCCGGTCGACCACGCGGTTGCCGACCGCATTGATGCCAGTGCGAAGGCTCAAATTGTGAAGAGCATTCCGGAGAACTTGATGGGGTTGGATATTGGCCCTGAGTCGGTGGAACTTTTCTCCGAAGAGATTTCCCGCGCGGCGACAATAGTTTGGAATGGGCCAATGGGCGTCTTTGAAGTTTCGCAGTTCGCCCAGGGCACTTTCAAACTTGCGCGGGCGGTTGCAGAAAATGCGGGCGCGACTTCGATTGTGGGCGGCGGCGACTCGGTCGCGGCCGTGCAGGCAGCCGGAGTGGCCGACAAGATCTCCCACATTTCGACCGGCGGCGGGGCCTCGCTTGAATTTCTTGAAGGTAAGCACCTACCCGGAGTCGAAGCGCTTACAGACAAACGCTAACGTATTACATTCGGGCGGGAGACAACTTTTAAGATACATGCCTGCAAATGATCTTCTTCGATATTGATGGCACACTCATCGACCACGCCAGCGCCTCGGCAGCTGCGAGTCTGAGTTTTTTCGACCATTTCCCCGGGGCGATTCCTTTTTCGCGCGAACAGTTTCCGGCGGCTTGGGAGGAAATCCTCAACAAACACTTTAACCGTTTTTGCCGGGGCGAGGTCTCGCTTTGGGAGCAGCGCCGTGCACGCACGAGAGAGGTATTCGCCGCGCCTGAAATGGACGAAAAGGAAGCGGATGCCCGCTACCGGGTTTTCATCCGCGATTACGAGACGCTAACCCGTGCGTTTGATGATGCCGAGCCTTGCCTGCAGAGTCTCGCGGGAGAGCGCCTGGGAATCATTTCGAACGGCGCCCGCGAGCAGCAGATAGGAAAGCTGCAACGCGCCGGGTTGTTGCATTATTTTTCGGTAATGGTTTACTCCGAGGACGTCGGGCTGGGAAAACCTTCGGCTAGTATTTTTCTGGAAGCGTGCAGGAGGGCTGGTGACGCCTCCGAGCGCTGCGTGCATATCGGTGACGATCTCGAAGCCGATGTGGTTCCCAGCCGGGCATTGGGAATGCGCGGCATCCACTTAAGCCGGGCAGGCAAATCGCCGGTGGGTCCACCTGTCATCTCCACGCTCCGTAATTTGCCGGCGCTGATCCATTGAACAAATCGCGAAAAGATCTCAACTACCGAAGTCATCGAGGACACAGACGATGAGTCGCAAGAAACTAATCGCCGCCAACTGGAAGATGTACAAGGACCCCGCGCAGACCAAGGAGTTCTTTCATGGTTTTCTGCCGATGGTCGCGAAACATGATCGCGACGAAATTGTAGTCTGCCCTCCTTACATCGATCTTCATGCCGCGATCGAATTGGTAAAGGGGTCGAAAGTTGCGGTGGGAGCGCAGAACGTTTATTGGAAGACCGAAGGCGCGTTCACCGGCGAAATTTCTCCGACGATGCTCGTAGCGGTCGGCTGCACCCACGTGATTATCGGCCACTCCGAGCGTCGGCAGTATTTTGGCGAGACTGACGACACGGTAAATTTGAAGCTGAAAGCCGCGCTTGAGCACGGCCTTACGCCCATTGTGTGCGTAGGCGAAGTTCTGGAGGAACGCGAGGCAGGGCTGACCGAAGATGTTTTACGGCGACAGTGCATGCGGGCTTTTAGCACGCTCTCGGCCAGGAAAGCCGCCAAGCTCGTGGTCGCATACGAGCCCGTGTGGGCTATTGGCACTGGCAAGACAGCTACCCCCGAAATGGCGTCTGACGCGCACGTGCTCATACGTGGTGAAGCAGCGAAGGCTTTTGGCGATGATTTCGGCGCAGGGCTGCGAATCCTCTACGGCGGCTCGGTCAAGCCGGAGAATGCCAAAGCCCTCATGTCACAGGAAGAAATTGATGGCGCGCTGGTGGGCGGTGCGAGCCTGGACCCTAAGTCGTTTGCGGCGATTGTGAAATATTGAAGCAAGGTCTTACATCGAAAATCTTCGACGTCGCTTCACCGCAGCCAGTCTTCCAATTCCACTCCGCGCTCGGTTTTTTCATCGCGATATTTAACGATCACCGGCGCGTACAGCGAGATTCCCCATTCTTCAGCTTTGCCCTTGTTTACGCCGCGTGATCCAGGAACCACTACGGCGTTCTCCGGGACTTCGAGGGGCTTTTCATGCGAGGCGCGGTAAACCTCTCCGCGCACCAAGTCATATAGCGGAGTGGATCGCGTGAGAATTGTTCCTGCCCCCAGCACGGCGCGTGAGCGGACTAGCGTGCCCTCGTAGACTCCGCAGTTGCCGCCAACTAGCACATCATCTTCGATGATCACCGGTGCAGCATTTACCGGTTCAAGCACGCCTCCGATCTGCGCGGCGGCGCTCAAATGGACGCGTTTTCCTATTTGCGCGCACGAGCCGACCAGCGCATGAGAATCGATCATGGTGCCTTCATCAACGTACGCACCGACGTTGATGAACATTGGAGGCATGCAAATCACCGACGGCGCAATGTAGGCTCCGAGCCGCACGGATGAGCCTCCGGGGACGACCCGCACTTTATCGGCGACGGTGAACTTGCGGGCAGGGAACGTGTCCTTATCTACGAACGAGAGGCACTCGCCGCTTCCCATTTGCGTGATTTCGCCGAGCCGGAAGCCGAGCAGAATGCCCTGTTTCACCCAAACGTTTACCTTCCACTCGCCATTACGTTTTTCTGCGGCGCGGACCTCGCCACGCGTGAGGGCGTCGCGAAATTCAAGAAATACTGCGCGCGCCTCAGGACTCTTTGCAGATGCGAGGCGTTCGATCTGTGATTGCAAGGGGTGCATTGAGGGACAAGTATAAAGGAGGCAGGATTTAGGAACGCAGAAGTAAAAACCCTCACTTCTGCATTTTGACTTCTTGCTTCTGCATTAAATACATTTGCATTCGCTGCGGATCAGGACGCTGGGAAGGGTGTGCGTGACCTGGCGAGCTTCGGCGAGAGTGGGATACGGACCGTGCCAGCGAGCATGATTGGCTGAATGTCCGGCGGGGCGAGCTTTGCCGTTGCTGCACTGGCCGCAAGAGGAGCGGTGCAGGACGGCCTTGTGCGGACCCGAGGCCCAATTCTCATATACAAAAAAAGCCGGGGAGTTCGCGGCTGCCGCGTCGGTTTTGGCGATCAGTCCGGCATCGGCGGCGATTTTTTGCAGCTTGGAACGTGTATCACGACGGACAGAGACCATAGGCAGGCGATAGGCTTCTTCAATTCGTCCCATCATTGCGAGCACGGCTTTCACTGGCATGGGACTAGATTCGATGAAGTTGGCTTGCATCAGCGGCAAAAACTTGCGGAAGACTTGGCGCGCGGTGTTCCAATCGCTATTCAGCGCCGCACGAGTCATTTCCGCCATCTCGCGCGGGATCTCGTTTGAGGCCACCGAAATAAGTCCTACACCGCCCAGGGCAATCACCGGTAGAGTCAGCGCGTCGTCACCCGAGAGAACAGAGAAATCAGCACGCGCAGCGTTGCAGATTTCTGCGATTTGCGTGAGATTGCCGCTGGCTTCTTTCACCCCAGCAATATTCGGAATTTCCGCGAGGCGAGCGACTGTGGCCGGTTCCAGATTCGCCGCGGTGCGTCCGGGCACGTTGTAAAGGATGATTGGTTTGTTCACTGCCTCGGCGATGGCTTTGAAGTGCTGGTACTGGCCTTCTTGCGTGGGCTTGTTGTAATAGGGAGAAGCGGTGAGGATCGCATCCACCCCCGGACGGCCAGCAACTTCCTGCGCTTTTGCAACTGCTTCACGGGTTGAGTTAGAAGTTGCGCCGGCGACGATGGGAACACGCCCTCCGGCTACCTCGATCGTCAGGTCTATGACTCGAAGCCATTCTTCATGCGTGAGCGTCGGGGTTTCACCGGTGGTGCCGCAGGGAACAAGGAAATCGATGCCCGACTCGATTTGCCAGGAGACGAGATTCTTGAATGCCGGCTCGTCCAACGATCCATCCTGATGGAATGGGGTTACGAGGGCAGTACCGCATCCGCGAAGCTGCATGAGAATAAGATAACGCGAATGAGCGGCTAGGAGGAAGGGACTGCAGTTCCACTGTCAATGGGCTCTAAAGTCAATGCCCTACATTTGTCCATTATTTGCGGAATATCAAACTCTTGATCCAAAGCGCCAAAAACTACAATAGCGTCCGGAAAATCTGCCGGGTACCCCAGTAAGAATATTTCATAAGCGCCTTGTAGCGGGTCTTTTTGACCCGAAAGTATCTCTTTGGCAATCTCCTTAGCGAGGAACAACGCGGCGTCAGTCTTGGACATTTGCGCAATTCCAGTTTCCTCGACTACTTGCTCAAATAAATTTCCAATCTGGAAGTATGAGGGTTTGTCTAGCGCCGCAAGGCGTCGAATTGACTGCCCGTCGAAGCCTAGCTCGAGCGCATCCCAAGCGAACGCTGGAAGTTCTGGAAAAGATATCTTTTCTAGCCTCCAGAGTGCGATCGTACGTAAAAGGCGGTATTTAGAAGCGGCCACGCTAAATCTCTCGCCAAATATCCTTAAAATCAAAAAATCCTTTTTTCCCCGCCAGCCACTCTGCCGCGCGCACTGCACCCTCGGCAAAACCCCGGCGGGATTTGGCGTCATGGCAGAGATAGATGGTGTCGTGCGTGGAATCGAACACGACTTCGTGCATACCAACCACTTCACCTTCCCGAAATGAAGTGACCTCAATTTCCAAATCGGAGTCCTGCTGCAATAAACCCTGAATCGTTACGGCAGTGCCGGAAGGCGCGTCTTTTTTTTGCTCATGATGGCGCTCGTAGATATGCGGTAAATACTGGTGCTGAAGCGCAGGAGTTGCGGCCCGCACCAGATCAAAAAAAAGATTTACCCCGATAGAAAAATTAGAGCCGTAAACGAAAGCAGATCCGCGCGCTTCGACTTCGGCGCGGATCTTGGGGATTTCCGAATACCACCCGGTCGTGCCGACAACCATACTTTTCCCTGCGGCGACGCAAGCGCGAATGTTTTCGAGCACACAATCGGGAGTGGTGAAGTCGATAACTATCTCGCTCGGAGCAAGTCTTTCTCCGGTAAGGCCCGACGCATGACGATTGTCCGAGGAGCGCAAGATGTCGACTTCATGCCCGCGCTCACGGGCGACTTCCGCGACCAACTTTCCGGTTTTGCCCGCGCCGAGAAGAAGCAGTTTCATGCTGTTTCATTAGTCTAGCGTTTTTGACCGCTTCTTGGGTCTCTCGCTCCGTTCGTCCATCATTGCCATCCCTTTCACACTGTCATTCCGAAGCCCTTCAGGGCTGAGGAACCTGCTGTTCCGGCGCATATGCGAAAAGCAGGTTCCTCACGTTTAAAGCCGTTCGGACTGGCAGAGCTAAAGAACTGTCGACGTTTACGCGAAAATTTCCGGATCCGGATCAGCAAAGAAAGTCTTGTGCAACCGCTGAACTATGCCAGGGACTTGCTCTTCATCGACTACGAAGGTCAGGTTGATCTCCGAAGCGCCTTGCGAAATCATGCGGATTTTCACGTCGGTCAGTTGGCCGAAGACGTGGGCGGCGATTCCGGGAACTTCGCGCAGATTTTCGCCCACCAGGCAGACGATGGCCTTGCGGCCTTCGTATTTCACGTCGGCCAGACGGGAAAGATCGGCCGCCAGAGCAGGGATCGATTCGTTTGAATCTACGGTTAGCGAAACGCTGACTTCGGAGGTCGAGACCACATCGATGGCAATACGATGACGATCGAAGGCGTCGAAAATGGCTTTCAAGAAGCCGTGTGCCAGCAGCATGCGCGGCGCGGCAATGTCGATGATGGTGATCCGCTTCTTTGCAGCTATGGCCTTGAAAAAGTTCTTGCAGTGTGGAGCACGGGCAGCAATGCGGGTGCCTTCGCAAGAAGGATTCTGCGAATTCAAAATGTAAACCGGGATGTTTTTTTGGATGGCGGGAAGCACGGTCGCCGGATGCAGGACTTTGGCGCCGAAGTAGGCCAACTCGGCAGCTTCCTCGAAGCTGATTACTTTAATCCGCCGGGCATCAGGGCACAGATTCGGATCGGTGGTCATCATCCCATCGACGTCTGTCCATATTTCAATTTTTTCGGCACCCAATCCCGCGCCAACAATGGCCGCAGAAAAGTCCGATCCGCCGCGTCCGACGGTTGTCGTAATTCCGGTGCGAGTCGCGCCGATGAAGCCACCCATTACTGGAACGCGTCCTTGTTCAATTAGCGGCTGCACCTGCTCGCGGAGCCTAGAGTTGGTTTCGTCATATAAGGGTGCGGCACGGGTAAAGGCTTCGTCAGTCACGATACAGTCGCGGGCATCCACCAATGTTGATTCGATTCCGTGCGCAGAAAGCGCTGCGGCGACCAGCTTGCTGGAAAGGATTTCGCCGAAAGATGCTACGTGATCAGTAGTCCGGGGCGTCAGCTCGCCCACGGCAGCAATGCCCCGCAACAGTTCTTCTAATTCCTCAAACTCGGTTCCGAGGTCGCCGTGAAATTGAGTGAAGAGAGCAGTCCCCAACAGTTCGCCCGCCGTATTGTAGTGGCGTTCTCGGAGCTCGCGGGCCAGGGTTAGCGCAGTCTTCCGGTCGTCATTCCCGGCAGCGCGGGCCATCTGCAGCAGCTGATCGGTGACGCGGGCCATGGCGCTGACCACGACCACCGGCCTCTGGGGGAGCCTTCCCCGCACGATGCCAGCGACCCGCTCGATGGCCTTGGCATCGCCGACCGAGGTGCCGCCGAATTTCATGACGATGGTATTAGCCATTAACTTTTAGCTCTTAGCCGACACGCGTTGGTAGTTCTCGCTAAAACGCTAAAGGCTAACAGCTGACATTTCTGGCAGGATCATTCCAAATATCCTTCGGCTTTCAGCAACTCGGCATTGAGCAATGCGGCCCCGGCGGCGCCACGTATGGTGTTGTGGGAGAGCAGCGTAAATTTCCAGTCAAGCACGGCACACTGGCGCAGACGTCCCACGGTAGTCGTCATGCCGCCACCGAATTCAACATCGAAGCGCGGCTGAGGGCGGTCGACAGCGTCGACGTAACGAACTGGAATTTCCGGAGCGGTAGGGAATTTCTGCACCTGTGGGATGCCGCTGAATTCAGCCCAGGCTTCGAGAATCTCTGCGGCTTGAGCTTTTTTCTTGAACTTCACCGATACCGATTCGGTATGGCCGTCCTCGACTGCCACACGATTGCATTGCGCGCTCATTTTGAATGGAGCAAGGGTCACGCCGGCGCCATTAAGGGTACCCAGCAGTTTGCGCGTCTCCTCTTCCATCTTTTCTTCTTCCTTGGCGATGTAAGGAATGACGTTGCCAAGAATGTCGAGCGAAGCAACTCCCGGATATCCCGCGCCGCTTACGGCCTGCATGGTTACTGCCATGACCGTCTCAAGTTCGAATCGCTTATGCAGAGGAGCCAGGGCTAGCACCAACCCCATCGCGGAGCAGTTGGAGTTGGTGACGACGAAGCCGCCGGATTTGCGGCGCCAGGATTGGCACTCGATTAACTTGATGTGGTCGGGATTGACCTCAGGAATTACCAGCGGGACATCTTTCGCCATCCGCAGCGCGCTGGAATTTGAGATTACCGCGCAACCGGCTTCGGCGAAGCGGGGCTCGAGTTCGGCGGCAATGCCAGAATCGAGCGCAGCAAAAATTACTTTCGGTGCGTTCTCAGGCATTGCTGCAGAGACTCGCATCTTGGCGACGCTCGCCGGAATGGGAGTCTTCAGACGCCAGCGCGCTGCATCGCCGTAATCGCGGCCCTCCGAGCGGTCCGACGCCGCCAGCCACGACACCTCAAACCACGGATGGCGCTCAAGCATCTGGATAAAGCGCTGCCCTACGATGCCGGTGGCACCGAGAATGCCTACAGGGATCTTTTTCATAGGAAATTGATGAAATTCTACAACAGCGGAGCGCGAAGCGCCGGAGAAGGCCCCGGAAAGCGCAGCGACAGATTCACCGTTAGAACTGGTTTTTCAAGATGTGAGCGATCCGCTCGCTGGCGTGTCCATCCCACAAAGGAGGAATAGCGCCATTCTTAGCGCGGCCTTCAAGGATGTTCGTAATTTCAGTGTGAAGCCTGGCCATGTCGTCGCCGATCAGAATGTTGGTTCCTATCTCCACGGTCACCGGGCGTTCAGTGTTGGCCCGCAGCGTCAAACACGGTATTCCCAGAAATGTGGTCTCCTCCTGGATGCCGCCCGAGTCGGTTAACACCAGGTCAGCGCGGGCCTGGAGCGCTAGAAAATCCAAATAGGAAAGCGGATCACACAGATGAAGGCCATCAGTAGAAATGCTGAAATCTGCGATGCGCTGTCGGGTGCGAGGATGAACAGGAAATACGATCTCCAAATCTTTGCTGAAGGCGAGCATCGAGTCCAGAATCCGGCGCAGCCTTTCGGAATCATCCACGTTGCTGGGACGATGCAACGTGACCAAGGCGTAACGCCGGGAAAGTTTCTTCTGCCCGTTTTCGAGAGCACGCGGCAGAAGATGAACCAACGTATCGATCATGACATTGCCCACCAAATGGATTCGCTCGGCTGGAATCCCTTCCCGCCGCAAGTTTTCGTCCCCATCTTGGGAAGGTGTGAACAAGAGATTCGAAAGCTGATCGGTGACCAGGCGGTTGATTTCTTCCGGCATGGTGCGGTCATTGGACCGCAACCCTGCTTCGACGTGCGCCACCGCAATCTGCAATTTGGCGCAGACCAGAGCTGCGGCAACGGTTGAATTCACATCTCCGTACACGATCACCAAATCTGGCTTGCGTTCCAGAGCTACTGCCTCGAAGCCAGTCATAATCAGCGCAGTCTGCTGCGCGTGACTACCGGAGCCGACTCCAAGATTTACATCTGGCTGTGGGATGTCGAGTTCCCGGAAGAACACGTCAGACATGTTTGCGTCATAGTGCTGCCCGGTATGCACCAGGGATTGACGGAAACCTGTGTCCCGTAAGGCTCGCAAAACTGGCGCGGCCTTCATGAAGTTTGGTCTGGCCCCGACAACATGGAGAATATGGGTGGACACCTGGAACGCATTCTAGAGATGCTGGGACGTGCTTCGCAACGTCTCGCGAAACGTTGCAGAAGGGCTAAGGGTTTTCGGAGAGGAGAGGCCGACTTTAAGCGGAGTGCTGAACAGGTGAAGAGTGGGGGAGTCTGCGGCTCGCCCTCTAACTTTCCGGGCGGCGCCGTTGGCCTCCTGCTTGGACCCTCGGAGCGCCTTATTGACCGCGCAGGAATTGTGTGATAACGTCCCAGCCGCTTGCCAGCGGCACCGCGTAATGACAGGGAGGACCTATGAAACGATTTATGTTGGTATCTCCGATCCTATTGTTATTGATCTCGGTTAGCGCATTTGCGGACAGCGTCACTATCATCCTTGCGCCGGGCAGTCCCGAGGGAGGCAACTTCGAATTCATCTCGCATCAACAAGGGATTTCTGTCTTTCTAGTGGGTACCGTGCCGGAAAGTTTTTATTCCGGGTCCTTAATTGCACCTGGCTCGACTTTGGGAGGAGCGTCCAACGTATTCGTGGATGGCGGCCTCATCAAGATCAACGGCGTCTCCTACGACAATCTCGGGCTTGACATTGGCAGCCTGTTCATCGGTAGCTTTACGTTTCCAACTAATGGCAAAGACTTCACAATACCCGTACACGCGTCATTTTCAGTCGACGAAGAGATAGTTGGGACTGGCATAACGATACATATCAATCAGACCGTATCAGGAAGGGTGAAGTTTTACTTCATTTCAAATGTTGGACTATACGTTCCTAGCAGAATGGTTTTAACCACCGTTCCTGAGCCTGCAACTCTCGGATTGATGGGAACCGGGCTGGCGGGCATATTGGCTTTTGCACGAAAGAAACTCAAAGGCATTCACACTATTTAACTGGCGGAGAGGGTGGGATTTGAACCCACGATACCCGTTAAGGTATGTCCGCTTTCGAGGCGGATCGTTTCAACCACTCACGCACCTCTCCGCGTCGGACTTCTTGCAAATTCAGAAATTGCATGTTGATTTTATCAGGTCAGGTCCAGAGATCCTCATTACCGGGCGAGCTTGAGGGGCCGGTCTATGATTCGCCGCGCGGGGCTTAGCCTGCTCTGCGAGCGCGAAAAAAGTCCTGCAGAAGTTCCGCGCATTTGCCGGCGAGGACACCGCGTCGGACCTCGACCTGATGATTCAGGGCGGGGTGGTTTAGAACATGCATTGCCGAATGCACAGCCCCGGCCTTGGGGTCCTCGGCTCCGTAGACCAAGCTTCGGATGCGTGCGTGCACTATGGCTCCGGCACACATCGCGCAGGGCTCAATGGTCACGAATAAATCGCAACCTGGCAGGCGATGATTTCCGATGGCTGCGCCGGCCTCGCGCAAGGCAACGACCTCGGCATGAGCGGTTGGATCGGAATCCGCGAGGTTGCGATTGAATCCTCGGCCAATGATTTTTCCTTCATGGACGACGACAGCGCCCACCGGAACTTCGCCAGAGTCCAAAGCGCGCTGGGCTGACCGCAATGCCTCCTGCATAAACACTTCGTCGGTGGCGGGATCCGCGTAGTTTCGCACCAGCAGTATTGTATGGCAATGCGCGCAGAACTAAGCCAGCCGTAATTCCAGTTCTTCCAAAGACTCCACTCGTGGGAGCTCTCTGTCGCGGTACGCTCCAGCAACGTCGAATAGAACGGATTGCATTCCGAAGCGGGTAGCGCCGAGATAGTCCACCGAATAGACATCGCCGACATAGATACTCTCGCCGGGAGAAACTCCCAGGCTGCGTACTGCGGCGGCGAAGATCGCGGGATGAGGTTTCTCTTTTCCGACAACGCCGGAATCCGTAATAGTCTCGAAGCAATCCGCAATACCGCAACGGCTAAGGACCTCCGCTATTTTGCTATCAGCATTCGAAATCACCGCCAGCCTGTAGTGTTTGGCGAGACGTTGCAAAGCTTCGCGAGTGCCCGGCCTGATTTCGCACCAGTTTGCCGATATCCGAGTGCGGGAGACGAGATCGGCGCGGAACCCGTCCTCAGGTATTTCAAGCGCTGCGAGCAGCCGTGAATAGTAAATGTGCCAAAACCCATGATCCACGCCGGAGTTGCCTTCAAGCAAAGAATCGAATTCATGCTTGGTTTGCCGCTCGATTTCTTTCAGCAGCTCGTCGGAAGGAAAGACTTGGCGCTCGTGCAAGGCCCGGAGCATCCGCTTCCGATCGGGGAAGAGCAGTGTGTTTCCGACATCGAAGAAAAGCGCTTTGGCTGGCATGGGTTCAAGTGTATAAGGTCAGCGAACAGTGGTTGGCGAGCAGTGGCTAGTAGGTGGCACGTGACTCAGGATCGACGACAAATGCTACACACTGACCACTGGCCACTAATCACTGACCACTAGTTTGCGGTATGATTCACCAAGAATGGCGAAGCAGTCTAGCCTCGAAGTAGCTTGTCCGTGCTGCGGAGCGGCGCTCAAAGTGGACGCCGGCAACGGAGCCGTCATTTCCCATGTGGCGCCCCTAAAACCGAAGATGTTCAACGACTTGGACGAGGCGGCGCGGGCCATGAAAGAGCAGGACAACCGACGGGACTCGATTTTCCGGCAATCGGTGGAAGCACAGAAGCACTCCTCAGATCTGCTGGAGAAGAAGTTCCAGGAGGCGATTAGGAAGGCAAAGGAAACGCCCGACACCGGCAAGCCTATCCGGGACTTTGATCTGGATTGATCCTGCCTCGGTAACCGCTGCCAGGAGTCCCTTCTCCCTAGAATTCTTGTTAAAGGTTCAGATTTCCTCAGCAATAAAAAGGGCCGCCACGTGGCGGCCCTTTCTCAACTTCCCAAATCGCTTTTAGAGAGTGGATTCGATCTCAAAACCCCAGGCTTCCAGCAAAGGCTCAGGGATGTACTTGGAATTCTTATTTCGGCGAGCCCATTCACGCAACCGAGTGGAGCGGAGATACTGATCAGGCGTCAGTTTGTACTCCTTTACCACCTGCTCAAACTCCGTTACCGTGGGGACAATCGGGCCGATTGGCTCCGGCTTGCCCCAATTTGGATTGCCGCGTCTTTTAGCCATGAATATTCCTCAGCGCAAGATTTTGCTTTTAATAGACTTAGATTCCGATGACTTGCGGAAGGATTCCAAAAGCCCGGCTTTGTGCACAGAAATATAAACCGAAGAAACTGCCAGGACACCATGCACAGAAAAAGTCTGTCGGAAGCTCCGATTTTACGCCAGCCCGGCCCAAAGTCAATAATGATTCGATGGCGAGACTCTCAAATAGTTGAATAAATTGTACTTATGCGGGAGACAGACGCATTTGGGAAAGTCTCCGTGGATTGGTCACCCATCGGGCTCCCCGCCGTAACCGTATTACCGCCGTAACTCGCTGTTCCTGCGTATGTATTTGAGCAACAATGGCCAGCTGCTACATTCGATTAGGACTGTTTTGTGTCTTCTTTCGCGCAACCCGGACTCCAGTCGCTGCTGCTGTGCTCGGACGACAAAGTCGTCCGCGTACTCCGCCGTGTGCTGACGGACCTAGAGATCGGGGTCGAACACTGCACCGATCTTGACAGTGCGGTCCAAAAACTCACCCGCCAGCGGTTTGAGGCCGTCATAGTCGATTGCACCACCCCAGAGATCGCAGCCAAGATCCTAAAAGGCACTCATTCCGCCCCGACCAACAAGCGTGCCATTGCCGTAGCTATCATCGATGGCCAATCCGCCTTAAAAAGCGCTTTTGAGTTGGGGGCGCATTTTGTTCTGTTCAAGCCCATCTCTCTGGAACGCACCAAGTCGAGCTTTCGTTCAGTTCGCGCTTTGATGAAACGTGAGCGGCGGCGACACGCGCGCATTCCGGTCGAGCTGGTGGTCAAACTTCACACAGAGAACGCTAGAACGATTGAGGTTGTGACTTCGGACCTCAGCGAAAACGGCATGGCGATCAAGAACAAAACCAAATTGCCGACGTCCTTTGCGCTGCGCTTTGCTTTGCCAGGATCCGGCGAGATCAGTTGCGGCGGAGAAGTGGCGTGGGACGGCGATCAATCACAAGGAATCCGTTTCTGCGATCTTCCAGAAGATGCGAGCGTGCGGTTGAAGGCTTGGATTGCGCGCCAATTGCAAGGCGCCGACGCCGAGGACCCACCGGTGAACTGCAGACTGACCGATTTGAGTCTGAGCGCTTGTTATCTGGAGACCGAGTCGCCCTTCCCAGTAAGGACCCGGCTGCAAATCACAATGAAAATGAGAGACATGGAGTTGCCGGTCGAAGGCATGGTTCGCGTCATGCACCCCGGAGCGGGAATGGGCGTGCAATTCGTCCGTCAGACATTTGAAGAAAAGAAGAGAGTGGAAGACTTCATCCATACTCTGGTAAATAGCGAAGGCGCGGTTCCGGAGATCGAAGTCCGGCCTGACAGCATCGACAACAGCCCCAGCGCATACTCTGGTCTGCGCACCGAAGGCGAGCACGGCGATCCGCTGTTGTCACTATTTCGTACTGGCGCCGAACTCGCACCTGACGAATTTCATGGGGAATTGCGCAAGCAACGTGGCGCCACCGAAGAAGTGAGCACTTAGAGGGTCTTCGCCCTTTTACGTCAGCCTTCCCCGGGACTGTACTGTTCTTTCCAAACACTGCTTGCGGCATATCCCACAATAAATGTGACTACGGTCCCTAGGGCTACCCACCATGTCCAAGGCACCGCAGTGAATTGCCAAAGATAAATTTCGGTCACGAATCCACAGACCATACCGGCCATAGCTGCGTTCTGAGTTGTCCGGCGCGTGAGCACGCCAAGAAGAAACACCCCTAACAATGCGCCGTAAGCAATGGATGCGATTTGCAGCCCCACCTCAACAACACGTCCGACGCGACGTAGAGAAAGGACCGCGAGTATGAATAGAACGGCGGCCCACATGACAGTGGATAACCTGGAGAGCCGCATTTTTCGGCCCTCATCGGTCTGCGGACGCAGGCGTGCATAAAAATCCAAGATCGTGCTGGACGAAAGTGAATTCAATGCCGCGCTAAGGTTCGACATAGCCGCTGCCAAAATAGCCGCAATGAGCAAGCCGGAAATTCCGTGCGGCATTCGGGTCACGATAAACGTGGGATAAATCCTGTCAGGTTTGCCGAAGTGCGCTGAAGGCAGCATGTAGTACGCGAAGAGCATTACGCCGAGCAGCAGGAAAAGGCTGAACTGAAATAAAATCGCTCCTCCGCTAGAAAGCAATGCCGCAACCGATTGCCGCTGATTTCGCGCCGCCAATAGCCTTTGCACGATTAACTGGTCGGTACCATGGCTCGCAGTGGTTAGAAACGCGCCGCCAATCACTCCTGCCCAAAAGGTGTACGGCTTCCAAAAAGTCGGAGTGAAATCGAATACCTGAAGTTTGCCGCTGGCTGCCGCAATTTGATGAATGTGCGTCCATCCACCAGGAACATAATGAATAATTGTAAACACCCCTACCAGCGTTCCGCCAACGTAGATCCCGGTTTGCACCACATCCGTCCAGATCACGGCGGCCAAACCGCCCTCGAACGTGTAAATCAGGGTCAGCACGGTGATGATCGCGATGGAGGCGATTTCTCCGGTTCCCAGGGCGATTGAAACCACGATCGAAACGGCATAGACTCGCACCCCCTCCGCCGCGGCTCGGGTCAGCAGAAATAGGCCGGAAGTCAGCGTGCGCAGGCGTGGTCCAAAACGTCTCTCGATTAGTTCGTAGGCGGTGAACAGCTCTCCGCGAAAATAATGTGGCAGCAGCACAAAGCTGATGATGAATCGTCCGATCACATATCCCATCACGACTTGTAGAAAGGTCAAATTCGTGTCGTAGGCCAGCCCCGGAATGCTGATGATGGTCAGCGTGCTGGTCTCCGCCGCAACGATCGAGAGCGCAATTGCCCACCAGGGGATGTCGCGTCCCGCCAGGAAGTAGTCGCGAAGTGTGCGCTGCCGTTTGCGGAAGCGCATACCGAACAGGGTGATGCCAACGAGGTAGACGGCAATGATCGCGAAGTCTAAAGCGTTAAGTCCCATGTGTGGCAGATTCAGCGTAGCCGCGAATCGCCCTGTGCCTGGCGGAATTGAGTAATGAGGTATCTAGAAAGTGATCAGTGGTTCGCTGCGAGTATTGCTGCTTCAAAGACAGGCTGGTTCGACCAAAGGGTTCTCCGGCTCACGCAAGCCACTTACCTCGCTCGTTTCCCGGTCCTAAAATCAACTCGGGGAGGAATTTACATGACGATTCTCGATAGTCAGCGAGGGCGAATAGTAGACATGGGTGGCGGCGGGATGGTGCGAGCGATTGCGCTAGGCATTATCGCGCTGGCGCTGATAATTGTGTTCTTCAACTCCATCACGCGCGTTGGCACCGGCCATGTTGGGGTCCTGACACTGTTCGGCCGGGTTACTGGCGAAACTCTGGCCGAGGGCATGCACATCATCAATCCGCTCAAAACCAACAATGAATTGTCCGTTCAAACCCAGAGCGTGAAGGAATCGGCGAGCGTGCCTTCGAGTGAAGGCCTAATGATGAGCCTTGATACTTCGCTCATCTACCATCTCAATCCCGATCGCGCCGCCGACGTATTCCAGAAGACCGGCTCCGACTACGAAGATAAACTTGTTGAGCCGATGCTGCGGGCCGCCATTCGAGAGGCAACGGCCTCACACACCGCCAACGCGCTATACACCGGAGAGCGCGAGATGGTGGCCAAGCAAATTCTCGATCAACTCACCACCCAACTGAACCAGCGCGGCATAACTGTTGAAAACGTTCTGCTGCGTGATATTCAACTTCCCGCCACGCTCAAAGCTTCGATTGAAGCGAAGCAGCAAGCCGAGCAGGAGGCGCTGGCCATGAACTTCCGCCTGCAGAAAGAAACGCAGGAAGCGCAGCGCAAACGAATCGAAGCCCAAGGCGTTCGCGATTTTCAGCAGATCGTGGCTCAAGGTATCAGCGCGCAACTGCTGGAGTGGAAGGGAATTGAGGCCACAGAATTACTGGCCAAAAGTCCCAACACCAAGGTGGTGGTTATCGGAAATAGCAAAAACGGTCTGCCACTGATCTTGGGGCAATAATCGAATCGTAAAGTTTCGGACAGATTTTTCTAGTTGCGTTATCCGGCGACGGCTTCCTTCTCTTCGTCTTCGAGGATACCGAACGCCGCATTCATCATCTCCTGGTCAACGGTGCGGTTTTTTGCAGTGGCTTCGGCGAGAGGAATGGAAATAATCTTGTTGGCGCGCAGGGCGGCCATTTTTCCGAATTCGCCGCGGTGGACCATGTCGACCGCGCCCAGACCGTAGCGTGTAGCCAGGACCCGGTCGAATGCCGTCGGCGAACCGCCGCGCTGAATGTGTCCGAGCACGACTGTACGTGTTTCAAAACCCGTGCGCCGTTCGAGTTCCTGAGCAAGCGTGTTAGCGATCCCGCCCAGTCGCGCATGTCCGAACTCATCTTTTTCGCCACCCTGTAGCACTGGACCGTTCTTGCCGGCGGCAAACTTTGCGCCTTCCGCAACCACCACAATGCTGAAATACCGTCCGCGCTCGTGGCGGCGGCGAATCTTCGCGGCCACCGTGTCCACATCAAAAGGCTGTTCGGGGATCAGAATGACGTCTGCTCCGCCAGCTATGCCACTGTAAATAGCAATCCAACCGGCGTCGCGTCCCATGACCTCCACTACCATCACGCGGTTATGCGCTTCGGCAGTGGTGTGAACGCGATCAATGGCTTCGGTGACCACATTCACGGCGGTGTCAAAACCAAAGGTAAAATCCGTGCCCGCGAGATCGTTATCGATCGTTTTAGGAACGCCGACGACTCTCACGCCTTTGTCAAAAAGCTTGGTGGCAACCGACAGCGTGTCGTCGCCTCCGATTGCGATCAGCGCATCCGCACCGTTCTTCTTCAATGTGGCGATGCAGGTATCGAGTCCATCGGGCTTCTTCGCGGGATTGGTGCGTGAGGTGCGCAGAATTGTTCCGCCGCGTGGCAAAATGCCTGCGACTGCCTGCAAGTCGAGCGGCATAGTTTTGTTTTCCATCAACCCGCGCCAGCCCTCGAGAAAGCCGATGAACTGGTCTTCGTAGTGGAACGTGCCTTTGCGAACTGCGGCCCGAATAACTGCGTTCAGCCCTGGGCAATCGCCGCCGCCCGTCAATATCCCGATCTTCATCGCCTGCTCCTCCGTCGCTGCATAAAGGATATTCCGTTCTCAGGATGAGCGAGTCGCTGGGGGAAAACACTACGGGCGCAATCGCCATGCCATGGAAACATTAGATTATCATCCAGCACACCCATGTAAAAGGCGCGGAAGTATCAGAATTTCCAATTTGGATGATCGATGACACGGAGTTCACACAGTAAACCCTATGCGAGATTCAACAATGAAAATTTCTAGTAGACTCTTCGCACATGCGCGTTCTGGGAATAGATTGCGGTACGGAATGCACCGGCTACGGAGTGGTCGATCTTGATTGCAATGAAAAACTTGGATGCGTATCGTTCGGGGGCATCCGGCTTTCCCCGCGTGAGCCCTTGCCGAACAGGCTTTCGCTGGTGTTTGATCGCCTCAGCGCGATGATCAAGCAATACCAGCCGGACCGGGTCGCCATTGAAGAGGTTTTTTATTCCGTCAATGCGAAGTCCGCGTTGAAGTTGGGTCAGGTCCGGGGCGTGGCAATGCTCGCGGCGTCGTCTCAGAAAGTTCAAATTACCGAATACGCGCCCTTGACCATCAAGGCTTCGGTCGTCGGCTACGGCCGCGCCGAAAAGGAACAAGTGCAGGTCATGGTCGCGAGGCTGCTCCGTCTTGATGAGATTCCGCAGCCCGCAGACGCGGCTGATGCACTCGCCATCGCTATCTGCGATCTCCACACCCAAGCCACGCTGAGCCGCCAGATGGCGGCCGTTGGCGTCAGGATCTGATCCGCAAAAGAAACGCCCCAATTGATAAAACGGGAGGGCGCGGCGTTAGCCGTGCCGTTCACCACTAGATCCGCTCAATCACCACCGATTGCAGCACCACATCTTTGTTGGGATGGTCGTTGCGGCCGCGCGAGACATTGGCGATTTTGTCGACGACGTCCTGGCCTTCGATCACTTCACCAAAAATCGTATGTTTGCCGGTAAGCCAGTCAGTGGGAGCGACGGTAATGAAAAACTGCGAGCCGTTAGTGTTCGGGCCCGCGTTGGCCATGGCCAGCTTGCCGGGTTTGTCGAACTTGTGCTTCGAGCCCTTGGTCTCGTCTTCAAACTGGTATCCGGGGCCACCAAAGCCGGTGCCGGCTGGGTCCCCAGCCTGGATCATGAAATTCGGGATTACGCGGTGAAAAATCGTGTTGTCGTAAAGACGGTCCGAGCTCTTCTTTCCGGTGCTCGGATGCTTCCACTCGCGCTTGCCTTCAGCGAGGTCGGTGAAATTCTGCACCGTCTTTGGGGCATCAGTTTCGAAAAGTCGGCATACGATCGTGCCTTCAGAGGTTTTAAGCGTTGCATAAGTGCCGGGCTGGCGTGCCATGAATGACTTCCTTTCCAAAATCTCTGCGGTTTATTGCGGTTTTGTTGTTTTCGCCGCGGGCTTCGTCGCAGTTTTATGCGCCGGCGCCGCATGCGTTCCGCCGGCATGGAGAATCGTTATCTTGACGATCTTTGGCGGATCATTCGGCCTGTCATTCGCATCGCGCGGCATGCGGGTGATCTTTTTGACTAATTCCACGCTGGCCTCGTCGCATTGCCCAAAGATGGTGTAACCGCCGTTCAAGCTCGGATAGGCAACCTCGGTGACGAAAAACTGCGAACCGTTGGTGTTCGGCCCAGCGTTGGCGTAAGCCAGACGGCCCGGGCGGTCAAACAACAGGTCTGCAGACGTCTCATTCTTAAACTTGTATCCCGGATCGCCCATGCCGGTGCCCATGGGATCTCCACCTTGAATCATGAAATCCGGGATGACGCGGTGGAAGATGGTCCCGCTATAAAGCGGAACGCCGTGCATCTTGCGCCCAGTGGCGGGATTTGTCCAATCCTTGGTGCCACGGGCCAGGCCAATGAAGTTGGCCACCCCGATCGGGGCTTTATCGGGAAATAGTGTGCAGGTCAGTTTGCCGGCTGAGGTTTCAATGATCGCCGTGGGCGGCCCTGCAGTGGCTACAGGTTTCTTCGGCGCAGCCTTCGCCGCAGGCTTGGAGGTTTGCGATATGAGTTGCAGGGAAGAAAAAACGATCAAAAGAATAAGCAGTTTGCGCATTTTTGCTCCTGGCGTGAAGACCTAGCGTCAAAAACAGAAATAGCATTGTACGACAGCGAGGGCTTTCGACTACAGCGGGCACATCCTCTGAGCAACAAATTAAAGCAGAGCGGCTTTTGCAATCTGAATGCAGGTCTCTAGTCCCTGATCTGTATCGATCACCGTTTTTGGCAATGTGATCTCCTCGAAATGCGCCTTGATCTGAACATACAAATCGAAGCCGCGATTCGCCGCAAGATGACTGGGATCGTCGGTCAGACGCTGGCGCGCAGTGTTTTCGCTGCAAGTGCACTCCAGAGTGCGCCAGGGCTGGCCGATAGCTTCGGCAAATCCAGTTGCTCGTTTGAGCTGATAGGTGCGAGAAAACGTGCGCCCGTCCAAAAATATAAGTCGCGACGGGTCTTTACGAAAAAGATATCCGGCGACCTTAAGCATGACGGCCATGCAGAAGTCGTCTTGCGGCGTGGAATACTCGATGTCCGCAGGAGAGAAGAGTGACGCCCGGACTTGGTCCTTATCGATCACGGTGCCCCCGAGTTCCGCAGCCAGCGCGCGGCTAAGGGTACTCTTGCCGGTGCCGGGGAGGCCGGCCATCAGAATCAGCATTTCATGAGAATAGCGTAGAAGGAACCAGCACTAACAAGGGCCCCGCGGCGTCATCGAACTGCCGCGGAAGCACATGGACTTAATACGGAAAGTTATTGTGGGAGACTAGGAACCGACAGACCAACCATGGTGATCTCAGAAAGAGTTCTGTTCACGTCTTGCTGCTCCGCCAGCATTCGGTTCGCGCGCCATTCGTCATAGGCGCCGGCAACCATGATGTGGAAGCACCACTGGCGACGTTCTTCTTCTGGCTCGACCAATCCCATTTCCTTCAGCGGCCGGAGATACTCTTCCATCCATTTAACCTGCGGCTTGGTCATGCCTCGGCGCTGCAAATCAACGGTCAGTCCCGCAAGGTGCGAGGAAGCGGTTTCACCTTTTTCGGGAGCGGCGTTGCGATTGTGGCGGCGCAGCTTCTTCTGAACAAGAACGGTGCGGACCGCTGAGTTGACTTGGATCTGCTGATGAAATTCTTTGTAGTAAGCCTCGCTTAAATCTTGCAGGAAGGCGAGTGTCCACTCGCGGCAATAGCGACGTGAAGGATCCAGCGAGGGCTGAATGCGCAGTGTTTCGCTGGGAACGATCAAAACCAGATCTCCGCTGGCCTTCAGCTTCTCAAGCTGCTTATCGTCATAAATGCGCGGAAGGTTTAGCCGGTCGATTTCTTCATTTTGCAAAAGAAGAGATGCATGCGATGGCCTGAATGCCGGATTCCATGGAATGCGACGAATGCGATGCATCCTATGGTAACGTGGCGAAACCATGGGCCGAACTGCAAATGCCTGGCAGCTCATCACCAGAGTTGCGAAAAAGACGATAGCGTGTTTCTGAATTCTCATCGGCGAACTTGGCAGAATGCGTTCCAAGCGTTCATTCCAGGGGTTTATTCTATGACAGTTCCTGAAAAATCCAAGCGCAAAACTTAGAACCTAATGGTTACCTTGGACTCATCACCTGTAACTCCTGCTGGTTACCTCCAATTACTCAGACTGTCTTACGCCTATTCAGTTGCAGGTAAGATGCCGTTCCGAGTAGCTTGAGCTGCCGAAAAACATCTGCTTTGGATGCAGCGGCTCCTGCCCGGAAGTTGCCGAAGGCCCTGTCCGTCCGTGCTTTTAGAGGACAAGGAGAACCTAAAAGTGGCAAAAGTTTTCGGTCACGTTACGATTAAGTGTCATAGGTAATTTCGTCCTTGAAGCGACGTTCAATACAAGGAGATCTGCCCCTTAGGTCCTCCGATCTACCTACGAAAGAAGGCGATTCGGGGGAAAAAAGCCGGAGAAGTCGGGCGACGAATGATTTCGCGCAGAATGACGCCGAGATGCGAAGTGGTGCCCTGCAATCAGCTCCGGAGTTCAGCGCCGGAACAGGTCTCCCAGCGCCTGCTTCATCACTGCGCCGCCCACTTCGGAGATCGACCGGGTAAGAGGAATGTCCTTAGGGCAGGCCTCGACGCAATTCTGGGCGTAGCCGCATTCCTGGATTCCGCCATCGCCCATCAGCGCAGCCAGCCGCTCCCGTTTTAATGCAGCGCCGGTTGGATGGGTATTGAACAGCCGGACCTGCGAAACAGTTGCCGCGCCCACGAAGCCAGTGTGCTCGTTGAACTGCGGGCAGACCTCCATGCAGATGCAACATGAAATGCACCGCGAGAGCGGATACGCCTCTTCCTGCTCCTGCATGGTGACGCGAGGGCCGGAGCCGAGATCGTAAGTGCCATCTACCGGCACCCAGGCTTTTACCCGCTTCAAGTTTTCAAACAACACGCTACGATCAACGGCAAGATCGCGAACCACGGGAAATTTCGACAGCGGCTCCAGGCGGATCGGCTTTTCAAGATTATCAACCAGGGCCGAGCAGGCCATCCGCGCCTTCCCATTGATCAACATGGCGCACGAGCCGCACACCTCTTCCAGACAATTCGAATCGTAAGTGATTGGGGTGGTCGGCTTGCCGTCACGCGTGACTGGGTTACGCGCAATCTCCATCATCGAGGAGATCACGTTCATACCCGCGTGCCATGCCAGCTCGAACTCCTCCCAGCGTGGGCTGGCTTCGGGAGAATCTTGGCGCCTGATTTTGAAGAGGACGGATTTTTCAGCCATTGAGGTCTATGTGTAGGAGACTTGGGCTTTTTCTCAAGCGAAAAGACAATCGTAGCAAAACTCGCGAGGAAGCACATGCTTCCTCCTCAAGAGTTAATGTGTGAGAATTATGTGCCGCACACCTGATGCTTGAGATTTGAAAGCCACACTAAACAAGCTGAGGCTGGAAGATGATCCGCGTCGTGCTCCCATTCCATCTGCGAAATCTGGCGCATGTCGGCAGCGAGGTGACGCTCGAAGTCGACGGCCCCATTACTCAGCGTTCCGTGCTCGACGCCCTCGAGGCACGTTATCCCATGCTGCGCGGCGCCATTCGCGATCACGATACGCTGCAACGCCGGGCATTCCTTCGTTTTTTTGCCTGCGAGCAAGACCTGTCCCACGACCCGCCGGACGCGCCATTGCCCGACGAGATCGCATCCGGAAAAGAACCATTCATTGTGATCGGGGCGATTGCGGGGGGCTAGACTGTGTGGTGTTAACATTTGACGGTGCGCACGAGTGACACAAGTCCTTCCGCGCAAGCTCTCCAGCTTGAGATTCATCGGAAGATGACGGGAGAACAGCGCCTCCTTCTGGCACTTGAAATGAGCGACTTTGCCCGCGAATTGGCGAGTCAGCGAATAAGGCAAGAGCATCCAGATTGGTCCCCCGCCTTGATCGCCCGCGAACTTATCAGGATCGCTTTTCTGCCGGCGCCACTGCCTGCGCGGCTCCGATGAACGCTGCCGACGTCCTGCGAAGAATTACTGCGGCGCTAGACCAGGCCGGTATCGAGTGCATGCTCACCGGATCATTTGCCAGCGCTTACCACGGTGCACCACGGTCAACGCAGGACATTGATTTCGTCATCAATGCGACACCTGCACAATTGAAAGCACTCGTCCAAGCTTTGCCAGAGGCTGAATACTACGTCGATCTGACTGCTGCGCTCGAAGCTCATGAGCGGGAATCGATGTTCAATGTGATTGACATCGGCGGTGGCTGGAAAATCGACTTCGTGCTTCGCAAATCTAGGCCTTTCAGTAAAGCGGAGTTCGCTCGTCGCCATCAAGTCATCCTGCACGGGATTTCCATTTTTGTAGCCAGTGTCGAGGACGTTATCGTGGCTAAGCTCGAATGGTCTAAATTAGCGCAATCGCAGCGTCAGATTGAAGATGTGGCGGCCATCATGAGGGTGCGACTGGGCGGGTTGGATCGCCGCTACCTGGAGAAATGGATCCGCGAGTTGGATTTGACCAAACAATGGGGCGAAGCTCAGCAGTCGGCAGGCCTGAAATCGTAACCTTTTGACTCTATTTAAAAGCTCAGCTTAAAAGCTCAGCGAGGAAGGTGTCGTAAAAAAATCCTAGCGCATGTCGATTTTCTATCTTCCCATTCGTCGTGATAATAGAGCGAGGCTTAACCGCAAAGATTGTACGGACAGCCGGCTCCAAAATCAAAAGGAGATATAAACAATGCGAGTCATGGTCATAGTGAAAGGCGACAAGAATTCTGAAGCTGGCATTTTGCCTAAGAAGGAGCTTTTTGCCGAAATGGGCAAATTCAACGAGCAGTTGGCCAAGGCCGGCGTGATGCTCGCGGGCGAAGGCCTGCAGCCCACTTCAAAAGGCAAGCGTGTGAAGTTCTCAGGAGCAACGCGTACCGTGATCGACGGACCATTTACCGAATCCAAGGAACTCATTGCCGGCTTCTGGCTGTGGCAGGTCCGATCAATGGAAGAAGCAGTGAAGTGGCTCAAACGCGCTCCATTCGACGGCGGAACCGAGATCGAGATTCGCCAGGTATTCGAGTTGGAGGACTTCGGCGCGGAGTTCACTCCTGAACTCAGGGAGCAAGAAGAGCGAATTCGCCAGCAGATCGAGAAGCAAAAAGCGTCGTAAAAGATTTTTGTTTCGGTGTCGATTTTGCGGTCCTTCATTCGACGTATCTATAGAGCGAGGATTCGTGCCGATGCGAGACCTCGGGAATCCAGCTCGCGAGCTGAATCAATAAATTCAAGGAGAAACACACATGCGATTCCTGAGTATCTACAAGACAGCAGAACGGGCAACTCCGCCGACAGCGGAGGAAATGGCAACCATGGGGAAGTTAGTCGAAGAAGGAATGAAGGCGGGCTGGCTGCTCGCGACGGAAGGCTGCCTGCCGACAGAACTGGGCGCACGTGTCCGGCGGTCGAGCGGCAAGCTGACTGTAACCGACGGGCCGTTCACGGAGGCGAAAGAGGTTGTGGGTGGCTTCGCAATATTGAAGGCGAGTTCGAAAGAAGAGGCGATCGAGTTGGCCAGACAGTTCCTTAGAGTCGCCGGAGACGGGGAGTGTGAGTTACGTCAGATTTACGACCCGGGTGAGGCGAGTTGTTATGAGCCGAAGACGGTTGCGGTGGCGAGTTAAACATGATGTGATCGGTGGCAGTGACTGCCACCGATATACATCGCACCATCGACGCCGTCTGGAAAATGGAAGCGGCGAAGGTCATCGCCGGACTCACGCGCATCGTGAGAGACGTGGGTCTGGCGGAAGACTTGGCTCAGGACGCTCTGGTTGTAGCGCTTGAACAGTGGCCGGAATCGGGTGTCCCGAATAACCCGGGCGCCTGGCTCATGGCGACCGCTAAGCATCGCGCAATCGATCTGTTCCGCCGCAATCAGCTCCTTGCGCGAAAGCACGAGGAAGTGGGCCGCGAAATTGAGGTCAAGCAGATGGCCATGCCCAACTTCGACGCCGCTGTCGAAGACAACATCGGTGATGACCTGCTCAGCCTGATGTTCATATCCTGTCATCCTGTGCTCTCAACTGAGGCTCGCGCTGCGCTTACACTTCGACTGCTCGGAGGTCTGACGACCGATGAGATAGCGCGGGCTTTTCTTGCGTCGGAGCCGGCCATCGCACAGCGCATTGTGCGTGCCAAGCGAACGCTTGCTGATGCGCATGTTCTGTTCGAAGTCCCGCGAGGTAGGGAACTGGTCGCGCGCCTATCGTCGGTTCTCGAAGTCATCTATTTGATCTTTAATGAGGGATACTCGGCGACCGCAGGCGAGGACTGGATACGGCCTGGGCTTTGCGAAGAGGCGTTGCGGTTGGGCCGCACACTAGCTGAACTCGCTCCACTGGAGCCGGAAGTCCACGGGCTGGTTGCATTGATGGAAATTCAAGCCTCGCGGATGAAGGCGAGGGTCGGACCGTCGGGCGAGCCGATCCTGCTCTTCGATCAGGATCGCGCGCGATGGGACCAATTACTCATCCGCCGCGGGCTGGCTGCGCTGGACCGGGCAGAAGAACTCAGCGCTACGCGTGGCTCGTACACTATTCAGGCCGCAATCGCGGCTTGTCATGCCCGAGCCCGCTCACCAGAGGAAACCGACTGGGCACGCATTGTGTCGCTCTACGATGCGCTTGCGGAACTGACGCCGTCTCCGGTTGTGCAACTGAATCGCGCTGTAGCTGTGTCGATGGCGTCGGGTCCGGCGGCGGGTTTCGAACTGACGGAAAAGCTCACTTCGGAATTATCGTTAAGAAATTACCATCTGTTACCGAGCGTGCGTGGCGATCTCCTAACTAAGCTGGGGCGCTTGGCTGAGGCCCGTGCGGAGTTTGCACGTGCAGCTTCGCTCACGCAGAATACTCGCGAGCGGGAGTTGCTGCTGTCCAGGGCCGAAAGACTACGCGAACTGGATTGGTCAATTTTATGAGCTCCGCTAGCTGTATCCCGGCCGGTTCGCTATGCGTATCATTTTTGATCAACAACCCTGATCCCTGATCCATGTTTGAAGTGCCCTCAAATTGAGCGAAGCCTCCAAAGTTGATCTTGTCGGCGTCGGGCTGAATGCCACCGATACACTCATCCTTGTTCCCGAGCATCCTGCGCGTGGTTCGAAAGTTGAATCGAGATCGGTGACTGTTCTTCCCGGCGGACAAGTGGCAAGCGCTGTGATTGCGTGCCAGAGCTGGGGACTGCAGACCCGCTACGTCGGAAAACTGGGAGACGATGCCGCCGCTGCCATTCACCGCAAAGAGTTCGCCCGCGCCGGGGTCGAGGCGCAAATCATTACCGCCTCTGGATATGCAAGCCACCAGTCTTTCATTCTTGTTGATACTAACGGCGAACGCACTGTTGTCCGTCGCAGCGATGAGAAGCTTCTGCTTCAGCCTTCCGAGCTCAAGCGCGAGTGGATCTCGAACGCCCGCGCGCTCCTGGTAGATGGATGTGACACCGCCGCAGCAACGACCGCAGCCGAATGGGCCCGCCAGGAAGAGATTCCCGTGATCGCCGATTTCGACGAGGCCTACCCGGGAATTGAAGCTCTGATGAAAAACATTGATTACCTGATCGTGAGCAGAGACTTTCCGGAGAAACTTTGCGGAGAATGTGATCATAAAAAATCTCTGCCGCTGTTGCAGCGCCGCTTCGGATGTCGGCTAACAGCGGCAACGCTCGGCCTCAACGGCGTGCTGGCCTGGGATGGCAAGGAGTTTCACTCGGCCCGTGCCTATCGCGTGCCGGTCGTGGATACAACCGGAGCCGGAGACATCTTCCACGCGGGATTCATTTTCGGCCTTCTCCGAGGCTGGCCACTGCAGCGGCAACTGGATTTTGCCTGCGGCGCTGCCGCTCTGAACTGCACAGGTCATGGCGCACGCGGCGGACTCCAGTCGGTGCAAGATATCGAAAAGTTGATGGCTAACGGCGGGCGCTACCCACAGGCCTCGGATCCACGACAGCGCGACGCCGGCTAATAAATCTGGGCATACGGAATCCCGAGTTCAACGGCGTTGAGATCCGACTGGCTTACCACTGGTACCGCTAAACCGGAGCTGTCCTTAGTCTAGAAAATGCCAAAATATTCTTGACATATAGTCTACTATGTTAATAGACTTTATCGCGTAGCAGTTATAGGAGGTTGATTTTTGACATTTCTTGTTGCGTGGACGACGACACTCGCGGTGGGAGTTGGCTTCTGGACCACAATCATCGTGGCTGTCGCCCGACTCATTAAGTGAGTTCTTGTTCCAGGTGCGCTCACTGAGAGTGAGTGTCACCTTGAGCACTTATTTGCCGCAGAATGAGCACATTTTTTGGGCAGTCCAGCCCATCCCGGAGGCTCCTTCGTACTGGACTGCCTTTTTTTAAATTAGCGGCGTGAGCCAGCCGTTCAAGCGGGACTGACGCTCACCATTCCTTGGGATAAGCGACATAGGATGCGTCGAGTTCGCTGACGGAATTGCATCCCAGCAGGCGCATGGTGCGATCGACGTCGCTTCTCAGTATCTGAATCGCGCGAGTAACTCCCGGGTGTCCGGCGGCAGCAAGGCCGTAAGCGTAAGCCCGTCCAACCAGCACCGCACGGGCTCCTAGGCAGAGCGCCTTAACAATGTCACTGCCTCGGCGAACGCCCCCATCCATCAGTACTTCGGTTTGGCGACCCACAGCCGAAACTATTTCCGGAAGAGCGCGGATCGTGGGCGAGACGGAATCCAACTGACGGCCCCCATGGTTCGAAACCACGACTGCGGACGCGCCCTCGTCCACCGCGCGTCGCGCGTCGTCTGCGATGAGCACGCCCTTAATTACGATGGGTCCGGACCAGCACTCACGGATCCAGCGCAGATCGTTCCAATTCACCGCGCCGCGAGACAATGACTCGCTAACGTTCACCATATCCAGCGGACCTTGTCCCGGCACGACAACGTTTTCGAGCTTAGGTACTCCGCCATCGAACACGAATGAGATCAGCCATCCCGGATGCAGGAGCAGGTTCGGCAGAAAGGGAACCTTCGCGAAGACGCCACTGCCCAGAAGTTGCGGCACGCCGTTGCGCGGGTCCCGTTCCCGCATGCCTGCAACCGCAGTATCGATTGTGACCACCAGCGCAGAGAATCCGGCGTTGCGCGCGCGCTCCATTGCCCCTTCGGCTGCTGGCCTGCCTCCCGCTAAGTAGAGCTGATACCAGGCAAATCCCTTTGTCCCCGCCTTCACGTCCTCGAGCTTGTGCCCTGAAATCGTAGAAAGAATGTATCCAGTGCCGGCTTCTCCCGCGGCCCGCGCTGCTGCTACCTCGCCTTCGGGATGCATCAGACGGCTGTAGCCAATGGGAGCAAGCATCGCTGGAAAGGAAATTTCCTGTCCTAAAACCGTGGTGCGAAGATTACAACTTTCTATCGCGACGGCCTGGCGTGGCCGGAAGGTGATTTCCTCGAATGCGCGGCAATTCTCGCGAAGCGTGATTTCGCCATCGGCACCGCCGTCCAGATAATCAAATACCGCTCTGGGGACGCGCCGTCCCGCCATTCGTCGAAGGTCCGCAATGTTCACCACACGCGAAGCAGAGAGTTTGCCCATTTTCCTTGGCCTTGGAAAAATTAACTCATGAAGCTAGCAGCATAGCGACGTGCGCGCAACTGGACGTTGAGCCGGTTATCATCGGGACATGATTGCACGTCACTGGCGCGGCTGGACCAAGCTTCAAGACGCTGACGCTTACGAGGAGTTGATCACAACCAAAGTTCTTCCTGAGCTGAAGAAGATCACAGGCTACCGCGGTGGATACGTTCTGCGGAGTGATGCGGAGGAATCAGAGTTTGTGGTCCTAAACTTGTTTGACTCGCTTGATTCCGTGCGCCAATTCGCTGGGCAAAACTACGGGGTCCCAGTATTTGAGCCGGAAGCGAAGCGGCTGCTGACGAGATTCGATACGATCGTGAACCATTACGAAGTGCGGGTGGACACGACTCTCTGAGTCAGTGACAGGTCCCGGTGCCGGAGTCAGTAAACGTCTTTCCTTGTTCTGGAACGAACTCCCAGTCGTAGCTCTTGGGATGAAGCGTGAGCTTCAGCACTCCATAAGTGTCGGCATTGCGCGCTTCGCTGTTAGGTTGAGGCAAGCCAAAAACGCGATGCGAATTCTTTCCCCCGCTGCCGACGACGAATTCGCGAATCCCATGCTGGGGTTCGGCTTTGCCGTTGGGGTCTTGCGGCGCGAACCGTTCGTAATCGTGATCGTGGCCATTGATCACAACGTCGGCGCCGGCGTGGTACAGGATGTCCCAAAGGGGTTTTACCTCTGGATCAGCGCCATGCGCCACTCCCGAACTAAACAGCGGACGATGAAAGTAGGCAAGAGTACACCCGGCTGGGTGATCAGTAAGATCGTGCTGTAGCCACTTCGCCTGCTCTGAGGTCGCGCCGCAGCCGCCAACCTGGGCGCACTCGCTGTTCAGCGCAATGATGTGCCACTGCCCCACATCGTAGCTGTAGTACTCCTTCGTTGGATCTCCCGCCGCTGCACCGAAATAGTGAACGTAGCCGGATGCGCCGGCGTTCTTGTATTCGTGATTCCCCGGCACAGGATGCGTACGGTCTTTGAATCGTCCCCAGGTAGGGCCGTAGCAGTTGGCGAAGTCCTCATCGGTTCCTCCGGGATAGGCAAGGTCGCCGACCGCAAAAACAGTACCGGGAATTTTTTCGATCAGCTTGGCAGTCGCGTATGCGCCCGAAAGATCGTCGCAACTGGCGATATCTCCAGCGCCGACGAAAACTGGGTTAGAACTGGCGACACTCTTCTCTGCCGGCTTAGTGTCGTCGGCGGCTGGGGAAAAGGACGATGCTCCGACCACGAAGAATACCAGGATCAACGAACTGCACAGCGCTACGGAATAATGCGACCACGATGCAAGAGAACGTGTGTTCAAAAGCCCACCTCGTCATTAATTTTTTGAGACCTGAACAAATGTTAGGTCAGGCTTTCAGCTGAGCACAAGCTGTGCTTAGTGCGGCTCGCCTCCCAACGTCCACCGTAGACCCGCCGAGAAAGTCCGACTGTAATACTCGCGCTGGATAGGATAACGCTCGGCGCCGAGATAGAATCCGAAGACTTCGTTGTTCAGATTCAGCCCGGATACGATTGCCTGCAGACCACGCGCGCGGGGAATCCAATAGCTGACTTGCGCATCGACCTGAGTGTGGGGATAAAGGTAAAGGTCACCGCTCGGGTCCTTAGCATTGCTGCCGCCGTACGACCAAAGGTTGGCGTCGTTGTGAGAGAGTCCCATACGTGCAGAAACGGCTTTCTTGTCATAAGTCACGTCGAAGTTCCAATTGTTGGGTGCCGTGCGCAGCAGTGTCGGGTGGTCTGTTCGGCCTGCGCCAGCCGGAAAGCTGGCTCGGGAGGTTGTGTGTCCATAGTTGGCGCTCACGCCCATGCTGTTCAGAGCCCCTGGCAAAAACGTGAGCCGCTGTTGCCACGCTGCTTCAAAACCAACAATGTGAGCGCTTGGTCCATTGATGGGCGCGACTTCCCCCAACCCCGCATTCGGGAATCCTGGAGGAACCTGTGAATCCACAAAATAGATAGGGTTCGTCAAAGATTTGTAGAAAACTCCGCCTTGGATTATGCCGAGAGATCCAAAATAGTGCTCAGCGAGCAAATCGAAGTTCTGGGCGCGAGTCGGCAGAAGGTTAGGATTGCCGGCGGTCACGGGAAAATTTGAGGCCGTTGGATCATAAGATTGGTACGGTGCGATGTCTTGAAAGTTGGGCCGTGCAATACCAATGCCGTAGGCCGCGCGCAGAATCGTGTCGGAATCGAGGCGATACTGCGCCTGCACACTCGGAAATACGTCAGTGTAGCTGTGGGCCTTGGACACAGGTCCGAATTGATTGATTTGATTGGTGAACGTGTTGCCCAAGAGGTCATCCGAAGTGGATTCAACGCGAACTCCAGCCTGGAGTCGGAAATTGCCCAGGTTGATAGTGTCCATCGCGTAACCAGCCCAGATGCGTTCACTAATGTCCCAATCATTGGGAATGTTGGTACCTAGATCCGGCGACGTGCCTCCTGGTTCCAGCGCTGCGCGAATTTTATTGAATGAAGTCGTTGGTCCGTATGTGAGCTGGTGGAAGTAGTAATTATTATCCCTGTAGTTGCCCAGGAACTGGGTCATAGGCTGGCCGCCAGCGCTGTTGAAATTCTCCCTATCCACCACCGATGTCTTACTGGCATCCCATCCTTTGAATCCGAGTTCGAAGGTGCTGAAATGGCCTCCAAGGGAGTACTGCCTGCTCAAAGATATGTCTCCGACAACGTCGCGCTCAAAAATTCCGTCTTTTTCAGTATCAGCAAAGGCCAGCGTGTATGCCGCGGGATCATAAATGTTGACGCCGTTAAGTACCGGAAATTTGGGAACGAAGGGATTTCTCGTGTCCACTGCAAACGCCACGCTGTTGTCAGCGGCACCCCGCCCATCGAAGCCGGAAAATGAAAAACCACCCGTGTAACTGGACTCAGAAAGCGCTGCTTCATAGATCAAGAGCGTCTTCCCAAAGGCATGCCGCGCTCCAGCCTGGACACTGACAAGCTGCTGAGCAGGCTTGCGATAGATATCTTTGAAACCCACGCCGCCGCAACCAGTCGGATTGCCAAATGCGGTCGCGTTCGTAAGGCCACAAGTGTTAGTTGTGGGATCAGAAAGGTTGGAAGGGAAGACATTGATGGCTGGACTGTAGATCCAGTCCTCTCCATTGTCGTTAAAGTGCGAGAAAAGGCCGCGCAGGTAAACACTGGACATTTCTCCCAATCTGTAGTCAAGATCGCCATCGAATCCGTAGCGGCTGCGATCATAGTGATAGTTGCGAAGATCCGCAGTGGGCGGCCCAACGAACACAGTTCCGTTGTCTGGCGTGAACGTGTTGATCGCCGGCCCAGGTTCCAAATCGTCAATTCCGCGCGCGTTGTAGTCGTAACTGAAGCCGAACAGCGCGCCAAATTTTTTGCTCTGACCAAACCGTTGTCCGGCAGTTCCTGCGAACTGATGGAGCTCCCGACCGCCGGTGATTGGCGTATACCCGCCCATTCCCATCAAGCTAACGTATGGTTGATCTGCGGGCGACCGGGTAACTAGATTTACTGACCCTCCGATGGCGTCAGCGTCCTGATTTGCGGACAGTGTTTTGTTAATTTCCACAGATTCGACCAGGTCCGCTGGAATCGCGTCCAGCTTCACATTGCGTACACCTTCAGGAGACGGCAAATGAATCCCGTTTACAGTTACGTTACTTAGGCGAGGTTCGGTGCCGCGAATCTGAACGTACTTGCCCTCTCCCTCGTCACGTTCCAGCGAAACGCTGGGCAGGCGGCCTAGGGCGTCCGCGATATTAGTGTTAGGCAAGCTGGTGATCACGTCCGCTGGTAGCACCTGCACGATGTTGTCCGCAGTACGTTCAATGTCCAGGGCCTCGGCCTCTCCCCCTTGCCGGTCGGCATGCACGGTCACTGACTCATTCTGAGTGCCGAGTTGTAGGACCGCGTTCACCCGAACCGGTTCTCCGGCCCCGACCCTTACTCTGCTAGAAAAAACAGAGAAACCGACGTATGAGACCGTGAGCGTGTAGTCTCCCGGGGCAAGGTCTGAGATCGTGAAATCTCCTGTGTCGCCGGTGGTTGCGACTATGCCGCCGGGCTGGAGTTCCACCCTGGCATGTTGAACGACTGCTCCGGCGGAGTCGTTCACGTGGCCAACGATTCCGCTCCGACCGCTTTGTGCGGCTGCAAAGTTATGAAGTAAACCAAGACTGATCAGACAAACCACCGCTAGCACGCGCAAGCGAGTCATGGGAGAGTCTCCTTTTCGGCCTAAGCGCCGACTCTGTTTCATGCTGAATGGAATGGCCGAATTTTAAAGACCACAGAATAAACGGAGTGTGAATGGAGTGTGAATAGCAGATGAAAAAAACCTAGCGACACTCTGTGCCCTCAGAGTTGTCTGGTTTCGAACATTAGCGGCAATTACCAACCGACTTGTTCCGGCCAAATGCTCAATGCTGTCTTCGAAAGAATGTGCTGCCGAGTTTCGTCACTGAGCGGGCGCGAGCGAAATCATCGCGATTCGCTTTCACCTCGGGGACCCCGGGGCATTCAGAAATTCACGCGAAGCGGAAGGTTATGTTGATGAACTTAGATCATTGAACTTCGTAAATTAGCAACTCCAATTTTGCATCGGGCTTACCTTTACCTGAAACTGCGACATAGAGCCGCTTCAGGTCGGGTACAAAAATTGAGGATTTGGCACGGTAAGCAGTAGGCACTTCGGCGATGTGCTCGTAATGGTCCGCATCTAGCTGTTCAAAGACAGACGCCGTTTCACTTCCAGTCACATAAATTCGTTTACGCGCGATATCAAACGACATGTCACTGTTGACACCGACGCACGGGAGAGAAGTCACGACTTTACCGGTATCGGTATTAAAAACGATGAACTGTGGTGGCTGGCGGGTCGCGATAAAAATTCGATGCTCGGTTTCATCAAGCACTATCGCATGGGCTACGTGCGCGTTAGGCAAGGGCCACTTGGCGACGAGCTGGCGAGTGTCAAGGCTAACGACGCCGATCTCGTCCGTACCCGTGAGGTTTACATACAACTTCTTGCCAGCGTGATCGATGACCATTCCTTCATTAGAACTTCCGGGCAGTCCGGTGATGTCGCCGACGTGTTTAAACGACTTCGTGTCAATTATGCCGAGAACATGCGTGGGAGCATTGGACCCGCCTCCGCTCTCCACGTAGTAGTAATGATTCACTGGATTAAGCACGCCGTGATCTACGCCCTCACCCAACTTAATGGTTTTAATAATCTTGTAACTCTTGCAATCGACAAGATGAACCGCGCTATCACCTCCGTCCGTCACGACCAACTGGTTCTGCTCGGGCAAATAAACCATCATTAGCGGCTGCCCGAAGCCCTCAATACTATGAATCCGCCCCCCCGTCCGGAGGTCGAACACCTCGACTGTCTTGTGTTCCTCAGCCGCGAGAAAAAGGCGGTTGCCTTTGCGGTCTAAGCCAAAGTGGTCGAAATCACCGATGAAACCCGGCATCGGGGTTGTTGTGATCAACTTTAGTGGTAACTTCTCCTGCGCGTTCGACAGCAGGGCACACAAAGCCAATATCGTCGTAATGTAAACGTTCAGCGGTCGTCGCAAAATCGTCCCTCCTAAAAAGTCCCGGCTACTATTGATCCGACGGATGGTTATTTTAGGCGAAAAGCGCGCGTGGTGAAATGATGAGTTTATTCCGCCCAAATTCTCGCGGCTGTCTTCGAAAGAATCTGCTGCCGAGTTTCTTCACTTAGCGGAAGCGCACGAAAATCGTCGAGATTCGCTTTTACCTCGGGTACACCGGGCCCGGGCCAGTCGGTGCCGAAGAGAGTTTTTGCTGCGATCTGATCCAGGCGGGGAAAATATTTGAGTAGGGACTTAGGCGGAATTCCGCTAATGTCGAGAAACACGTTGGGATGCCGCCGCAGAAGAAAGAATGCCGTCTGCATCCACAACGGCCGGCCTCCGTGCGCGAGAATGATCTTCAGCTTGGGGAAATCGACTGCGACATCGTCGATGAAAATTGGATCGCCATAGCGGTTGCGAGCGCCGGGAAAAATTGAAGTTCCGGTGTGAAACATGACTGGAATGCCATTCGCTTCGGCGGAGCGATAGATGATCTCAAGTTCCTTGACTCCATTCAGATAGTCGTTAGGGAAAAGGAGCTGGTGCGGAGGATGGATCTTGATCATGCGGAGTTTCAGCCGCAGGATTTGTTCGATCTCCGATTCGATATCGCGAGATTGCCTGGGATGTACGCCGCCGCACGGAATCAGGCGCTTTGGGTCCGCCTTCACATAATCCGCGATGAATTGGTTCACTTCTGAGCTAAAGCCAATCACGTCCGGCGCAACGTAATTGATCAGCACCGCCCGGTCCACGCCGGCAGCGTCCAAATACTTGAGGAATGATTTCGGAGAACGAGTGAACTCGACGATCTGCTCGAAATTCGGCCTTCGTTTCTTTATCAGCTCCAAAGCATGCGGATGAAACATATGCAGCGGCTGGATGTGAATGTGGCAATCGGTGATCACAATTTAGGTCCGCGGCGGTGCTTCCTATTGAGGTGCTTGGCTTGAATTCGCGCCGCCTGTCAGTGTAAGCTTTGAATGACTTTCTGTGGGCTACGCCTCACCCAGTTGGTCTCAAGTACCCAATAAACGCCGAAAAGTGCTCAGTTTAGCGGAAGTGGTGGAATTGGCAGACACACCATCTTGAGGGGGTGGCGCCGAAAGGCGTGGGGGTTCAAGTCCCCCCTTCCGCACCATGTTCCGGAGCACTAGCTCAGAAAAGACTCGTTCCAGCAAAGGTTTCCGCATTCATGCTTACTACGCTTATCTATATAGTTCACATTTTCGTTTCCTTCTTTTTGATCATTGTTGTCCTGCTGCAAAGCGGCAAGAGCGGCGACATAGCCGCAGCGTTCGGCGGACAGGGCAGCCAGACCGCCTTCGGCCCGCGTGGCGCGGCAACCATACTCACCAAGGCCACGACCTGGTGCGCGATCATCTTCATGCTGACCTCTATCACGCTGTCGATTGCCGCCTCGCACAAGACCGGACCAAAATCGGTTCTGACGGACTATAAGTCCACGCCAGCAGCTCCCGCAAAACCTGGGAATTCGCCTGCTCCCAAGAAATAACTGCAAGTCGGCTCTCGTGCTGGTAGCGGGCCCTAGGGAGCACATGCGAGGGCGGAGAGATGGGTAGCATGAGTGGCCAAATGCGAAAGATCATCTTCTGGACACTTGGAGTGGCGTTGGTTGGGGCGTTCTTTGGTTCACTGGACAGCTATTCTCAGACTTGGTATGGAGTGCTGCTTGATTCCCGCGTCGAAATTCTCATTGGCGCTGTTATTGGCGCAATTCTTGGATATACATTTTCGCGGAGGTTGCGAACGACTTCAAAGTAGCCCTACCCTCTTGTTCCTAGCTGCTTACTTTCGAGCCGTCTCGTGTCTAAGCGGTTAGCAACGTGTCACAAGCTCCGAGCCAACGGCAAAAAGCGGAGCTGCAAATTCACATGATCCACGAAATTCTGCCCGTCGGTCCTTTGCAGTGCAACTGTTCCGTCATCGGCGACGAGATTTCCCGCGAAGCGATGGTCATCGATCCAGGCGATGACATTGCGGACATTTTTGCCATCATTGAAAAGCACAAACTTACGGTAAAGCAAATCGTAATCACCCATGCCCACATCGATCATGTCGGCGGGGCGATGAAATTGCGCGCAGCCACGGGCGCGCCGATCCTGCTCAATGACAACGATTACGCGCTTTTGAAAATGATAGACATCCAGGCCGCGTGGATTGGAATGCAGGCGCCGGGAAAAGTCGAGGTCGATCAGAATCTCGGCGAGCAGGAATCCGTAAAAGCCGGCTCTTTGCTGGCGAACGTTATGCATACGCCGGGACACACCGAGGGAAGCATCTGTCTGTATTTTCCCGCTGAGAAGAAATTGATCGCCGGAGACACGCTCTTCGCTGGCAGCATCGGCCGCACCGACTTACCCGGTGGGTCATTTGAAAAAATCATGCGTTCATTGCATGACAAACTGCTTGCTCTGCCGGACGACACTGCCGTCGTTCCTGGGCACGGGCCGCTCACTACTATTGGAGGCGAGCGCGAAGCGAACCCATTCCTGAAGAAACGTTAGTTGGCATGGAACTTCTCATTCGCTGGCGCGTTCCAGTAGATATGCCCCAGGCCCCTGTTGGCCGCGAATCGACCGGCAGAATTCTTTGACGATGAAGCCGGCTTTCAGAGCTTCCGTGAATGCATGGCGCGTGGCAAGCCTCCAGTGACGGGCAAGTTCTTTATCCTTCTGTTCGATCCGGTCTATATCACCGGGAATCTCGATCGCAATCCTTTGCCGTGAAAGCGCTGCCGCCAGATCTCCTTCCGCAGGTCTACCGGCACCGTTAAAGCGCACGAGCGGCTCTAGATGTTTGAGCGCGTCCAGGACCTCCGCGCTTCGTTCTTGTTCTTTACCGCCCATTCGTTCCTGTACGCGCTGACCCGACATATGCCACGTTACCCAGAGCCGGTCGGTGCCGTTGGTGTGCAGGGGACTCGAGGTTTGGGGGCCGTAGAAATCCACTCTGTAGCTATCCGAGATGACCCCGAGCTTGCAGAAATTCAAGTGCGCATTCAGACGGCGCAACGGATCGAAGGTCCATGTCATCTCGGTGATCCCAAGTGACAGCGCTCGCTCGCGTTGGGCCAGCTTCAATCGATATCCCAGGCCATGTTCTCGATATGCGGGTCGGACGGCCAGCATATGGGAGTGGAACCCGACCCTGCCACGCTCAAAGCTAGGAAAGGCCAGGGCAAACCCTACAAGTTGGGGGCCCTCAAAAGCGCCAATCAACATGCTACCGGCTGATTTTAAGGCCACGGCGAGGGTAATTGGAGTCACATCCGCGTCGGCAAGACCCCACACCTCTTTCTCCAGCCGGAGCATAGGTTCGAGCTCCGCAATGGTTTCCAGATCGCGGATGATGATTGCAGACTGAGCAATTGAGAGTGACATCACGCTTCCCGTTGGCCGTCCAATATAACCGAGCCCGTCCAGGTCCGCCATTGTGAATGACCGGCGCAACCCGCTTCTCGCCCTGGGCCAGGTAAATTTTTGTAAATGCCTGATGACAACTGACTTCAATGCTCATCCAAGAATGTGGACAATCGCGCACCGGTCTGAGCAAGGTCTATTTCGATTATTTAAGATGATTGCGCACCGTCCTTTCGGAGGCGAGCTACGCAATGCATTCTAATCTGCTGAAATCTGAGTGGGTGCCTTTGCGTGTTGCGGCCCTCATAGCGCTGTTCATTTTGCCATCTTTTTTTACGGCCTGTTCCGGACCAAGTCCTTCGTCGGCGCGCGCCAATGCACCGCAAGCGGTGCAAGTGACGGTTGCTCCCGCCCAAAAGCAGGACTTACCCATTTACCTTACCGGACTTGGTTCTATCGAGGCTTACTACACAGTCAGCGTAAAGAGCCGCGTCGACGGCCAACTCGTGGATGTGAAATTCAAAGAGGGCGAGTCCGTGAAGAAGGGGGCGTTGCTGGCGATAATTGATCCCAGGCCCTATCAGGTGCAGTTAGATCAGGCCCAGGCACAGCTGTTTAAAGACCAGGCATCACTGCGCGACGCCAGGCTGAATTATCAACGTTACAAAGACCTGTTGCAGAACTCCGGCGCGATGTCGCAGCAGCAGGTTGATACTCAGCGCGCGACCGTCGATCAACTAGACGGCACGGTTCGCAACGATCAAGCCCTTGTCGAAAACGCCAAGTTAAATCTCGTCTATTGCCACATCACGGCGTCGGTGGACGGCCGCATCGGCCTGCGTTTGGTCGATCCTGGCAACATTGTGCATGCGGCCGACACCAATCCGATGCTCGTGATCACTGAGCTTCAACCGATTACTGGAATTTTCACCCTGCCAGAAGACCAGTTGCCTAACGTGGCGCAGCACATGAGGAAGAGTACGTTACAGGTAGATGCCTACAGCCGCGATGACCAGACGAAACTCGCTAGCGGCAAATTGCTCACTATCGACAACCAGATTGACCAAACTACCGGGACCGGAAAACTGAAGGCAGTTTTCGAGAACAAGGCCAATGAACTTTGGCCCAACCAATTTGTAAACATTCATCTGCTGCTCGAAACGCAAAAGAACGTGACTGTGGTCCCCTCTGCCGCGGTTCAACGCGGCCCTCAGGGAACCTACGTGTACGTAATGAAGGCCGACAAAACCGTGGAAGTTCGTCCGGTGACGATTCCCGTTACTCAGGGCAATCTGAGCGAGATTTCAAGCGGAGTCTCGCCTGACGAACTTGTGATCACTGACGGACAAGACAAGCTGCAACAGGGCAGTCATGTTGAACCGCACGTGCAAGGGGAAAATCGGAATGCGCAGAGCGCAACCGCGAATCCTAATGCACCCAACGTTTCTCCGAGCGCCAATCCAGCGCAGGCCCAGCACGGTCGACGCGGAAATACTTCCGGCAGCAATCAGAATCGCGGAACTGCTTCCCAATGAATCCGTCACGGCTTTTTATTCTTCGCCCGGTCGCCACATCCCTGCTCATGATCGGGGTCTTGCTGGTGGGCATTGTGGCCTACCGGCAACTTCCGGTTTCGGCTTTACCCGAGGTGGACTACCCCACCATCCAGGTCATGACGTTTTATCCCGGCGCCGATCCCACGGTGATGGCCTCCTCGGTGACAGCGCCGCTGGAAAGGCAATTCGGACAAGTGCCGGGATTGAGCCAGATGACCTCCACCAGTTCGCTCGGCAGTTCGGTCATTACCCTCCAGTTCAATCTTGATCAGAACATCGACATCGCTGAGCAAGAGGTGCAAGCCTCCATCAACTCAGCCGGAACGTTTCTTCCCGTAGATCTGCCGAATCCTCCGATTTACAGCAAGGTGAATCCCGCGGATTCGCCGATCCTGACTCTTTCCGTCAGTTCCGACACGCTGCCACTCTCGAAGGTCGAAGACCTGGCGGACACGCAACTCGCACAAAAAATTTCCCAGGTCACTGGCGTCGGACTGGTTTCAATCAGCGGAGGACAGAAGCCGGCCGTTCGCGTGCAAGCAAATCCGACTGCCCTGGCCTCATACGGTCTGAGCCTCGAGGACGTTCGCACCGCGCTGGCGGCGGCGAACGTTGATCAAGCTAAGGGAACACTGGACGGTCCGCGGCAATCGTTCACCATCGGTGCAAATGACCAACTGATCTCCGGAGCCCAGTATCGTCCCATCGTAGTTGCCTACCGCAATGGCGCACCGGTGCGCCTGGATAACGTGGCCCAGGTTGCTGACAGTGTGGAGAACACAGATCAATCCGCATGGATGGGCCAAGGTTCGGTGCTATCGCCCGCCGTGATCGTAAATATTCAGCGGCAGCCGGGGGCAAACATCATCAGCGTAGCGGATAAGATCAAACTTCTGCTGCCGCAACTTCAGGCCTCGCTTCCCGCCGCCGTTAAGGTTTCGATTCTCACCGACCGGACTGAAACCATCCGCGCATCTGTAAAAGACGTGGAATTTGAGCTGTCGCTCACCATCGGCTTGGTGGTGATGGTGATCTTTCTGTTCCTGCGAAACCTGCGCGCTACTGTTATCCCCAGCGTCGCGGTTCCTTTATCGATCGTCGGGACCTTTGGCGTGATGTACCTGCTGGGATACAGCCTGAATAATCTGACCCTGATGGCATTGACCATCTCGACCGGCTTTGTGGTGGACGACGCCATCGTGATGATCGAGAACATCGACCGTTTCCTAGAAGCCGGTGACTCACCGCTGGATGCTGCTTTGAAGGGCGCAGGACAAATCGGTTTCACGATCGTCTCGCTAACCGTCTCGCTGATCGCGGTTTTGATTCCCTTACTGTTCATGGGCGACATTGTTGGTCGGCTGTTCCGTGAGTTCGCGGTGACGCTGGCGGTAACAATTCTGGTTTCGGCGGTTGTGTCGCTGACGCTCACGCCGATGATGAGCGCGAGGCTATTGAAATCGAAAGCCGACCAGAAGGAAGGGCGGTTCTACAAATGGTCCGAGCACGTGTACGAGCGCGTGGTTCAGGGTTACGGCCGCACGCTGAAATTTGTGCTTCAGCACCAAACCACCACGCTGCTGATTACCGCCGCAACTCTTGTTCTCACATTGCTCCTGTACATCGTAGTTCCAAAGGGCTTTTTCCCGGTGCAGGACACGGGTGTAATTCTCGGGATTTCGGAAGCGCCGCAAAACATCTCCTTCAGCGCCATGTCACAGCGCCAGCAGCAACTGGCGCGGGCCATTTTAAAGGATCCTGACGTATTGAGCCTGTCTTCGTTCATCGGCATTGATGGGACCAATCTCACCCTGAACAGCGGCCGAATTCAGATCAACCTGAAGCCGCGAAATCAGCGTAAAGCGACCGCTTCTGACATCATTCGCCGTTTGCAGCCGCAGCTCGCGCAAATCGAGGGGATCACGCTTTACATGCAGCCGATCCAGGACTTGACGGTGGAGGACCGCGTAAGCCGCACGCAATTCCAGTATTCGATGGAGGACATTGACCCGCAGGAGCTCGCCGTATGGTCGCAGAAGCTGATTCAACAACTTCGTTCATCGCCCGTACTCAGCGACGTGGCTAGCGATCAGCAAAATGGCGGACTTCAGGCCGACGTAGTCATCGATCGCGATTCCGCGTCCCGCCTCGGAATCTTGCCGGCGCAGATCGACAGCACTTTGTACGACGCCTATGGCCAGCGGCAGGTTTCTACGATCTACACGCAGCTGAACCAATATCACGTGGTGCTCGAGGTCGATCCGCAATTTCAGCAGGACCCCGAGTCGCTGAACAATTTATATGTAAAGTCGAACACCGGCACACAAGTTCCGCTCTCCGCATTTAGTCACATCGAGCGCTCGAATGCCACTCTGGCAATCAACCATCAGGGACAGTTCCCAGTCGTGACTCTATCCTTCAACCTGGCGCCAAACGCTTCGCTGGGAGAAGCTACGAAAGCAATCGATGCCGCCGAGCAGGCGATCCATATGCCAGCCAGCATCCATACGAGTTTTCAGGGAACCGCGGCTGCGTTTCGCAATTCACTTTCGAGCGAGCCGCTGCTCATCCTGGCAGCGATCATCACCGTGTATATCGTGCTCGGAGTGTTGTATGAGAGCTACATCCACCCGATCACGATTCTTTCGACGCTGCCATCGGCCGGCGTCGGCGCACTGCTCGCTCTGATGATTACGGGCAATGATCTCGGCGTGGTGAGCCTGATTGGAATCATCCTGCTGATTGGCATCGTGAAAAAGAACGCCATCATGATGATCGACTTCGCGCTGGAAGCAGAGCGCGAGGAACATAAGCCGCCTGAGGAGGCGATCTACCAGGCTTCCTTGCTCCGGTTCCGTCCTATCATGATGACGACCATGGCAGCGCTTTTTGGCGGGTTGCCGTTAGCGCTGGGCAGTGGAACAGGTTCCGAGCTGCGCCATCCTCTGGGAATCACAATTGTGGGTGGTCTCTTGGTGAGCCAGTTGTTGACTCTCTACACCACGCCCGTGGTTTACCTCTGGTTCGACCGATTGTCTGAGCGGTTCTCGCGGTTTGGGTTCCGCCATTTTGAGGAGCAGCCCGCAACGGGAGATTAGTATTGAGCGTTTCGTCTCCATTCATTAAGCGCCCGGTCGGCACTTCGCTGCTTACCATCGGTCTTCTGCTCTCGGGAGTTCTTGCGTTTCAGCTTTTGCCGGTCGCACCCCTGCCGCAGGTTGAATTTCCGGTGATTCAGGTCGGCGCTTCATTGCCCGGCGCCAGCCCCGAAACTATGGCCTCCGCGGTGGCAACTCCGCTCGAGCGGCAATTCGGGCGGATTGCCGGCGTGAACCAAATGACGTCGACGAGCCAGATCGGCTCGACTAGCATCGTTTTGCAATTTGATCTGAACCGCAACATCGATGCCGCCGGACGTGACGTGCAAGCTGCGATCAATGCCGCGCGCAGCAACTTGCCTTCCTATTTGCCGGGCAATCCCTCCTACCGCAAAGTCAATCCGGCGGACGCGCCTGTTCTGATCATCGCGCTTACCTCGGATACGATGACGTTGCCGCAGATATATGATGCCGGCGATTCCGTCCTCTCACAGAAGCTGTCGCAGGTCGATGGGGTGGGCCAGGTATTCGTGGGAGGAGCTGCGCCGCCTGCGGTCCGCGTCGAGGCGAATCCGAATCTGCTAAATAAGCTTGGGATCGGACTTGATTCAGTACGCACCACCCTCGGAGTTGCCAACGCGAATAGCGCGAAAGGCAAGGTGGCAAACGCGATCAATGCCTGGACAATTCGAGATAACGACCAAATTAAAACTGCCGATAAGTACCGCCCGCTGATTGTCTCATACCGCAATGGAGCAGCCGTAAGGCTGGGCGATGTGGCCGATGTTCAGGATTCGGTCGCGGACACGCGCGTCATTGGTCTGGCTGGGCACAACACCACAGACCCTTCGGCGCAGGGAAAGCCCGCAGTTCTGCTCATCGTCTTCCGGCAGCCGGGCGCGAACATCATTGACACCGTCGACCGCGTGTACGCGCTGATGCCGCAACTCGCCGCGTCGATTTCGCCGGCCATCCATCTCGATGTGGTGATGGACCGCACCACCACGATTCGCGCATCAGTTCGCGATATCGAGATCACGCTGATAATTTCGGTAATCCTGGTAATTTTTGTAGTTTTCGCATTTCTGCGGACGGTTCGAGCCACCATCATTCCCAGTATTGCGGTGCCGCTTTCGCTGATCGGAACTTTCGGAGTGATGTACTTACTTCACTACAGCCTCGACAATCTGTCGTTGATGGCGCTGGCGATTTCAACCGGCTTTGTGGTGGACGATGCCATTGTGGTGCTGGAAAATATTACGCGCTACTTGGAACAAGGAATGACGCCAGTGGCTGCGGCCTTCCGGGGCGCGCGCGAAATAGGATTCACCGTGCTTTCCATGAGCACGTCGCTGGTCGCGGTCTTCATACCCATTTTGATGATGGGCGGCCTTGTCGGTCGCTTGTTCCGCGAGTTCGCGGTAACTCTGAGCATCGCCATCGGCGTCTCGTTGCTCGTGTCCCTTACGACGACGCCCATGATGTGCGCACAGATTCTCAAGACGATCGGGGAGGAGAAGCACGGTAGGTTTTACCGCAGCTCACAGGCCTTCTTCGACTGGACACTGAAAACTTACCGCGTGAGCCTGAAGTGGGTTTTGCGGCATCAACCACTCACATTGGCAGTCACCATAGCCACCATGTGCCTTACCGTTTACCTCTACATTCAGGTTCCAAAGGGGTTTTTTCCGCAACAGGACACTGGACGCGTGATGGGTTCAGTGCAGGCCGACCAGGACATCTCGTTTCCCGCGATGCGGCAAAAAATGGATCAGTTTGTCAGTATCGTAATGAGGGATCCGAACGTTCAGACCATTGTCGGATTCGCCGGCGGGAACACAGCAAGGAATCAAGGCCGGATGTTCATCACTCTCAAACCGAAAGGCAAGCAGCGCAAACTTACATCTGACCAGGTCATCGCGGAGATGCGCCGGAAACTGACTGCTGTCCCTGGGGCGACCCTATTCATGCAGTCCGCCCAGGACCTGACTATTGGCGGGCGCCAGAGCCAGGCTCAATATCAGTACACGCTTCAGGGAGAAGACTTGAAGGAGCTTAATTCCTGGGCTCCGCGGTTGATGCAGAAGTTGCGCACGTTGAAAGAACTGCGCGATGTAAATACAGACCAGCAGGACCGGGGTCTCGAAGCCAACGTGGTCATTGATCGCGATACCGCTTCGCGGCTGGGTGTTTCTCCGCAGGCCATCGACAATGCGCTTTATGACGCCTTCGGCCAACGCCAGGTTTCGACGATCTACGAGCAATTGAATCAATACCACGCGGTAATGGAAGTGGATCCGCGGTACCAGCAAACGCCGGCCGCGTTGGAATCGGTTTACGTCGCGTCGTCGAACGGCACCATGATCCCTCTCTCGGCGATTGCGCATTTCGCGCCCGCCAATACTGCGCTCGCAGTCAGCCACCAGGGACAGTTCCCGGCAACCACGATTTCTTTCAACCTGGCGCCCAACGTTTCTCTCGGCCAGGCAACTCAGATCATTGAAGCAGCGAAGAATGAAATCCAGTTTCCGGCAACAATTCATGGCAGTTTCCAGGGAACGGCTGCGGCGTTCCAGCAGTCTCTTTCGAATGAACCTGTGCTCATTCTGACCGCGTTGCTCACCGTTTATATCGTCCTGGGCATTCTTTACGAAAGCTATATCCACCCCATAACTATTCTTTCTACTCTGCCGTCGGCTGGGCTTGGTGCGCTGTTGGCGTTGCTTATTACTCACAACGAACTCAACGTTATGGGATTGATCGGAATCATACTTCTGATCGGCATTGTGAAGAAAAACGCGATCATGATGATCGACTTCGCACTCGATGCCGAGCGCCGCGAAGGCAAATCTCCGGAAGATGCAATCTTTGAAGCCTGTATGCTGCGTTTCCGCCCAATTCTGATGACGACCATGGCCGCGCTGCTCGGCGCGTTGCCGCTGGCCCTGGGAACCGGCGTGGGATCAGAATTGCGTCAGCCGCTGGGAATTACTATTGTTGGCGGCTTGATCCTCAGCCAGGCGCTTACGCTGTTCACTACTCCTGTTATTTATCTCTATCTCGACCGCATGCGCTGGGCCTGGAGTCGAAGGCACCGCCCTGTTACCGGACAGATTGCCCCCGCGGGCAGCCAGGCTGACTAGGCATTCCATTCCTGAAAACGATCCGGCCTTAGTTACTCCGGTTACTTGCGTGCTGTAACTCCCAGACTAGGATTTGAAGATCGCTCGCATTGTGGGTAGCTGGAGTTGTTTATGTCAAAGCATTTCGGTATGTCTGTCGCGGCCGCCGTGCTCGCACTCGCGGCCGCTCTTTCCGCGCAGGAATATCAAGTCATCTCTGTGCACGACGGCGGCACCATAAACGGAACCGTCAAATGGTCGGGGCCGATGCCCCATCTGCTGCCGGTCACCATCAATAAGGACGCGTTAATTTGTGATCCGAACTCGCAGAAGACCCGTGATCTGGAGCGTCTCATTGTCGGGCCCCAAGCGGGAGTGGCGAATACGGTCGTTTTTCTAAAAGAGGTTTCACGCGGCAAGGCGATGGATTTGCCGCAGCAGCGGCGGTTCCTAGACCAGAGACATTGCCGCTACGAGCCGCACATTCTGTTGGTCCCGTCGCATACGACGCTGCAGATGAAAAGTTCAGACGCGACGCTGCACACCATCCACATGGACGGCGCGGCCACCTACAATCTGCCTTTTCCTTTTCCAAATCAAGTTATAACTCGTGATATGGCCACAGTTGGATTGGTGAATTTGAAGTGCAATGGTGGCCACACCTGGATGAATGCCGAAATGTTTGTGGTACCGCATCCGTATTATGCCGCCACTGACGAGAGCGGAAAATTCGAGCTTTCGAACGTGCCGCCCGGAGACTACGAAATCGTGGCTTGGCACGAAGGGTGGAAGGTTACTCACCAGGAAACCGCGTACGATGTGCTCACTGAGAAACGCGTCGAGCGCCCTGTCTTTCTTCCACCGCGGACCTGGGAGAAGCCGGTCAGCGTCAAACCTAATTCAGGCGCGGTGGTGAACTTTGTGATTTCGGAGAAATGAGCGGTTGCTGTTCCGAATCGGGTCTTCTTGGCAAACCGCTGGTTATCGTGGGCACTCAGAAGTGAATGGCAACCGCCCGCCCACAACTCGCTGCTCAATATTTTCAGCACCTTAGGGGTTCATACCCCGTACGTCCTATGACGTCGGTAACGTGCGTCTGGTGTTTCTTTCGGCATAGGCTAATTGAATAAGTTGCGGGGAGAAACCCTATTTCGAGCACCGGCACAAGCAAATTGATCGCTCAGGCGTCAGCCCGCCCGTTCATTCACAGCCTGAACATCCTGGTGAAGTACGTGCGGCTCTATGGTTTCGCCCACAAACGCACCCAAACTCAATTTGAGGTGGCGTGGGCCGAATTAAAGGATGCCCTTCCGATTGGCAAAGGCAGCTTCGTTCTGGGAGTCGCCGGTGAACGCCTGCTGCTCGATGGGATTGCCATTGAAGCTGGACAAGCCGAACGCGGCTTTGCCCAACTCCTTACTGCTTCCGGACTCGCCAGCATCCAGTTCTGCAGGGATATCGTACCTGAAGAATTCGAGAAGCTGGTGCGGGCTTTCGCGTTCAATGGCGCAAAGGCCCAGGACCTGGCCGACCAGATCAAGAGCGCCTTCGCCGATAACAAAGGAAATATTCGCGTCAACGAAGTCAAGTTCGTAGCCTCCGATTCGGCATCTGCAAATATGACGGCCGCGGCCCAGATTGTGGCGCAGTCCCTGGGCCCGGAATTCAAAGATTGGCTCAACGATCCCAACAAGCTGATACAAGTAATCGCCGCTGCGGAAGGCTCTCACAATCCCAGAACCCGCTCCGGTACAGGTGCTCAGGACGGAGAGGCTGCCGGGACAAGTTCGCCTTCCCTGTTGAACAGCAAGGAAACTCAACAGGCGCTGCAACTCCTGACGCGTTTTGGTGAAATAGGCACAGCCAAATCTCCCAAGCCGGAGTTAATTGGATCGGAATTAGATCGCGCCGAAGACAAAATCAAAAATTCAGTGCTTACACTGCTCGATGAGCTCTCGAGTTCAGGCCCAGACCCCAAGAACGCAAAGCCACTTCTCATGCGCGCCGCCGAACAGTTAGCTATTCGCTACGCACTCGAGCGCTTTGAAAGCGGCGACCTCAAGGTGAATGCAGTCCACGAAATGCTGGAGCAGATGAGCCAGCAAATGGGGAATCTGCGCAAGATTCTGCAGGGGCACGAAGCCAAGATGAGCAAGGCCGGCATCATGGTCGAATCGCATGCAGACATTCTTGATCGAACGTTCTGGGCCGAACTGCCGGAAAGTAGCAAGAAAAAGGCACTGCAATCCGAAGACGCAGCGTGCGTCCCCGCGCGTAATGTCCGCCAGTACCTGGAGCTGCTGCTTCAGCGTGGCGACCGCGAAACCGCTTCTGCAATCCTCAGTAATTATGCCAACTCTGTGTCGGCAAAAGATCCGGATTATCGCTCGCGAGTGGCGGATGGAATCTCTCAGCTCTCCGACTTGTTCGCGGAAAGCGGAAGCGTGCTCGGCGAGACCACGCAGAAACTGGGCGACGCGATCGCCAAGGAATCGAACCCTGAAATTGAAGCTCTGCTGAGCGCAGCGTTCGTGCGGCTGAGTTCGGAAGCTGCTCATCGCAAACAATACCGCGCCGTCGCGCAGACTTGCGAAGCCATGGATTATGTCGCCACTCGCCGTCCTGCGCTCGAAAAGGAATTGCGATCGCGTATTGGCGTCGAAGGGCGGTTGCCAGAGTTCATTGAGGATGCTCTTTCGCAGTCGAAATTCAACCCCGATCTGGTGGGGGTGTTGCGTCGGAACTCGAAGGCCTCAGCCGAGCACCTGGCCGACCGTTTCTTCCGCGCCATGAAGCGAGAAGAGTGCGACCGCATCGTGGAGCTGGTGAATGAACTTGGCTCAGGGGCAAATGAATATCTACGAGAGATGCTCAGCAGCGGCCCTCAGCGCCAGGCAGTTTCAGCGGTTGGCTTGTTGAGCCGGTTGGATGTGCCGTCTCTGTTGGAGCTACTTCCGTCCCGGCTGACTCAGCTGAACCGCTTTTATCACGATTTGATCGTGAGGCAGATCGCCTACGGTGCCGCCGGCGACCGTGGCCGCACTTTGCTCGAGATTCTCGAAGTCCTCGATCCCGCTGTGGTGCCCCAGGCGCTTGATGAAATTGGGATGAGCGGCGACCGCAGCGCGGCTCCTCCACTGATCGTAATGGCGGCGGCCGGCGAGGCGCAGGGACGCTCCCCGTTGCTTCAGCTAAAAGCAATTGAGGCGCTTGGAAGACTGCGGGAATCCGATGCGGTGCCGGTTCTAAAAATTCTTTTCGAAGCGAAAAAGATGTTCACATGGCAGCACCACCGCGAGCTGCGCATTGCGGCGGCACAGGCTTTGGCGAAGATTGACCTGCGCTACGCCACGCAGGTTATGTCCGAAAGCAGCCTGGAACCCGGCGAGCTTGCGATTGGCCCTCTCGATTCTGCTCCTGCTTGTCCGTGGGTACGCCAGCGCCGCTATGAACGCATTATCCTCAAGCGGCCGGTTCCGGCGAGCATCAGCAGTTCATGGGGAAAATCAAACATCGCGATTCACGAGCTGAGCTTGGGCGGAGGGATGGGAACTAAAGCGGACACATTACGGGTCGGCTCCGACGCGGACCTCCAAATGACCGTGGGCATGCGTAACATTCGCGCCCAAGTGGTTCTGCGACGCGCCCACGTCAACGAAGTTGGGTTTGAGTTCGTGAACATCGACCTCGAAAGCCGCCATCGCCTGCGCCGACTGCTGATGGGATCACTCGAGCACGGCCCAGGATTCCGCGGTAGCAAGGGATACGAACGCCAGTAGTAGCCGATTTCAGCCGACATTCCCTTCAAACAAAATGCACCAAAAGGAACCATGTGGAGACGGGCGCCCTCGCCCCTCCAGGCCGAGCGCAAGCTCGGCGACAAGAATTTCGAAACGACTGATTTCCTGAGGTTTTTACAACACTCCAATTCGCACCGCGATCTCCTCGATCACGGAATACGGATCGCGCTTGTGTTCCGCAACCTCGGCAGCTAACCGCGAAAGTTCGCCATTCGGCATGGCAGCATGCGCCCGTTGCAGCAGAGTGTCGCGCAGCATTTCGAGCAGACGCGCTTCCCAGTTCTGAATCCTGCGCTGCGAAACCAAACCTTGGTTTTGCTGGTGTGATTCATAGCTGGCGATTGAATCCGCAAGCTCTTTGATTCCGCGCCCGTCGGTTGCCATTGTCTTCACGATTGGCGGAGTCCAATTGTCGGGCCGCATAGCCAGTGACTGCATCGCTCGAATTTCCCGCTCGACCCGTTCCGCGCCCTCGTGGTCGACTTTATTGATCACGAAAATGTCGGCAATTTCCATGATGCCGGCCTTGATGGTCTGCACATCGTCGCCCATCCCGGGAACGAGGATAACGACGGTGACATCGGCAAGGCGAACAATGTCGATTTCATCCTGCCCGACGCCCACGGTCTCAATCAAAATCAGGTTGCGACCGGCTGCGTCGAGCACTGACGCGACATCGGCCGTGGTTCGCGCTAACCCGCCGAGTGAACCGCGGGTAGCCATGCTGCGAATGTAAATGCCGGGATCGGAAAAATGCTGCTGCATGCGAATGCGATCGCCCAGGATCGCGCCGCCAGTGTAAGGACTTGTGGGATCGACGGCTATGATTCCGATCGTGTGGTCCTGCTCGCGATAATGTTTCGCCAACTGATCGACAAGCGTGCTCTTGCCTGCGCCGGGCGGCCCCGTAAGGCCGATGGTTCGGGCCTTGCCGGTGTGGGGAAACAATTGCTTGAGCAAGTCGATCCAACCTGGAGAGTGGTTCTCCACAGTCGAAATCGCGCGCGTCAGCGCGCGAGCGTCGCCGGAACGGAGCTGAGAGATGAGACTTTCTTTCGAAACGCTCAAGAAAGAAGTGTAAAGAAAAAAGTGCGGCGACGGAAACGTTATTGAAAGTTCTGAAGCTTAACGGCTGGTGCGCTTTAATCCTTGAGCAACTGCCTCGCGATCACTAACCGTTGGATCTCGCTGGTGCCTTCGCCGATGGTGCACAACTTCACGTCGCGATAATACTTCTCCGCCGGATAATCCTTAATGAAGCCATAGCCGCCGTGGATCTGCACACCCTCATTGGCGCACTTTACCGCGACTTCGCTGGCGAAGAGCTTGGCCATGGATGATTCGAGCGTAGTCTTGAGCCCGGCGTCCTTCATCGCGGCGGCACGAAACGTCAGCAGCTTTGCAGCTTCTATTTCCGTGGCCATATCGGCGAGCTTCCACTGGATCGCCTGAAAGTCGCTGATAGCGCGTCCGAACTGCTTGCGCTGCTTGGAATAATTTAGCGCCGCTTCGTACGCGCCCTCAGCCATCCCCAGGGACAAAGCTGCGATCGAGACGCGGCCGCCATCGAGCACGCGCATGGCATCGACAAATCCCTGGCCTTCGGTCCCAAGCAGATTTTCCGCCGGAAGCACGCAGTCTTCGAAGATCAATTCCGCAGTGTCGCTGGCCCGCAGCCCGAGCTTGTCTTCTTTTTTCCCCGGACGAAAACCCGGAGTTCCTTTCTCCACGATGAAGGCAGAAAGCCCGTGGGTGTGCGCAGCGCGGTCGGTCACAGCCACGACGACTAGCGCATCGGCATAGTGGCCGTTAGTGCAAAAAGTTTTGGTTCCGTTCAGGACCCAGTTCTTTCCTTTGCGCACCGCGGTCATGCGCGCGCTTCCGGCATCGGAACCCGAAGATGGCTCGGTTAGGCCCCATGCGCCAATGAATTCCCCGGTAGCCAGCTTGGGAAGATACTTCTTCTTCTGGGCTTCGTTAGCGGCAAGAAAAATATGATTCGAACAAAGCGAGGTGTGGGCGGCAACGATGATCCCTACCGAGCCATCCACGCGCGAAAGCTCCTCGACGGCGGTAACGTACTCCACATAGCCCATTCCCGAGCCGCCCAAATCCTGCGGGAAAATGACGCCCATCAATCCCAGCTTGCCGAGTTCCTTGATAGTCGAAAGCGGAAACTCTCCAGCGTCGTCCCATTTGCGCACATTGGGCGCGATCTCGCGCTCGGCAAACTCACGAACACTTTTCTTGAGCTGCAGTTGTTCGTCGTTGAGCTGGAAATCCAATTCCTACTCCTCCGGAAGACGTAAAACCACAGAGTTCACAGAAGATCACAGGGATTATCGAAATTCCTCTGCGTACCTCTGTGACCTCGGTGGTTAAAGGCCTTTCAGTAATTACACCACAAGCGCACACGCGGCCAAAACACCCATGCCGACCGGTTGGTTACGTCCGAGTGGCGTCATGTTTTCCAAAGAGTTTTTTCGCCATCCACATTGGAGCTACGAATACGTGCACTGGATTGGTCAGGAATGCGGGTTTATTTCCTTCGATCAAATGCCCCAACCATGCCAATGCGAAGGCGGTGGGAATCAGCAGCAGGCCGATGATCCAGTGAAACCACACAACGATAATGGATGAGAAACCGACAGGAATGGCGATCAGGTGCAGCGCACGATTTACAGGATGGTTATGCGCGCCATCGTAATGCAAGTAGAGCCCCATGAGTGTCCTCGTTTTCGGGCGGATTATACCGCGGAATCGACGGATATGAAGCGCTCAAAAACTTCGTTTGACAGCATTCTCCCCCGTGAGGTGAGCCGAATAGTGCCGCCGTCTTTCTTAAGAAGACCGGCGGTCTCAAGCTCACAGATGCTTTCCATGTAGTAAGAAACCGCATTCTGGCCAAACTCGCTGAGGAGTTTCTGAATATCTATTCCGCGATTCAGCCGCAGCCCCAGGAAAAAGGCTTCTTGTACCGCAGATTCAGCCGAGACTCGTGTGCGTTCTTTCGCGGAACCGGCTAGATATTTTTCCAACGAGTCAGGATTGGAAAATCTGACTGCCCGTCCATCACGCGACCGCAGCATGGAATGTGCGTCCACTCCGAATCCGAGATAAGGCTGCTGTGTCCAGTATTTCAAGTTGTGCTTTGATTCGCAGCCCGCCCGCGCGAAATTCGAAATTTCGTATTGTTCAATTCCGGCGGTATTCAATCGCTCGCAGGCGATTTCGTACATGTCGGCAATTAAATCTTCATCTGGCACGAAGTGCGCATGAAATTTCTGACCTCCGGCGATGAGCTCGCGTCCCAGCCTGGAATCGTCATCTACTTCGAGCATGTAGATGCTGGCGTGAGGGACTTCAAGCGTAATTAATTGATTCAGAGATGCTTGCCAACTATCGCGTGTCTGGTGCGGCAGGCCGGCAATCAGATCAATATTGATGTTCGAAATTCCGGCCGAGCGCAGCCGTGCAACATCATCGATAATCGTCGAACGCTTGTGTAAGCGCCCGACGGATGCCGACTCCTGATCGTTGAACGATTGCACTCCCAAGCTTACGCGATTGACCCCGCAGCGCTGGAGACCTTCAATCACGGGTACACTCAAAGTTCCTGGAGCGCACTCGACCGTAATCTCAGACGCTGCGGTTACGGCGAAATTTTGCCGAATAGTGACAAAGGCACGTTCCAGCTGTGCTACATCCAACAGTGTAGGAGTGCCGCCGCCAAAGTAAATGGAGTCAACCTTGTGTTCGAGCAAACCGCCCATCTGACCGGCGGTTTCGCCAGCCTGCTCAACCTCGGCGCAGATCGCTGTGACGTATTTTTCGAAAACCGCACGCGAAAAAACATCTGAGGCGAAATTGCAATAGCTGCACTTAGTCCGGCAGAAAGGCACGGAAATGTACAATCCGAGCGGCATCTGTATGATTATCCCACTGCGATCGTGTCGAAGGTCGCAACTTTGCTTTACAGTCGGAGTTTAACTGACCAATGTTACCCCGCGTCGTCATTACTGGAATGGGCGCAGTCAGCCCAAATGGAATTGGTAAAGAGGCTTTCTGCCGCGGCGTCCTGGCCGGAAAGTCTGGAGTCAAGCGCATTTCGCGCTTCGACTCTTCCCATCTGCCGGTCCACATCGCCGGTGAGATCCCCGAGTTTGACGAACTCGCGTGGGTGGACGCACGAGAGCGCAAGCATGTTTCTCGCGTGGTGCCTCTCTGTCTTGCTGCGACCACGGAAGCTGTCAATGACGCTGGACTCGACGTAGCTTCAATGTCGGTTGAGGAAAAACGAGAGATCGGGATCGTGCTCGGCACTGGCGGCGGCGCGCAGGAGTTCTCCGAGCAGCAGTATCGCTTATGGCATAGCGGGAAAGAAAAGCAGGTGAGCCTTTTTTGCGTTCCCAGCGGAACCATGGGGACAATTCCGAGCGAAATCAGCATGCGATTTGGGTTTCGCGGATACAGTCACGTGGTTACTGCGGGATGCACCTCGTCCACTGACGCGCTGGGTTATTCCTATCAGCATATTCAAGCCGGAGTGCAACCAATGTTCGTCACCGGCGGCGTGGATTCGCCGATCACGGATGGGATTGTGAAAGGCTACACCATGATTCGCGCACTCACCCAATCATGGAACGACGAACCCGAGCGCGCATCGCGGCCTTTTTCAGCCGATCGCGATGGATTCGTGCTCGCCGAAGGCTCCTGGATGTTCGTTCTCGAGGAATATGAGCATGCGAAGTCCCGCGGCGCGCGAATTTACGCCGAGATCACAGGTTACGGGGCGACCTGCGAGGCTTACCACCGCGTACGCATGAGCGATTCGCCGGAGGAACCTGCGCGCGCCATCTCTCTCGGCCTGGAAGAAGCACGCATCGCTCCCGAAGATATTCAATACGTCAGCCTCCACGGTACATCCACTGAAATGAATGACCGTGTGGAAACCCGGGCCTTGAAGCTGGCGCTGGGTGATCACGCTTATAACATTCCGATGTCAGGACTGAAGTCGCAGATCGGACACGCGCAGGGCGCATGCGGCGCGGCCAGCGTCGCGGCCACGCTGATCGCGATGGAGCACGGGCGAGTTCCTCCTACCATCAATCTCGATCAGCGCGATCCAAATTGTGATCTCGACTACGTACCGGACGTCGGGCGGAAAACTGCTATTGAGCATGCGATATGCAATTGCGTGGGCTTCGGATCAAAGAATTCAGCGCTGGTCCTAAAGAAGATCGCGTAAAATTCTGCTCGGCGATTTGTGCAAATTCGTCGGAACTCTGTGACTGTCTCTCGAATAATGGATCGGGAAGGTTAGATCCGGCCTTGCGGGAACGATTGCGAAGACGCGCCTTGATATATGCGTGTGCCCCGGAAATACCGCGCCTCGAATGGTGGGTTAATCGAGAAAAGCTAAACGAGGAGAATCAAACGATCCGCGCGACGAGATCGTAATCGTGAGTTTCTGTGACTTGGCATCGATAAAATTCGCCGGGGGAGGGAATCATTCCCTCAGGAACATCGGTGATGTAGAGCTTGCCGTCAATCTCGGGCGCATGCATCGCGCTGCGGCCTTCGAGTAACAGATCGCTCTCTTCGGATGGTCCTTCCAGTAGGACGTCGAATTCGTGCCCGCGCATGGCCTTCTTCCTTCGACGGCTGATTCCTTTTTGAATCTGCATCAGGTGCTTACGGCGACGCTCGATTTCGCGGGGTGAAAGTTTCTCGTCGAGTGAGAAGGCTGTCGCGCCCTCTTGGTCAGAGTATGCGAAGGTCCCCATCCAGTCGAATTCGGCTTCTTTGACGAACCTGCAAAGCTCTTCGAAATCCTTCTCGGTTTCACCGGGAAATCCAACAATAAACGATGTGCGCAGAGTCACGCCCGGAATAGTGTTGCGCATCTTCTCAATGGTACGCAGGAAAATGTCGGCGCTACCTCCGCGCTTCATTCGCTTGAGTACCGACGAAGATGCGTGCTGCAAAGGCACGTCCACGTAGGAACAGATTTTGTCGTATCTTGCGATCGTATCCAGCAATCGTTGGGTAATCTTGTTCGGATAGGCGTACAGGAATCGCACCCAGCGCAGTTCTTCAATCGCCGCAAGTTTTTCCAACAACAACGGAAGGCCGTCTTTCAGTCCGAAATCTTCGCCATAGCACGTAGTGTCCTGGCCGATAAGGGTGATCTCACGCACTCCTGAACGCGCCAGCCGCTCGGCCTCCGCAACCACAGATTCAAACCTGCGTGACCGGAACTTTCCACGTAGTTGCGGAATGATGCAGAAGCCGCACGGATGATCGCAACCCTCGGCAATTTTTATGTATGCGGAATAGCCCGGAGTTGCGAGCACGCGCGGCGTGGCTTCGTCATACAAATAATTCGGAAGGTCGGCAATGGCACCGTCCCAATTTTCGCGTGAGAAACGGCCGCTGGCAGCGCGCGCATCGCCTTCCGGCCGCGATGTCAGAATCCGGAACGGCGAATGGCCTGGCTGGTTCGGATTCGGAGCAACGGGCGCTATCCCGGCCGCTGCGAGGATACCCTCCAACTCGCCAGTTCCGACCACGGCGTCGACTTCCGGAATGTTTTTGCGGATATCTTCTCGAAAGCGCTCGACCAGACAACCTGCAACAACCAACTTGCGTACCTTGCCTGATTTGAGCCGCGCCATCTCGAGAATGGTGTTCACCGATTCCTGCTGCGCGCTCTCAATAAAAGAGCAGGTGTTGACGATGATAACGTCGGCGTCTTCGGCACGAGAAACGAGTTCCGCTCCAGCCTGCGCCAACATGCCCATCATCACCTCGCTATCGACGAGATTTTTGGGGCACCCCAGGCTGACAAATCCAACTTTGGGAACGGCAGACTTAGGCGGTTCTAAGGTGGCTACAGGTGAGAATTTTGACGACATGCAATCTCACTATTCTAGCATTCTGACGATTTCGTGCGAGTGAGGCCCTCATTCCTCCGACCGGCAGCATGCGATCGTTTGGCGCAGAACAAGTGTCCGGGACAAGATGCTCGATTGAGAGTTTGCGTTGAAGTTTTACTACTGAGTCGCTTGACTCAAATTGAGCGCGAGGTGACGCGCTTCATATTTTGCCAAAAACATGGGCCCACGGTGCGATGCACCTAGTCCGCGAGCACCCCTCCGTACTTCTGCAGCCACTTCAACTCCTCCCGCACTTTGATCTTCCCGTGCCAGGGGTTTTTGTCGAGAGAGTGGCCTTCCCCGGGGAAGATCAGGAGCTTATTGGGGACCCCAAGCGAGTAGAGCGCGTGCTCTAAAAGATAATCCTCGAGCACGGCCACCCGAATATCGTCGGCTCCGGCAACCATATGAGTCGGTGTGCGGACTTTGTCCATCTGGAAAATCGCAGCTTCGTCGTGGTAACGCTGTGGGGCTTCCCAAGGACGTCCGCCAAGAAAGTAGGCGTCGTCGAAGGTTGTGTCGTCGTTACCCCAATTGCCAACGTGCTCGACCGCGCCCGCACCGGTGACCGCAGCTTTCCAGCGGGTGCTTTGCGTGATCAGCCAGTTGGTCATGTAGCCACCATAGCTGTAGCCACCGACGGTGAGATGATTAGGATCGGCGATACCGTCTTTCACTAAGGCATCAACGCCTTCCAGAATGTCTTTCCCGGGACGAGAGACGATCACCGGCACGATCTGCATCAGGAACTTATCCCCATATCCGGACGACCCGCGATAGTTGGGCTCAAAGACCAGCCAGCCGTTCGTTGCAGCGAGAATGCCCCACTGATACCAGTCGGCTTCGAAGTGATTGCCATCCGCGTCGGCCGGGCCGCCGTGAATAAACGTGAACATGGGAAGGTTCTTAGCTTCGAACTTGCCCGGAGGATAGATCAACATTCCTTCAACAGTGGTACCGTCATCGGCCTTCCAGCGATACGGTTTACCCTGCGGCAGATCGCGTTCGGTGAATAACTGATTGAACGATGTAATCGGTTGCGCGTGATCGAGATCGGCTGCGCTGTCGGCCAGGTAAATCTCTGCTGGCTTGGTTAGCGACGAATAAACAAAAGCTACTCGCGGCGAGTGCAGCGAGGTCGAAATCATTTCGTACGTGCCTTGCCAGCCGCCAACGCGCCGAAGCGATTGCGTTGGCTTCGACGCGGAGTACATCTGCACTTCCGTTCCGAGGCGCGCTGATGCCAATATATTATCCGCACTAATTGCAAAGTGCTCCACCGGGCCGATGAAGTCCTTACTCCATTGCTCTACTGCGCCCGATTGACTATCAACCCAGTAAAGATGCGGCTGCAGGTCACGGTAGGCCCCGGTTACGTCGCCGACATCGATGGTGAAAAATATGTGGCGGCTGTCACTCGCCCAACGCGGATGTTTCTCTACAGCTTGATTGTGAGTGATGCGACGCGGCGATTGCGTACTCCGAGTACCCTGGTCCGTGATGTCAACCGCATAAATTTCAACATCGTCGAATTTCTCTTGGCGTTTGTTGATTGCATTGGTCATGAACGCGAGCTTACTGCCGTCGGGCGAAGTCAGGAGTTCGTCCACGCGCAAAGGCGAATTTGCAACGATGCGAGTCCCAGGGGTTATGTCAGATTCTTTGTCCGCATCGCTTTGTTCTTTCGCTGACGCGGAAATGTGATTCGCAAGTGCCGTGGCAAGATCCAAAGCAAAAATCGTGTCGCCACGTTCAGCCGTGCGATACTGCACGACATCTTTCCATTGCTTGAGGTAATCGTCCTTCTGCGCCTTTGTCCATGGGTCACGAGTGGCAAAGTAAAGAGTTTTGGAGTCCGCGGACCAGGCAAAGGCGTGAACTTCCTCTTCACCGCGAGTAACAGCGAATCCCTCTCCGCCGTTGGGATCAATTAAATAGATCTGGTCAACGCCTTCATCTTTGTCCGATTTGTCCGAAGCGTTATCGGAATCGTCGGTGGAGGCAGTGTCTTTTTCAGTTTTTCGATCGGACAAAAAGGCGATCCAGCGGCCATCAGGCGACCACTTCGGAGAAGTATCGTGCCCGGATTGTGTCAGCTGGGCGAGAGGGGTGCCGGCGCGCGCTCCCCGATAAAGCCACAAGGCCTTGCTGAAGATTTTTCGGTCCCAATCAGCGCGTTCCGTGCCGATAACGACCGAGCCGCCATCAGGCGATAATTCGAGGGAGGAAAAACTGACAGAGTTGAAGAACTCATCGAGCGTTATTTTCGGCTTGTTTTCTGCAAAAGTTGGACGGCGGTTACAAAGGAGAAAACCAACGATCCAACTTTAGAGATTCTCATATATATATGAAATGAATACAGGTTTATACATGGGGAGCCGCGCCCGGACAAACCGCCTGTGGGACGGATGGCGTCTCGTTCAAGGCTTCTTGTAAACCGTTCCGCCCTTCATCACAAATTCAACGTGCTGCAAGGTAGTGATGTCATTCAGCGGGTTGCCTGGAACTGCAACAATGTCAGCAAAATAACCCGGCTTGAGCGCGCCGATTTGGCCCTCCCAATCGAGCAGCTTTGCGCCATTGATCAGGTCCGCTTGCAGAGCCCCAAGCGGAGTCATGCCGAACTTCACCATCAGCTCAAGCTCACGCGCCTGAGTTCCGTGAGGAAACGGCCCCACGTCGGACCCCATGGCGATGGGCACACCGGCGGCGAGTTGCTTGCGAAAATTCTGGACATGCAAATCGAGAATCGCTTGCTCTTTCGGACCGCCTCCCGGTGTCAGCGGATGCGCGGCAAAATACTCCTGGATGGTGAATGTGGGCACCGCAAAAATATGCTTCTCGTGCATCACGCGCATGGTCTCATCGCCAAGCTGGAATGAATGATCAATGGATGCGACCCCCGCGTGCGCCGCATACAGGGCTCCCGGGTCGCCAGTCGCATGGACAGCTACATGTTTGCCAACGCGAGCGGCTTCACGCACGGCCGCGCTGAGTTCACTTTCCGTATATTGATAAGGAGTGGAGAGGCGGCCATTTTCGACCGAATCCGTCCCAGTCTCGTAAATCTTCGCGAAATCCGATCCTTGCTTAAATTGTTCGCGCATCACCTCGATCAGTTGGTCGGCGTTATTGGCAAAATCGGCGTTGGGCAGGACGCGCTGCGCCGGATTGAAGCCGATGGCGTCTTCGTGCCCCCCGAGAATGTTGATTGCGTTTCCGCTGATCCTGAGCCGCGGTCCGGGAATGTCGCCGCGAGTGATGGCGTCGCGAACAGCCGTATCAGCCGAACCGGCGCCCTCGGTCCCCATGTCGCGCTCGGCGGTGAAGCCGGCCATCAGATCATCTCGCGCGGCGACCGTGGCCATGATCGTTCGCTGCGGCACGGATTCTAGAACGGTTTGGAGGTCTTCCGCACCCGGATGCAAGAACAGGTGAATATGCGCATCGATCAGACCGGGGAGCAACATGCGATCGCCGAGGTCGATGATTACCGCGCCAGCCGGGCGCTTCACCGTCGAACCTGCTTCGACGATGCGATCGCCGTTTACCAACACCTCGCCTGGAGTCAGCACGCGGCCGCTTTCGATATCTAGAAGACGTGCGGCATGTAATACGGTTAAAGCTTTAGGTGGAGTCTGACTCTGCGCCCCACCGGCTGCAGCCAACGCGAAAAGAACGGGCAAGAGAATTCGAAAACGATAGCTGATCATGTTCCGGGATGGCATGGTATCACTAACCCAATAGGATTGGGTATGGAACGCAATACTTTACGCGGGTCGGATGTAAGATTGAAATGAGCCCCAGGGCTTGCATAATCGGTGCTGGTCCTAACGGCCTTGCCGCGGCGATCGTACTCGCCCAAGCGGGCCTGCAGGTCGGAGTGTTCGAAGCCGAGGCGACGCCCGGTGGAGCTGCGCGCACACTGGAGTTGACGTTGCCCGGATTCCTGCACGACTTCGGATCTGCGGTTTATCCGCTGGGCGTGGGCTCGCCGTTCTTTTCTTCTCTGCCGCTTTCCGACTACGGCTTGGAATGGATACACTCACCGGCTCCCGTGGCGCATCCCTTTGACGATGGCACGGCAGTCGTTCTCGAACGCGATCTGGTTAAGGCAAAGTCTTCCCTTGGCGAAGACGGAGAAGCTTGGCGCAGACTCCTTCAGCCCTTCGTTGAGCGTTGGCCGGAGTTCGCTTGCGCCGTTCTCCGTCCGGTCTCCTTGGTCCCGAAACATCCCTGGCTGATGGCGCGTTTCGGAATTAAAGTGCTCCTATCGGCGAGAGCGATTGCGACCCATTTTCGGAGTGAACGGACTCGCGCCCTGTTTGCTGGGCTGGCCGCGCATTCCTGCCTGGGTTTGGATGAGGCACTCAGCGGCGCATTCGGCATGCTCATGGCGATACCCGCGCACGCCGTGGGATGGCCCATTCCACGCGGCGGCGCGCAATCGCTTACAAACGCACTGTGCGGTTATCTACAAAAGCTCGGCGGAAAAATCCAAACTTCGTCGCTAATCGAAAGCCTCAGGCAGTTGCCCAACCACGATCTATTTCTGTGCGATGTAACTCCGCGACAGCTTCTCGCGCTGGCGGGCGAACGGTTCACTGCAAAATATAGACGAAGCCTGCAACGATTTCGCTACGGCCCCGGCGCTTTCAAAGTCGATTACGCGTTGACCAGCCCGATTCCGTGGACAGCCTCCGAGTGCCTGCGGGCGGCCACGGTGCACTTGGGCGGGAGCTTTGAGGAGATTGCTCGATCGGAGAAAGCCGTCCGTAGCGGGTTACACGCAGAACGCCCGTTCGTGCTGCTTGTCCAGCCGAGCTTGTTTGATTCATCGCGGGCCCCGGCGGAAAAGCATACGGCGTGGGCTTACTGCCACGTTCCGAACGGATCCAACGAGGACATGCTGCAAAAAATTGAGAATCAGATTGAACGCTTTGCTCCGGGCTTTCGTGATTGTGTGCTTGCACGGCGGGTGTTTTCTCCCGCGGACCTGGAGAGTGTGGACGCGAACTTAATCGGCGGTGACATCGGTGGCGGGGCCTTAGACATCAGACAATTCCTATTTCGCCCGACCCGTCGCCATTATGCAACGTCGGCCAAAGACATTTACCTCTGTTCGTCCTCAACTCCGCCTGGCGGGGGTGTGCATGGTATGTGTGGCTTCCACGCGGCTCAAGCAGCACTCGGCAAATAGTCGCCCAGCTTGAGTTTTCAAGTAGTAACCGGAGTAACCCTGCTGGTAACGGCACGCATATGGTATAAAACCAATGAACAAGCCAAAAATCAGCGGACTGCCAGTGGCCAACGTGCGCGTGGTTTGCGTTGGGATCGAAGGCGAGCGCCAATGTCCGCCGTGTGGGGAGAGTCTTGAGCTTTATCAATTTCGCAGCCCGCGAGATCAATTGCAAAATCGTGTATTACGGCGCGGGCCTCGGCGGCAAAACCACGAACCTGCAGTACATTTACCAGAAGACAGCCGAGCAGCAGAAGGGAAAAATGATCTCGCTCGCCACCGAGACCGAGCGGACACTTTTCTTCGATTTTCTTCCACTGGATCTCGGGTCTGTACGCGGATTCAAGACCCGCATTCACCTCTACACGGTTCCCGGCCAGGTCTTTTACGATGCCAGCCGAAAGCTCATCCTGCGCGGCGTGGACGGGATCGTCTTCGTCGCCGACTCGCAACAGGAGCGGATGGACGCCAACGCCGAAGCGCTCGACAACCTGATGTCTAATCTGAAAGAGCACGGCTACGACTTCAATAAGATTCCCTACGTCCTGCAACTCAATAAGCGCGACCTGCCTAACATTCTGCCGGTTGATACCCTCACCAAAGATCTACGCCGCAAAGATGAGCCAGTGCTCGAAGCTGTTGCCTTTCAAGGACAAGGCGTTTTCGAAACGCTGAAAGAGATCGCCCGGCAAGTGCTCGTGGAGCTGAAAAAGGGCAGCTGATTCGGCATTTGTCTCCCCAGTTCGATTCGCTCTCCTCGCCAAACCGCTCGAGGCTGACTGCCGAGTGCTAACTGTTTTTTCCCATATAATCAAAAGACTCAGAATGGCGATTTTGGCTGACATAGTTGCCGCCACTCGGCGAAAACTGGGCGAGCGCCGCTCGAAAGCTGACGTGCGCGAATTGGAACGGCAGGCGAGTTTGCACATTCCGCGCGGGTTTCGCGAGAGCCTGGAGTCGGCGAACAACTCGGGGATTGCCGTCATCGCCGAGTTGAAGAAAGCTTCGCCATCACGTGGTTTGATCCGCCGAGATTTTGATCCCGCGAAGCTGGCGCGGGAATTGGAACAGGCCGGCGCGGTCGCGCTCTCGGTGTTGACTGACGAAGAGTTCTTTCAGGGATCGCTGGAAAATTTGCGGATCGCGTCTGCTGAAACTCGACTTCCTTGCTTGCGCAAGGATTTCATCGTGGACGAGTTTCAGATTCTTGAAGCCAGGGCGAATGGCGCGGACGCGATTTTGTTGATTGTGGCGGCGTTGTCGCAGCCAGAGTTGGGTGAACTCACGCGGAAGGCGGGCGATTACGGGTTAGATGTTCTTTGCGAAGTTCACGACGAAGACGAGCTTCGCCGCGCGCTTAATGCAGGATGCAATTCGATCGGCGTGAACAGCCGCGACCTTCGAACCTTCAAGGTTGATTTGGGCACCGCATTCCGGCTTGCGGAACAGATGCCCGCCGGCGTGCTGGCTGTTGCCGAGAGCGGGATAGAGAGCGGGGCGGATATAGCGCGGTTACGCTCAGCCGGGTACAAAGCGTTTCTTATTGGCGAAACTCTGATGAGGGCGCCTTCGCCGGGAGACGCCTTGCGAGAATTGCTTGCCGAGGCTACTTCGTCAGTTTCGGCGGTGAAGTAGGGTCGCGACAAAAAGCAGATTCCTCACCGCTAAAGCGGTTCGGAATGACAAGGGCTTGAGTGTTCCGGTTCTAGCGACCGCCAACGACGAACGACCAACGACTGCTTCTATGACTTGGGTAAAAATTTGCGGCATCACGAACCTGGAAGACGCACTCGTCGCCGTTGAGGCTGGCGCGAATGCGGTGGGGTTCGTGTTTTATGAAAAAAGTCCGCGAAATATTGATCCCGAAGCCGCGGCCATGATTGCGAAGACTCTGCCCGCCAAAGTCGAGAAGGTTGGTGTTTTCGTGGGTGACAGCGAGAGCGACTGGCTCGACATCGTCTCGGCTGTCGAATTGACGGCAATTCAGCGGCATCTCGGAGTTAGAAAATCTCCAGCCGAGGAACTACTGACGGAGTTGATTGTTCATCAAGGCAAGCGGCGTTTCAAAGAATTCCGTTCATTGTCGTCCTCCTCTTTTCTCGCTGACGAACAAAGCATCGGGCTTCTTGCCGAAGATTTCTCCCGGGTGCGAAGACGAACTCCCGGCCAGCCGCGCTTGCCGGAGAGCTTTTGTGAGACCTTTTTTTTGGACTCCGGAGGGCCTGGCCGGCCAGGCGGCACCGGTGAACCGTTTGAATGGAGCAAAGCCATTCCCATTGCGGAAGGAATGCGCAAGGGTGGCCTGAAGCTGGTCGTTGCTGGTGGTCTAACTCCGGAAAACGTGCGAGAGGCCATGCGCATTCTTAACCCCTGGGGCGTCGATGTTTCGTCCGGGGTCGAAGCGAAACCGGGGAAGAAGGATCCAGACAAGGTGCGAGCTTTTGTGCGAGCTGTGCGCGAAGCCGACAAAGCGAATTCGAGGAACTGAATGGCAACTGCATCCATCACGAAAAAGCGAGCCGTGAATTTAAGTCGTAGTTTACAGCTTTCAAAAAAAGCGAAAGGAAAGGGCCCCTCCCTGGTCATTCAGCCCGGACGTTTCGGTCCCTGGGGAGGCCGTTATGTTCCTGAGACTCTCATGGCCGCGCTCGAAGAACTTGAGCGTGAATATGAACGAGCGAAAAAAGATCCGCGCTTCAAGGCGCGCCTCAACGAACTTTTGAAGACCTATGCGGGAAGGCCGACGCCGTTGTTCTTCGCGCGCCGCCTATCGCAGAAACTTGGCGGTCCAAAGATTTATTTAAAGCGCGAAGACCTGCTGCACACCGGCGCCCACAAGATCAACAACTGCATTGGTCAGGCGCTTCTGGTTGAACGGATGGGCAAACATCGCGTGGTTGCCGAAACTGGTGCTGGCCAACATGGAGTCGCGACCGCGACGGTTTGCGCTCTGCTGGGCTTTGAGTGTGTCGTATACATGGGCACGGAAGATATGCGGCGGCAAGAGCTGAATGTCTTTCGTATGCGATTGCTGGGCGCGGAGGTGCGCGGCGTTGATGCAGGTTCGCGCACCCTGAAAGATGCGATCAACGAGGCCATGCGCGACTGGGTAACCAATGTCCGCACCACGCATTACCTTCTGGGCAGCGTTTTGGGCGCACATCCTTATCCGACCATGGTGCGCGATTTTCATAAAGTGATTGGACGCGAGGCCCGCGCACAAATCCTGAAAGCCGAGGGAAAGCTGCCCACTATGGTGATCGCCTGTGTAGGCGGTGGCTCAAACGCGATTGGGGTTTTCTACGAATTTATCGGGGACAAGAAAGTGAAGCTGGTCGGAGTCGAAGCGGGTGGACGCGGCGACAAATTGGGCGACCACGCGGCCCGGTTCCGCGGCGGATCAGCAGGCGTTTTGCAAGGAACGTATTCGTACGTCTTACAGGACGAAGCCGGACAGATCGCAACCACGCACTCCGTTTCGGCGGGACTCGATTATCCCTCGATTGGGCCTGAGCACGCCTGGCTCGCAGATTCCGGGCGCGCAGAGTACGTCGCCGCATCAGACGCGGAAGCCCTCGATGCCTGCAAACTGTTGGCGCAAACCGAAGGAATTATTCCTGCGCTCGAATCAGCACACGCGGTAGCAGAAATAATCAAGCGCGCGCCGCAAATGAAGAAATCAGACGTGGTAATCGTGAACATCTCCGGCCGGGGCGATAAAGACGTGGGGATCCTTCGCGAGAGTTTAACTTTGACTTAGAAATTCATTGTCATTCCGAATGACTTTAGCCATGAGGAATCTGCTTATTCACCTCAGATTCCTCGCCACTAAAGGCCGGAATGAGATCACGCGATGTCAATCTCGTTCACAAACCGTCCTGCTCTCGTCGCCTACCTCACCTGCGGCGATCCTGACCTCCGCACTACGCGAGAAGTTGCGCTGGCTGCCATTGCGGCAGGAGCCGAAATCATTGAGTTGGGCGTACCGTTTAGCGATCCCGTGGCGGATGGGCCGGTGATCCAGCGGGCGAGCGAACGAGCGCTCAAGAATGGAGTTTCCCTGGATCAGGTGCTCGATTTAGCAGCGGAAATCCGGAACAAGAGCGAGGCGGGGCTCATTGTGTTTTCCTACCTCAACCCGATTCTGCGGATGGGCATGGAAAAGTTTGCGGCGAAAGCTGCAGACGTGGGAGTCGATGGCGCGCTGGTGACAGACCTGCCGGTTGAGGAAGCCGCCGAATACCTGCGGCATATGCGGAAGCGCAATCTGGCAACGGTGTTTCTAGCGGCGCCGACGAGCCCTGATGAACGCCTGAAGCGGATTGTGGAAGCCTCCACCGCCTTCGTTTACGCTGTGTCGCGCACGGGAGTGACCGGTACGCGCAAGGAATTGCCCGAGGACGCGCAGAAATTGGTGCGACGCTTGCGCGAATTCACAAAATTGCCCATTGCGGTGGGATTCGGAATCTCTGCTTCCGAGCAGTTTGCCGCAGTGGGCGCGTTTGCTGAGGCAGCGGTTGTAGGCAGCGCCATTGTGCAGACAATCGAAAGCAATCCCGGCACTGAAGCGCAAGCTGTGGCAGAATTTATAAAACAAGTCATCGGCCTTCGGTCGTCGGTCGTTGGCTGTTAGCCTCGTGCAATTTTTGTTTTCTGCATAAACATTTTTTGGGCCTTAGTGGGTTCGGTCGGACCGGATGGACTACTGTCTTGACCAACGACCAACGACTGAAGGCCAATGACGTTTACATGGACATCGCTGATTGGCGGCGGCAAATCGACGAGATAGATCGCAAGCTGGTGGAGTTAATCAGCCAGCGCGCGCACGCAGCTCATGAAATTGGCAAGCTAAAGCGAGATATTGGCATGCCAATTTACGAGCCCGATCGCGAACGCGCCGTATTTGAAAACGCGCGTCGTGCGAACAAAGGGCCGCTGCCCGATCGTGATTTGCAACGCATCTACGAACGGATCATGGACGTGATGCGGGCGATCCAGCGCGAGGAGATCGCGCCAGAAACGCTTGCGTCTGGTGATGGACTCGGCGATACGGAAATCGATCCAGAAGTAAATGATTAAAGGCAGCTGTGAGCTATTAGCTCTCGGCGAAATCACGTGCTACGGAGCTAAAGGCCAAGAGCTAACAGCTAGAAGCTATCTATGATCGTCGCAATGCAGGAGACCGCGAACGAAGACCAGATCCAGGTCGTGGTCGAACATCTGATAGAACTCGGATTCTCTGTTCACCGCACCACCGGCGAGCGGCAGACGATTCTTGCCGCTGTGGGCGCGCGAACTGACTTCGACACGCGCAACCTGGAAGTGCTCAGTGGGGTGATGGAGGTTCATCGCATCAGCGCGCCGTACAAGCTCGCGGGGCGCAGCTTCCGTCCGCAGGGCACGATCATTGAATTTCGCAACGGCGTGAAGGTGGGCGACAAGGACGTTGTTGTGATGGCTGGACCGTGCTCGGTCGAATCGCGCGACCAACTCTTCACCGTTGCTGAACTTGTGGCGAAGGCCGGAGCGCGGGCGTTACGCGGCGGCGCGTTTAAACCGCGGTCTTCGCCTTACTCATTCCAGGGGCTTGGCCTGGAAGCGCTGAAGCTCCTGCGCGAGGCCGGGGACCAGTTCAATCTGCTGGTCATCAGCGAAGTCATGGAGATCTCGCAGATCGAAGTGATGCTTCCTTACGTAGACATCCTCCAGGTGGGCGCGCGCAATATGCAGAATTTCAATCTGCTTCGCGAGCTGGGGAAACTTAAGACTCCAATTCTCTTGAAGCGTGGCATCGCCGCTACTCTCGAAGAACTTCTGCTCTCTGCCGAATACATTATGGCGGGTGGAAACTACAATATCATCGCCTGCGAGCGCGGCATTCGCACCTTTGAGACCTACACTCGAAACACGCTCGACATTTGCGCGATCCCGGTCATCCATAAGCTCTCGCACCTGCCCATCGCCTCCGATCCTTCCCACGGAACTGGCCTGCGCGACAAAGTCGCTCCTATGGCCCGGGCTTCAGTTGCTGCCGGCGCCGATGCCCTGCTGATCGAGGTGCATCATAATCCAGATAAAGCGCTGTCGGATGGCGCTCAGTCACTCTATCCACAACAGTTCACAGAGCTGATGGAATCATTGAAAATGATTGCGCCCGCCGTGGGACGAAAGATCGCGTAAACATTGAACCATTTGACATTCAGTCATTGAAAATCGAAATTCGAGCGTCTTTTCGATGATTCAATGACTCAATCTCTCAATGCCCATTCGCCAAATCACGATCATCGGCACCGGCTTGATCGGCGGGTCACTCGGGCTGGCTCTCCGCAAAAAAGGATTTAAGGGCAAGATCATCGGCTGCGATCAGCCGGATGTCCAGCGGCTCGCGAAGAAAATTAAAGCGATTGACCAAGGAATTACCGATCCAATAAAAGCCTGCCAGAGCAGTAACGTGGTTGTACTCGCCACTCCCGTTGGTACGATCATTGATCTGATTGAGCGTTTGGCACCGCATCTGCCTGCCGACGCTCTCGTGACTGATGTGGGCAGCACCAAGTCCGAAGTTGTGTCGCGCGCTCAGAAAGCTTTTGGGAGCCGCGCGCCTGACAGATTTCTGGCTGGTCATCCCATGGCAGGGAAGGAACACTCAGGGATCGAATTTGCCGACGCGGATTTGTTTTGCGGTGCGGTCTGGTTTCTGACGCCGTTGCCTGGGCAGAAGGTCCAACGTGGGTTAACCGGCGACTATGTTTCATGGCTGAAGAAAATCGGTGCCGAAATCGCCGAGGTGGAACCCAGGAAGCACGATCAGCTTTGCGCCTGGATCAGCCACGTGCCACAGATCATTTCGACGGCGCTTGCGGCTAGTCTGGTTGATGAATACGGCGAGGACGCCCCTCTGCTCGATTCAGGTGGCCGCGCCTTACGGGAGATGACTCGGACTGCGGCCAGCCCTTACTCCATGTGGCGCGACATCGCGCTCACCAACAAGAACAGCATTGCTGACGCCTTGCTCAAGCTGGAGCAGCGCTTGGCGCATATCCGCGAGAATCTCGACACCCGCCAACTGGAAGAGGAATTCCAACGCGCACACAAACTTAAAAGCGGAGCCTCACCACGGAGGCACGGAGACACGGAGAAACGCAAACGCGAACAGAAGAGAGCTGCTTCGTCAAAATCCCTATAGCCCAATTGATCCGACTACCCTTTGTTCGCGCTTCTAAACCTTCTCGGTGTCTCCGTGCCTCCGTGGTGAATTTGCTTTAGAATTTCTTCGCGATGAACAAAGTTGTTGCCAATGCAGACGAAGCCATCCAAGACCTCGCCGATGGCGTCACCATCATGATCGGCGGCTTTGGGCTCTGTGGCATCCCGGAAAACCTGATTCGAGCATTGGTCCGCCGAGGCACGAAGAACCTCACCACCATGAGCAACAACGTTGGCGTCGATGGATATGGCATGGGTCTGCTGCTTGCGGCGGGCCAGATCCGCCGGCATTTCGGCAGTTATGTTGGCGAGAACCGGCTGCTCGAACAGATGGCGCTCGAAAAGAAAATCGATCTCGAACTTGTGCCACAGGGAACATTTTCCGAGCGTATTCGCGCGGGCGGAGCAGGTATCCCAGCTTTTTTTACTCCTACCGGCGTTGGTACCTTAGTTGCCGACAAGAAAGAGACTCGAGAATTTGATGGGCGTACGTACGTGATGGAACGCGCACTCAAGGCCGACTTTGCCTTTATCAAAGCCTGGAAGGGCGATAAATGGGGAAATCTGGTCTATCGCAAAACTGCGCGTAACTTTAATCCCATGATGGCGACCGCTGCGAAGATAACCATTGCGGAAGTTGAACACCTCGTCGAAGTGGGAGAGCTTGATCCCGATCTCGTGCACACACCAAGCATTTACGTGAAGCGGATTTTCCAAGGCGAGATGTTTGAGAGAAGGATTGAGAAAAAGACACTGAGGAAACCAGCCGTCAGTGAATAGTCGGCAACGGCCAACTCAGTGTTGCTGGAGTCACGACTGATCCCATCCATTAGTCACTTTTCAACAATGCGTGAACCTACCAAATTCGTTAAGGATGTCGACAAACGTGAGCGCATCGTAAAGCGTGTCGCCGCCGAATTGCGCGACGGATTCTACGTGAACCTTGGCATCGGCATGCCGACGCTGGTTGCCAATCACGTCCCGGTTGGAATTCACGTCGTCTTGCAGAGCGAAAACGGCATGCTCGGGATTGGGCCTTATCCGCTCGAAGGCGAGGAAGATGCCGACCTAATCAACGCCGGCAAAGAGACCATCAGCGAAATGCCGGGCACTTCATATTTCTCTAGCGCCGATTCCTTCGCCATGATTCGGGGTGGACACGTCGACTTGAGCGTTTTGGGCGCAATGGAGGTCGACGAAGAAGGCAACCTGGCAAACTGGATGATCCCCGACAAGATGGTGAAGGGCATGGGTGGCGCAATGGATTTGGTTGCCGGCGCCCGTCGTGTAGTTGTGGCCATGGAGCACACTACGCGTGAAGGTCAGCCGAAAATATTGAAAAAATGCACGCTCCCCTTGACCGGATCGAAGGTTGTGGACACCATCGTGACCGAAATGGCGTACATCCGCGTTACTCCTACAGGGCTGTTATTGGAAGAAATAGCTCCGGGGCTGAGTTTTGATGATGTGCAGCGTGTCACCGAAGCGTCTCTCATCGCCAGTCCTCGGCTGAAGACGATGCCGCAGTGAAATTGCTTAGTGTTTAGTGAGTTCCATCTTCCAGTTGTCGGCGTTCACCGGGTTAATTGGAATGACAATTTTCTCCCCGGGCGGCAACCTCCTAAATTCTGAGGCATACCTGTGGAAGTGCAAATTCACGAAATCTGGATAACGCCAGTCACGAACGATGCCGAGCGGCAACAGCAGTAGCAGCAAGCCCGCAACGTAGCGAGGTACCCGCGAGCCACCAATCGCGACCCATACCAACGCTGCCATAAATGCAATCGAGGGCAGGATGTAGTAGCGGTTCCCGTGGCCTGGGAAGCACATCAATTCCCACTGTGGCTTGGGCATGTGTCCGGGGATGGGGCGGGCCAAACTCAAAGACAGGACGGCGAAGCCAAACAGAACAAAAAGTTTCACTTCGACAGGGGCATAGCGAAGCGAATATAACAAAACCGCTAATCCAATAATGAGGGCAGTCATTTCTCTCGCGTATACATAGTGGGGCATGTGCCTCAGTGTCATGTGGAGCAGCGCCTTGCTCCCCAGTAGCGGTGAAAGAAAAATTTGCCCTCCTAGAATCCCGACCAAGCGATGGAAGTTTGCCCCGTTGGACGCCGTTGGCCGGGCGTGCGAAGAGAGCACGATGAAAGCCTGAACCACAGCGCCGGGAATAAGTGCCGCAAGCGAAATTCTGGACCAATGGGTCCGTCGCGTCCACCATAAAACGGCTGCAACAGGCACAAGCAGAATCCCTATGGGACTCTCTAAAGTAATTAGCACAAGCACGATCCCGTCAAAGACTCGCCATTTCCACCCGGTGGCCGGCTGAGCCACCAAAACCAGAAACGCCAGCAACCCCAAATGCCACTGGATGGTCGTAGCATTGGCATTCACCTCGTAGGTGTTGGGAAACGCTAAATATACAAAGCTTGCGAGAAGCCTTCCCGCTAAAGGAAGATTTGAAAAACGAGATGAAACAAATAGGCTTGCTGGTGATATTTGAATGGCGATCGCACATAAATTCATCACCAGTGGGGCCAAAGAGAATGGAACAAGTAAAGCTAGCAGCGCCGTGAGTCGCGGCACCGTGTGCAAGTAGCCGCCCAGCTCATCTGTGAGAAACAGACAACGTAGTCCAAATTGATAAGCATCGGCGTACCAACGCTGGCCATCTTCAGCCCAAAACTGTGCGTTGAGAATGGCGTCGGGACGGCGGGAGAAGATGATTAAGAATGCGCTCACGAAGAAGATCAGATGGAATAAGGGACTGTGTGACAGTTCCGAAAACGCGGTGTTCGTGTCTCGCAAATAAGCCCATAGCACACCTAGCCATTTTTTGACACTAAGTTTGGTTTCTAGCGTTTGCGTTTGCAATGCCACTTCAGAATTCATAGTCGGCAGTTAACTCCACACTAAGTTGGCTTAAGGTTGGCTTAAGGCGGTATTCGGCTGCGGTGCAGCATTGTTAAAGGACTGTAAACGCAGAGTTCGATATATTCATCGTAAACCGAACACTCAACGATTCACCAGGTGATCATACTCAGGTATGAAAATAGTAATGGCGGGTTGGCGACAGGCGACTGGGGAAGGAAAATGTCTTCTGTCACGAGATTCCCGCTTGACCGGATTGCAGAACCCAGCCGCACAGGCATGGGTACCGTATCTATTATTAATAGCTGCAACCCTCCTTTGTCTATTGCCGTTTTCCGGACGAGCGTTCTCCACTGATGATGCGCTCTTCATTTGGACGGCGCAGCAAATCACCAACCATCCGCTTGATCCTTATCGATTCCAGGTAAATTGGAACACAACCGAACTCCCCATGTCGGAGGTCACTCAGAATCCGCCGCTTGCTTCCTGCTACATCGCGGCCGTGGCGAAAGTGGTCGGATGGTCCGAGCGGGCTCTGCACCTCGCATTTCTATTTCCCACTACTGCGCTGGTGCTTGGCGTGTATCGGCTAGCGAAAAAGTTCACGCGTTCTCCCGCGATGGCTGCAATTACTACGCTGCTAACGCCAGCCTTGTTAGTCTCCTCGTGCAGCACAATGTGTGACCCGATGATGCTGGCGCTGTGGACCTGGGCGACCATTTTCTGGATCGAGGGCCTCGACTCGGGAAAGCCACTGTTGCTCACAGCTTCCGTTCTGTTGATTGCCACCAGCGAGCTGACAAAATATTTCGGCGCCGCTCCGGTTCCTCTCCTTTTTGCATATTCTTTTGCGCGGCAAAGACGACTGGGTTCTTGGGCGTGGTACTTGCTTTTACCAGTTGCCGTCCTGATCGGATATGAACTCGCGACCGCCAAAATGTATGGACATGGCCTACTCACTACGGCAGCAGATTTTTCGCAGAAGCGCCGTCTGTGGACTCATGCCAGCAAAGGAGGGCGAACCCTGATAGGCCTTAGCTACGTGGGTGGGTGTACGTTGCCCGCCATGCTGTTGGCGCCGCTCGTCTGGTCGCGAAAGCAAATCATCATCGCGACGGTCTCGAGCGGAGTGGCTGCGGTCCTTATCATGCGAGGCCTGGTGCGCCTCGGTGTGACCGCGGGTAGCCCACTGGCGTTTGCGGCGCGCAACGACCATTGGGTCATAATCAGTGTTCAACTCGTCCTTTTTATTGCCGGTGGAGTCTCAACATTGGCGCTCGCCGTGGCCGACTACCGTCGCGAGCGAGATGCTGATTCCTTGTTTCTCCTGTTGTGGGTGGTGGGCACATTCTGGTTTACGGCGTATCTGAATTGGACGATCAACGCGCGGAGTGTGCTGCCGATGGTTCCTGCGATCGGAATTCTGGTTACCCGCAGGCTGGACACACTTGTGAAAAATCCAAGCCGGCTATTGAGAACGTCGGTCGTTGCTGCATTGTTAGTATCGGGCACCGTGTCGCTCTGGCTGGCACGCGCCGACACAGAACTGGCAAATTCGGCGCGGACCGCTGCGCTGCTGATTCACGAGAAAGCCGCCGCGAACGACAACGTGTGGTTTGTAGGGCATTCGGGCTTTCAGTATTACATGCAATCGCTTGGGGCTCGTCCCTATGACTGGTCGCATCCGCAAACCAAGTCCGGCGACGTAATCGTTGTACCCTACGGCAAAGTATGGCCCGAGGACGTCACGCCGAAGTTTCACGGCTCAAGAGAGGGTTTTGCCTTACCCATACGCAGCCACGCGACCACGATTTCGCCGGAGCTCGGCGCGGGTTTTTATTATTCCTACTGGTCGATCCTGCCTTACGCGTTCGGCCCGGTTCCTCCGGAGAAATATGCAATCGTGCGACTCGAGCAGTGAAAATGCTCAAACAGTCCGAATCACGTGGTTCAACCTTCCTTGACTAGTTCCGTTCGCGCCCAACATAATAAAAGGTTCGACTATCTTCTCGAAAGAATCCAGGGACCGCGTGGCATCAGCTCCAAGTACAACAACTCCAAAAATTAAGGGCGGCGTGGCTCCGATTCGACCGGGGCAGGGCCATTCGTTTTTTCTGCGACGATTACATTCGCTCACCGGAATTATCCCGATTGGCTTGTTTTTGGTTGAGCATTTCTTTTCAAACGCTTTTGCGACCAAAGGGCCAGGCGCGTACAGCAAGCAGGTGGAGTTCTTAAGCAGCTTTCCATTTGTTGTGGGTCTGGAACTGTTTGGCATCTGGCTGCCGATTTTGTATCACTCGCTTTACGGTTTTTACATCTGGTTTCGCGGCGAGAGCAATGCCGCGGATTATCCGTGGATGGGCAACTGGATGTATTCCGCGCAGCGTTGGACCGGCGCGATCACATTCTTCTACATGGTCTGGCATACGTGGCATTTGCGGTTCAGCGGAGTGCACCTGCTGACCTATCCCGCCTCGGCATTCGGCAAAGTGCAGGCGGAAATGATCGGTCACCCCTTGGGCATAGCTTTTTACGCGGTCGGAATTTTCTGTGCGTCCTGGCATTTTGCCTACGGACTGTGGCTCTTTGCAGCGAAGTGGGGAATTACGCAAGGCCCGATCGCGCAAAGGCGTTGGGGATATGTCTGCCTCATCATCGGAATCGGATTCGTGGCCGTCGGCGCGGTCACTATGTACTCCTTCTTGTCGGTGAAGCAACAGCCGTATAAGCCGACAGGCAGTGAAATGGATTCCTTCACCATGCGGTGAGATCTTCTGTGTAGACGGAGCTTGCCCTGAGCGGAGTCGAAGGGTGTCCTTTGTGGTTCAGGTTTTGATCTAGCGGATGGCTAATCCAAAAATAATCGTTGTGGGCGGGGGACTCGCCGGGCTCGCGGCAGTCATCAAGATCGCCGAGATGGGCGGCGACGTGGATCTTTTTTCCATTGTGCCGGTCAAGCGCTCCCATTCCGTCTGCGCCCAAGGTGGAATTAACGCCGCGAAGAACCTGAAGGGCGAGGGCGATTCGACCTGGCATCACTTCGACGACACCGTTTACGGCGGAGATTTTCTTGCTAACCAGCCGCCGGTGAAGGCCATGTGCGAGGCCGCGCCTGCAATCATCGACCTGCTTGATCGCATGGGCGTGCCTTTCAATCGCACTCCCGAGGGACTGCTCGATTTCCGCCGCTTCGGAGGCACGCTATACCATCGCACTGCCTTTGCCGGAGCCACCACCGGCCAGCAGCTTCTTTACGCGCTCGATGAACAAGTGCGGCGTTATGAGTCCGAAGGCAAAGTCAAGAAGTACGAGTCGTGGGAATTTCTTTCGGCTGTGCTCGACTCGCAGCGCATCTGTCGCGGGATTTGCGCTATGGATCTGCGCTCGATGGAAGTGCGCACATTTCCCGCCGACGCGATCATTATGGCGACCGGTGGCGTTGGCGCGATCTTCGGCAAGAGCACCAACTCGGTGGTCTGCACTGGGTCCGCGCAGTCGGCGCTTTATCAGCAGGGATGCTATTACGCCAACGGCGAATTCATTCAGGTACATCCGACTTCGATTCCCGGCGAAGACAAGTTGCGATTAATGTCGGAGTCGGCGCGCGGTGAAGGTGGACGCGTCTGGGTCCCGAAAACTCTTGGCGATAAACGCGACCCGGTTTCGATTCCAGAAAGTGACCGCTGGTACTTCCTTGAAGAGTGGTATCCGAAATACGGCAACCTGGTTCCACGTGATGTTGCCACTCGCGCGATTTTCAAAGTGGTTTACGAGCACCACCTCGGCATTGACGGCAAGCCGATGGTCTATCTGGACTTGACGCACATTGACCGCGCCACGCTCGATCGCAAGCTCGAGGGCATTCTGGAAATTTACGAAAAGTTTGTCGGCGACGACCCGCGCACCACACCGATGAAGATTTTTCCTGGCATGCATTACACCATGGGCGGCCTGTGGGTGGACTTCAATCAGGCGACCAACATTCCCGGGATATTTGCCGCAGGCGAGTGCGAGTATCAATATCACGGTGCGAATCGGCTGGGCGCGAACTCTCTGGTTTCGTGTATCTTTGGGGGATTCACCGCGGGGCCGAATGCCATGCGCTATGCACGCAATCAGAAGGCAGCCGCGAGCAACAGCCACTTCGAATCGGAGCGCAAACGCCAGGAAGAGATCAATACGGGATTGATGACGTCAGAAGGTGACGAGAATCCCTTCCGTTTGTGGCGCGAACTCGGGGAACTGATGACCAAGGACTGTACCGTCATCCGATACAACAAAAATTTGCAGCAGACTGATGCCAAGCTCGTGGAATTGCTCGAGCGCTTCCGCCACGTGAATTTGAGCGACCGCTCGATGTGGGCGAACACGTCGTTCGTCTTTACCCGCCAGCTTTATAACATGCTGCAGTTGTCGCGGGTGATTGCGCAGGGTGCCCGCATGCGGGACGAATCGCGCGGGGCGCATTACAAGCCCGACTTCCCCGAGCGCGACGACAAGAACTGGCTCAAGACGACGAAAGCCTATTTCGCCCCCGACGCGGACGAACCGAAGTTCGAGTTCGAACCGGTGGATGTGTCGCTGATTCCGCCCAGAGCGAGGAAGTACTGAGTCCGTGCCGTGCCGAAGGCGATATCGGGACAGATTTCTGCTAAGACTACATCGAGCACTGACGCTAGTTGTCGGGCCGGTGACTCAATCGGCACCTTGCTGCCGACGTGGGCCAGGTTGTGGTTGCGTGCTACTTCGCAGCAGGTAGCGTTCGAGGGTAGCTAACCACAACGTCTTTTCTCGAGCGGCCTGGTTTGTCGAGGACTTCTAGGGTGATTTTGCCGTTCTTGCGTGACGATGGCTCAGCAAGCTGCAGGATATAGAAACCGTTGACCTGAATATTTAGCTCCTGCGTAGATAATTTGATGTTTTCTCTTGCGGCCTCATCGTAATCGTATGTCACGTCTGTGTTGGGGTAGGCAAGGTCCATATCGAGCCTTTGAGCGCGCGCGCCAAAGATAAATCCTCCGCTGCGGATCGCCAGCTGCGTGACTGAATCCAAACCGGATCTTTGTTCCTCTGTAACTGACGGCTCCGCAAGTAAAAAAATAAAAAACCGCACACCCGAAAGCACCATTGTTCTCTCGGTGTCGCGTACCGAAACCGTACTGGCGTCATCGCCCCCATCCGTAATCGCGTAAATCGAGTCCCCGGGCTGCGGAGGTTGCAGTAGTTTGATCGCGGCAACAGTAGCATCAAAGAGCGCCGTACGACCTTTGAGCCTTTCGCGTTGGCTTGGCCCTTGCCGAAGCCAGTCTACAATCGCTGCTCTTCCTTGTTCAAACCCGAACGTCGAGTTGATTCGGTCAGAGAAGGCCAACAACGCAATCGGAACACTTTTGGGGGTGGTGGCTATTACGTCGGTTAGGGCCTCTCTTGCAATCTGCCATTTCGTATTGTTTCTGTTTCCAGCCATGCTGCCGCTTGTGTCGAGCAGCACGACGATTCTTCTCGGTGCGAGGCTGTATTCCGCGCTGAGGACCTCAGCAGGTTTGCCGTTTACTCGGACCCGGAAGTTTTCTTTCGTCAAGTCCCGAATCGCGCTACCGTGTGAGTCAAGGACATTGACTGCTATTGAACGGGTTTGATCCTGAAGTCCCTGCGCGCAGCCAGGCAAGGGACTCAGCAGTAGCGCCAAAATCGTGAGGAACGCTGGTATGGTTGGCACATTCACCTCCGAGCCACACGAGTGTACTACTCACAAATAACGAATTTGCAGTCTTCAGGCCGGAATTGTGCCTAGTTAGCACGGATCACCTCAGCGTCTGCACCTCCACGCTCAGCACCGCCGGCAAATCGCGCACAATCGGGTTCCAGCTATCGCCCGCGTCGGCTGAGGCGTAAACCTGGCCGCCCGTCGTCCCGAAATAGATTCCGCATTTATCCAGAGAATCGACGGCCATAGCATCGCGCAGCACGTTCACATAGCAATCTTTTTGCGGCAGCCCTTTGGTTAGCGGTTCCCATTCGTTGCCTCCGGTGCGGCTGCGGAAGACACGCAGCTTGCCGTCGTGTACGAAGTGCTCGGAATCACTCTTAATGGGGACGACATAAATCGTCTCCGGTTCGTGAGCGTGGACATCAATAGCAAAGCCGAAGTCCGTCGGCAGGTTGCCGCTGACTTCCTTCCAGTCGTCTCCGGCGTTGTCGCTGCGCATTACGTCCCAGTGCTTCTGCATGAAAAGTACGCCGGGGCGCGAGGGATTCATCGCGATGTGGTGCACGCAATGGCCGATTTCGGCGTTGGGATCAGGTATGTATTGCGAACGCAGACCACGGTTGATCGGCTTCCAGCTTTGGCCGCCGTCGTCGGTGCGAAACGCGCCTGCTGCTGAAATCGCAATCCACATCCGCTTGGCATTTTTCGGATCAAGAAGTATCGTGTGTAGGCACAGGCCACCCGCGCCCGGCTGCCACTTGGGGCCGGTGCCGTGGCCGCGCAAGCCGGAGAGTTCCTTCCAGTTTTCGCCGCCATCGATCGAGCGAAACAGGGCAGCGTCTTCCACCCCGGCGTAAACCGTGTCGGGATCGCTAAGCGAGGGCTCGAGATGCCACACCCGCTTGAACTCCCACGGATGCTGCGTGCCGTCATACCACTGATGAGTGGTGAGCGGCTTGCCGGACTCAGCCGACGTGTCGTAAGCGAACTTGTTGCTGGCTGCCTTCGGGGGGCCGGGCTCTGGCTTTTCTCCGGGAGGCGTGCCCGGCTGGTGCCACGTTTTGCCACCATCGTCCGACCGCTGAATAATTTGGCCGAACCAGCCGCTCGTCTGCGAGGCATAAATACGATTCGGATCTGCAGGCGATCCTTTTAGGTGGTACATCTCCCACCCAGCGAAGTGTGGCCCGCTGACGTCCCATTTCTCGCGCTTGCCGTCTGAAGTAAGTATGAATGCGCCTTTTCGTGTGCCAGCCAGGACTCGAACTTTGCTCATTTACAGCTCCTTTCATGATTGAGAACGACATTAAGAACGATGGTGATCAGAACATGGTCGATCAGAGCGACGACGTCTCACGGCCAAACCCAGCGGCCGTTGATTTGCAATGGTCTCGGGTCGCGCGCTCGCCAGCGTCGCCGGATTTCGTGGAGCAGAGCTTCGCGGTTTTGCGCCATTTGCTCGATCAGGGCGCAAGGCACTTCTGTGTTCTCGTGCCGCGCTCCCCAAATCAGCAACTCCAGCAGCACCGGCGCGAGATCAATACCTTTTTGCGTAAGGCGGTAATTTACCCTTCGACGGTCGGCTTCGTCTACCTCGGTCGTAATTATTCCTGTGGATTCGAGCTTCTCAAGCCGGTCCGCCAAAATATTTGTCGCCACGCCTTCACCCGATTCCTCAAACTCCTTAAAAGTACGGTAGCCACGGATCATGAGATCACGAACGATCAGGAGCGACCAGTGGTCCCCAAAAACCTCCAGTGAAACGCTCACTGGACATCCGGATCGACGTTTCGACTTCAACTGCTTCGACTTCAACTTCTGGGGCACCGCTGGACAACTTAGCAAATCTAGCTTGCAAAGTGCAAGTAAATATGCAGAACTGGAATATGAAATAGAGGGATGTAAGGGCGGAAGTCCACGTCCACCCACAAGCAGACTGGGACCATTGACTGGATGGAGATCCCCCGGACGAGGGCGTCGGGGTTACGCGGCTTCCTAAAAGCTTCTGGTTATTGTGTCTGCCGCTTGGGGTTGAGGCGGAAGCAGGTATTCGCTGATGAGAGCTTCGATCCGCGACCACACGTTGGGATCACACTCTATCGAGGTGTGCCCCTTCATAAAATGACGCGCGAACCACGGGTAGGTGGAGCAGGGCTCAGGCTGTCTCTTGTAGTCGAAGCGGAAGTCTCCGAGGATCGAGGTGTGGCCAGGGTCTGCGGCGACGATTTCACGATTGCCGTGGAGCACGCCGCCGGTTTGGTAAAAATTGACTGCCAGGGCCACGTTCGCGGGAATAAGGTGGTCATCCTCGCCGAATCTAGTGACGCTATCGACCTGAATCGTGAGTACGACAGGAATTCGATCTTTTTGCAGCTCCCGGGCTAGCTCCACCACTGCCGACGCTCCCCAACTGTGACCGTAAAGGATGATCCGGGCCCGTCGCTTCTCGTAGTCGGAGATTTTGCTGTCGCTATCGGCATCCAGCCACTTGAGAACTGACAGATGAGCATCTTGCCGGCGTCGATTTTCGTAAATTCCCACATGCGCGCGACTGCCGTATTCGGCACCGAGTTTCTTTGCCAGCTGCACTTCCGCGTGGCGAAGATCGTCATGGTGCACGTGACCACCGACAAAGCCGATAACGATGGCAGGATCGGACGTGGCTGCGGGCGCACCCGGCTGGGCACTATCGGCGGAATGCGCGACACCGCTAAGGATGGAGCAAAACACAGAAACAAGGATCGGCAGCCATGTCTTGCTGAGGAGGCTTCTGCCGAGACCGTTCGCGAAAAGCCAGCCGCGTATCTGGGTGTGCGGCATGGACCACGCCCCTATCATGCTCTTACCACAACAGATGCAAGCAGTCTGCCAATAGTTCCAAACTGGGGAGTTGGTTCGGAATTCATTGAGCTACTTAGGAATACAGGCGGGTGCCGGTCTGGTCTATTCGGGTTCGACGGCGAAGCGAATGTGCGTAACTTTGCAACCTGCAACCATTTAGGTTCGTCTTTTTCCCTCTTTCCGATCCGGTGATTTCTTGATTTGCCCTTGCGGGCACCCCCAGGGAACTTTATAATCAAACTGTACTGATTTAGTACTATATCCAGAGTAGAGGGCGTTTTAGAGTGCTTTCAGCATGATCAGGCTTGGAAAATTAACCGATTACGGGCTGGTCTTAATGAGCTACGTCGCAAAGGGTGACGAGCAGGGGCTCCGCACGGCTCGCGACTTGGCAGCGCAATCCAAGCTGCCCTTGCCGACGGTCAGCAAGCTTTTGAAGGTCCTGCTGCAAAGCGGATTTTTGGTATCGCATCGCGGCATTAAGGGCGGATATACACTGGCGCGCGATGCACGCGACATTTCAGTGGCTGAAATCATCTCTGCGTTTGAAGGGCCGATTGGTTTGACGGAATGCACGACAGATATTTCCGGATTGTGCGACTTAGAGCCATCCTGTCCCATCAAAAGAAATCAGCAGATGATCAGCCAAGTGGTACGAGGTGCGCTGGAGAAACTCACGCTGGCGGACCTGATTCATCCTTTGCAATTGATAGCTATTCGAGATGAGCGGGGGAACCTGGTCCCCGGCATCAGCCGAATCTCAGGGAGCACGCAATGAGCACGAACCTCGACACAATTCGAGATCTGGCCCAACAGGAATACAAATGGGGCTTCATCACCGACATTGAAGAAGAACGGATCCCCAAGGGCCTGGACGAAGACGTCATTCGCCTGATTTCGACCAAGAAGCAGGAACCGGAATTCATGCTGGAGTGGCGGCTCAGGGCTTACCGGCATTGGGCTGCGCTCGAGAAGTCGCAGGCCGAGCCGAAGTGGGCAAACGTGATGTACCCGGCAATCGACTATCAGAACATGGTGTACTACTCGGCGCCCAAGCAGAAGCCGCGTCTGGAAAGCCTAGACCAACTCGATCCGGAAATTCTGCGCACGTATGAAAAGCTGGGAATTCCGTTGCAGGAACAGAAGATGCTCGCGGGAGTCGCTGTCGATGCAGTGTTTGATAGCGTCTCGGTCGCGACTACGTTCAAAGGAAAACTGGCGGAACTGGGAATTATTTTCTGTTCGTTCTCGGAGGCAGTTCGCAATCATCCCGAGCTCGTTAAGAAGTATTTGGGTTCGGTGGTTCCGTATACCGACAACTTCTTTGCGGCGCTGAATGCGGCGGTCTTCAGCGACGGGTCATTTGTATATGTGCCCAAGGGAGTTCGCTGTCCTATGGAGCTCTCGACCTACTTCCGTATCAACGCGGCCGAAACCGGACAGTTCGAGCGTACGCTGATCGTTGCCGACGAAGGCGCTTCCGTCAGCTACCTCGAAGGTTGTACTGCTCCGATTCGCGATGAGAACCAGTTGCACGCCGCGGTGGTCGAGCTGGTTGCGCTGGACAACTCGCAGATCAAGTACTCGACCGTCCAGAATTGGTATCCCGGAGACAAGCAAGGCAAGGGCGGAATCTATAACTTCGTCACCAAGCGCGGCAAGTGCGCGGGGGTGAATTCGAAGATTTCGTGGACTCAGGTTGAGACTGGATCGGCGATCACCTGGAAATATCCCAGCTGCATTCTGCAGGGCGATAACTCTGTGGGCGAATTCTACTCGGTTGCGCTGACCAATAATTATCAGCAGGCCGACACCGGCACGAAGATGATTCACATCGGAAAGAACACGCGCAGCACAATCGTGGCCAAGGGTATCTCCGCGGGTCACGGGCAGAACACCTATCGCGGCCAGGTAAAGATACTCAAAGGCGCGACGGGAGCGCGGAATTACACCCAGTGCGACTCGCTGCTGATTGGCGATAAGTGTGGCGCGCACACCTTCCCATATATAGAGGTGAGAAATTCCAGCGCGCGCATGGAGCACGAGGCCTCGACTTCCAAGATCGGCGAAGACCAGATGTTTTATCTCCGGCAGCGCGGGCTAAAAGCTGAAGACGCGGTCTCCATGATCGTGAACGGTTTTTGCAAGCGCGTGTTTCGCGAGTTGCCAATGGAGTTCGCGGTCGAAGCGCAGAAGCTGCTGAGCGTCAGTTTGGAAGGCAGTGTCGGATAAGTTTTGCGAGACCCACCTCTCGCAAAGAACGCGAGAAGGGTAGGGCACCCGGCGTTTCGCCTGTAGTCATCAAGTTCAATTGTCTACGGGAGATGACGCTCGTAGATCCACTGAGGAATTAAGGAATACGAATGAGCCTACTGGAAATCAAGAATCTGCACGTCAGCGTTGACAACCACGAGATCCTAAAGGGAATTGACCTCGCCGTAAATGCGGGCGAGGTGCACTCGATCATGGGCCCGAACGGCTCGGGAAAGAGCACGCTCGCGCAAGTGCTCGCGCGACGTGAGGCATACGAAGTCACTGCCGGCGAGATTCTCTACAACGGCAAAGATCTCCTGGCGATGAAAGCAGAAGACGCAGCCTGCGAAGGCGTCTTTTTAGCCTTTCAGTATCCCGTGGAAATTCCCGGAATCGGCAACGCATATTTCATGCGCTCGGCGCTCAACGCGATCCGCAAGTATCACGGGCTGGACGAAATGGATGCAATGGATTTCCTCCCGCTCTTCCGCGAAAAACTGAAGCTGCTGGAAATGGACGAGAAGCTGCTGAACCGTTCGGTGAACGAAGGCTTTTCCGGTGGCGAAAAGAAGCGCAACGAGATCCTGCAAATGGCGCTGCTCGAACCAAAACTGGCGGTCCTCGATGAGACTGACTCAGGTCTGGATATTGACGCGCTCAGAATCGTTGCCAAAGGGGTGAATACATTGCGCGGCCCAGAGCGGGCGATGATCGTGGTTACGCATTATCAGCGCTTGTTGAACTACATTGTTCCGGATTTTGTTCACGTGCTGGTGAATGGCCGGATTGTGCGTTCCGGCGGGCCTGAACTGGCGCTAGAGCTTGAAGAAACAGGCTACGCTGTTCCCGCTTAAAAGGAAAAAGAAGACGTGATTGCTGCAACCGAACAACTCGGCACTTACTTAGAGAGCTTCACCGAATTTCAGAAGCGTGCTGCTGGGCGCGATCTGCCCTGGCTGCGTGAGTTGCGTGAGAGTGCATTTGCGCGATTCTGCGAGGTCGGCTTTCCTACCACGCACGACGAAGACTGGCGCTTCACCAACGTCTCTGCGATCGCGAAGACGCCTTTTGAACTGGCGCGCGATGCCAAAGTTTCTAAACGTGAAGTGGAACAATTCGGAGTCGACGGCCCTGGCTGTCACCTGATCTTCGTAAATGGGCGATTTGCCCGGGAGCTTTCGTCAATTGGTCAGTTACCGGCAGGCGTAAGCGTCAACTCCTTGGGCGAGGAACTCAGTGCCAACTCGAGTGACGTGGAATCGCATCTTGGGCGCTATCTGAATATCCAGCGAGATGTTTTTTCTGCGTTGAATACAGCTTTTGCGGAAGATGGAGCTTATGTTCACGTCCGCAGAGGTGTCGTCCTCACCGATCCCATTTATCTGCTGTTCATTTCGACCACAAGTGACAAACCGGTCATGACCCACCCACGAAATCTGATTGTGGTTGGTGACGAAGCCCAGGCCACGATCGTGGAAGACTACGTTTCTATCGGAGAGACTCCCGCTTTCTCCAACACCGCCACAGAGTTGGTAGCCGGGGAAAACGCGGTGGTCTCGCACTACATGGTCGAGCGTGAGCATCGCCAAGCTTTCAACATCTCCACTTTGCGAATCCAGCAGGGAAGAAGCGCGAATGTGTCATCACACTCGGTGCTTTTCGGCGGAGGCCTGGTGCGAAACAACGTGCACCCGGTTCTGGCCGGCGAAGGGGGAGAGTGCCTGATCAACGGCCTGTTTATTGGCAACGGCCGGCAGCATCTCGACAACTACATGTTGGTCGAGCACGCCAGCCCGCACTGCGCCAGCCGGCAATTCTACAACGGAATTCTGGATGACCATGCGCATGGCGTGTTTCACGGCCGCATCATTGTTCACAAGGACGCGCAGAAGACCGACGCCAAGCAGACCAATCGTAATCTGTTGCTTTCCGACGATGCTCGAATCGACACCAAGCCGCAACTCGAAATCTACGCCGATGATGTGAAGTGCACGCACGGCGCGACCATCGGGCAGATTGAAGAGAACGCGCTATTTTATCTGCGCTCTCGCGGAATTGATGAGATCGCCGCACGCAAACTTTTGCTTTTGGCTTTTGCAAACGAGTGTCTGGATCGCATGGCCGAGGGCGGCGCGCGCGAACACGTGGAAAAACTGATTCACGTGCATCTGTTGCAGATCGCAAATTCAGTGACACGATTGCCAGGTGCCACAGTCGGTGTGGATGCCGGCAGGAACTTGGAGGAGATCGGGTGACGACCGCTGCAAAACTACCGTCGACTGGATCCAGCGCGCGCGCGTTTGCGACTGGTTTTGATGTCGAGAAAATACGCCGTGACTTTCCTATCCTGGCCCGTGATGTTCGCGGAAAGAAGCTGGTTTATCTAGATAATGCCGCCACTTCGCAGAAGCCGCGCGTAGTTATTGATGCCCTGTCCCGCTATTACGAGCTGGAGAATGCCAATATCCATCGCGGCGTCCATTTTCTTTCTGAGCTTGCGACGGCGGAGCACGAGCGCGCGCGGCAGACAGTTCAGCAATTCATCAATGCAGCCGATGCGAAAGAGATAGTTTTCGTTCGAGGCACCACCGAGGCCATCAATCTGGTGGCGCAGACTTACGGGCGTGTTCATGTCGGTGCCGGAGATGAAGTGCTCATCACGGCCATGGAGCACCACTCAAATATCGTCCCGTGGCAACTCCTGTGTGAAGAAAAAGGCGCGAAGCTGCGGGTCGCTCCCATCAATGATGATGGCGAGCTTCTGCTTGAGGAATTCGCGAAGCTGCTAACGTCACGCACGAAGATTGTGGCGGTTGCGCATGTGTCGAATGCGCTGGGAACCGTGAATCCGCTTCGGCAGATTATCCAGCTGGCGCATCAGAAAAATATTCCCGTGCTGGTCGATGGGGCCCAGGCCGTTCCGCACATGAAGGTTGACGTGCAAACGCTCGATTGCGACTTTTATGCCTTCTCCAGCCACAAGATGTTTGGTCCGACGGGTATGGGCGTGCTCTATGGCAAAGCTTCTTTGCTCGAAGCTATGCCTCCGTATCAGGGTGGCGGAGAGATGATCAGCTCAGTCACATTTGAGAAGACCACTTACAACAAGTTGCCGTTTAAATTTGAAGCAGGGACGCCCAATATTGCGGGAGCGATCGCGATGGGGGCGGCGATCGAGTATTTGAACGCGATCGGAATGAGCAAAATCGCGGCGTACGAGCATGAACTGCTCGAGCACGCGACCAGAAAAGTTTCCGCGATTCCGGGCGTGCGCTTGATTGGAACGGCAAAAGAAAAAGCTGGCGTGCTCTCATTCGTGATTGAGGGCATTCATCCGCACGACGTCGGAACCATACTCGACCAGGAAGGTGTCGCCATCCGCACCGGCCATCACTGCGCGCAGCCGATTATGGATCGATTTGGAATCCCGGCCACCGCGCGTGCGTCGTTTGCTTTCTACAACACCAAAGAAGAAGTGGATGCGCTGGCGAACGGCATTCTCAAAGTACAAGAGGTCTTTGCCTGATGCCTGACCTCCGCGATCTATATCAGGAAGTGATTCTGGAGCACAGCAAGGCTCCGCGCAATTTTCACACGATTGCTCAGGCCAACCAGAAAGCGGAAGGGTTCAACCCTTTGTGCGGAGATCATTTCACGGTTTACGTGACCGTTGATGGCGACGCTATTCAAGACATCGGCTTCCAAGGCTCCGGTTGCGCAATCTCGAAAGCTTCGGCTTCCATGATGACGCAGGCCGTAAAAGGGAAGAGCAAGGCTGAGGCAAAGAAATTATTCGATACGTTCCACAAACTTGTGACCACGGGCGAAGCTAATGGCGACAGAAACGACCTTGGAAAACTCGCCGTCTTCTCCGGTGTTTCCGAATTTCCGGTTCGCGTGAAGTGTGCAACCCTGGCCTGGCACACGCTTCAGGCTGCGCTCGAAGGTAAGCAAGAAAAAGTGTCCACGGAGTAAAGCAATGAGTTCCGGCAGTCACGCCAATCTGAGTCGCACTTGCGAGGTCATCGAGATTCCCAGCGGTATCGTCAGCACGCTGGCCGAAGGCACCTCCGTTCGCATCATGCAATCGCGCGGCGATAGCTACACCGTCTGGACTGACTACGGCCAGATGTATCGCATCGAGGGGAAAGACGCAGATGCCATCGGTCTACAGCCTGCTACAGAAAAAACGGCTGTCCCGCACGAGGCAGCCGAGTTCAATGAGCAGATGGTATGGGACATATTGAAAACGGTTTATGATCCCGAGATTCCCGTCAATATCGTCGATCTAGGGTTGATCTACTCCTGCAAGATCGAACCGCTGGATCAGGACTCACGAAAAATCGACATTCAAATGTCGATGACTGCGCCCGGGTGCGGCATGGGTAATGTGCTCAAAGCCGATGTTGAAAGCAGAATTTCAGGTCTTCCGTCGGTGAAGGCCGTCAATGTCGAAGTAGTCTTCGATCCTCCCTGGGACATGAGCCGAATGTCCGAAGCGGCCCGGCTACAGCTCGGGTTCTGAGTCGAGCTCTCTGCTAGCGATCCGCTCATGCCTGACTCCGCAGTGCCCATTCTTCGCCGCACATCTCACCTCACAAGTACAATGAAGCGCGATGAAACCGCCTCTTCTGCTCGGACATCGGGGCCTGCGCTCGCGCTCTTTTTCCGTCCGAGAGAACACGCTTGCGGCCTTCGACTTGGCCCTCCAGCACGGCTGTGACGGTTTTGAATTCGATGTGCGGCTGACTGCCGACGATACTGCAGTGATCTGCCACGGCCACAGGTTCGCCAGCATTACGATTGCAAAGGCGATTGCAGCCCGGCTTCGATCCCTGCCGCTGCTCGAAGACGTGCTTGAACGTTATGCCAGTCGCGCTTTCCTCGATATCGAATTAAAAGTGCCAGGTATCGAGTCACAGGTGCTGACTGCCATCTCGCACAATCCGCCAGAGCGAGGCTACGTGGTGTCGTCATTTCTCCCAGATGTGTTGATCGACCTTAGGTCACGCAATCAATCTGTGCCTCTGGGAATTATCTGCGAAACGCGTAAGCAACTCAGCATCTGGCGGGATCTGCCGATCCAGTATGTGATCGCGAATGAGCGTCTTATTACTCCGGAATTGCTTCGAGACGCTCAAAACGCGGGCAAGGCTGTGTTCGCTTGGACCATCAACAATAAAGCGTCGATGGTTCGCCTAGCGAACAGCGGAATTGATGGAATTATTTCGGATAAGACCTGTCTGCTGGTTGAAACACTGCGTGCACTCTAACCAACCGAGAGGTGTCTCAAATTGGCCGGTGAATCACGACCTCAGTGACCTCCGCAATCCCACAACTAACCGTTGATGAGACAAACACCGTTGGTTAAAGGCAATGGCCGCCGGGTAGTTGTTTGTCGCGCTAGCCCGGCTCAATAGGTGACAGCTCTGCACCGCCCTGTTCGCGCGATCGTATTGTGCACTTCCGCATAAGTCAAACTGCATGCGGCAAAATCGGTTTGCCGCTACCTTATTTCCAACGCTACGTTGTTTGCGGTCGGCAAATTCGGCAAGGCCCGCAGCTCGTTGTGCATCCAGTCCATTTCCTTGTTGCCGTTTATAGCTGACTGGTACTCTTTCAAAGTTTTGTAAACCACGACGACTGTGCTTGGAGGAACGGCCGCACGCAGTTTTTCTTTTGAGGGTTTGGGCGTGTTGGGCTCGAAGTGGCATCTGCAGCCGGACATTTTTGGCTTGGACTTTCGGCAACCATTCAACCGGCTCGAGCGTGGCAACCTTTTTCAAGTATTCAGGCTTCAGGTAATCGGGTCTCTTTTCCGCCGGTACAAAAGGAGAACTTGCCATCCAGGTAGGCCAATCGCCCCATCAAGACCTCCGGGCAGCCCGATGTAATATCTCCTAAACCTTCCGCTGGAATTTAAGTTATTGAGCAACCACATGATTGTCGAAGCCGGCCTGCCTAGAGCTGCGATTTCGGTCCGGCTCGTTGTCGGAAGTTGAATCGCTGCAGGTTCACTTTTGGATGGCGTTCAAATAGCTCAGCAACTCTCGCGTGCGTAGATATTCCGGGTTCGCCTGGATCGCGCTTTCCAATATTGACGAGGCATCGCTATCCTTTCCTTTAGCTCGGAGCAGGAGAGAAAGCTTCAGATAACTGCTCTCCGAGGGCGTTCCCGCAAGCGAATGCTCAACCGTCTCAATGGTTTGGTCCACCATTGCGGGTTCGAACTGGTTTGCCCTTTTAAAACTCACTAGAGCCTTGGGGTAATCTGTAGATTGTGTGTAGGCGAAGCCGAGATTGAGCAGAGCCGAAGATCGGTACCGTCGGTCTGTGGTGCTCAATTCGCTGTGGTCGGTGAGTCGGACGACAGTCTCGAACTCCTGGGTTGCGTCGTCAACACGGCCCTGGGCCGCATAGTATGCCCCAATGTTTACGATGGCGGGAATATCGTCTGGATCCAAGCTGGCAATGTGCAGCAGGTGCGGCATGGCTTCTTCGGTAGTGCCCTGGCGGACCATGGCATTGGCAAGTTGTTTTTCCACCTGCAAGTTTCCGTTCGTGACCTGCAGGGCGTGAGACCAGAGGGGTAACGCTGTCCCTCCAATATCCAATCTGTTGAAAGGTTGCGAAGGAAATTATTCCCAGCCTAGCGAAAGCAGATACAAGGCGGGGCATGCTGCCGAGATGCCAGGCATCGAAAAGGTCTGTGGCGCCCCAAACCACCATCACGAACAAACCTATGAGCGGCACGTACGCACAGCGGTCCGCCATGGCCTGGTCTCCCACTTGGATTAGCGTGAACATTGGCGTTGCGGAAGACCAGACGGATTTTCCGAAACCCGGCGAGCAGTTATTATGGCCCTTGTGGCGCAGCGGATGAATTCATTCTCAAGTCAACCGAGCAGACTTTCTGGGTGTCGAACCCTATTTGCGGTTCTTATGTTGTTCACCTTTTGTTGGTCCCAATCGGGTAAACAAGCCTCGACCAAGCGGAGTTCCCCGAGTGAGACACTTCAAGCCCACTTCGCCGCTGCACAACAGGCCAAGGAACGCGGTGATTACGCCGCTGCACAGCGTGAATACCAGGCCGTGCTCGTCGAAGCGCCTGACTTCGCCGAGGTCCACATGAATATGGGATTGATATACCAGCTTCAGAATCGGACCCCGGAAGCGATGGCGGAGTTTCGGCGGGCGCTGAAAATCAAGCCGACATTGGCTGGCGCTAACTTTTTTCTTGGTGTCAACTATTGCAAGCTCGGCGAGGGGAATAAAGCAATACCCTATCTGAAGGCCGCAGCACGGCAGGAACCTAAACGCCCTGATATTTGGTTGTGGCTCGCAACCGCACAGGAAATCTCCGCTGACACTCAGGCAGAAGTCGCGACTCTCAAACACGCCCTCAGCTTTCAACCTCAGGCCGTAGATATTCTTTACTTGCTCGGACACGCTTACGAGCGGCTAGGTAAGGCGGAGGTTGTCAGCCTGGAAAAAGCCGCCCCTGGCTCTTCTTGGTCCGAAGAGTTGCTGGCAGAGAGCTATTCGTCGTCCAGCCAGTGGTCTTTCGCGGTTATTCGTTTCCAAAATGCTTTGGCGAATTCACCTCCCCGGCCCCGGCTTCACGTGGGATTGGGAGAGGTTTTTCTGCGAGCGGGGAGACTCGATCAGGCAGCTCAACAATTCGACCAGGAGTTGCGAGTCGCTCCCAACAGCTTGCGGGCAATTGTCCGGCGCGGTGAGGTGAGACTGATTCAAGGCGATGTTGGTGGTGCGCTGGAAGATTGGGCAACGGCAGCTGCTATGGACGGACCGCGAGCCGAGCGGGTGTTAGGCATACGCGAAACCGGATTCGGCGACGCCGCTTTTGAGCAGCTTCCCGACACATCGCGCGAGCGGGTGCAGGCCCTTGCTCGCCAGCTTCGAGCCCATGATGATGCCGCGGGGCGTTTGGCCCTCTCCTTTCTTGCTGTACAGAGCGGCTATCCGATGCTGGGAGGTGCGGAACTTTCGCATACTGTGGCAACGAACTCGTCAGCTGCCTCTCGAAACACCTGCGTAGAAACGAAGGTGCGTGAGGCGTTAAACCAAGGCCAGTTCTCCAGCGTTTCGCATTGCTTGCTCCGGGTTTTGAATCCCAGGTCATCAAGCAAACTTCGTATCCAGATTGCTCATGCACTATTCGAATTAGGAGATTACGAAAGCTCTCTGAAGGCGCTTAGCGGGTTATCGGACCAGCATTCCCCTCCGGCATTTTATTGGCGTGCCCGCTGCTTCGAGAAGTTGGCAACTGCGGCATATCTTCGCCTGTATCAGGCAGACCCGAATTCTTATCGTGTGCATCAACTAACGGGTGATCTTGAGGCCGCCAAGGGAAACGATGGGAAAGCTATTGATGAGTACCGTGCAGCAGTTGCGATGAAGCCTTCTGTGCCGAACCTGCACTACAGCCTCGGTCATCTGCTCTGGAAAGATCTCAAGACGGCTGAAGCTCGCACAGAATTCGAGGCGGAGCTCGCAATAAATCCGCGTCATGCGGGAGCACTTCACGATCTCGGAGACACCTATCTACTCGATCACCAGCCGGAGCGAGCTTTGGAGTATTTGAATCGTGCGCTGGCAGCGGACCCTGGAGATCCGGATATTCATCGTGATTTGGGCACAGGCTATGCCGACCTCCGCGACTACGACAAGGCCGAGAACGAATTCAAAATTGCAATACCCGGGGACCACGACGGCTCGGTCCACTACAAATTGGCCCGAGTGTATCAAACACGCGGAGACAAAGAAGATGCGGCGCGCGAATTCGCAATCTCCACGTCGCTGAACCGGGAATCGCACACTAAACTCGAGAAGCAGACTGAGCGGCTCAATGAGATTGAAGGGGTTTCCCTCCATCCCTAGCGTTAATTTGTTTAATTGCGGCAACAGATCAAATCGTAAATAGCAGAAGAATTGTGTTGAGTTGAGACCTGAAGATGGATAGATGGAAACTACGTACAGCTTTCTGTGGCAGCCGGCGCATTGAGGGAAAACTTGGGTCTCAAGCGCTCGTGTTGCTCAGCATCACAGGCCAAGTATTCTTTTTTGCTACGGCCATCTGTTTGGCTAATTATTGGGTACCTTGGCCCTCGCTCTGGGCCGCTCAGGATGATGCGCTGCAACAGGGTTTAGCTGCACTTAGTCAGAATCATCTCGACATAGCGCTTGACCGTCTTACGGTTGCGGAACGTGAGCACCCCTCCGACGCGCGGGTTCGGAACTTCCGCGGGATCGTGCTGGCGCGGCTTGGACTGGACGCCGAGGCGGCGCGCGAATACCGAGAGGCGGTCCGCATTGATCCGACCTTGGAGGATGCATACAAGAACCTGGGATTTCTAGAGTGGACCAAACACGATCTAGAAGACGCGCGCGCGCACCTCACGCGGGCTTTGGACATTGCTCCGGACGACTCCTTTGCCCATTACTATCTCGGTCGAGTGCAGCTCGATTCCAAGCTTTATGAGAGTGCGTTTCAGGAGCTGGACCAGTCGGGAGTACCTTGGCCGGCGGACGTGGAATTCTTGATCGAAGTGGCAAATGGTTACCGCGCTCTCGGGCAAAGGGAGGAGGCCCGCAAAGTCACCAATCGCCTCTCGACTATGTCGCTCAAGGACGGCGAAGTCGTAAGTGTTGTCCAGTTGCTGCTTTCTGTAAATGAGAATGACGCTGCAATAAACCTCCTACACAGACCGAGCGAGCGTCAAGATCCCACGTGCCGGAGGTGGGCGCAATTTGATCTGGCTTTGGCATACCTTCTGACTGGAAAGTATGGAACAGCCGCAGATCGGGCCCGTGTTTTCCTGAAAGTTCCCCAGTTTGACGGCGCATCGCGAGCTGAAATCGCATCCGTGTGGTCGTTAATTGGAATTTCCGATGCGCATCTCAATCAGGAAGAAAGCGCGATAGAGGCATTCCGCCAGGCTGCGAAGCTCGATCCTACACGAGAAGAGCATTGGCTCAATCTGACGCGTGAGCTGATGGAATTGAATCATTACGCTGATGCAATTTCCGCATCTCGCGAGGGACTTGAATCAATCCCGAAGTCTTATGCCTTACACTTGCGCTTGGGAGCAGCCTATTTAGCTACCGATCGTTACTCCGAAGCCGAAGCTGTCTTTCGCCAGCTTGCCAATGCGGGTGACCCACTTCCCACGAGTTACGTGGGTCTGGCGCAGGTACTGCTGCGGACCGGACGCGCAGAAGAGGCGGCGTCGGAACTTGCGGCCGCCAACGAGAAGATTGGACCAAATTTTCTTATCAGCTATTTTCAAGGCTTGGCCTTGGATCGTGCCGCTCGACCTGCAGAAGCAGTTTCTGCATTACAGGATGCGATTCGATTGAATCCCAGCAGCTCCGAGGCTCATTTAGCTTTGGGAAAGACCGAGCTGGCGATTGGTCGAGTGAGTGACGCGACGGCTCAACTTCAGGAAAGCCTGCGACTCAGTCCAGGCAATGTGCAGGCCGAGCGATTACTTAGCCAGGCGTATCGGCGGGCGGGAGACGTGCAAACTGCATCACGTTATGCAGAACACACCGTAGAAACGCTGCCTTCAGCGGAGCGAGACCTACTAGGAGACTTCTTGCTGCCGGAGTGGCAGACTCCGCATGAAGCCGGGCATTAACCATCAGACTCCCACGACCTTGCGCTTGCGGGTCGGCGAGTTTCAAGCTAGTGTGAGGAGCAAGACTTAGGATCCCCCGCGTTCCTAACAAGCTGCGTCTTTTTTAGCTCTGCCCCATGAAACCTCTTCCCATCTTCGGCTTCCCTCGGTGCAAGTCTGCCGCACGCGCGCTTCTTGTTCTTGCCTGCATGTTGATTTTAGGAAGTAACGCCGCCACTGGGCAGGCGGTCGACAACCTTTCTCGCGCAAAAGATTCCGCGCCCGTCGCACACTTCGAAGATATCGCCGCAAAGGCCGGGCTTACGATGACGAATGTTTTCGGCGGGATGGATACCAAGACTTACATCATTGAAACAACCGGCCCCGGTGTTGCGGTATTTGATTACGACAATGACGGCTGGCCAGATATTTTCATTGTGAATGGCACCACGCTGGAAGGCGCCACGGGCCCGAATGCTCCGACTAACCACCTATACCGCAATAACCGCGACGGAACGTTTACAGATGTAACCGTGAAAGCTGGTCTCGTCGCAACTGGATGGGGGCAAGGCGTGTGCGTCGGTGACTACGATAACGATGGCTGGGAAGATATCTACATCACCTACTACGGCAAGAATCGTCTCTATCGCAATGATGGAGGCGTATTTCAAGAAGTAGCGGAGAAGGCCGGCGTGGCGGGGTCCGGCAAAGCATGGGGAACGGGCTGTGCTTTCGTGGATTACAACCGTGACGGATATCTCGACCTGGTGGTGGCAAACTACGTTGACTTTGATTTGTCGACGGCGGCTAAGCCTGGAGAACGGGCTTCATGCGTGTGGAAAGGCGTACCAGTGATGTGCGGACCGCGGGGGCTGCGCAGAGCAAAAAATATTCTCTATCGGAATCGCGGCGATGGAACTTTTACGGATGTGACTACGGAAGCCCACATCGACCGTACTGAAGGGCATTACGGGCTCGGCGTGGCCACACTGGACTTCGACGACGACGGTTGGCCGGATATCTACATAGCCTGTGATAGTGCTCCGAGCATTCTCTACCACAACAATGGCGACGGGACCTTCACCGACGTCGCGGTCTCCGCTGGTGCTGCATTTAACGAGGACGGGCGGGAGCAGGCCGGAATGGGAATTACTGTTGCGGACTTTGATGGCGATGGCCGCTTGGATCTGTTCAAGACCAATTTCTCCGACGATACGCCCACTTTGTACCGTAACGAGGGTGGAGGAGTTTTTTCCGATGTGACCTTTGCTGCAGGGCTAGGTCTACGCACGCAATATTTGGGGTGGGGTACGATGTTTTTTGATTTTGACAATGATGGCTGGCCAGATCTCATCCTTGCGAATGGCCATGTTTATCCTGAAGTGGAGAAATTTCACCTGGGCACCGAATACCAGGAACCACGAATTCTTTACCATAACAACGGCAACGGTACATTCACCGATGTATCCGCCGCTGCAGGGCCGGACATCAACGCTGCATCTTCATCGCGTGGCCTGGCAGTTGGTGATTTCTGGAATGACGGGCGAGTTTCTGTTCTCATCAACAACATGAACGCTAAGCCAAGTCTGCTTGTGAATTCTCTGACGTCCAAGAATCATTGGATTGGTTTGAAGACACTCGGAACGCGTTCCAATCGTGACGGGATCGGCGCAAAGATTACGATTACTGCTGGCAAGCGAAAGATGCTGGATGAAGTGCGCAGCGGTTCCAGTTACATTTCGCAAAATGATCTTCGGGTGCACTTCGGTCTCGGCTCTGCCACTAAAATGGACTCCGTAGAAATACGCTGGCCGAGCGGACTCGTGGAGCGCTTCGAGGATATGCCTGTCGATGTGATCCACACCTTGAAGGAAGGCTCCGGGAGAGCGGTTATCCCAGACTCAAAGAAGTCCTCGGCAGCCGTTCACTAGCGCCGGGTCCGCACGGCATCTGTCGTTGAGATTTCATCTACTTCAAGAACCTGGTTCGCAGGCACATTCTGGAGAGTCTGCCGGATGCCGCTCGGCCAATGGATCTCAATTGTTTTAGCAGCTGCGTCCAGACCGAGACCGAAATGTACTCGCTTGTCGCTCGACGACAAGTAACTGCCACTGGTTGTTACGGTCGCGAATTGTGCACCTTGCGCGGTCAAAACCTTCACTACCGCCCCGATTGCGTCGCGATTGCTTTTGTGTCCTACAAGTCGAAGTGTCAGCCAATGGTTCGGTGTAGGGGTTTCGTTGTGCAACACATGGAGAGGGCCATCATTCGTGGTCACAATTGCGTCTACCCGTCCGTCGTTGTCGACATCTCCTATCGCCAAGCCGCGACTGACCCATGGCTGCTGAAATACAGCTCCAGCTTCTTCTGAGACATCCACAAAATTCTTGCTAGTGTTCCTTGCCAGCAACATGGGTTCGCGATATCGAAGATTGGGAAAGGTCAACTCGATCGTATCCAGATCGTGCCCCTGAGCGATGAGAAGGTCCTTCCAACCGTCGTTGTCATAGTCCAGAAGCTGCGCACCCCACCCTGAGTGGGTCATCGATATGCGACCGATGCCGGAGGGGTAAGTATCGTAAGTGAATGTGCCGTCGCCATTGTTTCGGTACACCGCATACATTTGCGAGGCCAGGTCAGTAACGATCAGGTCGGGAAGCCCGTCGTTGTTGTAATCGGTGAAGGCCACTCCCATTCCTGCATAGGCGTGTCCCTCTCCGTCAACCGCGACGCCCGAGGCAAGGCCAACCTCCTCGAAGGTCCCATCGCCCTTATTGTGATAAAGAAACTCTGGCATGGAATCGTTAGCAACAAAAAGATCAATATGGCCATCCTGGTCGTAGTCCGCGAGTGCGATCCCCAGTCCTTTGCCTGGTTTGCCGAGGCCTATCTTCTCTGACACCTCGGTAAAGCGACCGTTGCCATCGTTGTGGTAGACCAGCGGACTGATGGAACGGAATACATCGGGCGTGCAATAAGCTCGGAATCCTTCCCTCCGTTCGCCGCACCAAATGTCGTCGAAATCCCACTGCATATATCGGAGTACTACCAGATCCAGCAGACCGTCGTTATCCAGATCAACCCAAGCTGCGCTGGTAGACCAACCACTAGCGCCCACGCCTGCCTTTTCCGTGACATCAGTAAAGGTCCCATCCCCATTATTGTGGTAAAGCTTGTTACCTCCATAGCCGGTTACATACAAATCTTCGTAACCATCATTGTCATAGTCGCCGACTGCAACGCCCATTCCGTAGCCGACGCCTTGAAGGTCAGCTTTGTCGGTTACGTCTTCGAAAGTGCCATCCGACTTCTGATGATAGAGGCGGTTCCAATGCTCGAGCCGGGTTTTTTGTGGGATTGTCCCTTTAGGCGTTGGGTCGCTCAAGGGCGCGCCGTTCACGACAAAAAGATCCAGGCGTCCGTCATTGTCGTAGTCAAACAAAGCAACTCCTGAACCCATAGTTTCGATCAAGTACTTCCTGGAAGTGTGAGAAGCGATGTAGTGAAAATGCAAACCCAGCGCTGAGGTCACCTCGGAGAACTTGGGCTGAACCCCTGTGGTTTGCTGTGCCGCGGGAGCGGATTGCTGTGAAGAGAGCGTAACGGCAAACGCTGAGAAAGCCAGCAGGACGACATTACGACCGACCATCGTGAGAAACTGATTTGGTTTGCCGATCAAGCAACCTACTTTGGGTCTTGAACCGAGTCGCTGCGCGATTCCTGCTTTTCGTCTGGGTTCGATCTAGAAAGATTTTCATACTCGGCGAGTTCGCGGCCACTCGCTTCAGCATTGTGCTGCGCCCGGTAAACTTGGGCCAGCAAATAATGGGGAGCGGCTGCAGTGGGGTCGGCCTTGGTGGCGGCAACAAATTCGGCTTTTGCGCGTTCCAGATCGTTCTGCGCACGATAGCACTTACCTAACAACAAATGGATCTGCGGCACATCGAGTTTGCCTTTCTGCGCGATGCCTAAGTACGTGAGGGCCTCAGCAAAATGCCCCTCCTGTACCGCTATGTCTCCAAGATATAAATTGGTCATGGGATCATCGGAATTCTCTTTCAACGCAAGTGTGAACTCCTTCTCAGCGCCATCGAGATCATGCTCCGCCCAGTAGGCAACGCCTATCGAATAATGGATTCGTTGGGCGCCAGGCCGCTTGTCGAGCGCAGACCGGTATTCCTTGGCAGATTCGGCATAATGTTCCTCCTCTGCGTAGATCTCGCCCATCAATGCATGTAACTGAAAAGAATCAGGGTCAAGATTTTTTAAGCGGTCAATCGCTTGCAAAGATGCATTCTTGTGGATCAGTGCCAGCTGATACAGTGCGTCTGCATCCTGGGGATTTTCAGCCAAAGATTGGTTCAGTTGCGAAACAGCATCGTCGATCCGGTTAGAGGATTCTAGCGCGAGAGCGAGATAGTAACGGCAACGGGGATTGGGTTTGGAATTTGCCAGCTCCCGTTCGAAGCTTTGGATAGCATGAAGAAAATCATTTTTTCCAAAATAGGACATGCCCAGAAAAAAATTTACTTCAGAATACTGCGGCTCACGCACAACCACTTGCTGGAAGTGCACTATGGAGTCATCGAACTTGAGTTCCGTCTGTTCGAGAACTCCGAATCGTTTCAGGACCTCGAGATTCCCCGGAGCCGTGGCCAAGGCCTGCTCATACAGACGACCGGCGCTTGCGTAGTCTCCCGCTTTTTCCGCGACACGAGCCTGCCCAAGCAGCGCGCTCACGTCGCTCTGCCCTTCGGCTCCAACCCCCAAGGCAACGATCGCGCCGACCAGAATGGCGCTAAGGCTCCAAAGCCTGAAGGCCGCACTTAACTGTGAAGGAAAAACACGTGGCCGCCGACATACAATACTTGAATCTCTGCTCAAAGCAGCGACAGTTTACTACGTAGCAGTGTCGATTGAACGTTAGAGTGCGCAATTAAGCGCCCGTCAACGAATTCGTCGGACCGAAACTAGGGTGCTTGAATTTGGCGCGCCAGAAACTGTTCGCGAACGAATCAGGGCTTCGAACCAGACATTCCCCGCAACGCTGTCTAAAACGGGAATTCCGAGAGCGCGCTGTAGTTGATGCCGGTTGTCGGCGTCAGCCAGAAACCGGCCGGCGGCTTCGGTGCCTTCCTGCTGAAGGCCTTGCAGTATCAGAACGCTGCCGTCCTGTGTGATATTGGGAAGAAGAGCAATGGTCGCGTAATCATCGCCCTCCGTTCCCGTCCAGCGCAGGCCTTCGTATTGCGCTTGCTCGCCGGGCAGGGGATTTTTATTCACAAATGCTTTTGCGCTATTGCCGACGGCCGACTCACTTTCACGAAAATTAAGCTTGTCTTGGAAAAGTGATACCCACGGGTTGGATGCAGGGCTTCCGACGAAAATATAGTTCTCGTGGTCCAAGTCCCGGATTCTTAGATCTCTTGCGGAACGCACTGAAACTTGCTTTTGTAACGGCCCGGCTATCTTCACCAGGGAGACAGCATTGGCCACGTCTGCAAATGAAGTGAGCGTCGAATTCGAAATATAGTCAGCAAAGCGAGATCCGGCCTTTCCCAATTTGAGTACTGCAGCGCTCTGCGGGAAGTCTCGCTGTAAGTATTGCGGGAGCGAACCGCGTTCGCCGGTGAGTATCCGGAACATGCCGTAGTTACCGTCCGCGACCACAATGACGGTTTGGTGCCGCGTATCGAAAATTTGAGGAAATGGCCACGGAGGAGCGGCGGCGTGGGCGGGTGAACCGGGAGCAGTACTCAGCTGGACGCAAAAGACAGTCAATACCCCGCATAGGACCCAGGGCAAAAGAGTGCGATTGACCCGAGGCTGGATCGAAGCGACTACCGGGGTAGCCACAGGTGCAGCCTCAACAACCCTAGCGATCCTGAACGTCGGAGCATACGAGCCCTTAGGTATTTCAACTATCAGGAGTTCATCTCGTCCTACTCCGTCAAAATACTCGTGGAGTCTTAGACGGAGCTGCCGGGCATGCACCCGCACTGAGCTGTCGTCGAGCGGACTGTATCCTGGACGCTTGCCAAACACCGCCTCGCCTATATGCTGCTCAGTTAATTCATGGGCGTAGCCAGCAATCGTCTGCGCTGTGATGTATTGAAGGAGGTCGCGCAACCGTCCGCTTTTTTGAAATGGTGGGCTGGCCAGGATTCGGTGAACGAGTTGCCAGCGCTCGTCGCTGAGGGGATTTTCAATAACGGCGGATTGGGTTGCGGAAGTACTCATGGACAGCGACGTGGTGCCCTACGACAGGAACGACCGCACGAATCCTACCACACTGCCCGGACAAACCAAATTGTTGGAAATTTACTGCCTTGAAGCGATATCGACATGTGAATCACCATGAATTCACAAGCTACTCCCTTTTCCCACTTGTCCTGATAATGGTTTTATACTACTGCACCATAACGTGGGTTGCTAATTTTTCCGTATGGGTTTCCGTATATGGGATATGGAAGCTTGGAGAAATTTGCCGAGGAGGCCGGAGTGAAAAATTTCTTGCGTTTGCTTTCTTTTTCGTCGCTGCTGAGTGCAGTTCTGGTCGTCTCGGTTGCGGGACAGACGACAAACGGAAGCATTCAAGGTACGGTGGTCGACGCCGCCAATGCGGTGGTCTCAGGAGCAACCGTAACCGGCAGAAATATGGACACTGGGCTTACGGTCACGGCAACCACCACGAGCGCCGGCCTGTTTTCACTGCCGAACCTCCCGCCTGGGCGCTACGCCGTCACCGTTGAAGCAAAAGACATGAAGAAGTACACCCGAGAGGGAGTGACGGTGGGGACGAATAGCACCGTCGGGCTGGACGTGCAACTGCAAGTCGGCTCGACTTCAGAAAATGTCACGGTTGCGGCCGATGCTTCCCAATTGGAGACCGAAACTTCAGACCTTGGATCGAGCGTGCCAAGCAGCTTGGTGGCTAACCTCCCGTTGGAAGTTTCCGGGACGATTCGCAACCCCGTACAGTTCATCACACTGATTCCAGGTTTCGTCGGAAACGTTGGTAACGACCCCGGAAGCAATTCGACCGATGATTTCAAGGTGAATGGCGGTCAAGAAGGTGGTACCGACATTCTAGTTGACGGGGTTTCCATTTCACTGGTCTCTCCTAACACGCAGTGGAACAAGGGCGTTTCCACGGAGGGTGTGCAGGAATTCAAAGTGCTTCAGAGCAATTTCGCGCCCGAGTTCGGCGAATCCGGAGACGGCATCGTCAACCTCACCATGAAGTCAGGAACCAATGCATTCCATGGGTCAGCGTACGACTTCCTGCGCAATCGCGTGTTGGACGCTAACAGTTGGTTCAATAACCTCGAAACCATCAAGCGGCCGATCGATACGCAAAACGACTTTGGATTCACCGTGGGTGGGCCCGTGTATCTGCCTCATCTTTATGACGGGCGAAACAAGACACTTTTCTTTTTCGACTATGAGGGATTCCGCTTTCAGACCGGCGGCAGCAATCCTACCAGTCTCCCAAACGAGAATTTCCGCAGCGGCAACTTCGCAGCCCTCTGCACTGAAGGATTTAGCGGCGGAATCTGCAGTAACCTGAACCACCAGCTTTATGACCCTACAACGCACAATGCCATTCCGGGCAACGTGCTGTCTAATGATCCCAATTACACCGAGAGCACGGTGATGAAAAACGTTTTTGCCCTGCTGCCGGCTACGAACGGAAGTCTTGAAAACAATGTGATTGACCGCTCTCTTTCGCAAACTAGGGCAAATCTCTGGGACCTCAAAATTGATCAGATCATTTCCGACAAGCAGAGGGTCTCGTTTGGCTTTGACTATGACAACACAAACACCGGCGGCACTTCAGCTCTTGGTCCGATGTTTGGTTCGCACACGCCCCAGGACACCCGGTACGCGCGGTTCGGGCACAACTATGTATTCAGTCCCACGGTAGTTAATCAGTTCCTTTTCGGATTTAGCCGCCGTTTCAGGGGGGAGATCTCAAACAGTTTAGGCAAAGGGTTCCCTGCGAAGATCGGGCTTACCGGAGTTAGAAACAACACCTTCCCCTGTATGAAGTGGAACGGGTCCCCTTACCAGGTAAATAACTGCGGCGACTCGGAGTTTGCCGACAACGTTTTTCAGATTAACGATTCCGTGAGTTGGGTAAAAGGAAAGCACGCTTATAAGTTCGGCGGCGGCGTGCGGATGCTGCAATTCAATGTAAAACGATTGACCACAGCGTCGGGCGAATTCGATTTCAGTTCCGCTCAGACCAGTAATGCCGGAACCGGAGGGGACCCGGTCGCAAGTTCGCTTTTTGGTCTTTCCGACTCCTCCACTCTCAACTACGGGGGATTCAGCGGAGTGCGGTACAAGGATTTCTATTTCTATGGCCAGGATACGTATAGAGTCACCAGCCGCTTAAATTTAAACTACGGTCTGCGATACGATTTGGACATTCCAGCTACCGAAGCGCAGAGCCGCTTCTCTGCGGTTGACCCGACGCTCGCCAACCCTGGCGCCGGAGGCATTCTCGGAGCTTACACCTACTTTGGCAGCGGGACAGGGCGGAACGGACGCAAGCGTCCCCAGAACATTTACACGAAAGCTATCGGACCGCGGCTGGGTTTTGCCTACAGCATCGATGACAAAACGGTGCTTCGTGGAGGGTACGGCATCTTCTACGAGCCGCTGAAAGAGGGATCTTTTGCTGATCAGGACAGCTTGGGATTCTTTAACCGGCAAACCATTACTCCCACAAACGGCGGCCCGCTCCAGATCGACAACCCCATACCGCATCTTTTCCCTAACCTCGGACCGTTTACGCCCGAGGGCCAGAATGGCAGCAATGGGGTGATTCTGGTATCGGCTAACAGTGGACGGCCTGCTGACATTCAGTCCTGGAACCTCGACGTGCAACGCCAGATCGCCAAAAACCTCGCGGTCAGCATAGCTTATGTGGGATCCAAGGGGACTCATCTTCCGGCGCTGAACTATATTCCCAATCAGGTGAACCCAAAATACTTACCGCTCGGTACCGAGTTAATTATGAACGTTAGCTGTCTTACAGGTGGAACCTGTCCCAACGCAGTAGCCGCGGGTGTTAAGGTGCCGTACGCCGGCTTCACTGGGAACATTAATCAGGCCCTGCGCCCCTTCCCGCAGTACGGCAACTTCAATCTCGAAGACAATTCTTTCACGCCGGATCGCAGCGGAAACTCGACCTACCATGCAATGCAATTGCAGGTAAACAAGCGTTTTGCCCAGGGTCTCAGCTTCCTTGTGTCGTACACGGTTTCTAAGAACATCACTGATGCCGACTCGGCGGGACCGGGTGTCTCCGGATTCATCGGCACCAACAGCTTCGCTGGGCAAAACTCGTACAATCGCGCGGCCGAAAAGGCTGTGAGCGAACTCGACACGCCTCAAAGTCTGGTAGCTAGTTTCTTCTATGAGCTGCCAGCCGGGCGTGGCAAGCCTGTCCTGAATCAGGGTGGGGTTGTGGATCGTGTCGTCGGGGGGTGGTACGTTTCTGGTGTCGCCTCTTACCACTCAGGTCTGCCGACAGCGGTGTACCAGAGCTGCAGTGGTACGGCCGGCGATGTGCTGTTTGCCGGATGCGAAAACTACGGCACCAACGCTCGCGTCAATGTTATTCCGGGAGTGCCTCAGACCAATAAGGGGCACTTCAATTACGCAACTACTCCGTTCTTCAACCCTAACGCCTTCGCGCTGGTAAATACGGGGGCCCAAGGTCCACTCGCATTCGGCAATGAACGCCGCTCTCTGGACGGCGCACGGGCATTCGGCGGCCGAAACGAGGATTTCACTCTCGGCAAGAGAACTCGACTGTTCGGAGAGAAGGCCAACATCGATTTCCGCGCGGAATTCTTTAACATCTTCAATCGTCACATCTTTCAGCAGCCGGGCGGGTCGGGCGGATTCGCCACGCCCTTGGGCACGCCGTTCGTTCCGGCAGGCGGCCCCGGCTGTAGTGGGCGACTCGCGTGCGGCTTTGGTGCGGTTACGAGTGCAAGCGGCCCACGAACCATTCAGTTTGGGTTGAAGATCGAATACTGACACTTGGCGAGTTCCTGCTGAGGACATCCTTAGCAGGAACTTGATCGCAATCGTACTCTTCTAATACTCACATGAGTCTCCTCGATCGGCGCGGCTTCGTGAAGACTTGTCTCGCTACGGCCGCGGGCGCTTCCCCACTTTATGTCAAAAGTTCCAGAGCTCTTAGCTTGTTGCCAAACCTGGGGGAAGCTTCATCATTCACGAGTCTTGAAAGTGGTGATCAGCAGCTGCGAGTATCTTCGGCTGGGGCACCCTTCGGTTTCCAGAATTTCCTTCACGTGGCAGACGAATGGCGCCCTGCCACACTGCCAAGGATTCCGCTAGTGACCGGCCCTTCATTTCCATTGAAAACTTCACGCGTTTCCAGGAAAGATTCCACACTAATCTGCGAAGGCTCAGCGTCAGCCGAAGATCTTGATGGGAAATCCGTCTCATACAGATGGAATGCCGATATCTCAGCTCACAGCCAAGGTGGAGATCCCGCGTGGTTTAGGTTCCGCACTGCCCTCAAGTTGCCTCGCTCGATCAGGCTCCGCCAAGGGAGTCACGTTGAACCTCAGATCATCGTCTGGCTGAATTCGAACTCAACGCTGATGGAGGGCCAGTCAGGAAGTTGGAGGCGCGTCCTGCTCCAGCAACCGACACGCAACTCGCTCGGCGCGTGGGGTAACGATCTGCCCGCCGTCTATCTGCTCGACCAAAATGTCGGTGTTGAGACCATGATGTATTTCGATGTCGGCGATATGGAATGGATGGGGATAGAAAATATTCCACGTTTCCTGGTTTATCGGTGCTCGAGCGTCTCCCGGATTGAACGCGACGGCACCCAGCGACTTGGCATTGGTCTAATTGCGGATCAAGCCACGGGAAATGTGCTTCCTGCCGGTGAAGTTAGATTCACCTATTGGCTGCGACAGACTCCTCTCACTACTTTGTTGACCGAGCAGCAGGCCGTCGCTCGATGGCTGCAGGCGTTGCTTCCGCTGTTCGAGGAAAAGCTGGATTGGCCACGGTGTGGCGCGTCATGGAAAGATTTCGCAACTGGCACTGTCGCCAACTTGCAAGAGAAATCCCAGACGCAGGTTGAAGCCGGTGGGCACACCGGGCTTCGTGCCTACGTGAAGGAGAGCTCACAGCTGTGGAAACAACCGGCTGACAATTTCGAGCTGATGACATTAACGGATGTTCTGTGGCCCTCGCTTCTATATCTTCGCCTGCACCCGTCAGCGCCGTTTCAGGCCGGATGCAAACAGCTCGTAGATGACCTGCCGGGTTTTTATCACGCGGACACACATAGCGTGAGCAACGACTTTGTCCGCCCAACTAACGAACGGGCGGACTCATGGTATCCCTTCGAAAACGGCTTGATTAAGTATCCGATGATCGGAAGCTTGGCGGGATCGGAGGAAGTTAAAGCTCATTTCCTGGATGCCTTCGCAAACGCCGAAAAGATGGCGCACGAGTACGACTACCTTTTCCCAATTTATTACGAAGTATCAACCTTGCAGGCCCAAGGCGCCGGCACAAATTACGCTGTCGGCGGACTGTATGCGTGGGCAGCGTTAATAGCCAGCAGTTTGACTAAAGAAGAACATTACCGCGCGGAGGCGAAGCAAGCGGTACAGGCCCTGTGTACCGTGCCTGCGGAGCGGCTTTTTCATGAGCCGCAGGAGCTTGCTTACGGCGCACTGGCGGCTGCCGAACTCGGCCTGCACGAGCAGGCGAATTATCTGCTTTGCGAGCAGTTGCGGATGTTCTATTGGTACTCCGACCCTAGTCAGAAAACTCACGATATTCGCGGCATGGTGCAGGCCGCAGCTTCGATCCTTTATCCCGCGTTCAAAGAGAATGTTGAGGCCATTCTCCCTTGGACGGCAATCATGAAAAGAAGAATTGTGAGCGAAAGCCTGTTGCGCTTCATGGACCAGCAGCGACGCAACAATTTCAGCTTCTTTGAGAAGTGTTCAGAAGACCGCCGCAACGTGCCTATGGGATTTATTCCCTTCGAAAACCTCGGAACATTGGAACTAGGCGGACAAACAGGAAACGTGGGAAAAGAAATCTACGGTGCAGGTGAGTGCATTTGGATGTATCTCATGTTCGAGGCTCTCGGCCAGGTGAGCGACCGCGAATTGATGATGGTAAATCTAGACTTGCTCGATACCTTCGATGCACAGCAGTTTCCCCCGCGCCAGCTCAACTTTGTACTTTACAACCCCACGGCAGAAGCGCGGTCTGGAACGATCACTATTCCATCGCGGCACGGTACGAATGTCCATTGGAGCAACGACGGCAAACCGATAACAGAAACTCTGAACGTCCCCGGCCGAGCAATACTGAGACTGGTGGCGGATTTTGACATGCAGTGATGTTTCAAGCCAGCGGCGGCGTTCCGAAAGTCGAGATTCGAAAGATGTGCGCGCAGAAGAAAGGTATAAATTTCATGCCAAATATTTTGACCGGTGCACGGGGTCGTATCCTCTGCTTCGTGCTGGTCGCGGTAATCGCGACCGCGACAACAACGCAAATCCGCGTACCCTTCGGAACATGGGAACGAGCTTCCTACAATCCCATCATTTCTCCTCGAGGCGAAGGTTTCGAATCAGCAGGCACATTTAATCCCACTGTTGTGAAGAATGATGGAAAGTTCGTAATGCTGTATCGCGCCCAGGACCATCAGGGTAAATCATCACTGGGTTACGCCACCAGTGAGGACGGTATTCGTTTCGTAACGCGATCCGAGCCGGTGATGGTCGCCGAGGCGCCTTATGAAACCGGCGGTGGTGTAGAAGATCCCAGATTGGTGAAAATCGGAGATACGTTCTACCTAACCTATACGGGTTACAACAATCAGGCTGGCAGTGGGATGCATGCAACCGGCCCAATTCATGGCGATGCACAGCTGTGCATGGCAACATCTACAGACCTCATTCATTGGAAACGGATGGGCATCATCATGCCTGCCTACAAGGGGAAATGGAATGTTGGTTGGACCAAGTCCGGGGCCATTGTTCCGGAAAAGATAAATGGCAAGTACTGGATGTATTTCCTTGCTGATGGAGCCAATCACCTGACCCAGATGTCGATTGCGTATTCCTCCGACTTAGTTCACTGGACGGAGGCCCTTGACCACCCCGTTTTGTCCGGTCGCCCGAAATCGTTCGATTCTCAGGTCGTAGAACCTGGCCCCGCACCGGTAATCACCGAGAATGGCATTTTCCTAATCTACAACGGAGCGGATGACAACAAAGTGTACCGGACTGGGTGGGTCCTGTTTGATAAAAACGATCCGACTAAGGTCCTTGCTCGCGCCGAGCAACCAATCTTTGAGCCCGTGCAGGACTGGGAAAAGAAGGGACAAGTGCCCAACGTTGTGTTCGTCGAAGGACTGGTCCGTGACGGTGGCCGATGGCTCTTTTACTATGGCGGCGCCGACAGATACGTGGGGGTAGCGTCGGCACCAGACCACTGAGTTGAGGCGAATCCCTTTAAAGCTTTTTGTTTTGCTGGCATCCAGTTTCGCAACAAAGCTTTCCTAGAATTGCGGATTGTGAGCCTCTTGGTGGCGCTGTGGTCTACAGGCATTGCAAGGAAAAACTGCTCGAGGGGAGACTATGCGGATCTCGCGCCGTCAATTCATCGCCAGTTCAGCCGCGACTGGGGTCGCGGGTATGGTCTGTGGGCGGGATGGGTCTGCAGCAACGAGCATTCGATCTCCGCACGCTAAGGTTAGCCTTCGAGCGTCAGGAGATGCTCGACAGGGCTATCAAACAGTTATTCTCTTCGATGGCCAACCGGTAGCCCAAAGCGGTGAAGGCGAATTTTCTGCGGTCTTTCAAAATAGTGATCGCAGTCTCGAACAGAGAGTACAGAACTGGCGGGCCACTTCGTGCACAGGCACTGACGATCATCTGCTTCTCGAAGGTGAGTGCAAGCTTCCAAATCTAAATGCCACGGTTTTTGCGAGGGTGGAATATCGCGTGGTCACCCCTCAGGTGGTACGGAAGCAGATTCGATTCCACCAGATTGATATGTACGAATTGTTCTACCAGGTAAGTAACCGCTTGGAACCATTGGAACCACCAGCAAGCGTGTGGAGCTTCGATCAGGTTAACTGTCGAGGCGGGGCCTTGCGTGAATACTTTCCCGCTGCCGGCTTTCGAACAAATGCGGACCTCACACTAGCCTTGCTTACCGACTCCGGCTACCGCAACGGATGGAGCCGTTTGATACGACGCGATGGGAAGCCTACAAAACCAGCGCCACGGCAAATCCCTGACGTAAACCTTTATTACGTTTCCCGCAACATTGAAGGTGAGAAGCGGCAGTTCTTTGTGCAACAGACCTTTGGCGAAGCGCTTGTACGCGAAGAAAATCAGGGCTCTGGCGCTCCCGTAGCCCTTCCGGCAATTTCCGACTGGCGCAAGCAGGGTGACTTGAGCCTGGAAGAACACGACGGAACAACGGTATTGTCTATCCGGAGTTCCCGGGCCGGTGTGGTCATTCCATTTTCCGCGAAAGGAACTGAGATATATTCGCTGCGGTTCAGGTACCGTTCACCTCAGTCGTTTTCGGTGCAGGTATGGGATGCGGATAAACAGCTAAATCGGCTGCAGAACATTTCGCTCTACAACGACCGCGTTCCAGAGTCTCTGGCGGAATGGTCGGAATTCCAAACCGAAGCGTTTTTTCCCTCATTGATCGGAGATGGCGGCACTTTATACATTTCCATGGCGGCATCCGAACAAGACATCGGGATCCAATCCGCCGCAGGCGCACTAAGAATCGAAATTAGAGAGCTGCAACTTAGGCGCCTTTCCACAGGTTTGCAGCCTTACCATCGTCTCGAAATGGACCGTACGGAAGCAAAGACCTCTTTCATCTTTGTTGATGACGGTATTCCAAACACGCTTCGCGATTATCGCCTTGCTTCCCAGCGTCATCTTGCCGATGGACTGGGCTTCCGTGGTAGCGATACTGAAAAAGTTCTTTACTCTGACTTGCTGATGCTTTGCTGGTCCGTGACCCCGGAATACGGTCGACCGATGGTCGCACCAAGCATTTGGTATTCAGCGGCAGGCGAGATGTATATGCGCGACAGTTTCTTCACAGTTAACGGTATTCACAATCGCGAATTAAATGAAGGAGTATTCGATCTCTGGGCAGCAAACCAAGGCGAGAACGGCGCAATCAACACTCTGGTAGAGCCGTACATGGCCAATCTGGAGCGCAAATCGAATGACTCGACCCCGTTATGGCTCATGTGGGCCCTCCTAAACCGTACACGCTTCGGAACCGTGCTGCCGATGGAGAGGATCCGAAGAGCGGCTGAATATTGTTTGCAAACCTACGATCGACGGCACGATGGTATTTGTTGGGCACAGTTCGTGATGGGACAACTGGACGTGATTGATTATCCCGAGGGTGTCTCAGAGCTCTGCGAAAATCAGGGCATGCTGGCCGTGACGCTGCGCGTGATCAAGGCACTTAATATCCCGGGCGTCAGCGATGAAATTTCAGAAGGCTACATTGAGAAGACGGAGAGCGTCTATCGCTCGTACTACGATCCCGTGCTGAAATTTGTCCGCCCGACCAGGAAGATCAGCGACGCCATCGGTTTTGGCGAAATCTTTCCTGAGTTTCTTTCCCTCTGGTTGTTCGGACGCAAAATCTTGACGGACGAAATGATGATTAACCATCTTGACCGTATTCCTGTGTTGCTGCCTCGGAAAGACGCTCCCTATCCGGCCGCCGACGGCACTGTACGCCCAATATTTATCGGTCTCACGAAGGATGGTAAGGGTTGGGATTATTTCACCGACGCCTGGCATCCCATGATAAGCAAGGAACATGCCGCCAACTACGCAAACCACAACATGGACGGCATCTACTACAACGGCGGGAGTTGGATGCGGATTGAGATATGTGGATATGTCGCGGGAAAACTTCATGGATGGACAAAAGCAGATCAAGCTATCCCCAACCGGCTTTGGGCGGAGATTAATATCGCTCCCGATTTTCCTACCAGTCAGGAATATCTGGCTACGGATCCGAGTCATCCATTCTTCGGGTACCACCGAGTGTTCGCTTGGAATGCATTCGTACTGCAAGCGCTAGAGATGGCTGGGCTGCGTACACGGGAAATGGATCCCGACCATCAAAAACATGGCGCCCGTTGATTCGGCGGCCGGGAAATTGCTAACCTTCAGCATTCATTTGCATTGCCACGCGGAGAGATGGTCAGCGATCCGTAGGAGTTCGGGTGCCGCGATACCTGACAAGGGTTCTCAATCCAAAGCAACTACGCAAACATCTCATGATCTGTCTCTAGGTGGTTATATGCGATGTTATCCTTGAAGCATCAAGCCATGGCGGCCTGTAATCCTACATGTCCTCAAAAACCCCAGAAGTACCGATGAAGGCCGAACCAGGCGAGTCGTTCGGCTCGATCCTTTCTCAATTCGAGCGCAGCCGGGCTCCTAAGAGAGCAGAAGGATTGCGTGAGGGCACGATGGTGTCGATATCGCCGGACTCAATATTCGTTGATCTCGGATTCAAGACGGAAGGCGTATTGCCGCTGTCGGAATTCCAGAGCGACCGCGAGGCACTGAAACCCGGCGATAAGGTGCAGGTCACGATAAAAGGGCGTGATCCTGAAGGCTATTACCTATTGACTCGAAGCAAAGCGGCCCGTCCGGCTGACTGGGCGGCGCTGGAAAGGGCGTTTGCTAATAAAACCACGATTGTTGGCACCGTCACCGGCGTTGTTAAGGGCGGCTTGAGCGTCGACGTGGGCGTGCGTGCTTTTATGCCGGCCTCGCGCAGCGGAGCGCGGGATGCGGCAGAGATGGAGAAATTGGTCGAGCAGGAGATCCGTTGTCGAATAATCAAGCTGGATGCTGCAGATGAAGACATCGTCGTCGATAGGCGCATTGTTGCCGAACAAGAAGAGCAAACCCTCAAGGACCGGCGCTACTCCGAACTGTCGGAGGGCGAGACGATCAGCGGCACCGTGCGAAGCCTGACCGATTATGGTGCGTTCGTCGATGTAGGCGGGGCAGACGCTCTGCTTCATGTCAGCGACATTTCCTGGAGCCGTATCAATAAGCCTGCGGACGTGCTTAGCGTTGGCCAGCAGGTCGAAGCAAGAGTTCTCAAGATTGATGCTGAGAAGCGCCGCATTTCGATTGGAATGAAGCAGCTTCAGCCGCAACCGTGGGATTCAGTTCCGGATAAGTACAAAGTGGGCGAGCGGGTCCGCGGTACTGTCACTCGCGTAATGGACTTCGGCGCATTCGTTGAACTAGAGCCGGGAGTTGAGGGAATGATTCACGTGTCCGAAATGTCGTGGGTCAAAAAAGTACGCCAGCCAAGCGACTTGGTGAAGAGTGGCGACACAGTCGAGGCTGTGATCCTTGGAGTGAACCCGGGTGAACAGCGAATGTCGTTGGGGTTGAAGCAAGCGCTAGGCGATCCTTGGGCCGATGCTGCGCAGAAATTTCCGATTGGGTTGGCGGTCGAGGGCCCGGTCGTGGGCCTTACCAAGTTTGGCGCGTTCGTGCAGGTGGGGGAAGGCATAGAGGGCATGGTTCACGTGAGTGACATCAGCGCGGAGAAGAGAATTAATCATCCGCAGGATGTGCTTAAAGTCGGGCAGTTGGTGAAAGCACAGGTGCTCGAAGTCGACACTGCGAAACGCAGGCTGAAGCTTGGTATGAAGCAGTTAGTTCCGACCAGCATTGATGAATATGTCGCCGAGCACCAGCAAGGTGATATGGTCAGCGGTCGCGTGGTAGAAGTTTCGGGCGAAGCGGCGCATGTGGAACTAGGTGAAGGAATCCGCGCAGCGTGCAGCATTTCGAAGGCGAAGCAGGAAAATGCTAATCGTCCCGCCGGAGCAGGGACGGACGTCGCTTCGCTGAGTTCGATGCTCGCAGCACGCTGGAAAAGTGGAGCCGTTCCGGAGTCATCGAAGCCGCAAGAAATCCGGCCAGGACAGGTTCGCCAGTTTCGCATCACGAAGCTGGACACGACCACAAAGAAAATCGAAGTTGAATTGATGTAGTAACCACTATGCTCGTGGCGACCCACCTCGCGCCTCGTCGCAATACGTTTGACGTGCCCGACCTATTCTCGCCAAAAACCGTAGTTCGTAATTAGCAGGAGACCGCCACCGTTGCCGCCGATCATCAATGCACAGAAGATCTCAAAGTCCTTTGGAGCGAAGCCCCTCTTTGAGGATGTGTCTTTCACGGTTTCTGAAGGAAGCCGTATCGGGTTAATTGGACCGAATGGTTCGGGGAAGTCCACCTTGATGCGGATACTGGCGGGGACCGAAGAGCCCGACAGCGGGAACGTGGCGATCCGCAAGCGTCTGCGGTTGGCTTACGTAGAGCAGGACTCGCATTTTGGAACAGGCCAAAATGTGCGGGCCGTTATTGAGAGGGCACTCAAGAGTTCGTCGAACCCCGACTCGGAACATGGCGCACACTTTACCGAGACCCTGGGCCGTGCAGGGTTCGAAAATCTCGAAGCCGAGGCTGCCGCGTTGTCCGGAGGCTGGCAGAAGCGTCTCGCGATTGTAGAAGCCCTGGTCCAGGCCCCCGACGTCTTGCTGCTCGATGAGCCCACGAACCATCTGGACCTCGCCGGAATTGAATGGCTCGAAGCTTTGCTGGAGGAAGCGGCCTTTGCCTGCGTTGTGGTAAGCCACGACCGATATTTCCTAGAGAATATAGCGAGCGAGATGGCAGAACTCAGCCGCGTATATCCGGATGGGTTGCTGCGAGTTCGCGGAAACTACAGCGCGTTCCTGGAAAAGAAAGAAGAGTTCCTCCATGCCCAGTCGAAACGCCAGGAAGCACTGGAAAATTTAGTCCATTCTGAAATCGAGTGGCTGCGGCGAGGAGCCAAAGCGCGCACTCGCAAATCGAAGGCACGCATTGATAAGGCCGGCGAGTTAATAGGCGAACTCGCCGATTTGAATGCGAGGACACGCAGCGCAAGTGCCCAAATTGACTTCTCGGCGACCGATCGTAAGACCAAGCGCCTGATCGAACTCGAGAATGTCACTTGCGAAGTCGGAAAGCGAAAACTTTTCGAGCGGCTCAACTTCATCATTACCGCCGGCATGCGAGTTGGATTAGTCGGGCCGAACGGTAGCGGCAAAACCAGTCTGCTACGCCTGTTGAGAGGAGAGCGGACACCGACCGGCGGAGAGGTTCGTCGCGCAGACTGGTTGCGTATTGTGTATTTCGACCAAAGCCGCCAGCTTGATACGAATATGACTCTGCGCCGCGCTCTCGCTCCGGAAGGAGACTCGGTCGTCTATCAGGATCGCGTCATTCACGTCGCGTCGTGGGCGGCTAAATTTCTGTTTACCGGCGAGCAGCTCAGTCAACCGGTTGAGCGGCTTTCCGGAGGCGAACGGGCGCGCGTCCTGATCGCTCAGCTCATGCTGCAGCCAGCCGACGTTCTCCTGCTCGATGAGCCCACTAACGACCTTGATATTCCTACGCTTGAGATTCTTGAAGAAAGCCTGCTCGAATTTCGCGGCTCGCTGGTGTTGGTGACCCATGACCGCTACATGCTGGATCGCGTCTCGAACATTGTGCTCGGCCTCGATGGCCGGGGCAGCGCAGAAAGTTTCGCGGATTATGCGCAGTGGGAATCGTGGCAGGCTGAACGCAAGCCGGGAATGAAAGCGCAAGTCGGTTCGACCGCGCCTGTTCTCGCCTCTTCTGATTCGTCAGTGCCAGCGAAGAAGAAGCTCTCGTACCTGGAAGCGCGGGAGTATGCCGGAATCGAGCAACGCATCGCTGATGCCGAGCGCCTTCTGCAAAGCAAGCGCGCCGAGCTGGAGAATCCGGCAATTGCCAGTGATGGTCCCAAGCTCGTGACGGTTCATGCCGAAATGGAAGGGGCGCAGAAGGATCTGGACGCACTTTACGCACTCTGGGCGGAGCTCGACGAGAAGGCAGCCAATGTGCCGCGCTCCAACTCTTGATGAGATCACCGTTTCACGACTAGGTACTGCACGAGAAATCTGGTGTTCGGCGCTTCCGGTTCCACGATCTGCACACGTTCGGGAGCTGCTTATTCAAGATGGGGCCTCGCTTGCTATGTGAAAGATCAAATGGGTCTCAGTTCAATTCAGATCGCGGTTGATGCCTACTGCCACTTGATTTCCGGCGCGGATATGGCGTGGACGGACCGGTGGGATTCGAAAACAACTCTGCATCAATCCGCACCAGGAAGAGCAAAACCAATCAGAGGGATGTGGCGCAAGTGTGGAAAATATTTGGTTGCCCCCAGGGATTCGAACCCCGATAAGCAGATCCAGAATCTGATACCTTACTTATTAGGCGGGCACAGAAATAAACAACCTACACCGATATCCTTATTTATCTTAGACATAGGTTGACGGTACGCTGACAATATCAGACACTAGCATTCATAAACACTCATTTTCGACGGACACAGTACGGACACAGGATTATGGCAGACAAGATCACTGAAAAGATGATTGCAAAGCTTCAGTTGCCAGCAAAGGGTAACCGCATTCAATATGACAAGGAAATCCCGGGCTTTGGCGTGCGCATTACTTCCGGGGGCGTGGTTTCATTCATTATTAACTATCACATCCACGGAAGGGAGCGGCGATTCACGATTGGCCGTCATCCAGAGCTAAGCGCCGCGGCCGCGCGGCAGCGAGCGTTACAGTTGAGGGGGGCGATAGCCGATGGTTCCGATCCGCTCGAGGACCGCGAACAACGACGGGCAGAACCGACCGTCGCAGATTTGGCTTCACAGTACCTGGATCGTTATGCAGTCACTCACAAACGGCCTTCCAGTGTTCGGAATGACCGGCAGATCATCCAGAACATTATTCAGCCACGGATCGGCGGGTTAAGATTGGCAGGGGTCGGGAAAAGGGATATCGGATCTTTGCACGCGTCACTCAAGGGAACTCCGTACCATGCGAACCGCATGCTGTCTCTATTATCCAAGATGTTCTCCCTGGCGAACGAGTGGGGATGGTGTGAGCACAATCCAGCCCGGGGCGTTCCTCGCTTTCATGAAGACCGGCGCGAGAGATGGCTCACCGTTGAAGAACTGCGGCGATTTAACCTCGCCCTCGACTCTTATCCAGATCGACGACCAGCAAACGCACTCCGATTGTTGATGCTCACTGGTGCGCGGGCGAGCGAAGTGTTAAGAGCTGAGTGGGCACAGTTCGACTTAGAGCGGGGTGTTTGGACGAAGCCTAGTCATCACACAAAACAAAAGCGCATCGAACACGTTCCGTTAAGTGCGCCCGCACTGAAGCTACTCCATGAGATGAAGCCCAAGGTTGCAGATGGTCCACTCTTCCCTGGGACGAATAAACATGAGTCCCGTGTAACTGTTTGGCGTCCGTGGCTGCAAGTCTGCAAAGCTGCAGGCCTGGTCAACATCGAGACTAAAAAGGGCAAACGCCGAAAGACGGTGTACAAGTACCGGCCTACATTACGAATTCACGATCTACGGCATACCTATGCGAGTCAGCTCGTATCAAACGGAATTTCGTTGCAGGTAGTGGGCAAGCTGCTCGGGCATACGCAACCTCAAACTACGTGGAGGTATGCTCATGTGGCAGACGAAGCGCAACGCGACGCTACCAATCTTTTTGGTGACATTCTCGAAGGTGGAACCCGGTAGTGGACAACACGACTTAAAGGGAGAAAATGTTTGACATTTTTGTCGCATGTATAGTAACTTAAGTTAAGCCGGAAGTAATTCCAATGGAGTGGAGCGAGGCTATCTTAACCATTGGAGGAGGCTGTGAGCGACGACCTACCGGTACTTGCCTCTAATCCCAGCAAAAAAGATCTTTCAAGCTTACTCGACGGCTACTTACGGCCCGATGAGTTAGCCCAAGCGCTGTCTCGCAGCCGCAGAACCATCGATCGATATCATCGATTAGGCATTGGCCCCCCAAGAGTGCTCATTGGTGGTGTGGTTTTATACCGCATTGAGTCGCTGCGTGCATGGCTACAAGCACAAGAAGAGCAATCCAACCAGCCATTACATTCACGTGGGCGTACGCGTCGCGGAAGGAATCGAATCCGCGCGAAAACGTAAATTCAACAACATACAGGGCACGGACGGCAACAGAAGTATATAGAAGGCAGTGATAAACAAAGTTAAGTGATTGCAGAGTGATTGCAATGGGCACAAGGATAGTAACGATGACCCTGGATTTTACGATTCGATGGACGAGCAACATAGTGCAATCAAACAGGACAGAATAACCCACAAAAGCAACACTGCTACGGTCACCTATGGCGACACGACGGTGAAAATAAGACTCTATGATGACAACAGTTGGGTATTGAATTCAGGCGCAAAGGTAAGCTGATCCAATCGCGCTTGCTCGGCCCTGATGTGGATTACGACGATTAGTTAGGCACGTTCGGTAATGTTGGATTTGTGACGAGAGTGTGGGCAGAGGAGGTGTTCTGTCCAGGCCCCAAATCGCGCCAGTTCTAATTCTGAAGTAAATCCTGCCGGCGACGGCGGGAGGGTTGTGAAGCGGGTGTGGGCAGGTGAAGCGGTAATCCCGGGCTCGAACCCCAGAGTCAACTAGCTCCGACGGAGACGGGATAGGCAAAACACCTATTACGCTTCGCGTGTTTCACGGGACCATACGGACGGACGGGCCAGCAGTGAAGTTGTTCCGGGAACGGACAGTAGATACCTAGAACCGGGAGGCTCCGGACTGAACAAAGCGCTAATGGACTAAGCGGAGAAAACCCATGAATAAATGGATTAAGAAAATGGTTGATAATGCGTTGGGAATCGGTGTTGACTTGGATTTCAGCGATCTGAGCTGTGACAATTGCGAGAGTGTGGCTCACGCCGAAATTAATATTCATGATGCGAAGACCCATGACGATGCAGTTATTCTTCGCGCACTCTGTGACCCATGTTTCAAGGACGAGTTACTCACCAGCTGCTGGGTGCATAAAGAAGTGAAAAGTCCAGTTCAGCCTCGGAACGCCTCGCGCTAGTCGCACGCGAGAGTACCTGGAGGATGATATCTAACTAGGCGGTTCCGGGTTTGGCGATAAGTCTATTACGTCAAAACAACAGCACGGATAAGACACGGAACGATCGGCATTAGTAAGCGTTCAGTGTGGCAGTTGTAGCAGAGAGTGATTGTGAACTTCTGTCGGCGACGGCAGACGGTTGTGAAGCGGTTGTGGTCGTTAGGCGTTGACTAGACGGCGACGGATACGGTTGCGTATTGCGGTTCGCGGACGATACCTAGCGGGTTCGAGCAGCAGCGGGCATTTCAGAAGTGCCCTCTGGCTGGTTGCGGTGGCACAAGAAATTGTGCTCTGCTCGGGCGGAGACCGTGGCTCGGATCGTTAGACCGGTCATCTCTCTGAGATGGCTACACAGCGAGCCTGAACCCCACCAGCATGGTCGATTGCACTCTGTCCGTTACGTAAAGGAACGGTGCAAGCGATTATGTCCGCGCATGCGGGTGTGTGGCTCCATACTGCGAGGTTTGGAACTTACGACACTGATACCTGGTGAAGGTATCAGTGTGCTCACCACCTGAGAGAGAGTTATTACAACCCACTTAGCGATTTAATCGCAGCGATCAAACACGAACTGCGAGCACAGCTCGCTGGCAGAGAAGAAGGTTACAGAGAGGAATAGAGATAGTGAGGGTAGCAGTGGCAAGTGCAACACAGAAGTATAGATATTCAGAGAAGGAAGGAGTGACGGGAAGTGAAACCGAACTGGATAAACAAAACTGATCCTGTGCACCATCCGGTGCGATTTCTGGCCAGCATTTGGGAGGAGCGAATGTTAGAGAAATTCGGAATTGCAGGAAAGCAATTTACTCCTAAGGAATTTGGCCAACTCAAGTGTCTGATGAAGGCCTTGGGCGATTTAAATCGCGAGGTGATTGAGTGGATGGTGGATCCTGCAAATTGGTGGCTTTTTTGCCAGCAGGTTCGAATTGAATTACCAGTTTCTGTAATTCCAGATCGTCCTCACGTCGGTTTTCTTCTGAAATATCGCGGCGTCGGCTTGAGGTTTATGCATTCCATATTGCGCCATTCGACCGAGTGGGCGGACTTCATATCTAGGCTGGAGAAAAGGAAGTATGAACAGACGAAGAAACTCCTGTGGGCGTATGCAATGGGCAAGCCTGAAGCATTGGCAAAAATCGAGGGGCGCAAACACTACTCGACGTAGAGCTGCTTTTCAATGAAATGCTAGACGAAAGTGCCTCGCAATCAGGTGACTCAACGCTCATTGATCAAGGCCTGTTTAGCGTGGGACAGGAACTGGGCACCATCTAAACAACATCCCTCTCAGGCCGGGCCGGCCGAGGCAAAACTTTGGCAATTGATTGCAATTTCGAGCCGGTTTACGCGAGCGGGTTTCCACCTCAAGCGGTATTTGCACGTCGAGCTCAAGATAGCTGACTTAAAAAAGGCGTAGAGTCAACTTCAGTGGCCCTTCCGTGCAATCAATTGCAACGACGAGTGTGTATCGTCTCTTAATTGTTCCACACATTCGCGTGTTAGCGCCCAGTCGGTTATCCGACGCATCCTTGTTTTCGTCGGTAGCCCGACCGGCTAGCACAGTCATACCTGATGAAGTGACGACCCGTCCAAGAAAAAGCCGCACGAACGAGAAACATTGTTTACTTATTGGGCAGCCCACCAGACTTTGGACGCTTAGGTTATTAGCCAATGTGTTTACTTACTGGATAGGTCGCAGTCCTCTGGAATACCCTCAAGTTGAACACGGGTAACGCAAGAGAAGCATAGTTGGTCTATTTTGGAGCGGTCGGAAATTGTTTGGATACTACGTCCTGCTCCTTTCGTGTTCTGATTTCGTAACAAGATTCCTCGCCCCTTAGCAGTTCCAGCTCTACCGATTGCATCGCTCGCGCCTGCACGCAAGCACGCGCGTGAAATTGCAAGTCGGTTAATCGGGAAAGAACTGTATTGCGCAACAACTCTGGACCAACTACTTTCCTCTAATTCGTTTTGCTTAGCTTAGGGTCTTAGAGGAGGACACAATGGGCCTCAGCTCGAGTTATCCTTCGACGGCGCGCGCAATCATTCTTGGTCTTGCGGTTCTTTTCTCACCCGTCGTATCTGCACAACAGTCAAAAGTGCTCGCCCCGCACAAACCCATTGCCACTCGCGTGCTGAAATCCCGCGAACATAACCCTGCCGGGGTAGCTCGCTCCATGGTGGGCGGTTTCTGGACCATTGACGCAAATCGCAAGGCATCTATTTATCTGCGTAATGGGCTTGAGGAGTCACCGATAACCGTTACTCCAAACCTGTATCTCAGCAACGGTGTGCGAGTTCGCTTGGCGCCGATCACAATCGCGGCTTATGAAACCGCGGTAGTTAGCATCAATGATGCCCTCCGGCAACAGGGAATCGCACCATGGGCAACTCTGTCAGGGTACATTGAGGTGGAATATGTATGGGCTTGGGATCCCGTTTGTGTGACAGTAACCAGTACCGATCCTATTCATAGCTTGATTTTCACCTCTGCGCTCCAGCCATCTCTTGGTGCAGCACTTCCCGTACATCTTTCTAAACCAAAAGTGGCAAATCTGTATGCGGTTGATGGCCTATGGTGGAAACAAGAAGCTGGGGTGAGCGGTTTCGTCGCACTGTCCAACACCACACCTGGTACGGTTAACGCTCGCGTTCAGTTGAGTGATAACGGAAACAAAGCAATGGCTGAATATATTGTGGCGGTGTCGCCCCACGGCACCAAAATCGTTGCGCTCGACGCGCTCAACGGTACGCCGGCAGGCAGTGCCGGAGGCTTGCGGATTCTACATGACGGAACCATGGAAGGACTGCTGATCTCTGCGGGCTTGCAAGACGAAACAACTGGCTACTCTGCAAATATTCCGTTTCATTACTCATTCAATATCGCGCCCCGACAAAGAGCGTCTGAAGACTATGCGGAAATTGGCTTAATGACCGGCTCCGCGGATCCGATGATGCGGTTTCCGGCCTCCACTGTTTTCACGCCTTTCTCGATCGCACGTAACGTTTCCTCGCAACCAATCTCAGTGAGTCCGACTATCTATTGGATGGAGGGTGGCAAAGCGAGATCCGCCACCCTGCAGTCGGTCTCCTTATTGCCCTTCGAAACGCGAGTCATTGACGCGCTTTCTTTGATGCGAGCCGCCGGCTTAGGCAATTTCAATGGCAGCATCAACTTAATTTTGAGCAGTGAGGGCAGTCCGAACTCCTTATTGTTAGCCAGCGGGAGCGTGGACCAGAGTCATAGTTATGTTTTCCAGGTACTTCCACACGGTGTTCTGGAGAGCAGTGCAAAGACCATTTCCTACTGGAGTACGGGAAACGGCGATGACACCATGGTTACAGTTTGGAATCCAGCGGACGAAGCCCAAGATTTCGTGCTGACGCTGTTCTTTTTCGGAGGGCACTACCGCCTGCCGATGCATTTGGAAGCACGAGCCACTCGTACTTTCAACATTTCGGAGATCATCGAAACTCAAGTGCCTGATGATGAGGGGAATATTGTTCCACCGAGTGTGCACGAAGGTAGCGCAAAGATCACCGGCATCCATGCGGAGAACGAACAAATTCTCGTTGCCGTAGATGCGGGGACATACAACATCCGAAAGGCCACTTGCAGCTACTATTGCATTTCCTGCGATGGCGCTATCGCGGCATTCATCGGTATAGCTCCTTTTACTATGGCGCAAGGCAGCACGAATCCGCTTTATTTCCAGATAAAGACCAACACCGGCAGCGAATATAATTCGAGCGGCACATGGAGCAGTAGTAAGACCAGCGTTGCTACAGTGAACAGCTCAAGTGGTCTAGTTACGGGGGTAGCGCCTGGAACCTCGAGCCTCAGCGCGTATGACGATTTCATTGATGTTTACGACTCCAGCTACTGTAATTACAACCCGCAATGTCCAGTGCAAGGTTACCAGAGCGGCAGTGGCACCGGTAATGTCGCGCCTCCCCTGACAATTACTTACGTCGCTCCCTCTCCCTTTATCCTCGGTAGTAGCGGAATAATGACGATCTCGGGTTCTGGGTTCACCCACTATCCTGGGAGCCCGACCATAAACTTTGATGGTGGTGGAATTTCTCTTGCCAGCGTTAGCGTCGTCAATGACACAACGATCACTGCCAATTATTCGGTCGCTTGCTCCGCCGCTAATCAGAATTTGCAGGTTTCTTTCCCCTCCGCCGATAGCGGGACGGCGCAAAGCAACTGGTGGGCCATATCAGTCAGCGGTCAGACGCCGGCCCCGAAGATTATGTTCGACGGTAGTGATGTCACAGGCGCTACACAGTCCGTAGTCGTCGGTCAGCAGATTGCGCTTAGCGTGCCAAACTCGTCGTTACCAGCTTGCGTGGCGAGCCAGACTTGGTCTACCCCGCCCGGAACAGCCGTTGGTGGCTACAACCCAACAAATACAAGTGCAACCGTCACTCCCATTTCGAGCGTAAATATAAATTCCCAAACGTACACATTCTATTGGGTGGACAGTTCCACAACGGCGCGGAAAATGACTTACTATTACACCTTGAGCAGCGGCGCAACCAGCCCGGTCGCCACAACGACGTTCAATGTCAACGGACCAACGTCGCCGACTATGACAGTCACCCCTAGTTCGACACGTCTTCAGACAGTTCAAGACAGCACCGGCGCTAGCATTCAGATCGCAACTTTTGGCGCGCAACTCAGCCCATGGCCGACAGAAGGCCCGGGCACTCCCGCTGGGATGTCGTTTGGGGCTACCATCACCCAACCCTCCGGATATTCAAGCGCAAATGTGCAATGGGTACAAATAATTAACAGCGGCTCAGGCAAACAAATAAATGGCTCCACGACGAAGACCTGTCCCATTGCTGCTGGAGGAGACGGACCATACCCGTATAAGGCAAGTTCGCTTGATGCTGATGACTCGCCATCCACAAAGCTACTCACCGGAACTTATACGGAGGAGACAGAGACTGTGTCCTACACCATGTATCTCATGTGGAATTCAAACCTTACGAATTCCATATCCATCGCGCTCGGGCATGTCGATTGGACTTGGTCTTTTGACGCCAAATATACAAATAATGCGTGGAGTCTGGTCTCAAGCAGTGGTGGTCCAAGCAAGACCCCAAATTTCACAATTAGCAGTTACTTTCCGCGATGGTCTGCAGAAACGACGACTCCAGTATGTAACAGCAACTGATCTTCGTAACGTGAAAGGCGCTGATATGAGAACTCGTATTGTTTCGATAATTGTCGCACTTGCCGGCCTCCTCTCACTGGCAACCGCGCAAGACCACGCTAGCATGCCATTTTCACTTTTGCTTAGAGCTGAACGGACAACATTTGAAGTCGGTTCTCCGATAATGGTGGAGCTCACAACAATCAATAACAGTGGTAAGCCTCTTAGGCTTGGGAAAACCAATCCAGGCACGGAATACCAAATTGAAGTTCAGGATGAACAAGGACAACCGATTGCTCAAACGCCACTTTACAAGGAGCTGCAGAATCCAGGGTATGTCTTGCGATCAACCAGCCTAGTCTTAAAACCTCACGAGTCCAGCAAAGAGACGTTTGATGTTGCACGTTTTTTTGAATTAAATACGCCAGGACAATATTCTATTCAGGTGCAACGACTGATACCACGACAGCTCGGCACAGGGGTAGTGAAGTCCAACACTGTCATGGTCACCGTCGGTCCGTCAACACAATGAAACACTTCTGGATATCTCTTGTGATCAGCACCGCAGGAATGGTGTATGCTCTGCCGAAGGACAATACGGCAGTGCAGTGGGACAATGTTGCACTGCAGGGCGTCCGCGACTCAAAGTTAGGCGCACCCATCGTTGCCCGGGCACTCGCAATTGTGCACACCTGCATGTATGACGCGTGGGCTGCTTACGACGAACGCGCAATTGGTACACAACTGAGTGGAGCCCTTCGCCGCCCAAAATCTGAGCAAACCTTAGAGAACAAAGACAAAGCGATCAGCTACGCGTCATATCGCGCGCTAATTGATGTGCTTCCATCGGATACCGAATCGCTTTACAAGCCGCTAATGAAACGGCTTGGATACGATTGGAAGGATGACTCAACCGATATTGAGACCCCAACAGGAATAGGAAATGTCGCCTGTGGAGCGGTGCTCGAATTTCGCCATCACGACAAATCCAATCAGCTGGGCGATCTTTCGCAAGGCGCTTACTCAGATTGGACACATTACCGGCCGGTCAACATGCCAATTCCTTTTCCAGTTAAGCTGCCGGTCATTCATCCTGTCGATATGAATCACTGGCAGCCGCTGATCTTCGTTAATTCTACCGGAGACTTTGCAACCCAGATGTTCTCGGGAGCACAGTGGTGCGATGTAACTCCGTTCGCGCTCGCAAAAGGGGATGAATTTCGTTCGATCGCGGAAAAGCTCGGCCCGGCGACTTACGGATCAGACGAATATCAACAGCAAGCAGAGGAATTAGTTCAAATCAACGCGAATCTGACCGACCGCGAGAAGATGATTTCTGAATACTGGTCGGACGAACCGGACTCGGAGCAGCTCCTCGGCCATTGGATGATGTTTGCGCAGTGGGTCTCAGCGCGTGACCATCATACGTTCGATGACGACGTGGAAATGTTCTTCGCGCTGAGCAATGCGATTCTCGATTCCAGTATTGCCGCCTGGGACATGAAGCGCGCCTTCGACTCGGTCCGCCCGGCGACTGCAATCCCATTTTTGTTAAGCGGCAAAAAGATTCGCGCTTGGGGAGGCCCAGGAAAGGGCACAGTAGACATGGACGGCTCGCAATGGATTCCGTATCAGGCAGCAACGTTTCCTACGCCGCCGTTTCCCGACTATGTGTCGGGCCAGAGCACCTACAGCGCGGCAGCCGCGACAATCTTAGCGGCATGGACGAAAAGTGATCGGTTCGGCTACTCAGTAACTGTTCCGACAGGAAGTTCGAAAATTGAGCCAGGAATCACGCCAAAGCGCCTTGTGACGCTTCAGTGGGGTACTTTTTCCGATGCAGCGGATGAAGCCGGAATGTCCCGTCGCTACGGTGGCATCCATTTTAGGCGCGCTGATCTTGCGGGTCGTCAACTGGGACGCCTAGTCGGCCAGAAGGCCTGGGATCGGGCGCAACGCTACTTTGATGGAACGGCCAAACCGCTTGTTCTAGAACAAATGGCAGCACAAAATTGACTCAAGTGTCGAAAATATGAAGAACCTTCAATTTTCGGCAATGGGGCAACCATTCAAATCGAGAGTTCGGCCTCGTGAATGGGAATTGTCAAATTGGAGAGAATTCTAGCAGGCAGGTCAAAATATCTGCTACCGAGTTCGCCTGCAGTTCGTGCAATCAATTGCACTGGATCTGTAGAACGCTACCAAGGAATGGGATCACGTTGTGAGCCAAATGGGAATATTTCAACAACAACGCAGAACGGTCTGTAGTGGTTGGTGGTGACCGTGTGTGTAGCTTGCTTGCCATCGTAGAATGACAGTGGCTCGACCTTGCACACGTAAAAATCAAGGGAATAGAGACGGGCATCGATGAGCGCGTATGCAGTCTTACTTCGTCAGGAATTGAGTGCCCGGAATGCTGCATACGCTGCGTCTCAGCAGCTGCAGCACGTGTCCAGCTATGGAGATATGCCGGTCATCGTTTATGAACCATCTCCCGATGCAGTTAGGCATGGCAATTTTTTGGACGCAACGTACACCGCAATTCTCGGCCAGCCATCGTGGAATCACCGGTTGGAAAAGATTCATAGCCAGGCAGCGAGATCTCTGCCCCGCTCCGAAAGAGCCTGGAAAGAACTTGATTCCTGCATGAGTTCGGACGCCCTGTTGATGAATGTTTTTTGTCACCCGACGACATTGAGCATTAAATGTTTAACCTCCAGCCTAGGAGTCGAAAGCGGAGACGTTCCTGAGTTCGGATACAAGGCGCGGGTTCCACTTCTCTCGGGGCGGACTGACAGAACAGAAGTGGACATGAAACTTGGCGGGCTCCTAGTCGAATCAAAGCTGACTGAAGCCGACTTTCAGATCAAAGATGCTGGGGTGGTGGAATCGTATCGCGACCTAGCAGAGGTATTCGACCTCAAGTCAATGCCGAAACTCGATGGGAAGTACGTGTCGTACCAGCTCATCCGCAATGTCCTGGCAGCACACGCTCTCAACCTAGAATTCTGCGTAGTGGTGGACGGGCGTCGTCCCGATCTGACGGAGGCATGGTATGCGATCACGAAGTGCATTAGCATTCCCCACCTCAGAACCCGATGCAAGATTGTGACCTGGCAGGAGCTGAGTGGGTCCGTCCCGCGAGATCTCCAGCAATTCTTGGATTTCAAGTATGGGATCGCACCGAAGGGCTGCGTCCCGTCTACGTTCGCAATGCCGCATTCGTGACGACGTGAACTTATGACTTCCGCGGCTGGAACTGACCCTTCAATTCGTGAAGTATATTAGTTGGGAGTTGCGGCCGGCAGTCGCGTTCGAGATTGGGTTGGGATCGAACTCGAAGTTTCGTTGAACCACTGAGAAAATCTCGAAATGCCTCTTGATAATTGCCTCTACTGTATTGTTTCTTCAAAAACTCACCTGTCTCCGCGTCAAATATTCTAAGGCTGCAACTACCCTTTGCATTGGCCGTAGCCGCTAAATAGCCCCTACCATCTGAATTAACGAAGAACCACGCTTTCGTGGAATCGCAAAAAGGCTCGACACCGCGCCGTGTAATCGCAGCGTGAAGCGAGCTCTTTGAGTCGGCGGACTCGTGGGTCATGGGCAGATCACGTCCGAATAACTGATGGAAGATTCCCCTTGCGATCTCTGCATAAGCGACAACCTTTTGTCTTTCCACGGTGAGGCCATTGCCTTGATGGTAGAGTTCGTTACGAAGACGATGGAACCACTCAATTTCTGAGATGTCGTAGTCTCGGAGCTTGTCCGGAGCCAGTTCGTGAACAGCATCCAGCAGACGGGGAAAGCTCTGGCTGAGCTCCTCGTAATCTTTCTTGCTCAGTTTGATGCCCGTCACTCGGTGAGGAAGGCCAAGAAAAGTCTTAATCATCAGCTCGACGGCATTGTCGATGCTCAGTATCGCGAGTCGGCGATTGGTGTCGCTGTCGCGTTTGAGCAGCTCGATCCCGTGCAAGAGAATCTCCATCGGCCCGGAGGACCATGGCTGATTTTGGTTGCTTTCGTAAGGTTTGCTCGAGTTAGCAGTCGCGCTCATAGCTGAGCACAGCTTAGCACCAGGACGGTCGGGGCAAACGAAAAGATAACTACTCTCAAGTGGCGTGCTCTATGTTAGCTATAGCAAACCGATTGAAAAGCAGAAAAGTTTTCAAGCGAGCTTTGGCTGATTCAGCATGGGATAGAGTTTGGATCGAGCCCGACGTGGAAAAGCTTGTTGCATCCCGAGAATTGCAATCAATTGCACCAAAAAAAAATGTATTGAAATGTATGGTCGAGAAAAGGCACTGAAAATAGTTCATCCATCGATTATCGGCCCAAAACGGCAGAAACGAGACCGAAGAACAACTGAAGCGCTGAAATTGGAGATGTAGATTAGGAGCCGTTCCGAGGGCAAATGTCGACCAGCCGTGGAACTGCCCCACTCAAGTTGAGGCGTTTAGCGGGCGCTGCCGAAATCCCGAGCGAAGCCTAGGGACCCCAAACCAAAGCCGGGCTTGAATGGGTTCCCCGCCAGGACTGCATGTGGAGGTGTTCACCACCGATGCGGGAAATTGCATATCGTCCAATGTATCTGCTCTTCCCAAACGCCGTTGCAGCGATTAAACATTTGGTAGTGAGTGCATCCATCAACAAACTGTCGGTACACTGGAACCCAGCACTGGTCAGTGGATGGTCCATACCAATACCTAAACTGCCCAGGATGAGGATTCAGACAACTCATCTGAACGGGAACAACTCTAGCCTCGGCGAATTGAGGCTCCTCGCTTAATCGTCTCGGGGGCAACTCTGCCTTCTCGTACGAGTGGACAGCATCATTGCGTGCTGATGTTGACTCGCCAACGTTGCGGATCAGCTTCATCGATGAAAGCTGCCCCTTTTGTCGACTAATCAACATGCAACCATCGGAATCGAAGACCTTGTATCCAAGGAACCCTTTGTCGCTGCTATCGTAAATTACCGTGTAGGCGGGATTTTCGTTTTTGACGTCGTGGTGCCACTCCAGATGTCCATTGTCGGACGAGGTTTTTCCGAGCTCGTCCTCAGTACCCGGCGCTGTTTTCGTCCGGTCAGGAATTCCACCTCCCGCATAGGGATTTGTCTGATTTAGACGCCTCTCCGCTAGGATACTCTCAAGGTATTTAACTGGAATTCTCAGGTATGGCACGGCCCCGGTAACGAGTGCGACAACCAGGGCGGTGGTGCGGGCCCAAGGCGGCCCCTTCTTAACTATCCTGTCCAGGACTCGGTTTAGGAACCGATCCTCTGAACCGCCGTCTGCAGGGACAGGCGCAATCGCGTTTCCGGCCATAACGCGCTCCTATTCTCCCCCCACTTGACGGTCGGAGTATGCCACATGGAAGGCAAGTCGATAAAGATTTTTTTTAGTCCAAGAACGAACCACCTTCAATCCAACGACGGCCGCGCCGAGCCACCCAGTAGCGACGTGTTCATATTGAAAATGTTGTGATGGCCTTCAGGCCCGCCCCACGCGAACATAAGGGAGACCATTGGGAAAGCGCCGGCGCGCAGCGTGAGTCCTCCCGCGAAGCTGTGCTTGAGATCGCTGAACCCAACGTCGCCGTGTGTGAGCGCCACCCGCCCCTCATCAGCCATCAATTTCAGTCCAAACGGACCCCAAATTGAGTGCTCTAAACTCTCCTGTAAGAGTAGAAGATTCGGTGCGCGAAATCGGTAGTCTCGATAACTGCCCAGTGCCAATTCGTTGTTGATGTCCTGTCCTCCCAGCGTCTGCTGAAGATAAAATGGTACCGCGCTTCTTGCCGAGGTAATCGATTCCGAAAGCAGCAGACGCACGCTAACGAAGCCGTTCCGATTTCGAGAGTGCGAAACCGCCGGACAGTTCCCGGCGTTCTGAGCGCAGTCGTCGGGGCCCTTTCCATCCGTCTTAGCAGGAGCCGACTTCGTGTAGCCATACAAATAAAAGGTATGGTTAAGATCAACAGTCCAGCGCAGAAAAGAATTCGTCGAGCTCGATGGCGCAAAGAATTGCTGAAACCTTCCTACGTAATTCAGTGCAAGATAATCTCCAATTATCGGATTGATACGAACGCCTTCGCCCAATTGAACGAACCCAGGCTGGTTGCTCAACCCCGGTGCCGTGGCGTTTGTGTACACTGCCTCGATCGATGGAGCTGATTGCCCGGTTTCGCCACGGAGATTCACAAAGCGCCCATTCACTTCGCCCAGCAGCGCAAGATTTAGTTTCCGGATCGACCCCAACTCATAAATTGGCTTAACGGCGCTTCCGCCAACGATAGTTTCGTTCATCCCGAAGACTGACTCGCCGGCTAAGGTCGTATCATTGCCAAGCCCGAAGTAGTTCAATTTGTTCAACGAGATTGTCTGCGCGTACAGTTTAAAGACCGTATACGGATGAACCAAATTCACCCGCGGCTTTTTGTGAGAAGTGCTTGGCTGCGAACTCCCCCCCGGCTGAGGCGCAGGCTGGATCACTTGTATCGGCTCATACGGCGTGTGCATCAGGGTCAAGTACCCGCCTGCACGCCAGGACCCATTGTTCGAACCGGCAGCATCCATATCAAAACTCAAACGCCAATTAGGTGTGTTCCTCTGGGCAACGAAGGCACCCCCGAGCCCAAATCCGTTCTGCGGCGGCATACTGCCAGCGACAAGGTGAAGCGGATGATCGGTAAACAACTCAATCGCACATCCCGGCACGGCTTTAAAGCTGAAACTTCCGCACGCGTCCGACACGCGTTCACTTTCGCGGCGAAAATCCGCGTGCAGCCAGCCTTCTTGAGCGAATGCTAGCGCTGACGTAAACCACAACGCTAATAACGCACTCCAGCGCATTTACGCCTCCTGCGATCTGCTACTTGCTTCGCGTTTGCTTACGTACGCTTGCCTTTTTCTTAGGCTTCCGCTTCGCTGGCACGCCATCGGCCATCGCGGCAATTTCGATCGGGCGCCGACGCTTAGGCATTTGCCGAACACGTTTAGCCGTCGCTGCCGCATGTGCCTCGTGGATCGCTCCTGTAACTGCGCCAATGTAATCCGAGGCTTCGCCCTCAGTCTTAATTGCGTTGACGTAGATGCCCGTGTGGTACTTCGCAGGAAGGACTCGTTCGGCATAGTGCAAATGCATGACCTGGGCCATTAGTAGCGCATTGACCGGCCGGCTCGGATCGATCGCGCTCTTAGGCGGTTTCGGAACTCGAATTAGAACCATCGCCTGCTCCTTCCATAATAGGGAGTTCAGTCGGTTACGCCCACACTTCTAGTAACCCTAGCCGAAATCAGGGCAATCGTTTCGCATAACGTCAAGCGAAAGCAGGTTCCGCACCGGATCAACCTGACCACCTCTCGGCTCGATGAAAACATCCGCATTAATCTCGCGCGGCGAACGCGGAGAGTAGTCGCCGAGAAAAAACTTCGTCACCGTTGCAGGAATCGACGCGTGGTCGAAGATGCGGTTCACAACCGTGCCCTTCTGAATCCACGGTGACACGAGAATGGCCGGAACTCGTACTCCCAAACGGTCAAACGCAAACGGCATTCCGGTGCCGGTATCGTTTACGGAGGCGGTAAATTGGTCAGGAACCGGGCAAGTGGGCGGCGGAACGTGGTCGTAAATTCCACCATGCTCGTCGTAGACGATCAGCAATGCCGTGCTCTGCCACAGCTGGTCATTTTGCTTGATGGCGTTGTAGATCGACGCAATAAACGCCTCCCCAGCCTGCACGTTATGGTCGGGGTGCTGGTCCGATGCAGCCTCCGTACCGTGGTCGTTGTAATTCGGCTCGACGAATGCATAGTCCGGCAGCACCCCATTCTCGCAGTCGCTGAGAAACTGCTGATACGTGCCAAACAATTCCGGCTGATGCTGCAACAAATTCGTGATCTCCATCGTCGAACTAGCCACATCGTAGTAATACAGCTTGGCCGTGCGCTTGGGATTGGCATTGATCATCCGGTTGTAAATACTCTGGAACGGCTCGTTTATATAAAGCAGATTCATATCTACGCGACCGAACGAAGTCCCATAGTGCGCAAATGCGCGATTGCAGATTGTCGGGCCCGGGATCGACGCAAACCAGCGGTTAAACACCGCAAACTCGAGCGCAAGGTTGGTCAACACCGGCAGCTGATTCTGCGCGAAGTAGTACATAATTTTTTGCGAATGCCCGACATCCTGCTGCTGATTGAAGTAGCTTTTCACAAAACCTTGCATGTTCGGCTGCCGGTCAGCGGCCCTGTTGCCGCCGAAAATCTGCAAATCTACCGCCGGAAAATGGTGATCGGGATCAGGCTGCAACTGCGATTGAAACTCCGCCAACGGCAACGGCTTGACCGGAGTTCTGTTTATATCAGGATTGCTCAGCTGGTCTCTGATTCCGTCGATTTGAGGGTTCACCACCGTCAAAGATCCGAGCATGTGATCGAAAGAGCGGTTTTCCATCATGAGAACGACAATGTGTTGCAGCTTGTCCAATCCTGCCGGCATGGTCTGACTCCTGCTAAGCGTCTGCTGTCAATTGCTTTCGAGCACGGACTTTGCAAAAATGCCCGGCAGCAGGTAACGGAACATAGGTGCGTGGGCAAACATATAAAGAACAGTGGAGTTGAACTCCAACGAAGGCTCCAAGTTTCTCAATGGTGACCGGGGCGAAGCGAAAGCGCCAATATCCTGCCACACGCCCCTTGGCGACGACAAGGAATTTCTTTTTCCGTCGGTTTTCCGACCACGAAATAAGAAATGTGGCGCCCGGTGTTTTTCCTGATATAAGGCCGCCATCAATGGTCGCTTCAACTAATAGGCAACGTCCCGCGTGTGCGCACCCCGCGCTGAGCAGCCGCACGAAAGAGAGACTCCTTGACGGAGGTATCTCTATGTTGCCACCTGTGTAATGGGCGCGTGCTTTTCTACATGGTTTTGGAGGTGTCGATGTTTGGTTCGGACATTGTCGATGTTGCCCTAGGTATGATTTTTACTTACTTGTTGCTGAGTCTGATTTGCTCGGCTCTCAACGAGCTGATTGAAGGCAGGCTAAAGAACCGTGCAACCGATTTGGAAAATGGTCTTCGCGAGCTGCTGAACGACCCAGACGGAACAACCTTGGTTAAAAAGGTGTACGAGCATGGTATGATCAACGGCCTTTTCAAGGGAAATTACGATCCGGTAGCTGCTGATAAGACAAACTTACCGTCGTACATTCCATCTCGCAGCTTTGCTTTAGCTATTTTCGGGCTTCTTGTGCCTGACCGAAGCGCGACAAACTCGACCGCCAGCTTTCGTGATGCGATCGCCCAAATTGGGAACACCAAAGTTAAGGATGCGTTGGTAACGATGCTCAATATATCCGGAGATGATGTGGATAAGTTCCGCGAGAACGTCGAGAATTGGTTTAATAGCACCATGGATCGTGTCTCTGGCTGGTATAAGCGCCGTTCGCAAATGATCGTCTTCGTGCTGGGCTTTGTACTGGCTATGGCGATGAACGTGAATTCGATTTCCATAGCTAACGATCTCTGGGTCCATAAGGCACAACGGAACGCGATGATCTCTGCTACCCAGGGATATCTGGCTAATCGCCCGCAGAAAGAGGGGCAGATCGGTGTGGACGGAGGACTTAAGGCCAATATTGAAGCTTTCCAAAGCTATGGACTGCCCATTGGCTGGAAGATTAGTCGCGGTCACGATGTGAAGTGGTGGGTTGGCTTTGGTGTGGTGTCACTATTGGGGTGGCTTATCACAGCCTGCGCGGTGTCGTTAGGGGCTCCATTTTGGTTCGACATGTTAAATAAGCTAGTGGTGGTTCGCTCGACGATTAAACCTCACGAGAAAAGTTTGGAGGAACCATCCAAGAGCTAGACCCTACAAGGATTCAACTTGGATGAGCTCGCAAGCCGCGATAAACGGCCTAAATTCATGATGAGGTTAGATTCAACACCTCCGAATAAGAGGGTAATGTGATTGACCTTTCGGTCGACGATCTCACGAATATCATTTCTCGTACCAAGGCTTCAACAGGAGATCAGATCTCACTCGTGACGCAACTTTTCTCGGCGTTGGGCGACAATGTTAGGGTTTCTGGCAGCACTGTCCGACAGGCGCTCTCCGCGTCCGATATTCCAATCGAAGGTGCTCTGGCCGACTTAGTGAGTAAGGTACAAGAGATCGCAAAAGTGGGAAACCGAGTCGCTTGGACTAACGTTCAGCAAATTGAATCAGTGCTCAACGGAACGCGCATCCAACTTAAAACGGAAGTGACTTTCAATGTGGTGAAAGAGGACGGTCTCCCAGCTTTCACAGATATTGTGGGTATCTCTGTGCACGGGTTACTCTGGCTTGACATTCGAAGTATTCAACTGAAGACGAATGGCGGAAAAAAGATCGTTCGGGTGGTGACCTCTGCTGGAAAGAGGGATATTCCCTTGGACGGCGGATTATAGTCCACTCGTTCGGATTCCGAGTACTCTGTTCCACTGAGGAATCGCGCGGATCAGTCCCAGGTTTGACTGAGTTTATTTGATGCAAAAGACTGTCGGGTCAATGCGGGTCTTGTCTTAAGGAGTGCCACCATGTCAAGCGGTACACGAAAGCCTTGGACCCTATCCCGTGTGAGAACCTTGTGGATTTTTGGCGCCGCTGGCGTCGTTGCTCTAAGCGTTTACTTAGTACTTATATGGCCTGAAAGACGCGACAATCCTCGCTCTCGATCTCAGCAGAACCAAGGGGATATTGCTTACGAAGGCGAAGTCATTCACGTAGTAATCAAGTGCGAGTGCCCAGAGGTTCTGACCGAGTCCGTATCACGGGTTCTTCCACTTGAATTTACTCTTCAGCGCGCTTATTCCTGGAAGACTTTTACGCCCGGCGTTGCCCCGCAAGGGATTTATGTTTTGCTGGATGCTGGAAACGCCATTCTAGATCCGTCCAAAATCTCGTTAACAGACAGCACTCACTTGATGTCCGGCAATGGAACTAGTCAGAGTGCCTCGGTAAGAATAAAGGCCGCCGATACAACGGTCTCCCAGATCAGATTTAGCTTTTATGCCGGCGATATGTCAATGGGATCGGTCGATTGGCCAATTACGTCCCAATCGCGTTCTATGACGATCTTAGAACCGTATGCCTACTCGTTGGGCGTATTTGCCACTGTCGCGTGGCTGTTTTGGTGGACCGACAAGCGGCTGAAGGCGTCCCGAGAACGGAGTGAACGGCGATTCGTCGAAGCAAAGACTCAGGCAGACGCGAATCCTGAGCGAGTTCGTTTTGCTTGGGATCTCGCGAGAGTCAAACTCGAGGCCTACTTCGATAGAAATCTAATCCAAGTAAATCTCGTGTTTTGGGTGGCGGTGTTCGTGATGACTGTTGGATTCAGCTTTGTTCTCTGGGGCGTATTCCTATCGTTTAACCAGCCGAAATTCACTCCAACAACCATGGTCGCAGCCGTCTCGGGCATTATCACTCAGTTTATCGGTGCAACATTCATGGTCATTTATCGTTCCACAATAACCCAGGCAAATGAGTTCATGACTGTGCTGGAAAGAATCAACACTGTTGGAATGGTGGTACAAATACTCGATTCACTTCCCGACGGAACGGACCTGAAAAATCAAACTCGAGCGAATATTGCAACTTTACTTCTAAGTAGCAGTAACATTCATGGTGGAACGAAGCCTGCCCCCGTAAAATCTGCTTGATTGGAGGCGGGCGGGCAGGGGCGGGTTGTAGAAATGATAGGCGCCGCGAGTCGCCGGTCATTCGCGCAATCAAATTGCACTGAATCTTAGAAAGCTACAACGGGGACGGGATCACTGGTTGTGAGTGAAATACGTTCGCGCGAAAAACCGTCGAACTCTCAATCACGAAGATCGTAGCAAGGACGCTTCTGAGCTTTCACTTTTTCGGGCTGGTGTTCCTCTTGCCGCCGAACTTAATCGTGCCTGTGAAGTAACTAGAAACTCGCGGTCGAATGGCGTCGTTTTGTTCCTCTGCTCTCATCAGCAGCTGGTGTGCCGGGTGGCTGGTATCCATGACACCGGAGTAGTACTGATACAGGCTTTCATGCAGTCTCTTCCAGCCTTCTGCGTCAAAGTTATTGTTGTTGCTGTCCAGAGCCCATTTCCATGCGCTTGTCTCAGCATCAAGCAGTTCCGATCGACTGGCTGGTTCTTTATCCGGATCGCACATCGCGTGCCCTATTTCGTGCAATGCCACGGCGAAATCTCCTGAGTCGGCAAGCTCCTTGATCCAGACCTTCTTCTCGCGGCGATTGGCGCAATTGGTGCCCGCTTTAAACTCAATTTTTATTCCGTGCCTCTCACATATCCCGTTGATCTTCTGCATCATTTCTGAACTGTTCATAAACAAACCTCAATATCCTTTGTTAATGCGAGGTGTTTTCAGTGCAGCCAAATTTGGTCGAAGAGACAGACAGACCGTTAAGCGAGAAGTCGGCCAGCAGGGACGGATCCTGGCGTTCCTGAAGCGGATACGACCATTTGACAGCATTGTATCGTCCACTGCATAAAAGAAGCGACTCCATCGCGGGGGAAGTTCGTAGTGGGCAGGCCGTGTCAATCACCGAGGATGGTACAGATATACCGCCGCCGCTACAGCTAGTCTGCGAAGAGAGGCAGTTCATCCGGAGAGACATCTGCCAGAACCCTGCGCGAAACCTTATTTCTTTTGCTCTGCTCAGTCATGAAGTCTTCTCAGCGTTTTTAGGCTCGGCCCCTTCGAGAGTACAGGGCGGCGTTAACGGTCGAGGATGAACCCCAGCATACCCTAATTTTCCAAGTGGTCTCCCAGCGGAGCTCCGTCTCGCAGTATGGCGGAAATACTTAAATCCCCGACAAAAAATACAACCATAGACGACCCAGAACATCTTATTTTTCAAGTACATACAATCCTAGGGGGACCGAAAGTATGTTTGATCGTCAAATCGAGGAACTGCTTAGCTATCCCCACCGATGGTGGGGTGAAAACCCATCTGACAGATGGATTTCTCTATGTTTTGGCATGCGTGGTTATCATCCCCCTAGCAGATGTCTCGCGCTTGGGGAACAACGTAAATGGGAATTGGTCTCTGCGTTCCAGAAATCAATTCGACGCGGTGACAAGCGCACTGCCCTTCAACTCGTTTCGGCGATAGACAGTATGTCGGAAGAGTGCGCCTATTTTTGGAAACGCCTCTGCGTTATTGCCTGCGAAGATATAGGTCCCGGCGATGATGTACTTGCCTCTTTCGTAATTGCCTGCGCTGCTGTCTTCCCTCCAAAAGCAACCGGCACCAAAAACTACGATTTGTTTTGCTTTTTGGCGGAACAAATGTGTGATCTCGCGAATCGTAGCAGGATTTATTGCAGCTGCGGCATCATCGAAGCGGCGACAGTCAACTCGACACTGCCAGAACTAGAGTCAGGCGAAAGGCCAACAGTTTCGACCATTTTGGAATACAAGGAGGCTGTGCAGCGAGCGCAGACTTCGTGGAAGGCCTGGCAGAAGAAGAATGATTGGCGGACGGCAGGATTGTTGCGGTTTCTGGGTTTGAAGCTACCGCTGGAAATGACTCAGGACGATACACCCCTTCCGCCGTCGAAGACTCTCTTTGATCTTCCCAGCTACTGCTACGACATGTACACGCGAGTGGGGCTGACTATGCTTAGGCGGTTGACTCAAGGTGTTTATGGGGCCGAAGGCATCAAGGAACTATTTCAGGAAAACAAAATCAAGAGTCCGCACAAAACTCTCGGTGAAGCGCTGTTTTTTGTCGAGGGCGGTCGCATCCATGGCGAGCTGTTCTACGAGCCGTTGCGCTCCCTGGAGCAACGCCTGTTTGCCCATCAGTACGGATTATCCTTGAAAACGTGGTTGGAACTGCAGGTTCTCATGGCAAAGGCCTTGCAGGACGGGATAGTCGACCGGCTCAGGGAGGAAGTGTTGCACCAGTTCTACGACGGAAATTTGCAATTGATTGCACCGAAGGGAGGACTGATACGTCAATGAGGTGCTGCCTTCCTGTGATGTTTCCATCTGAAATCCTTAAAAATGCAACAATATGTTCGAGTTTTGTGTTTGGTCCGATTGAAAGAATGCACCAGAATGGTTAGTTTGATGTCGTTCGTGTATTGAAGAAGTTCACTCTTATCACAAACAAATCATTTAACGCGCTTTCCCTCAACCGCCGATCAATCATCGGATGGTAAAGGTGTTCAACCGTCGAAATCACCCCGGTAGCGGTTTCGGGATTGTAGGAGCAGACTGGGAACAGGCCGGAGTGGCCGGAATTGAGATCCTGGAAATTTCTCAAAGTGGCCCGGCTGGAGTTGCAGGCTTGCGTTCAGGCGACGTGATAACGACCGTAAATGGCAAAAACGTTCACACCACTCAGGAGCTTGCGAATCTAGCGACACAGCTCGAAACGGGGAGCACGGTGAAGATCGTTTACATGTTCAAGACTCAGCTCGGCTGGATGCCGAAGACCGCGGATGTTGTCCTGCCATAGTCGAAGTGACTCAGCTCTGTTTTAACTGTCCGGCGTATTGGAATGCTTTCAGCCGCAATCTTTCCGCCGCTTTCCAACCTCCTCGGTGCGTGCAGTAGGAATTCGGCGGAACTTGCATTGGAGGTATTCACTAATCCAGGCACTCCCCTGCGAGCCCTTTTCCATGAAACTTTCATATCCTCGAGCCGTGATCATCGGTATATGAAGCGCCACAATTTACGGACACGGTACGGACACAGGGGAGAGTTTCGGAGGTGGCATCCAGGAAACCAGCATGAATATTGGTTGCCCCCCAGGGATTCGAACCCCGATAAGCAGATCCAGAATCTGCTGTCCTGCCGTTGAACGAGGGGGCACCAAGGCGAAAATCAGGCGGTGTTCTGATTTTAGGGGGAGAGGACGACCGGGTCAACCGAAGCGAGTTGTAGCAGAGTGTGCTCAGACAACCGCCCATCAAGCGGATCTGCATGATTGTCAGGTATTTCAGAATGACTGCTTTATGCTGCCGGAGACTCCTCCACCAACCAATCCAATGCTTCCTCCCGCGTCTTGAAGGTGGGTAATTCCCGCTGCGAGAAGGTCTTAATGTTCTCGTAGAAGACCTTCGCCAGGGTTTCGGTTCCCACCCACGCCGAGCGCTTCAAATGCGGACGGTCATATACGGTGCCTTCTTTAAGACTGGCGACGGCGGCCTTGTCGAATTTGGCTCCGCTGAAATCGGCGAGCAGCAGCAGGGAACCGCGAGGTTCGGCGGTCACATAGCTGGGGACCAGACGGCAGAGTTTTCCCACTTCATCCGGCGTGCAATTCGAAAGATCAACCAGCAGGACCTTTCTGTATTTGTGGGTGACAAAACGTATACGCTCTTCCATGAAAGTCTCCGGGAGGACGCAAGAAGAAGACGCAAGAAAAGGACCCGCTACAGCGGATCCTCGTGATCATATAACTATCTGTCGACGCCTGTCACAAACGATCGATCTCAAACCCCGACCGGCTGCTTGCTTCCGACTGGTACGGGAGTCAGCCAGTGGAAACGGTCAGGCTGCGTGCCGTGCACGATTCCAAAGAACTCGCGCTGCAAGGCTCTGGTAATCGGCCCAACATCGCCTTTGCCCACCGGAATGCGATCGACGGAACGAATCGGCGTTACCTCGGCGGCTGTGCCAGTAAAAAAAGCCTCGTCGGCGATGTACAACATTTCGCGAGGGATACCGGCCTCGGCCACTGGAATTCCCAAGTCCCGCGCCAGCTTAAGAATAGAGTCACGCGTAATGCCCGGCAATACTGAGTTTCCCAGGGGCGCGGTTTGGAGAACGCCGTTGCGGACAATAAATACGTTTTCGCCCGAGCCTTCGCTGACGTAACCGTTCGCGTCGAGGGCAATTCCCTCCGCGTAGCCGTTGGTCGTGGCCTCCATGCGGATCAGTTGCGAGTTCATGTAATTCGCGCCCGCCTTAGCCAGTGCCGGCAGAGTATTGGGGGCGATTCGTGTCCACGAGGAGACACACACATCCACGCCGGAATCATCCTGCGTCAGATACTTGCCCCAAGGGTAGTTCACGACGTAAACCTCGACGGGGCAATTCACCGGAGTCACGCCGGCATCCCCGTAGCCGCGAAACGCGATTGGGCGAAGGTAGCAGGGCCAAATGCCATTTGCCCGCACCAGATCGGTCATGGCGGTGACGAGTTCCTCGCATCCGAAGCCCACATCCATGCGATAAATTTTGGCCGAATCCAGCAAACGCTGAATGTGCTCCTGAGCGCGGAAGATTGCTGGCCCCGACGGAGGAGCGTAGCAACGAACCCCCTCGAAAACCGAGGACCCGTAATGGATCACGTGCGCCATTACGTGGACCGTCGCATCTTCCCAGCGAATCAGTTTTCCTTTGTGCCAAATCTTGTCGGTTTTCTGCAGGGCCATGAAGACTCCTAAATCCGGTGCTGAAATGATTATAGCTTGGCCGTTATTGTGGATTGTTGACAGCTTGTAAAACCCAGTCCGTAAAACACAACAGAGGATGCTGCTGATCGCAGCAGTTGTGTCTGGCCAGCCAGCGACCTGTCGGCAGGCGCTGAAAACATTGGACATAGACGTATTGACAATAGTCGTTATAACGACTAAACTAGTCGCAGCATGAAAGCTAAGATCCAACCTGCAAACAAATCACGGCATGCGCCTTCTCCCGAGGAGGCATTGTTCCTGGATTTGCTTCGCACTTCCGACATGCTGTCGAGGCGTCCGGCGCAGGTGCTGAAAGCCGAGGAGCTTTCGTCGAACCAGTACAACGTGTTACGGATCCTGCGCGGCGCTCCCGACGGACTGCCGTGCGGCGAGATCGGCAACCGCATGATTACACGCGATCCCGATATTACGCGCTTGCTTGATCGCCTGGAGAAGCGCGGCCTGATCTCGCGTTCCCGCGAAACCAAGGACCGGCGGATGGTCATGACCAGGATTACACCGGAGGGATTGAAGCTTCTAGCCCGGCTGGATGAGCCTGTCCAGCAAACCCATCGCGATCAATTGGGGCATTTAGGTCGGGAGCGCCTGCGGGTGCTGACCGAATTGCTACGCGATTCGCGCAGCCATGCGGCCTGATTTTTTGTTAGATAAAGTCGTTGCAACGAATATCGTCGAAACGCATCAAATACACAGACCGAAAGAAGAGATCGAAAGAAAGGACAACAAAATGAGCACATTAGCTACACCACAAACTGCCGTAAGCACCTGGAACATTGACCCGGCGCATTCCGTGGCCGAGTTCAAAGTTAAGCACATGATGATCTCGAACGTGAAAGGACAATTCGCCAAAGTCAGCGGAGTCCTGAATCTTGATGAGAGCGATTCGACCAAGTCTCACATCGAGGCATCGATAGAAGCGGGCTCGCTCAACACCCGGGACGATCAACGCGATACCCATTTAAAGAGCGCTGATTTCTTCCATGTTGAACAGCATCCGACTCTTGCGTTCAAATCGACTCGGATAAAAAGGACAGGGGATGGAGAATTAGCTGTCACCGGCGACCTTACTATCCGCGGAGTTACTCGCACCGTGGAGTTCGCGGTGGAAGGGCCGACTCCGCCAGCCAAAGATCCCTGGGGCAACACTCGCCTGGGACTCTCGGCAACTACAAAGATCAATCGCAAAGACTTCGGCCTGACCTGGAACGCCGCGCTTGAAACTGGCGGCATCCTCGTCGGAGACGAAGTCACCATCACGCTGGATGTTCAGTTCGTGAAGGCTTGAATCGTTCGCCGCAGGCACACATCGAAATTATGTGCGCGGCTAGAAGGAGGAACTTATGTCGCTCCGACCAGTTAAACAAATCATACAAACGAAACCCACGCTCGAAGGCGCCGGCGTAAAATTGCAGCGCGCCTTCGGTTTCGGCAAGACCAAGGAATTCGATCCCTTCCTTTTGCTGGATGATTTTCGCAATGACCATCCGGAAGATTATCTGGCAGGGTTTCCGTGGCATCCGCACCGCGGGATCGAGACCATCACCTACGTACTCGCCGGCTCGGTCGAGCATGGTGACAGCTTGGGCAACAAGGGCAAAATGGGCGCCGGTGACGTCCAATGGATGACCGCGGGTAGTGGCATTCTGCACCAGGAAATGCCCAAAGGTGACCAGCAGGGCCGCATGCATGGGTTCCAACTATGGGCCAACTTGCCGTCGAATCTGAAGATGACCGATCCGCGCTATCAGGACATTCCTGCCAGCGCGATTCCGGAAGTCACTGATGATGACGGGACGCGGGTTCGAATCGTATCTGGCGAGTTCTGGGGTAAGAGAGGTCCGGTGGAAGGTGTTGCTGCCGACCCGAACTATCTGGATATCTCAGTTCCACCGGGTCAGAAAAAGCGCCTGAAAATCGAGACCACTCGAAACGCTTTTGCTTACGTCTTTGCTGGCTCCGGCACCTTCCGGGATGCGTCTGATCCACTCGCGGTCCTGACCGAGCAGGTGGCAAAGCCTGAGGCTCCGCCCGAGTACGACGCCAGGAATCATTCTTTGGTTCTGTTCGACCGCGGTGATGAGATCGTCGTGCAAGCGGGCCCCGAAGGGATTAGGTTCCTGTTAGTCTCGGGCAAGCCGATTGAAGAGCCGGTGGCGTGGTATGGGCCTATCGTGATGAATACGCAGGAGCAGCTGCGGACGGCATTCGAGGAGCTGCAAGAGGGAACGTTCATAAAACGCTAACTGCGTAGAGTGACCTGTGCGGCTTTGCTTCCCGGCGGTTGTGACCCTTATAAGAGGTACTCTAATAATGACGCTTAAGAGCAAAGTCGCGCTGGTCGCTGGTGGCACAGGTGGACTCGGTCGCGCGGTCAGTTTGGCCTTTCTGGAACAAGGTTCCAAAGTGTTCGTCACTTATCGGCGAGCTCAGGAATTCCAGGTGCTAACGAAGATGGCCGGCGAGAATGCCTCCAGGCTCGTCGGACAAAACGTCGACGTCACTGACGAAACTGCGGTTCAACAATTCGTTCAAGGCATTATTGTGGAACACGGGCGCCTGGATTGTCTGGTGAACGCTGTCGGAGCGTATGCTGGCGGAGTGAAGCTTTGGCAAATGGATACCAAAGTTTTTGACCAGATGCTCACACTGAATCTGCGTTCGGGTTTTGTGTTGTCCCGCGCCGTGGTGCCTGTGATGCTCAAGCAGGGAAGCGGCGCGATTGTAAATGTTGCTGCTAAGGCGGCGCTGGATCACTCGGCTGGCGCAGCTGCTTACGCAGCTTCAAAGGCCGCGGCAGTCGCGATGATGGATTCGCTGGCTGCGGACGTGAAGGGAAGCGGCGTGCGCGTCAACTCGATTCTGCCCAGCATCATCGATACCGAAATAAACAGGAAGGCAATGCCTGGGGCAGATTTTAGCAAGTGGCCGAAGCCTGAGGAGATCGCACGCGTTATCCTGTTCTTGTGCAGTGACGATGCTCGAGTCGTTCATGGCGCAGCTATTCCAGTCTACGGCGAAAGCTGAGCATGGCAGTGCACCTATCACCGACCCAACCGAAGAGCTTCGCCATGGTTAACGCCGATCAACCGGAATGTTGGCCTGCCCTGCCGCTCGACTCCTGGAAAGACACCTATGCCACCCTCCATATGTGGACTCAAATGGTTGGTAAGGTGCGGCTTGCTCTGACGCCGCTTGTGAACCACTGGTGGAATGTTCCGTTGTACGTAACCGCTCGTGGCTTGACCACATCCCGCATTCCTTACGGTGACAGAGCATTCGAGCTTTGGTTTGACTTCATACAGCATCAGCTCGTGCTCGAAACAAATGATGGACTGATCAAAACCCTCCCGTTAGGCCCACGTTCCGTGGCCGAGTTCTATAAGCAATTCATGGAACTGCTTCGATCGGCGGACATCGAAGTCAAAATCTGGAGAATGCCGGTTGAAATTGCCAATCCAATTCCCTTCGATCAGGACACCGTACCCGCGTCGTATGATCGCGCATCTGTAGAGAAATTCTGGCGCATCCTGTTGTCTGCGGATGCGGTCTTCAACCAGTTCAGGGCTAAGTTCATCGGCAAATCCAGCCCAGTACATTTTTTCTGGGGAAGCTTCGATCTTGCAGTCAGCCGGTTTTCAGGCCGCCGTGCACCGGAACGGCCCGGAGCCGATGCAATGACTCGGGAAGCTTATTCGCACGAAGTGAGCAGCGTCGGATTCTGGCCTGGCGGCGGCGAAGTCCACGGCGCGGCGTTCTATTCCTATGCAGCTCCCGAGCCGCAGGGATTTAAGGAAGCAACGGTCCGGCCGGACACCGCTTCTTACAACAAACTAGGCGAATTCCTCCTCATGTACGACGACGTCCGCAACGCCAAGTCGCCCGTCACTGCGCTGCTCGATTTTTGCCAAACCACTTATGAAGCTGCGGCAACATTTGGCAACTGGGACCGCGCTGCGCTTGAGAGATAGGGGCAGTTCGCTCCCATATATACAGGGTAGCCGCGGGGCCTGGATCTCGTTTGCCAGACATACGCAGAAAAAATCGTCGAGGAATCTTTCGACCCCTCGACGAGGTGCGTTTTATCGCCCTTGAGTGACTGTTACGTTTACTTTCCTTGCGAGCAATACCCGACGCCATTTAGCGACTGATTGCTCCACAACGCCTGGACTGGGTACGTCTTTCCGTCGTTGCCGACCATGTTGAATGGCGAGCCCGGGACCTGCAGCCCATCGCCCACCCATGCGCATTTGTCGCCGTTCTCCCAGCCCTGGTAGTCAAACCAGGCGCCGTACTGGACTTGACCGGCAGACGATTCCGCCCCCGGGTCGGTGAGGGTCTCGGCGATCTCGTGCCCGAGCACCATTGTGACGCCATCGTGATCGCCTGCCGGCGCAGGATTCACGAAGTCCTTGCCGCATCCACCTCCAGCGTTGAGCACGTAAGGCATGTTGGTGAAGGCCATGCCTGTGGTCACTCCCGGATATGAAATCGGTGTGGTGTAGTCGTGCCATGCGCAGTACGAGTTCTGATTGAAGCCCGCATCGTTATACATCTGCGGTGTCGCCACCACGACATTGGCGTTCGTCAGATTAGCGAGGGCAAAGTGCTGCGCCCCTCGCGCCGCTTCTTGCGCCAGATCCAGCGGGCTCAGGTTGTCATGGATTGGCGTGGTGTCGTCATGCCAGACCCCTGCAAGCTGCTGCTTGGGATTCCCCACAGTTGAAAATGTGCCATTGTAATTTGACTGGTAAAACTGTGTCGAGATGGCTCCCCACGATGTCCCACCGATTGCGGCGATGAACCTTGTCATGAGTGCGGCGACGCCGTCAGGATCATTCGCCGGAAGTCCGGCGCCCGTGTGGTTAAAGGCTCCAGGTTCTCCCCAGCCCCACAGAACGAGATAGATCTTCGGCGCCACCTGAACCTTGCCGCCGAAGTAAGCCATGTTGACCGGCGCCGGCTGACCTGCAGCCACACCCGGCGGACAAATACCGGTCGTCATGCAAATGTCTACGGTAGGTGGCTCAATACCAGTCGGCGGCAACACATGAGGATGGGTTGCCGCTGAGCGCACACAGCCCTGTCCATTCATATCGAACGATCGGTTGCTCCACAACGGCTGCACTGCGAATTTGGTGTTCGAGTTCATTGAAACGTTCGCCAATCCGGTCCATGCGCATTTGTCGCCATTTTCGCTGCCCTGCGCATCATTCCAGCCATCCTGGTCCGAGGCGAAATTGTCAGGATCCGTTACGGCCTCCGCGTATTCGTGGCCCACAACGATGCTGTATCCATCGAATACCCCGTGACCAAATGAGTCGCTGATCACGTTTACGGAGTTCATCCCGCAACCTCCAGCGCCTAATAGTGGCCAGGTGGCGTTCAGAAACGGAATGAATGAATACTGCAACCTGTAGGGATTGCCAAATCCGTTCACGCTGCTCGTCTGGGTATGATAGCCGCAATAAACCGGCTGTCCGGTAGCTATAGTGGTTGGCGGCGTGAGAATGATATAGGTGGCCTGCGGATCGTAATTGAAGTGCGCGGACGCTCGTATTGCCTCTTGGGCGATGGGATCATCAGCCAGGTTCTCTGCCAATCCGAGCGCGACGATGTCAGCGGGAACCGGGGTAGCGTCCGTCCACACTCCCTTCAATTGCTTGCGCGGGTTAGTAACGTAGTTCGCGCCTGCAACATTCGCGCAACTCGTGCTTCCTGCTGGAATGTTGTTGCAGTACTCCGTCTGAATGGCAGCCCAGGATGTTCCTCCCAGATTAGTGAGAAAAGAGGCTACGTAATTCTGTAATTGCTGGCTGGTGAACACCTGACCACGCGCATCCGTTGTACTAAACCCGTTGCTCCAATCCGGACCCCAGAAAATGAGGTACGTTGCGGGTTTGTTTTCGACACCGATTGCGCCGGCTCCGGCATTTCCGCCGTGATAGATCAGGTCATTGGCGAGCGAGGAAGGGTTGGGAGTGTTGGGCTGTCCCGGCGCCCAGAAAAAATGTTTCGGATTCGTCTGAGCCTGCGCGACGGCTGCGAACATCACGACTGCGGCCGCTAGCGCGGCGAAGATCGGCACACCAGGCATATCCGAGCAAACTTTTCTCGACTTCGATTGTGTCGAACTAACAGAAGAAGACTTACATCCAGAGCACAATAGACGCATGGGAACACCTTTCTTTTTAAGTGCATAGACTGTCCCCAGCCCACTTGGCGCGACCGCCACAGACAACCGTTGAGTCAGACTGTACTATGCCGGACAAAAGATGCTTGTCTCAGGTTTGTGCGTTGCCCGTCTGCTGTTAGGAAAAGTGTTGCAGAAAATGATTAGTGCAACCATCTTGCATAGGTCGTTGGACGAGCAGGTGCCCAATCCTGAGATGATGACCCAGTAGCGCGAAATACGACCGGGGAACTCTATCGCGGCTTGTTTTCAGAGGGACTTGCAAGGGGACTGGCGAAATGCTGGAGACCCAGTTCGTCCCGGCCTTCCTGGATAAGATAAAACTTGTCGCCAGGAACGTCGTGAAAAACTTGCGTCTGGCCGCTCGGCCATCTGATTTCCAAGGTTTGCACAATTCTCGCTTTTCCGATTCCGAACTCCGCGCGTAGATCACTCTGCGATAAATAGCTCCCGCCGCCGGCTATCTCGCGGATTTGAGAAACTCCGCCGATAACCACGCGAACGCGGGCTCCCATCGCATCCCGATTACTTTTCGTCCCAACCAATTTGAAATTGATGAAGTGATTTCCGTTGCCGCCATTGTGCAGCAGCAGCGGAGGATCGCCATTGTTGGCCACGAGCACGTCCACAAATCCATCGTTATCAAAATCCGCAAATGCGACCCCGCGCGCAGCGTGAGGTGTCTGCGCTGAAATTCCAGTCAGTGTTCCTGTCTCGACAAATTTTCCATTGCCTTCATTGTGGAACAGGGAATTCACCTGTTTGTAACGGGTCCCGGGCGATGCCTGCTCGATTTCGGGATAGACGTGCCCGTTGGCTATGAAAAGATCGACCCAACCATCATTGTCGTAATCGAAAAATCCACCGCCGAAGCTGAGCACGTTGTGCGTGGGGCCCGTGATTCCGGCTTCATCGCTGACTTCGTCGAAGTTGCCTTTCGCGTCGTTGTGCCACAAGTGATCGGAGGATCCCTGAAAATCAGAGATGTAAAGATCGAGCCAGCCGTCATTGTCATAGTCTCCGAGCGAAATGCACATCGCGGCCATGAGTCCGCCACTCGCGGAATATGCCATTCCACTTGGTGCAGCGATCTCTTTGAAACTCTTTCCGTGCTCATTGTGGTAGAGATACGCTGCCAGGCCATCATTCGCGACAAACAAATCTGGCCGGCCATCGTTGTCGTAGTCCGCAGCTCCGACGGAAAGATTCTTGCCTTGAGGTTGGGAAATGTTCGCGCCCCGAGTGACGTTGGTAAAAGTCCCATCTCCATTGTTGTGATAAAGCGCATCTGAGCTCCCCTTGTACGCGCTCGGAGGACAACTGCTGCGCACTGTTCCTATATTGCAATAGCGCGGACCGTCCGGATCGAGAGCGACGTAACTGCCGACATAGAGGTCCAGGAATCCGTCGCGATCGTAATCGAAGAACGTGGCGCCACTGTGGAAAGACCCGGACTCCAATCCCGCGACCCCAGCCTTGTCGGTGACATCGATGAATGTGCCGTTTCCATTGTTGTGGTAGAGAACGTTGCGGCCGTATTGCGTCACGAAAAGATCGGGGAATCCGTCATTGTCATAGTCACCCCACACGCATCCCAAGCCATATCCGGTTCCGGGAACCCCAGCCCTTTCGGTGACGTCGGTGAACGTGCCGTCGCCGTTGTTGTGGTAAAGCGCGTTGCGAACGGAAATGTCGCGATTGTAGAGGTCGCGGCCGTTCACGAAGTAAATGTCCTGCCAGCCGTCGCCATCGAAATCGGCGACGCAGACCCCAGGGCCGAACTCCTCCCGATTGATCGAAATGCCGTTGTTTCCCTTGAAATGAACGAACTTGATGCCACTGGAGTCAGTGATGTTTGTGAACTGTATCGAGTTCGGTGTCGGAGGATTCTGGGCCTGAACTCGGGCGATCCCAGCGTTTTTGTTTAGCCATAGCAGAAGCATGCTTCCGCAAAGCAATACGGTCGTGAGATTCCGGCGGCTTACTTCCATTTCCCCTGGCCTTCAACGATTGTGATGTAGCGATCAAGAGGCAAGTCCGTAAATCGTTCAGTTGTTCCACCTGGTAGCGGCCACTTTACTTCCAACCAATCGATCTTTGTGCGTTTGCCGACCCCAAGCACGAGCCGCGGATCGTGGTCGGAGAGATAACTCCCCCCACCAACTTTCATCCGGCTTCGTTTCAGGTCTTGCGCTTGGTAAGTGACGCGCGCGCCGACCGCATCCGGGTTCGATTTCCGGCCAAACAGCTTAATGCCGAGCCAGTGGTTTTGCGCCCCAACATTATTTCGCAGCAGAATCGGCGCGCCATTGTTCACTGAAATGAGAACGTCGACGCCCCCGTCGTTATTAAAATCTCCGATCGCCATCCCGCGGGCCGAGAGCGGCTGTGAGAAAATTGGTCCACTCTGCTCGCTTATGTTCCGAAATGTTTTACCGTTTCCACGAAATAAAAGCGGTGGCTCTTGATATTTGACCTGGGAGTGGATTTGCTCAATCAGATCGTCAGGGTTACCGTTCGCCAGAAATAAATCCAGGTCACCGTCGTTATCGAAGTCGAAAAATTTCAACCCCCATCCACTCATCAGGCGGGTTGCGCCTCCAATTCCTGTTGCCCCGGCCGCATCCTCAAAGCTGTCGTCATGATTGTTACGGTACAGCGAATACATCTCACGGTCCACGTTAGCGACGAACAAATCCATCCATCCGTCCTGATCGTAATCAGCCGAATCCACTCCCATGCCCGACCGCGGCCTTCCCTCTGCGCTGTAGGCCACCCCCGCAGGCTCTCCGATTTCTTCGAACTTGCCGCTTCCGCGATTCTCGAACAGAAAATTTGCCACGGTGTCATTAGCGACAAACAAGTCCATCAGACCATCATTATTAATGTCGGTGGCGACTACGCCCCACGCTTTCCCAAGATGAGCGGCGATCCCACAGGCCTTGCTCACATCGGTAAAGGTGCCGTCACCGTTGTTTCGAAACAGCCAACTGGCTGTTGGCCGATAGACGTGCGGAATGCAGTAGCCGCGCTTGGCATCTTCTCCGACCCGGCAGTCTTTGTTTTTGTCCTTAGAGAACTCGACGAACTGGCAGACGAAAAGATCCAGCTTGCCATCATTGTCGTAATCAAACCACACCGCGCTTGAAGACCAACCCGGCGCACCCACCCCGGCTTTGTCAGTCACATCGGTAAAAGTGCCGTCGCCATTGTTGTGATAAAGAATGTTGCGCCCATATTGCGTTACATATAGATCCGGAAATCCGTCTCCGTCGTAATCTCCGACTGCGACGCCCTGTCCGTAGCCACCACCCGCGACGCCAGCTTTTTCGGTGACGTCAGTGAAGGTTCCGTCGCGATTGTTGCGATACAACGCATTTCGTAGCGGTGGGCTGGGATCAAAGAAGTCGCACTTGCCGCTGTTCACAAAGTAAATATCCATCCAACCATCGTTGTCGTAATCGAGAAATGCGCACCCCGCGCCGGTGGTTTCGGGCAGGTAATGTTCAGGAGATTTTCCGCTCGAATGGGCCCATCGAATTCCGCTAACCTCAGGAGGAACTATTTCGAATGGATACAAAGGCCCAGGCAGGGCGCCAGACAACCGTGGAAAGCCAGCTAATGAAACGCCGCCCGCCAGGGAGAACAAAAATTGCCGACGGGTGAATCTGAGGATGTTGTTAGGTGAAATACGCGTTTTCACGATGAAGTATCGAAGAGCGACAGCGTTATTGTGGGGTGGTTGCCGGTTGCCCTTGCGGCTGCGCCTCTCCCTGTGCCGGAGGGGTTTTCTGGACCATCTCCCGGTGGATCGCGAACTCTCGGTCGCCTTCCTGTTTGCGGCCGGTGCGTGTGTAAGCGATCGCGAGATTATAGTGCGCAGCCGGATTTTCTGGCTCCAGCTTCACCGCAATCTCGAGCGGCGGCACCGCTTCGGAAAATTTCTTGGTCGACACCAGCGCCACGCCCAATCCGAGGTATGCGTCTCCGAAGCTCGAGTCGAGCTTGGCTGCGCGGGTAAAGTGTTTCACCGCCTCGTCCCACTGCTGCGCCTCGCGGGCCAGTTCTCCCAGAACGTACTCCGCTCCCGCATTGCTCGGATCAATCTCCAGTTCCCGCTGAAACTCCTTTTTTGCTTGCTCAGCGGCATCGGCCGGCGGATTCGGTTCTGAGAGCAGCAGTCTGCCTACACGGAAATGAATCCCCGGCAATTGCGGATTCTGCTGCAAGACCTTCTGGTACTCCTTTGAGGCCTGCTCCCATTTTCCCTGCACCTCGAGCGCCTCGGCATTCAGCTCGTGTGCCTGCGCTGAATTCGGTGCCCGCGTCGCGAGTTGCTGTGACGCATGGGTGGCCAAATCAGAATAGGTATGGATAGAAGCGTAGAGTACTTCAGGATCGTTGGGAAATTCTCGATTCAACATGCGTAGAAAGTCGTCCGCCGCGTCGAATTGGTTTTTGACCATCGCGCAACGCACTCCGGCCAGGCCCGCGCTGCGGCGAAAATCTTTGTCGCTGGATTGCGGGATCGCCTTCTTCAATAGCGGAACCGCTTCGCCACAACGGCCTGCCTTCGCCAGATCCATAGCGTGTTGAGCTGATGCGCCGGGATTAACGCCGCCGGAAGCCTTCGTTTGTGGAGTCTGTGCTAAGGAAGCGAATGAGACTAGAACTAGCAGGGTACAACCCAGGCTGAAACACCGATTGTTGGACATAAAAGAAAAGGCAGGCGTGGTCAACGCCTGCCCTCAATAATACCGCGATCAGAACGCGATCAGAAGTAGAGCTTGAGCGCGAACTGAATGTTTCGTGCGGGCTGAGAACTGGAGAGGACTCCCATCCCTGTGCCAACAGCTGTCGTGCAGCAATCCGTATTCAGGTTCGTGCGGTTGAAGGCGTTGAGGAAATCGGCCCGGAACTGAAGCTTCGTCCTCTCCGTCATCTGGAAGTTCTTTTGCACGCCTAGATCCACATCGGCATACCCAGGACCACGTACTGGACCTTGCGCCGGGCAGCTTCCAAACCCCTCGGCGTTTGTTGGTAGAGAATATGGTGTTGGATCGAACCACTGGTAGCCGATGAATTGCGGAGGGGTACCAGAAAATGCAGGTTTCCTTCCGAAGACTCGTCCCGCTCCCGCGCCACAATCCGGACGCGGACTGCGAGATCCGGTGTTTGACGGATCGTTGGTGAAGTTGTAAAGACCGAGTGGGAAACCTGTGTGAAGGGAGATAATCGGTGCGACGGTCCAGCCTCCAGCGATCGCATCGACCACGCGGTTCATGTCGTTGCCAAACTTCTTGCCACGACCGAACGGAATGTCATACACGGCGTAGCTACTGAGAATGTGCTTGGAATCAAAGTAGCACGGAGCGTAATCAGCTCTCGGATTGTAGAGGTTCTGGAAATATGCGTTAGCAGGGACACCTTGGGAACTCCCCCAAGTTCCGTAGTAACCACTATTGTCCGTCATACACTTGGAATAAGTGTATGCAACTTGATATTCCAGACCGCCCGTATAGCGCTTCTGGAACACAGCCTGAAGAGCGTTGTACTTCATCTCTCCGATTGAAGCCGTGCCAGAAATCTGAGAGATGTCTGACTGAAACGTTGGATTGCCGGAGAAGAACACACTCGGCGCAGTGCAAGTTTGTGCCACTGGAGGCGTTCCGACCATGCAAGTGGTACCTTTCAAAAACTGCCTTTGCAGGTAGGGTGTCGCAACCATTAAATGAGTTCCATGCTGCCCAACATACCCCACCTGAAACGTTCCGCTATTTCCAAGTTGCTGCTGAATGGTCAAGTTCCACATCTGTGTTAAGGCAGGTTGCACATGGGGGTCCCACACACGAACCAGTGAGCCTGCAAATGGGTCGGTGGCAGCCCCCACTGGTACAAGCCCTTGATCGGTTGTGGTCGGCGGCCGCGAGTCGCCGTTGTAATTTACGAAGGTCTCGGCCGCGCTAAAAGGCGGATTCTGTGGAAGGCGGAGGTTGGTTCCGGTTCCCTCCAGGTACGAGGAGATGCTGAACGCACTGCGTACCACCGTCTTTCCACCCAATGACGCAGGCGTCCATGCAAAACCGATGCGCGGCTGGAAGTCGCGTCCACCATACGTGCCATCGTAAAGTCCGCGGCTACTCTTTCTGCACGTCGTAGGCGCAGTTCCGAGGTTTACTATCGCGCAGTTGGGAGCCAGCACTTGGCCGGTGGCGAGATCAAAGTTGACTTGCCTGTCATTTATTTCCACCCAGGGCGTGTGAGCTTCATAACGTACACCCAGATTGACGGTCAAATTATTAGTGGCACGCCAATCATCCTGGAGATAGGCGCCGAAAACACTAGAACGCTGTCCCCATTCACCGCCGCTGATTCCTCTCCCGTAGTTCGTCGGCAATCCGAGATAGAAGTCGGCTCCTCCGTAACCCCCGCCAGCACTGAGTGGGGCGGAGCAGCTTGCCGGGGGTACCTTCCCACCGCTGGGATTGCAATTCGTGAAGGTTCCCGTGAAGTTAATGCTTCCCAACGACCCATTATTTCCCGTGTAAAAGGTGTTGACGCGATCGCGCCAGAACTCGAAACCGGTATGGAATACGTGGCGATTATGCGTGACGATCACCGTGTCCGAGGCCTGAATCACCGCATCCTGGAACCTCTGTTGGACTCCGGAATTACCAATACCACTCAGGATTCCGTTGAAGCCAATCGAAAGCAACCCAGCAACACCCGAAGGATTACCATTTCCGATACCCAGCTGATCTCCCAGATTTCCAAGGGACTTCGCAAAGTCAGTTCCGTTGTTTAGCTTGACGTGGTTAAAACCCAACCGAAGGTCGTTAAGCAGGGTCGTGCTAAAGGTGTGACTCCAGTCTATGACCGTGTTGTCGATGGGTGCGTCTGAGAAACCGGTACCGATCAGCGCGAAGGAATTGATGGTCGGGTTGTGTTGCTTGGCATGCGAATAACGCCCGAAAATATGGTCCTTCGCCGTGGCGTTGAAATCGATCTTTACGTCGTATTGGTTGTTGTCGAACATCGATGTTGTGGTATAGCTGGCGTTATCCTGCAGGCCGGCACCCGTGGCCTTCGGGTAAAGCGGAGAGTTGAACAATGCTTGCGCTACGGGGTCAATTGGTTCCGTGATCACATTGTTAGCATACGGCGCATTATTTTTCCCAAGGAAAGGATCATAAAGTTGGTTTGTGACGAGACAGTTGGGACCTGCCGCCCCCGGGAGGCACGATCCGGTGAAGTTGGCTGCTGGAACTCTGTCGTTGCAAATGCCTCCCGAAAATCCACTCGTGCAAATACCGCCAAAGTCGCCTGCTCGCTCCGCAGCAGTGAACACGCTAAGCGATTGTGTTGAAGAAGGGTGATCGAAACGTTGTCCCTGGTAGTCAAAGAAGAAAAATAGCTTGTTCTTGACTATCGGCCCACCAATTGTCCCGCCGAACATATTCCAGCGAAGCGTAGGCTTGGGAAACGGTTTACCGTCTGAGTTGATCCCTTTGAACCCATTCTCCCACTGGTTCGAGTTTAGTTTGTCATTCCGGAAGTATTCCCACAGATCGCCATGAAAGCCGTTCGTGCCCGACTTAATGCTCGTGCTGACAATGCCGCCCTGGAAATTGCCGAATTCAGCCGAGGCGTTGCTCGTAATCAGGTTGAACTCCTGAATTGCATCCGGCGCAGGTGTGTATCCCAGGAGGTTATCTGAGACTTGGTTGTTGTCCATTCCATCCAGAATGAAGTTGTTGGCCTGTTCTCGGTTGCCGTTGATGTACGGCCGAGCTCCACTAGCCGTGTTGTCGCCATTGTTGAAATTAGCGGGATCGGGGGAAATCGATCCCGGCGCGAGCAAGGTCAATTCAACATAGTTTCGCGTGGCCAGAGGCAACAGGTCATTGGTCACCGAGTCAATGACCGTACTGATCTGCGTGGTATCTGTCTGGAGCACCGGAGCGGCCCCGGAAACCTCGACGGTTTCCGTCACTTGCCCGACTCGCATCCCAATATCGACACGGGCGGTTTGGTTGAGTACCAATGTAAACGGCGGATGAATGGCCGTATCGAACCCCGCAGCCGTTACCTTCAGGGAATAGGTGCCGATCGGTAGGCGGGCCAGGTTGTAGCTGCCCGAGTCATTTGTGGTTGCGGTAGAAACTGTGCCCCGGTCGGTATCCGTAGCGGCGACCGTGGCGCCTTTAATTGGCGCGCCGCTAGGATCAGTGATGGTACCGACTATGGTTGCCGTGACTTCTTGGGCCCATGCGGTTTGGGTTACCATCAACAACGCGAGTGATACGGAACAAAGAACGGCCAGTGAGAGCAATCTGCGTGTGCTCATCTCAGAACCTCCGGGAAGAACTTGTTTTTCAGCCCACAAAGGGATGCGCAATGCTATATAGCAGGTCAATGACCTTGGTCAAGCAAAAAAATTAAAAACATGTAAAAACTTTCCAAACCGGCCACGGCCCAGGTCCGTCAGTAAAAACTGCCTCGGGACAGATGGGAAAACACAGCGGGGACGCATAGGTGGAGGTGGGCCGTCACCAGGTCAGCGAAATCGATCTTGCACGACGCGCACCGCTCTGTGGCGCGAAACACCTTGTCCAACTCGCCGTTACTCCTTTACTTTTCCCCCTCTTTTAGCTATATAGCAGAAGAATCCCCATTTTTTTGTTCGAGCCAGACGTAAGGACAAAAATGTCAGTGAACGGGCAAAACGGGCAAAAGGCTGTTCCCGCGTACCAGAAAATTCAAGGCTCGATCCGTGAGCGCATCGACGCTGGAGATCTAAAGCCCGGCGATGCAGTAGCTTCGGAACGCGAGCTTGCCCGCGTGCATAGCGTGAGTCTGATGACCGCCCGCCATGCCCTGGCCGGTCTGGAGCGTGAGGGAGTAGTCGAGCGCCGGCGAGGGGCTGGTACTTTCGTCGCCCCTCCTCGCATTCACTTCAATAAATTAATGAGCTATACCGAGCAGATGGCTAGCCGAGGACTGGCTGCGTTCTCCAAAGTCATCGCCGCGAAGATCGTCGAACAGGAGGATGAAATCGCGGCCCGCCTCATGCTTCCCGCAGCAAGCAAGATGGTGAAAATCGAACGTTTGCGACACACCGCGGATGAACCATTTGCGCTTGAGACTTGCTATTTGCCCGCAGAGAGATTCCCCGGTCTAGCGCGAGAGGCACTGGGAAGAAGTTCCCTGTTCGCCCGCCTCGAACAGGACTATGGTGTGCAACTTACGTATGCCGACGAGGAAGTGGATGCCACCGCTGCCGATCTCAGGATCGCCCAGTTCCTGCAAGTGCCGCGCGGCGCTCCGGTTATGCGTATTCGCCAAGTCATTTATTCCTCGAATGGGAAGCCCGTGATTTACGTCGTCGGCTTTTATCGGGCCGAACGGCACTCGTTGTTCATACGCAGGTTTCGATAGCCGCATTAAACGCTCAACATTATCTAAGCGGATCTAGCCGAGGTCGGCGTATCGTCGGTCTTGGCTAGTCCCGGTCTGCAGTGCGCTGCTACAACCAAAGTCCAAGTCCCTGCCAAAGCCCGCTGCACAAGCAACGCATGTCCTCGGTAGGTGGCATCCTATCTCTCGAAAATTTACACCACCGTGACAGGACTTGGGGGTATGATTCATGTCCTATTCGGAAGCCGAGAATCGGAGATCAAATACGTGAGCTCTTGATTGAGGATCGGAAAACCAGGAACTATGTGAGATCCACCCTACACAAGGTGTGTTAACAAAATCGCTTTATAGGCTTGCCGACCCAGTTTTTCAGCGTGTCTCGAAGATTTTGGAAGAGGAGACCCAGCCATGCAGCCTTCTAACCGTTTTGGGGCCGTTCTTCTACTGGCCTTGCTGCTGCCGACGTTCTTTCGCCTGCCTGCGACAGCGCAAACCCCCACACCAAACGGCATTTCTGCTTACAGTCAGAACCAACATGCCGGCGACTCGAAGGATGTTTCAGCCTCATCCGAAGTGACCATCCCGGGTCCTCTGTCTTCATTCGAGCGCATGGCTGGGATCAGTCGGAAAGTTCTCCCAGAACAGGTTTTACCGCTGCTTTCCAGAAATGTCTATGTGCAAGGCTATGTCGGATGGCAGGACAATGGCACCGCCACCGAATTCCTGATTCTCTTAGGCCGTTATGTAAACCAGGCTAAGGAACTCGCCGCGCTTGCAGGGCCAAGTCAGGTCATTCACGTTTCCGGTTGCGCCGAAGCCGCTCCGCTCTTACGTATTCTTGGGTATCGTTTGCGCTCCGAATGCGGCCAGCGCAACGCATCGCTGGTCACGGCTGAAGCAGAAAGAGCATTTCTCACCGTCGATTCCGGCTTCCCCTTACCCGCACTCGAAGAAGCCTTGCGGAAAGGCGAGGCATTCAGTTATCCATATCCGAGCTCCCGGGTTCCGTTGCTGTTCAAAGAAGAACAGTGGAGAAGCGCAGTCAAGCCCAACAAGCGGCGCCCGTATGACCTTGTTGAAGTATTCCTTTACCATCCCGCACTTGCACGTCTTTACTGGGCCATGTCTCGAATCGATCCTGAAACCCGGGATGCGTTGCAACAGACAGTTGGTTTGAAAAAACTCCTGCCTTTGTCTGCAGACCTCGATTTTTATGGAAGTCAGATTTGCATCCGCTCCGGCCGTGTATTGGTACCAGGCGGTGCGAAGGCGGAGTCAGACTGGAAGGATTTAGTAGGAGCGACTCCGCAATCGCCAGGTGATTTCGTCCCCAAGTTGTTGGCTAAGGATAACGGCTGGCTGAGCCTGTACTTCGACTCTTTCGCCCGCATCAGCCCAGAGCGGCAGCAGCGATTCGCTGAAGGACATCGCCTCAAAACCTACTATGCAGCCTTTCGGGGGGCCGATTCTGCCTCCGACGCGGCAAGACCAGCGTTTCGCTTGGCGCCCGGACTGCTGCTCCTTTTAACTCGCTTGCAGTGGGACCATGAAGGCCAACCTCTGGTTCCCGGAAATCTAGAGCTTTGGAAACAGATCCTCAATCAGAAATCCGATCACAAGCTGGTCCGCGATTTGGGAAAGCGGTCCGCGCACTGGAAGGGGTCCGAGGAGTTGCTGGCAGCACTATTTAACTTGTCTCGCATGGATACAAATGTTGGTCCCCTGCAGATGTATCTGCTGTTCTCCCAATTGGAATCGACTCGACCGGCCGGACGCCAACTGAAGCCCGAAACGGTGCGCGAGCTGGCGAAAAGATTCAACGAATACAGTGAGCAGTATTTGATTTTCTGCGAATTTCCGGAATTGGATGATACCTCCGTCACCGGTTTTGTCAGCTCTGCCGACGCCATCAATGAAATTGGCAATCACACACTGCGTGGCAACGCAATGGGAACCTTCCAGGCCAACATTGGTCTTTGGCAGATTCTGGCCCGCCAGGGTCAAATCCCGCGCGCGAAGCTCAATGAGTCGTGGCAGGCGGCGATCAAACCTTTCGAAAAATTCAGCACGTCCGCGCAACTTTTCGAGGCCGGACGCAAGTCGCTGGGCGCAGTATTGCAGGGCGCAAACGCGAGCGCGTCTGCCTCGCAGGATCAAGTCATTCATTTGATCGCCGGCCCCGAGGGACCCGGAGCAGCCGAGCACGTTCACTTGGAGATCGCGAAGAAGATTCGCTCTGTGATGGATGGACAGCGGCTGGTTTCTCTCGACACTCTGCTGCAATTGGATGACGGCTTGAAACAATTTGCGAAAGGAGAAGTGCAGGGAAGTGCGTTGCTTCCGCTGGCGGGCGAATTGCGTGAATTCGAAATGCCGCGCCCTATCTTCACTTCGTCGGAGCGCACCGAATGGGCGGCCGGAATCTACAACAATCGACATACTGAATTGCAAATGCAGACCGACCTCACCAAGATTCTTAAGTCTGCGCCTTCCCGCGCCAAGCTGGAAGAGGCCCGCGGCCAGCTTGCGCCATTTCTAAGAGACACATTGGTGGGTTTGAATTATGCCTACTACGAACCCCCCGGCGCCCAGCTTCTCCGCATAAATCCGCTTTTCGTACGCTCGCATGATTTTTCCGGAGACAGTGTTTCAGGCATGGAGGGACTCTGGCGTGCTCCAGAATTGTTTGGCCAAGGCTCGCCGGCAGGCGGTGGCGCGCACCTGGTGGGCTCTCTCGCCGATCTGGCCTATGTATTGTCAGACGCAGAGCAGGACTTCATTTCCCCGGAGAACGTCCAGGCGCTGATTTGGAAAGAGGTGGTGCCTGGCCTGCTAAGCAGTGCAGTTCTATCGCGATGGTGGCATGTGAGCCGGAATGAACTGCACGCGGTCGCCCTTTATCAGCGTGCAGGCGAAGAACTTGTTACAACTTCGGTCTCCAATGAGGAACTGCACGGCGAAGTACTCGACATCTTTTCTGAGCGCATGTCGCCTGAAAGAACGTCATGGCTGGATCATGCTCTTAGGGAGGGTCACTCCGCCGAAGCGCTTTCTCAAATAACTCCCGCAGATACTTTCTATCTAACGGTTGAATTCCGCCGCCGCTTTCCCCAAGGCGCCAGTGCCTGGGGACCATCCGCACGCGAACTCGATCGCCTGTGCCACGAGTATCCCTCTGAGGTGAGCTGGCAACGGCTATCAAGAGACTTCGGCGTGCCGCACCGGACGCTGGCGCAAACTTATGCGCCGGAGTTGCTGAATCTGAAGCCGTTCCCGGCCTTCGCTGGATATTCCAGCAGGTTGATGGCGGAGTCATGGGATTCAAACAACCTGTACTGGGCGCGACTGGCCGACGAAATGGGATATGAGCCTGCGATGCTGAACCTTGTGGCTCCCGAATTGACTCGGCGAATGGTAGAGAAGATTTTCGCGACGGAGTTTGAAGATTGGCAGGCTTTGCTTCGGGCTATGCGCGAAGCCGGTGAAGAATTTCGCCAGGGCAAGCTCGCCGTGGTTCCCGGGATGACCACCACGGCGAGGCAATTTCAGGCCCAGCAGTAGGGGACGCAAATAAAAAAATTGGTCGCGGCTAGGTACTGCTTGTGGCCAAGGGGATTCATGATGTCAAAGAAACTATTCCTTTCAGCTTGCCTGCTTTCCGGATTCATTCTCGGCGTTCGACCTGGAACATCTTCGGCTCAGGATAACCAGCCAGAGTTTCGCGTGACCGTGAACATGGTGCAGTTGAACGTCGCCGTCACCGACCATAAGGGAAATTACATTACAGGGCTTCGCCCCGACGATTTCGAAATTCATGAAGACGGACTTCCCGAAAAGATCGCCACCTTTGGAGAAGGCGACAGCCCGGCGCGCAAAGTCCTCGATGTTTCGTCATCGGATGGTGGCGGCGTCTCAGATCAGCCAGCCACTTCGCGGAAAAAGGATGAACCTCGGGATCTTCCCAGCAGCGGTTCTGTCAGTTCCCTGAGTGCGGCCCTGGCCGGGTCCAACGTTTTTGTCCTCTTTGACACCAGCAATTACATGTATCGCGGCTTTGTGTTTGCGCAGGACGCCATCGCTGATTTCGTGCGCTCACTTGAGAGCGTGAATCGAGTCTCGTTCTACTCTTACAGCCGTGATTTGTCGCGATCAGCCATTTTGACCGCAGATCGTTCTCAAGTACTGCAGGCCGTTCGCACTACGGTGGCCGGAGACGATGCGGCACTCTACAATTGCCTGCTCCTGACCGTAAAGGACGCGGCACAATATACGGGAAGAAAGGTCATCGTTGTTTTCTCGAATGGACCCGACAATGCAAGCGTGGTTCCGCCGGAGGACGTCGCCGAACTGGCCCAATCAACGGGCGTGGTGATTTACATGGTCAGTACCCGGGAGGCACAACTGGAACCGGTATCCACCGCCGTGTTTGAGCGCATGACGGCAGCAACCGGAGGCAAGGCCTACTTTGCGAAGAATTGGCACGAGCAGAAACAAGCATTTGAGTCCATTCGTGACGATTTAAACCATCTCTATTCGCTGAGCTACTACCCCCACGCCAATCCCAATCGCGGTTGGCGCTCCATCACGGTGAAACTGGTGGGAGACAAGAAGTATCGGATTCGGACGCGCAATGGATATCGTCCTCTACCGACGCGTGCCGCAGCAGACAATCGTTCGACTCAGACGCAGTAGATCTCCTCGCTCACACCTGTGAAGCCTCGGCCTCCTCGATAATCCTTTTCTGGGATTGCCAAGGAACGGAAATCAGCATTCCCAGTGCAGCCCAGATTCCTAGCGCGAGCCATTCAATGCCGGTGAAGTGTCCGGGGACGAACGGCAGTACTTTTACCAGAACCATAAGTCCGGTGACCAGGATTCCAAACAAGGCGGCCAGACGTCCGGCCCAATGTGGCTTCATGCAATAGAAAGAAACGCAGGCAGACATCCAGCCAATAGCCGAAGAAACTGCCCCGACTTCGAGAATTGGAACTAGCCCTGCCTCGCCAAGAAACATCGTGAGCACCGTCGCTAGGCCTATAACTACAATTGCAACCGAAGGTGTTTGAGTCACCGGGTGTACATACGAGAGCCTGGGTGCGATCAGGTTGCGCCGCGCCATTGCGAACATGACGCGGGAGGAAGCAATCATGTTGGCATTGAAAGCTTGCACCAGTGCCACCATGGCCGATGTCATGATCAAGACCACGATCCAATGTGCGTGCAGTGCACGCTCGAACGCAACCGCGGTTGGAAATTGCTGATTGCTGCTCAAGCTTTGCGTGGGAGCCACGTAGGCCACGGATGAAATGACAATCCAGAAAAATACCATCCCAGTCATAAGCGTCAGGGCAATAGCTACAAAAAATCCGCGACCACCGAAATCGGCACTTGCCTCTTCAGAATACTTTCCGACCGATTCGAAGCCTGAAAAAAGCCAGGGAACTATCTGCCAAACAAGAAGAATGGAAATTAGAGGCGCGTGGCTGAACAACGGATGAAAGTTCTGCGGGCTTCCGTGCCGCGCTCCTGCCAGCGCAAAGATTACTACCAGGGTGAGAAAAGTGAACGTGGTCGTCTTTCCCAGTCGCGCACCGGCACGAATGCCGCTGTAGTTCACCCAGGTCAGTGCAATCGTGAGCCCCAGCCCGAGCAGAAGATGCGGAAGATAAACCGGATACCCTCCGAGCCGATACAATTCGTGAGTGTTAAGCGAGGGGAACAAATATCCGGCGATCCTTCCTGCGGCCAGACCCTCAAAAGGACAAGTTAGAAAATAAGTGAGAAATACCATCCACCCGGTTGCAAAACTCACACTCGGCGGAAAGAATTGTGCGATGTAGGCAGATTCTGCTGAAGCATCGGGAATTGCAGGCACCAACTGGCCATAAACGTAAGCTACTGGCAAAAGCATCAGTGCGCCCGCGGTAAATCCGAGCAGCGCGCCCAATGGCCCTCCCCGATGCAGGATGTCGTCCATCACCACAAGCCACGCTGTGCCAACCATTACGCCAAAGGCCAGCGCGAAGTAGTCCACAAGTCGAAGCCGCCGTGCAAGAGTAGTCATGAATTTGATATCCGAGTGTCGAAAAACAAGTTGAGAAAGAGTATCACTGTATCAAGAGAATGCAGGCCTGCAGTCCGCAAATTATTAGGCGATTTGACTTGTGCTTGCCGAAAAACAAAACTGGGCCGTCAACTGATCGAGAATGAAGGAGGGAATTATGAGCGGCATTCTTACTCCTGAGCCGATTGCCTTAGAGAGGGAAAATCACATGAGCAGGCTTGAACCCCGGTGATCACGTTCTTGTTTCCTGTAATTGGCACCGTACAGTTGCGCGAAAGCAAACTCAGTTGGAACCGCTTATCAGTTTGCCGCAACATTCGGGGCGAGCGGGAAGGCTGGACCTGTCCCAACCGCCACCCAGAGCCTGGATCAACAACACAGCGCTGGCCAACCGTCGTCCAAGAATGTTGACCGCCGTTACCTCATCCGTGAGCGCGGCATTCTGGGCTGTAATTACCTCAAGGTAGCTCGTGACGCCGCCCTCATACCGGGTATTCGAGAGCTCAAGAGACCGTTGCGCCGCTTGTACAGCTACCGCCTGGACTGTAGCTTCCTGCTCCAATATGCGCAATGCGGCCAAATTATCTTCAACTTGTTGAAACGCGCCGAGGACGGTCTCGCGATAGGATGCAACGGTTGAATCGTAGCTCGCCCTCGCCTCATCGTTCAGGGCACGCCGCCGGCCGACATCGAATACCGTAAACACAGAGGAAGCTCCGGCTGACCAGAGAGCACTCGGACCCTGTAGCAATGTGGTGATGGCTCCGCTCTCGAATCCGCCCACACCGAAGATATTCAGCGTCGGATAGTAAGCAGTTCTCGCCAGGCCGATTTGGGCATTCGCAGAAGCCACCCGGCGCTCGGCTGCGGCAATATCGGGCCGTCTCTCCAGCAACTCCGAAGGTATGCCAACAGGAATCGGTGGCGGCGGAGTGGTAAGTGGTAGCGGTGGAAGATTGAACTCGGCAGGGGGCTTCCCAAGCAACACCGCAACCGCGTGCTCAAACTGCGAGCGAGCAACTCCCACATCGACCATCTGTGCCCGCGTAGTTTCGAGTATCGTCCTGGCCTGTTCCACTTCGACCTCAGAAGCTAGCCCTCCCTGATAGCGGTCTTCGTTTAGCTGGAAGGCTTGCTGGTATTGGCCGACCGTGTCCTGCAACAGCTTTTCTTCGGCGTCCAGGCTGCGTGCCGCGAAATAATCAACGGCCAGGAGCCCATGCAGACTCAGGTTGACTACCGCCAAATCGCCGGCGCTGGCTTGCGATTGCTCGCGATAAAATTCGACGTTCTTGCTCACGCGCCCCCACACATTGACCTGGTAAGACAAATCAATCGGCAGCACGAAATCATTAAAGGTGAGACCGTTGAAAATCGAGTTCTGCGGGGGGCGATGCTTTGAAGTTCTCTGGCGGGTGGCCGAGGGCGCAGCCGTCAACGTGGGATAGTAATCAGCACGAACGTAGCGCAGCGCCGCGCGCGATTGCTGGTATTGAGCAAGTGAGGCTTTCAGGTTTTGGTTGGAAACATTGATTTGCTGCTCTAAAGCGTTGAGTTGAGGATCCTGAAAAATCTCCCACCAGTTTCCGCCTAGGTTCTGATCGCTCGGCTGCGCCGTTTTCCAATTTCCCAGTTCCTTGTACGCGGGCGGAGCTGGGGCTACAGGAGTTTTGTACTTAGGCCCCACAGCGCAACCAGCGAATTGAAGCACTCCTACCGCAACCACAAGGGCCGACCACCTGGTTTGCCATCGAGCGAGGGTCTCTGCTGTTTGGTGCGACCGCGTCACTTCGAATCTCCAGGAAGCGTCGCTTGAACGATCTTAACTTCCTGGCCGGACACCAGAGAATCAGGGGGATTTATGACCACCTGATCGTCCGCATTCAAACCAGCGACAATTTCTATCTCTGCTCCAAAATCATGACCCGGAGTTACACTTTTAAGCTCGGTTTTACCATCTTTCACGACGCCAACCTGCAACTTGCTAGACCGAAAAATCAGAGTGTTCACTGGAAGCATGTATGTAGGAACCTGCCCAGGAATTTTCAGGTGCACCTCTGCATAAGAACCGCTAAGCAGCGTTCCCTTCGGGTTCTGCACATCAACCTCTGTTAACAAGGTGCGAGTCGTTCCATTGATAGCATTGGCAGTGCGTACTAACTTTCCCGGGAATTGTTCGCCGGGAAACTCTGCCAGCACAACATCGGCGGTGGCTTCGCCCGGCTTCACACCTCGCGAGTATTCTTCAGGAACGTTCACATAGACGCGCAACACTCCCGGTTGAACCATGTCGAAGAGATCCGTCTTCTGTGCTGTACTGCTTCCTGAATTGATGAGATCCCCGATATCGGTGTTGCGGGCGATGATTACGCCATCGAACGGGGCGTATACCTTCTCAAACGAAACAAGCGCCTGATACCGTTCGACGCTTGCCTTGTCTGCTTCGACGACTGCCGCGTTTGCTCTGTAGCTGCCTACGGCATTGTCGACGTCTTGCTGAGAAACAGCTCGTTTCTTCAACAACCCTTCGTAACGATCTCTCGTGATCTGTGCCAGTTCCAAGTTCGCTTGCGCCGTGGCAAGAGTGCTGCGTGCCTGCGACAATTGTTGATCAACTTCAGGAGTCTGAATCACCGCTAGTAAGTCTCCGGTCTTCACGTGCGCACCAATATCGAAATACCACTTCTTCAGATAGCCGTCGGTGCGCGCGTAAATCGGCGACGAGATGAATGGTTGTATGTTGCCCGGAAGATTGATTTCTTGGGTCGGAGCAGTTCGCTTAGGCAGCACAACAGAAACCGACGGCACCGCTGCCTGCACGGTGGCCGCACGCAGAGCTGCCGCAGCATCGACGCGGGACCGGATTCCGAAAATCAAGAGGCCCGCAACAATTACAAGAACTATCAAGGGAATTAGCCAGCGTCTCAGTTTCCCCCCTGCTATTCCGGGTCTGCCCTCTGGGCCCATCTCTGGTTTGCCTATTTCCTGCTTCGTTTCAATTTGCGCCATGTTAGTCACCAATATTGCTCTCAACGGTTACTGTTTTATGGGCTCTGCTTTTTCGCCGCCTGCCATTTTTTGCCGCCAGCCATGCAACACGCTGAAGAAAGTTGGAACGAAAAACAATGTAGAAACCGTCGCGAACATCAGGCCGCCGATCACCGCACGCCCCAGTGGAGCGTTTTGCTCGCCGCCGTCACCTATTCCCAGAGCCATCGGAACCATGCCAATGATCATCGCTAACGCCGTCATCAGTACGGGACGAAAACGGGTGAAGCCCGCTTCTAAAGCTGCAGCGATGGGATCTTTCCCTTCCGCCATTTGTTCGGTGGCGAAGCTCACTACCAGGATGCTGTTGGCCGTCGCCACGCCCATACACATGATCGTTCCCATGAGTGCGGGCACGCTTAGAGTCGTATGAGTGATGAACAAGAACCATGCAATCCCTGCAAGTGCCGCGGGCAAAGCAGAAATCATGATGAACGGATCAAGCCAGGACTGAAAATTGACCACGATCAGTAAGTAATCCAGCATGATTGCAAACACCAGGCCGGTAAGGAGGCCGACGTAAGAGGCCCGCATCGTCTGTACCTGGCCGCGAACCACTACTCGCGATCCCCGAGGCAATTGCGGACGGGCAGCATCGATGAGCTTGTTGATGTCGCCAGCAACTCCCCCCAAGTCTCGACCACTCACAGCGCCGAAAATATCAATCACCGGCGCAACGTTATAGTGAGATACAACTGCCATTCCGTTTCCTCGTTGTATTGAGACCAGACTGGCCAAGAGGGAAGGGGAAGCCGTCGTGGTTGTTCCCGTCACAGGCGTGTTGACAAGATCTTGCAACGAATCCGCGCGGTATTGCGGAGTCTGGGTTGCGATGTTGTAACTGACTCCGTTTTTTGGGTCGAGCCAAAAAGTTGGTGTGGTCTGGAAGCTGCCGCTAAGGGACACCAGCAGGTTTTGTGCGATGTCGTGAGCTGAGTAGCCGAGCTCTTGGGCCTTTGTGCGCTCGACTCTAAGATGCATGTACGGTTCATCGAAAGGCTGTTGGATCCGCAAGTCAGCGGTACCAGGCACGTACCTGAGTTTTTGCAACAATGCGCTCGACCAGGCACGGTTGCCTTCCAGATTGTTGCCGATCACTTGAATGTCGATTGGAGCAGGCAGTCCAAAATTCAAAATCTGCGTCACCATGTCGGAGGGCAGGAACGCGAACGTCACTCCGGGAAATTGCTTTGCCAGGACTGACCGAAGTTGGTTCACATAATCCGCGGTCGGATGGTGCTTTGGCGTCAGAGTAACCAAAACGTCTGCGTCCGACGTGCCAACCGGCGCCGAATTGCTGTACGAAAGATTAATGCCGCTATAGGGCAGCCCAATGTTGTCAATAATGTTCTGCATTTCGGCTGCGGGGATTTCCTGGCGAATCGAATTCTCAACCAAGTCACACAGAAAGGCCGTATCTTCAATTCGCAGCCCTGTTGGACCACGCAGATGGAGTTTGAAACTCCCAGCGTCTACGCTGGGGAAAAAGTCCTGTCCTAACCAGGGAATCAGAATCGCCAACGACCCTAAGCATGCCGCGAAAAACCCCAGCAGAAAAGCGCGCCGGTGGTGAAGCACTCGTTCCAGCATCCGGTGATAGCTTTCCCTGAAATTCTCAAACCCAGCCTCGAAACGCTTCTGCATTCGAACCAGTGGATTACGACTCCTTCCGCCATGCTCACCAACTTTTTGGTACCGCAATAAGTACTTCGCCATGGTCGGAACGATCGTTCTTGAAAGAAAATAGGAAGCCAGCATGGCAAACACGACAGCCTCTGCAAGCGGCAAGAACAGATACCGCGCCACTCCCGACAGCAGGAACATGGGAGCAAACACAATGCAGATCGAGAGCGTCGATACAAATGCAGGCGTGGCGATTTGCGCCGCGCTGTCCAGGACGACCCCGTCCAGATCTTTTTCCGGCTCCGCTTCCCGGTTTCGGTTGATGTTCTCTACCTCCACAGTGGCATCGTCCACAAGGATGCCGACTGCCAGAGCCAGTCCGCCGAGCGTCATGATGTTAATGGTCTCGCCGGTCACGCTCAGCGCAATCAGAGAGGTGAGAATCGCGAGCGGAATGGAAGTCGCGATGATAAGCGTGCTTCGCCAGCTGCCCAGAAAAATCAAGATCATGAGAGCAGTCAGGCACGCGGCGATAACCGCTTCCCGAACCACGCCACTGATTGCTCCCAGAACAAAAATGGACTGATCAGCAAGAGGCTCTATCTTCAGCTGAGGCGGGACGGTCGTCGCGATTTGGGGCAGAAGAGCCTTAACACCCGAAATTACGTTCAGGGTTGAAGCATTCCCTGCCTTCTGGATGGTCAGTAAAACCGATCTCTGCCCGTTAACACGCACTATGTTGGTCTGCGGCGGGAAACCATCGCGTACCCAGGCCACGTCTTTTATGTAAATCGTAGTACTCCCAATCGTCTTGATCGGGATGCGGTTTAGCTCCTCCATTGTTTGTGGCGCCGCATTGGGGACGTCGACGTCATACTCTTTGCCGCCAATCTTGGATGTACCAGTCGGCAGGATCAAGTTTTGCAGACTGATCGCATTCACGACGTCAAGTGCAGAAAGACCTTTGGACTGTAACGCGGACGGATTCAAGTCCACTTGGACCTGTCGCTGTTTGCCGCCATACGGGTACGGCACCGCCGTTCCCGGAACCGTGATGATCTGAGTACGAATGAAATTAAGGCCGTAGTCGTTCAGTTGTTGCTCGGAAAGCCCCTGTCCCGAGAGTGCCAGCTGCAAGACAGGCACACTGGACGCGCTGTAAGCAATGATGAGCGGTGGTGTCGTCCCCGGGGCGAGTTGCCTTAGCTGCGTTTGAGAGCTCGCTGCGAGCTGTGCAATGGCGCGATCTACGCTGGCGTTTGGTTGCAGGAACACCTTGACGACAGCGACCCCATACAGCGACTGTGACTCGATGTGCTCGATGTTGTCTACGACCGTGGTGAGGTTTCGCTCGGTGACGCTGACGATCCGGTCAGCCATCTCCTTCGGGATGAGGCCGTTGTAATTCCAAATGACGCTGACGACCGGAATATTGATGTTCGGGAAAATATCAGTGGCAGTACGGAAAATTGCAATCGCGCCCATCACCAGGATGAGGATAGACATGACCACGAAGGTGTATGGCCGTCGTAACGCTAATCGAACAATCCACATTCCGAACTCCTCTCAAATTCGGCACGCCGCTCAAGACTCGGGGCGAGTCACTTCAATCAATGTCTGACATTTGCACCTGGGATGCCAAGGGCTCGGGCTCCTGGCGAGAACGCAACTTTCAGTAACAAAGCAACTTGGCGGCGAAAATCTTTGCTAGTTTATGGCTAAGTGGCGGCACCCCGTCATTGAAACCGGCGAGTGTCAAGATATTGACACCGCAAAACATCACGCAATCGATTCTGAGTGCTGCCCGCCAGGGAATCTGGCCGACTTTCCTTAATCCGATTTAAAGCTACTCACCTCTTCAGAGGTGGTAATTCCGCACCGTAGCATTGATGACCCCTGCCCGCGGCGGGACTCAAAAAGACAACTCCGTTACTGATTCAGTCGTTGCCTTAGCATCTGATGCGAGGATATTGACGGTCTTTGCGCACCTCTCGCTTTCATATTGTCTGTAGTCGATAAGTAGAGTTGGAATCTAACCAATTGCATGTAAAAATCCAAGGCTCTCGTTTGGCAGTTCCGTTGCTCTGTGTGACAAATGATTTGTGCTCGACTCTTTTGTCTCAGTTCGAGGCGTTCATTCTCATTGTAAACGCGGATACTGCTAATGATGCGGACAACCCAACGCCGGAAGGAGCAACTTTCGCAATGAAGCGTTTCTTGACGTCTGCGGCAATTGCATTCCTATTTTTTTCTACATGGGTACTCGCCCAGGGAAGCAATCCCAATCGGACGGCGAAAGACTCTGTCAGCGACAAACTGCAAGTTGAACCTCGCGCTTTAGAGCCGCTCCGGCAATTCAATACTTCGCTGGTCGCTCTCACCAGAAGAGTCTCTCCCGCGGTGGTTCAAATCATGGTCACCGGATACGGGCCGTCGTCGGGAAACGACAAAAACAATAATAATGTCGCGCTGATTGTGCGACAGCGTGCGATCGGCTCAGGCGTGATTGTCGATCCCGACGGATACATCGTCACCAATGCCCATGTGGTCGAAGGCGCCCTGCGGATTCGGGTGACCCTGCCCCAAGCCGAAGGCACTTCGCCCCTCGACATACCGCCCATCGGGAAGCGGAAAGTTCTCGAGGCCACGCTCGTCGGCGCTCACAAGGATACCGACCTGGCGGTGATCAAAGTGGACGCACACAACCTGCCAGTTTTGCCTCTGGGCGCAACTCGTCCTGTGTATCCCGGCGAATTGGTTCTTGCAATCGGGAGCCCTGAAGCTTTGCAGAGTTCGGTCACCATGGGTGTGGTCAGTTCAGTGTGGCGTCAGCCCGACCCGGCTCAGCCAATGGTCTACATCCAAACCGATGCGCCTATTAATCCTGGAAACAGCGGCGGACCATTGATTGATCTCGACGGCTATGTGGTGGGATTGAATACCTACATTTTGACTGAAGGTGGCGGAAGCGAAGGTATTGGCTTTGCGATTCCTGCGCGCATCGTGCGGTTTGTTTATGACAATCTTCGCAAGTACGGTCACGTTCACCGTACGGAGATCGAGGCTGGCGCCCAGGAGATCACCCCCACTCTCGCAGAAGGCCTCGGGCTCTCCCAAGACTGGGGAGTGATTATTTCGGATGTCACCTCCGACGGGCCCGGAGCGGGAGCGGGTTTGAAAGTGAACGACATTATCTATTCAGTGGATGGCCGGCAGATTGTGGGCCTTCCAGGTTTTTCGGCGGCGCTTTATCTGCACCCTCCAGATGAAACGCTGAACATGGAGGTACTGCGCGGGGCGAAGCGAGTGTCTCTCGTCATTCCCGCCTTGCAGCATTACGACAAGGAAGATGATCTTGCTGTTTTAGTCGATCCTAAGAACTTTATCGGCCGTTTAGGTGTTTTCGTGATCAATTTCGACGACAAACTTCGCGCTGCGCTCCCCGATTCCCACGTGTCGGGCGTCGTCGTGGCCGCCCAATCACCGGGGCTGAGTTCGTACACTTCGAGCCTCCGTGCAGGGGACATTATCCATAGCATTAACCAAATGCCACTCGAATCCGTCGAACAGCTGAAGTCGATGCTTACCGAACTCAAGCCCAGGCAAGCCGCAGTGCTGCAGATCGAACGCGCCGGCAAATTGCAGTACATTGCGTTTGAGTGGGGAGACTAGTAGGCATTTCGGCCGATTTGGACACTCACACGTGGGCAGCCGCATATCGCGCTGATTCGCCAGCGGCATCTAAAAACAACGCTGCATAGCGAAAATTGACCTTAGTCTGTTGTTCAACTCCAAGGAGCAATCAAAGATGTCTGATCCTAAATCCGCCGCAAACCAAACCGAAATTTCTCGCGATCGCCTCGCTGAGCTGCTGAATGAAGACCTTTCACGTGAATATCAGGCAATCATTGCTTACGTAGTTTATTCCCAGGTGCTCAGCGGCGCACAATACATGGACATCGCCGCCCAGCTTGAAATTCATGCCAAGCAGGAGCTCGATCATGCCCTGACCCTCTCCCGGCAGATCGACTATCTCGGTAAAATGCCCGCGGTCACTCCCAAGCCGGTACGCACCTCGAAAGATCCTAAGGAAATGCTCCGTTTCGATCTCGACAATGAAAACGAAACCATTCGCAATTACCGCGACCGTATTCGGCAATGCGAGACGCTGGGAGAGTACGCAATGGCCGAACAGATTCGCCAAATCCTAGTCCAGGAGCAAGACCATCAAATCGATTTAGCGACCGCCCTTGGCGAAAAAGTTCCAGATCTTAGCGGTGGCCCCCGAGGACGTGACGGGCGCTGACTTGGTGTCGAGAAAAGTAAAAAGCAAAGACGGGCAAGCGGCGATCAGTCGGTTACGCAATCCCACATCAGTACCGTCAAATCCCTTGATGGTAGCGGATTGTAATGTGTTCGCCTTGTGAGTACAATCTTTGCCTCCTCCGAATTTAGGAGGATCTGGAGGTTCAATGAGTCCAGCCCATGATCTTCGCCCGATCCGGTGTTTCTTCTGCTATTTAATCTTAGTCGTAGGCTCGGTTTCGTTTGCTCTTGCAAGTAATCCGGACGTGATTAAAACTTCTCACCATGATGTATCTCCACCGTTCTCACAAATGGCAATCGGCGCCTCATCGAAGGGTGGAGGGAGCGATAGCCAGACGCTCTCAGCGCGTGCAACCGGCGCGGCGATCTCGAATCCTAATTCCGACCCGGTCGCAGCGCCGCTCGCCGGGCCGCTTACCGGCGTGACAACTTTTCTGAACTTCGATGGACAGAGCGCGCAGGACAATCGCAATGTGTTCGGTTTCGCGTTCGTCCCCCCGGACACCAATGGCGCCGTCGGCGCCACCCAGTTCGTGCAGATGGTGAACGTGACCATTGCGGTCTATGACAAGTCGAGCGGCGGCTTACAGTTTGGCCCGGTCGCGATCCATTCCCTCTGGGCGGGATTTGGCGGTCTTTGCGAATTCGGTGGAGGCACGCCGACATTTTCCGATGGCGGTGATCCCATCGTCCTCTATGACCATTTGGCGGGGCGTTGGCTCGTCACGCAATTGCAGTACGATACCACGTTTACCCATACGGCAGAGTGTGTAGCAGTCTCCACCAGTTCCGACGCTACCGGTTCCTACAATCGATACGAATTCGACTTCGGCACGAACTTTCCTGATTATCCGAAGTTCGGGATCTGGCCCGACGCATATTACAACAGCATCAATGTATTCCCGGCGCATGGTTTTGCGGGTGCCGAGGCGTGTGCATTCGACCGAAACGCCATGCTCGCGGGCGCTCCCGCAAGCGCGGTTTGCTTCCAGCAGCCGTCAACAGTTTCCAGCCTGCTGCCTGCCGACCTCGATGGAGGCACCATGCCGCCGGCGGGCTCTCCGAATTATTTTGTAGGCCTGGCTGATTCCACACATCTCAACTTCTTCCGTTTCCACGTGGACTTCAGCACTCCCTCGAACTCAACCTTCACCGGCCCAACACTCGTATCCGTCGCACCCTATAGCGAGATTTGCGCGCGTGCGACGACTGTGGCCTGCATACCCGAGCCGCAACCGGGCGAGAAACTAGACGGACTGGCGGACCGGGTGATGTTCCGGCTTGCCTATCGCAACTTCGGCGACCACGAGTCCCTAGTCGTCAACCACACGGTCAAGGGTGGAGAGCTGGCAGGTGTGCGTTGGTATGAAATCCGCAATCCCGCGGCGCCGTTCGTGTATCAGCAGTCAACCGTCGTTGATCCCGACGTGGACTACTGGTTAGGCAGCATCGCCATGGACAAGACCGGCAACATTGCGCTGGGATTCAGTGCGTCTAGCCATACCGTATTCCCGAGCGTGTACGTGGCCGGACGTGCCGCCACCGATCCAGCGGGCACGATGTTCGGGCCGTTAGTGCTGGTAAATGGCAGCGGCGTGCAAATCAATTCCTTCAAGCGGTGGGGCGACTATAGCTCAATGTCGGTCGATCCCACGGACGACTGTACGTTCTGGTATACCGACGAGTACTACGCGACTACCGGAAGCTTCAACTGGGCGACACGGATAGGATCGTTCAAGTTCAATACCTGCAAGGGACGAAACAATAAGTGAGGAGGCTCCAGTCGGCTTGCCGATTGACGAGTAATTGGTTTTGACCGCCTAAGCACCTTGGCAACCGAAGTGGATCCCTCGACAATGCCCAGACAGAACTGGCGTATAATCCTCAACCAAAGCTGGTCAGCCCCAATTCGAGGTCTCCCATGGTTGCACGTCGTAATGTTCTAGCCGCGGTGATTTGCTCGTTGTTTGCCATATCGCTCTTCGGTCAGACTCAAAGCACTCTCAAACCCAAGCCGCGCGTTGTAGTGGTCGGAGTCAATGGCATGGAGCTTGACGTCATTCGGCCCCTGATACTCAAAGGCGACATGCCGAACCTGGCGAAGGTCATTAAGAAGGGCGCCTATGGCAAGCTGCGCACGGTGGGTGCACCCAATTGCCCGCGAGTTTATTCGACCATATTTACCAGCACCAAACCAGAAGAACATGGCGTGACCGGCTTTCTCGTAGGTGGCATAACCGCGAATTCGAACATGCTGAAAGAGGAGCCCATCTGGTCAATGCTTTCAAAACATGATGTAACTGTCGGCATGGCGAACGTGCCGGCGACTTTCCCCGTTATGCCGGTCAAAGGGTACATGATCAGCGGGATGCTGACGCGCGGGAAAAATTGCGAAGACGGGATCCTGTGCGCGCCTAAGCTTTCAGAAGTCCAGGGCGGAGCGGCGGTTTATCCGGAGAGCATGAAAGCGGAACTGCTGAAAAATGTTGGGGACTTCTACATCGATTGCGAGCGCATGCCCTCGGCCGAGCAACTAAGAGGACACGAGGCGGAAGTGATCGATGCATGGCTGAAACGAGTGGACGTCATCCGCGAGCAACAGACCAAGGTGTTCGACTATCTTCTGAAAAACCATCCGACCGACTTCACCTGGATGGTGCAATCCTGCGAAGACCGCACGGGACACTGGCTCTATCCGATCGCTCCGTATAACGTCGGTTACAACGCAAAAATCAACAGCATCCGTCCGGATGCTTTTCCCAATCAATACATTGGCTTTGACAAGGTGCTTGGCACCATCCTCAGCAACATCGACGAAAACACTTATGTGTTCATCGTCTCCGACCACGGAATCAAGCCGCTGCGCGAGTTCGAAGAAACTGATCCGCACGCGCACATGGACCATGAGAAGACCACGCCTGTAATTGCCAAGCACGACTTCGCCGACGGCGACGACGTCCCGGGATCATTTTTTGCCATGGGACCGGGAATCAAGCACGACCTGCGCCTGATGGGATTCGAAGCTTCGGTTTACGATGTTGCCCCGACTATTCTTCACATCTACGGCATCGCTCAGCCGGAGCAGATGCGCGGGCACGTGCTCACGCAGATTTTCGAGGGCGGCGACAACAAAGTCGCAGAGAAGTAAACGCCTGACATTGTAGGCGGGTGCCGAAACAGAGCTATCGCCGTTCAGTGCGGCGGAGCAGTTCGGCACGAGCTTCCGCTTGTCCCGCCTCTTTCTCATTCCCAAGTCCCCGGTAGGCCTCGCCCAAAAGGTCGAAAATCTGCGGCTCCTTCGGATGTGAGGCAGACAACGACTTGAGGTGATCGAGAGCGGCGGACTGCTTGCCTTCTGCGATTTCGGCCTGCGCCACGCCGAGTTGCGCGTCCAGGCTCTTGGAATCCAGCAGTGTCGCAGCTTCGAACTGGTCCTCGGCAACTTTCGGGTCGTTTAATTTCAAATAAACCCGGCCCAGCAGCACGCGGGCGGCTAACTGCCCCGGACTAAGTTTCAGGCTGGTTTCAAGAGCTTCGCGGGCGCCGGCAAAGTCACCCAACTTTTCTCGTGCCTGGCCTTCATCGAAAGCGGCAGCTGCATCATTAGGACGAATCTCCCGCGCCGTGTGGAGGTGCTCGGCGGCCTTGGCGTAATCGCCCGCTTTCAGTTCTAGTTGGCCTATTTGCCGTAGCGCAGTCGGCGATTTCGGATCAAGCTGCAGAACCTTTTCTAATGATGCGCGCGCGTCAGATGGACGATTGTCTTCCTCCGCCATCATCGCAGTGTGCAGCAGATTCGCTTCCTGAATTTTGTCCTTCGGATCAGGCAGGAGCGACGGTTCGGGAACATCTGTTGAGCTGCCAACGTCGGCCTGGCCCAAATAACCTAACGCCTTCAACTCATCAACAGTACCGGCGGGCACAGTCGCAGCGGAAGGCGCTGGAGGCGGCATCTTCGCTCTCATCTCCGCCAACATGGATCGTGACTTCTGGACTTTCTCGTCCCATGGAACGTAGGTGTTGTGTACTTCGCCGGGATCCTGATGCAGGTCGTAAAGCTCCGGACGCGGCGCCTCGATGAACTTGAAGCCCTGCTCCCGCACCGAGCGTAAAGGTGCCCAACCGAAACGCAAAGGGTAGTCAGTCTCGCCGAACGCAATTCGCGCGCCTGGTCTGGCGCCGCTAAGAAATGGCTTGAGCGATTCGCCGTCGAATTTTGCCGAAGCTGGGATGGCGAGCAAATCCAGACCAGTGGGCAGAATGTCTGTGGTGCGGACTTGCGTGTCAATGACTTTCCCGGAATCTATATTTCTAGGCAATTTCAGAATCAGCGGTACATGTGTCGTAGAGTCGTAAAGAAAGATTCCGTGTGTGTCCTCGCCGTGCTCGCCCAGGCCCTCCCCGTGGTCTCCGACGACGATGACGATTGCATTCTCATACCACCCACGCTTCTTTATATATTCGACGAAATTCCCCAGCGCTGAATCGGCATAGGCGATCTCTCCGTCGTAGAGACGGTCTTTGTAGATTTGCGAATAAGGCGCGGGAGGCTCGTAAGGATCGTGCGGATCGTAGAGGTGGACCCATACAAAACGAGGCCCGGCAGGGTGTGCGGTTAGCCACCTCTCCGCCCGCCCAACCACGTCCATCCCTCGCCGTTCCACCCGACCCCAATGGACTTGCGACGGCAGGTTATTAGGGAAGTCATCGTAAAAATCAAATCCCCGATCAAGTCCGGGGGCGAGCGAATGACTGTCGAGGATCACTGCGCCGATAAAAGCAGCCGTGTGATAGCCGCGGCCCTTAAGCAACTCGGCCCAGGTTGCGTGGGTCGCTGCCAGAGGAACGGCGAAGTCGGTGACTCCATGCGAACTCGGCAGCAGGCCGGTCAAAATCGTCGTGTGTGACGTATTAGTGATGGGACTGGGCGTAAACGCCTGCGCAAAGCGAACTCCGTCCTTTGCCAGGCTGTCGAGCGCAGGAGTTTGAATATCTTTGTAGCCGTAGCAACGCACGTGGTCGGCGCGCAGCGTGTCAATGCTGACTAGGTAGACATCGGGAGGAGTTTGCTTCTTCGATGCGGATTGTCCGGCAACGAGGGTCGCACCGAAGCAAAGTGTCAGGGCGCAAATCGCCTTCATCGCGACTCAGACTAGCACAATACCAAAAAGACTACCGTTGCGGATGACGCCACGACAGCCCACCAGCGATCCGACTCTAATTGCCGGACAGGGTGAGCGGAAATTCCGTAGAGCCGATGAACCCCGTGTGCGTATCGCGTACCGCCAATCGCAAGCGGTACTGGCCCGGTATCATCTCCAACTCGGTCCGGAACGGGATGCCCTGCTGGAGGTAAGCCTGCAGTCGATCAGCTTTCACCGGCGCATCCATGCCTGTGTCCTTGTGGCTGACTAACTTGCCATCCAGGGTGTAAGCGGCAACATGAAACTCAAGGCCGAAATGGCGGCCGCCATCCTTCATTTCTTCACCGGCGATGGTTCGCGGATTGACCAGAAACTCAACCGGAACCTTCACCTGCGGGGCCGGTGCTGGCGGAACTACGCGAGAATCGAACACTACCATGGTTGAGGAAGGTGATCCCATCGCCATCGCCGTGCTCAGTTCCGGATCCGTCTTATCTTTAGTCTTGTTCCACTGCATGGGATCCTTCGCGTAGTATCCGGTGCGATGGCGAACTTCATATCCGGGCTTGTTTATCCTGACTTGAATTTTTCGAAATTTACCATCCCACTGCTTGGACTCAGGCACATATGCCAGCATGTAGTAGGCGGAGCCGTCGCCGACACTGGACGCGAGAGCGCCAGCCACATCATTACGATTTTTAAAGGTAAGGCCGCCGCTCTCAGACGCGAGGGTCAGCAGCGTATCCTGACTCGATTGACTTGCCGCGCTTGATCGCGCTACCAGGGCGCCGTACTCGGCGCCAGTTCGCAGCAAGCCAGCTTCGTTGGTTCCCTGGCTGCTTGCGTCGGCTAGGGTCGAACCGATCAGGCCCCGCGCGTCGACGCTATACACGGACACCTGTGCATCCGTAAGCTCTGCTGCCAATTGATGCAAGAGATCCTCATAAGACTTTTCCACACGAAGTTGTGGAGCGGTCGAGGTATTTCCTTGCGCGACCACGTCGTTGTCGGTGGTCAACTGTACCACTTCACTGGTGATGTCTATCGGGAACCCGGCGCTAACCCAAATCAAATTCTTTCGCCCTGGATATCCGCTCATTCGCCGCGCTAATAACCGCATTGCCGCCGCCGTGCGTTGCACCCGACCCTCGATGGCAAATTTCGTTTGTTCGCTCATGAACTCGCTCATGCGCGTGAACACCAGCCGCAAGCTGTCGGAACGACCACCCACGCCTATGCCGCCCGTGACTGGGAGGTTAGGCATTAGTGAGATTGTGTCCTGCACTTGCAGCTCTACCGATTTCTGCGGAGTGAAGTGTTCGACCGCAGCTTTGAGCAGTGCCACGTCGCCCGTAAAGTCCTGAAGCAGCCGCAGCGATCCGGCCAAGGTATACACCGACACCGGCTGCCCCGGTTGGAGCTGCGAACCCAAGTACGTCAGCATCTGAGAACGGGCGTAGCCCTGGTCCGCTACCGGAGTATTCAGCCCGTCCAGCAGCATGATGGTGAGGGGACCCTTTGGCATGTCGTATTCGGGCCTATTCGTATGCACATTTGGCGGTAGGTCGACCGCTTGTCGTGGCGCAACTTGGGGCGACTCGAACGAAAATGCAGAAATCTTCTGGGCCTTCCCGTTCTCGAGGACCGTAAAGTCTCCCTTCTTGAGATCTCTGATTCGCTGGCCGGATTTATCAGTAACGACCGTATCCACCAAGACTAGGCGAGTGGTGACGCGCACTGCTGGCGTGTTCAAATCTTCAACGCTTGGCTGCTGTGCCAGCCCGGTAGCTGTCAACGCGCAGTATAAGAATAGGGAAATCGCGATTCGTACTGGAACCGATGTCATAGTCACTCCGAAATCGGTCGCATTATGCCACACTGCGGCAATTCTGAATAGAGACGAATTCAGCATTAGACCGCGTCCGGAAGGGAAGCGGTGGCCGTTTTGATGGATCAGCAATACCGTCTATAATTTTTTGACGTTCCATACCACTCGAAGCCTGCCACATATGCGTTTCAGCGATACCTTTTTCCGTGCTGCCTGGGTTGTTTCTGCCCCCTTGCTGCTCTCGATGGTCCTGATTTCGGGAGTGATGGCTCAAAAACCACCTTCACGCCCGGCATCTCGTCCTAATGTTCTGCTAGTAACCATTGATACATTACGTTCGGACTATCTGCACTGTTACGGCTATCCGCAAATAGAAACTCCCAGCATAGACTCCTTGGCCGCCGCGGGTATCCGCTTCGAGCAGGCCTATACGCCGGTTCCAATCACTTTGCCGTCACACACAGTTATCCTCACCGGTACATATCCGATGATGAGTGGTATGCACGACTTTAGTGGCAATAACCTGAATCCTGCACAAGCCACCTTGGCGACCATTTTGCGGGCGCGTGGCTACGACACAGGTGCGGTGATTGCCGCGGCGGTTCTGGACCGGCGCTTTGGGCTGAACCGAGGGTTTGATTTCTACTACGATCACTTCAACTTCGGTCGGCTTTCCGAAGGCAATTTGGATTTTATGGAGAGGCCGGCGAATGAAGTCGTCGACCAGGCTCTAAAGTGGCTGGCCAAACCGCGGAAGGGACCCTTCTTCCTTTGGGTTCATCTCTATGATCCACACCACCCTTACAATCCACCGCCACCTTTTAATCAGCTGTACAAGGAAAATTTGTATGCTGGAGAAATAGCATTTGCGGATACCCAATTAGCTCGCTTGTTGGCCTATCTGAAGCAACATTCCGCTTATGACCATACTGTCGTGGTTCTCAGTGGAGATCACGGCGAGGGACTAGGTGAACACGGGGAGAAAACCCATGGGTTTTTTACCTACAACTCAACGCTACACGTACCGCTGATAATCAAGCCATCCGTCAACATCAAGTTCAACAATCGTCTCGTTAAGAGCGGGGTCAGCTTGGTCGACCTGATGCCCACCGTACTCGGACTCTTAAATATTCCGATTCCTCCAAAAGTGCAGGGCAAGAATCTGGACAAGATGGTCTTGCACGGCGACGACATGGAACCCAGTCCGCTGTATTCTGAAACGTACCTGCCACGCATCCATTTCAATTGGAGCGAACTCCGAGGCTTGAGCGCGAAAAACTACCACTTTATCGACGCACCCAAACCGGAGCTTTACGATATTTCTTCGGATCCCGGAGAATTGCATAACCTCTACGTCGACAAGAATGCAGTCAGTTCAGAGATGCGCAGTCAACTAACCGCCACGGTACGGCACTATACTGCCGATCACGAACTGGCCCAGAAGTCCACGCTGGATCCCCAACTTGCTGATCGCCTCCGCTCCCTTGGGTACACTGCCTTTGCGGCTGGCGATGATTCCCCGGTCAGTGACCGCCAGCTCCCCGATCCCAAGGATCGCATTCAGGTTTATGAGACGGTTACAGAAGCAATCGACGATAGTCAGCACGGCAAATACCAGGACTCAATCGAAAAGTTGAAAACGACTCTGGTGACCGAGCATGACTCTGTTCCGATTCACTATCTTCTCGGACTCAATTACTACCGCACCAAAGACTTTGCTAACTCTGTTACAGAATTCAAGCGAGCGCTCGAACTTAGTCCCAATTACATGCTCGCCGTGTTTAATCTAGGACTCGCCAATGCTGCTCTAGGCGATGATGTTGAAGCCAGCAAATACCTGAAACGCACTCTTGAGCTGGATCCTACCAATTTCGGCGCGGCGTTCGACCTCGGCGTGACCTATCTCCATCAGAACATGATCCCTGCTAGTACTGAAGCTTTCCGCCAATCGGTAACGATCAATCCCGATTTTGCACCTGGATATAAGGCGTTGGGGGAGATGCTGGTCTATGAGGGCAAAGTGGATGAGGGATTGAAGGAGCTGCGCAAAGCCGTGCGATTAGAGCCCCGAGATCCGCGCAATCACGAAGCTCTGGCGAAGGCTTTAGAAGCCAAGGGCCTGCACATGGAAGCTGCGGAGGAAATGCGTCAGGCCCAGGAGCAGGCCCGGTGAAGTTTGCCGGAAAATTAGCCATCTTGGTTGTCAGCTCTGCCTTGGCCGGAACGGCGCAAACCGGGCCCACCAGATCAACTCCGCGGAAGGCCCCCTCTGCACCGAATGTTTTGTTGGTCACAATCGACACACTTCGTGCTGATCACATCGGTGCGTATGGTGCCAAGAACGTGGAAACTCTTGCAATCGACGGGTTGGCACGTCAGGGCGTGCTGTTCGAGCACGCTTATTCCCAAGTGCCCCTCACCTTGGCGAGCCACACCAGCCTGCTCACTGGAACGCTTCCTTTTCATAATGGGGTGCAAGACTTCACTGGCCAGCCTCTAAGGCCAGAGATTCGCAGCGTTGCACAAGCGCTGCAAGAGCACGGATACGACACCGCTGCGATCGTGAGTTCTTATGTTCTCGACCGCAGTTGGGGACTCAATAGAGGCTTCGGCTTGTACTACGACGTCTTCAAGGGCAGCAGCTTCTTGGAAAATGACCCGGGACTGGTTGAGCGGAAGGCGGGGCCGAGCGTCGACGAAGCTCTCCAATGGCTGCGAAGGAGTCGCAGCAAGCCTTTCTTCTTATGGCTGCATTTGTACGATCCACACAGCGGCTATGACCCTCCAGAACCTTTTCGGACTCGCTTTGCGGATTCACCCTACGACGGCGAGATTGCCTATGCCGACCACGAATTGGGACGCGTGATTGCTTATTTAAAAGAACGAGGTCTGTACGATCGCATGTTGATCGTCCTGGCCAGCGATCATGGCGAATCGCTGGGTGAACATGGCGAGAAAGAGCATGGCTTTTTCGTCTATCACTCGACCCTGCACGTGCCCTTGGTGGTCAAACCTCCACTCTCCAGCGGGATTCAAGCTCACCACGTCACAGATCCGGTGCCGATAATGGGCATCGCTCCCACCATCTTGGGAATCCTCAAGCTGCATGATCCTATTCAGCAGCAGTTTGAAACTAGGAGCTTGTTTGCGCCTGATGTTGCGGACTCCGCCAGCGTCTACAGCGAGAGCTTCTATTCATTCAGTTCATTCGGATGGAGTCCCGTGAGGACGATCAATAATCGCTCCTATCAGTTCATCGAAGCCCCTAAGCCCGAACTCTATGACCTTCGCAACGATCCTGAAGAAAAGCAGAATCTGATTGCGGACCAGCCCGCGGTAGCCTCAGTCTTGCATCAACAACTTACGGACTTGGTGCTCCGCTATGCACCCCACAATTCTCCAGCAGATGACGCCCAACTTGATGCGAGCGCCGTCGAGAAGCTGCGGGCCTTGGGATACATGGCCTACCGCTCGCCCGTCTCCGCTGCGGAGTTAGCTGCTGGTTTGCCCGACCCTAAGGACAAGATTTTGGACTTCAATACTCTCTTGGACGGCGTCGACGCCGGCAAACGCGGCGACCTTGATCGTGAGCGGGCGCTCTTGGCTCAGGTTCAGGAACACAATCCTGGCATGTATCTGGTTCCGTTCTTGCTTGGAGAAGCAGCTCTCAAAGCTTCCGATTGGAAAGCGGCGCAGGAGTCGCTGGAGCGGAGCCTGAAACTCAATCCCAATTTTGATCAGGCGATGACTGCATTGGCGCGGGCCTTGCATCAGCAAGGTAAGGACGATGAGGCGCTCCAATGGCTTGAAAAGGCCCTACAGGCGAATCCCAAGAACCTCAGGGCCTGGTATCAAAAAGGCTGGATAAGTGTCACGTCTGATCCCGACGGCGCGATGCTCGATTTTCAGAAAACCCTCGAAATTCAGCCAGGTTTTGCCATGGCGCATCGCGACTTGGGAATCATCCTCCTCCAGAAAGGCCGCTACGGTGAGGCGGCCACTCATTTAGAACAGGCTGCTACGCTCGGGCTCGCTCACCCGCGTCTCTACAATTTCCTGGGAATCGCCTACAGCCGGACTGGCCGCTACAGCGATGCCGTGAAGGTCTATACAAAAGCCTTGGATCAGGAACCAAACTTCGCCGAGGCGCATTTAAATCTCTCTTACGTCTACGAAAAGCTGAATCGGCCGCAGGCCGCCCGCGCTCAATATGAGACCGCCTGCAAGCTGCAGGCTGATTTATGCAAGTTTGAGCCTGACAAAGCTCAGTGATTGCTATTGCGAGGGTTTGGATTGCAGCTTTCCGAGCAATTCACGCGCATGCGGCGCAAAATTGCTGTCCGGAAATTGCTTCAGGAAAAGGGATAATTCTGCGACCGCATCCTCGCGTCGATTTTGGCGGATGTACAAGTTCACCAATGCCAGGTGGGCATTGGCCAGACCGGGATCGTCCCTCAGTGCGACACGAAACCGTTGTTCAGCTTCGCGGGTGTCACCTTTCTTAATCAGCACGGACCCCATAAGGAATTGTCCAAATCCTGATTGCGGCTGGCGCTTGAAGCCTTCCTGGATGGAATCCGAAGCCTCGTTCAGACGGCCCGTCATCAGATACACATTGCCCAGGTTGAAGTAGGCATTCGCGTCTGCCTGGTTTTCCGCGACAACTTTTCTGAATTCGTTCTCTGCTTCGCTAAACTTCTGGCTTTCCAAGTAAAGCGATCCTAAATTATTGCGAGCGAAGTACATCCCGGGAGCCACTGCCAATGCCTTTTCATAGTGCTCAATCGCCTCCGAATTCTTACCCTCCCGTTGCGCTTTGGTCCCCTTTTCGTACTGCTTCTTTGCCTCCTTGGGATATTTGTCTCCCAGCGCAGACTCATCCACCATGGATGGATTACTGCCTTTAATCGTAGACTGCGTGGGATCAGCCGGTTTGTCTTCGCGGATCAGTTCAAGGTGCACATAAGCAACGTGTTGAGTGGAAGGATTTATGGGGACTGCCATCTCGATAGGAAGATAACCCTCCTGCCGCACCACGATGTGATACAGGTTGGCAGGAAGGTCATCAAACGAAAACTTTCCTTCCGCGTCGCTATAGGCTTCCCCCACCTGGGCACCACTTCTTTCAAGCTTTACGAGCACTCGCATGGGCGGGGCCCCAAATCGCGTAACCCTTAACTGACCGATGAGGGTTGTCGTGATGTTCGCCTGCTGCGCGTGAAGCACAGTGCACAGCAGCAGGTAAAGCAATGGAAGCAGTGACCTACTAGAAAGAGCGCGAGATGCGCAGGAGGAGAGGGGATCGCGCATCAGTGGACCTCATCCCAGAAAGAATAAAGCCGGGACCGGTCTGATGCAAACCGGCCCCGGCGCAGCTTCCCTCCGGCTAGAAGCTCAGCTTCACCCCAAACTGCAGGTTACGTGCATTGAAGGTGCCGCCGGCCTGTCCAAAAGTCGTATCCCGAATACTGTCGTGGAACAGACCTTCAGCCCCGGGCAGCTTGAAATTCGTGTGATTCAAGACGTTGAAGCTTTCGGCTCGGAACTCAAGCTTGGTTGCCTCTGTGATCTTGAAGTTCTTGAACAACGATGGGTTCCAAGCCATGAAGCCCGGACCGGTAAATGTGTTACGGCCTAGAGTTCCAGTGTTTCCTGGCATTGGCCGCTCAAATACACAGTTATTGCTGACAACCGGATTCTTGTTGTAACAGAAGTTCCCGCCCCAACCGTTCGCCCACATGTCATGGGTCGCGCCGCTGAAGTTAAAGATCGTAGAGTTTGGACGATCATTGGCTTCATAGTCCTTGTTGAAGTCACAGCTGGTCCGCGAACCATGGCAGAAGGGCTCCCAATGTGCGCCCGTGTGATAAGAAACGGTACCGTTGAACTGCCAGCCGCCCAGAACCGCGTGTACCACCCCGCCCCGCTCTCGGAAGAAGGGCAGTTCCACAACGTAGTTAAAGCTTATAGTGTGACGAATGTCGAAGATGGAGTTGCCGCGGTCTAACTGCGGCATCGTCTGGTCGCTGCTATAGCCTTCCCCTGCTCCTTCGTGGTTCGAACTGGTGGCGCCGCTGTGCCACGTGGAGCCGTTGTCGATCGCATGCCCCCACGTGTAGTGGAACGCGAACTGGTTTCCGTGGCTCATCTGCTTGGTCAATGAAAGTTGCAGGGAGTTGTAGATGGAGTTGTTAACGTTTTCCCAGACCCGCAGTTTTCCATAATTCGGATTGAGGCGTCCTGTGGTGTTGGTTACACCCGCAGCGTCCTTTTGGGAGCATAGGAGTCGCCCAAATCGGTCCCTCATACATGGCACTCCGTTCACCAGGCTGACGCCCGCATCAGTTGAGCTGCAACTCCCGTATCCGTCAACGCAGAGGGCCCCGCCGGGAATCCGGTTGACCTGTTGCGCCCGGAACAGTTTATGAGCCGTCGTTCCCACATAGTTCACCTCTAAGGCGACACGTGGGACTATTTCGTGCTGAATGCCGAGATAGTAGTTATAGACATAGGGATCTCGAACTCCCTTCGGGAAGATGATGCCGGTCAGATTGGCTTGGTCTCGGTTCGCAGGGTTCCAGCCCGACACGTTTCCAACCGCCGTGTAAGTCGTATCCGTTCCTTGGAAATTATTAGGAAACCCAGCGCCAGTGATGCTCGGCGCAGCAGTCGAATATCCGCCGGTTCCGAGCGCAGGCTGCGGGCCGTAATAGACAATGCAACCTGCTGTTGTCCCGCATCCTGTACCAAGTGAGGGATCTTGAGCAGAGTTGAAAGAATAATACGGAGGATTCCAGCGCGAGTTCGACAGGGGGTTATACAAAGTCCCCTCGTAGGAAACGCCGAAACCGCCGCGGATGGCTGACTTGCCGTTGCCAAACACATCATAGGCAAAGCCGATTTTCGGTCCGAAGTTATTATGATCTCCCTTCCCGAGACTCGATGACGGCGCGAATCCCCCTGAACCACAGATGCCGGCTAGTACAGATAATTGGTCGATGGTGTGTACCCCATCGGGGCCCAACACTCCGGAAGGACAGGCGGGGGAGCCTACTGGTGCGTTCGCATCATGAATCTGTCCGGCACCGGTGGTAATGTTGTCAATCAGATTTTGGCCAGGTCCGAGAAGAAATGTGGTGGCCAAGCCCGACGCCTCGTGATGCCGCTGAAACAGATCGTAGCGAAGGCCAAGGTTCAGAGTTAACTTACGTGTAGCCTTCCAGTCATCCTGGACGAAGGCGCCAAACTCAATGTTCCGCCAATGGCGCTTGTTAGTGGCCAGGTGAGCCAACTTCTTGGATACAAAGCCAGGATCAACCCCGGCAGACATGCCGTATGGAGCATCGACTGCGAAGAAAAATGGATCGTAGAAATAATAAGAGGGACGGGCTACATTGAACTCGGAATTCTCGATGTTACGCCGTATCTCCCCGCCGATTTTGATGTTGTGCGAACCATGGTTGATCGAGACCATATCCGCATAGTTGTAAATGTGCTCCTTAAAGAACTGAGGGTAGCCATTATAGGAGCCAAATCCCATAGTTCCGGCATAGTCCCCGATGTAGATAGAGGGCACACCAGGGGCGGACGGAACGTATCTGGAATAGCTACCCGAATAACCGGCGCGCGCCTCATTAATTACGTGAGGCCCAAAGGTATGCGTCCAATCTAATTGGCCATTGGGCGCGATGAAACGTGTTGGGTTGGTAAATCCGCGGCTATTGGCGGCCGGCGTCAGTGTGTTCTGGCGTGACCAGTTGAATTGCGCAAACACGCGATCTTTGCTGCTGGCATTCCAGTCAATTCTTCCCGACGCCTCATTCCCGTCGAATAGATTTCCCAGATTGTTTGTTTTTTGAATGTTAATAGTGTTGTAAAGCATCGGTGTGTCCAGCCCAAGAGGCGTGGCGTTCAGGGCGTTGAATAGGTTCGTCATGCGGGTGCCGAGGTTTGGATCGCCATACGGTCCGAAACCAGTGGGACTAGTGCTTGGATCTTCGTACTCTGCGACCGTACCAAAACCGGTGCCGCTGTAGAAACCCGATAGATAATCGTTCACCGTAAGGAATGGTGTTCCCTTAACATTTGGGGCGAATTGACTATAGAGCAGCTGCCCTACTGACTCTTGGCCTCCCGGGGCCAACCCCGCCGCATTGATTATGGCCTGGCGGAATTCAGGGCCTTCGGCAACGGTCGGTGAGGGAAGCGTGGAGGTCTTAAATCGGTCTCCCTGGTAGGAGCCAAAGAAAAATACCTTGTCCTTGACGATGGGGCCGCCAATGGTGCCGCCAAATTGGTTGAAATGCAACGGTGGCCTTGCATCACCCTGCTGGTTGGCGAAATAGGTATTGGCGTCGAGCTTGTCGTTGCGCAGAAACTCCCACAAGCTGCCATGTAACGCGTTTGTGCCTGTCTTCTGCACCAGATTCGTGATCGAACCGGCGCTATTGCCGTACTGCGCTGACTGGTTCAAGGTCAGCAATTGGAATTCCTGGACGGTATCTTCAATCGGCGTGTTCTGCGGGCCGCCGCTCAATCCCTTATTCGACGCGCCGTTAACCAGGAACCCGTTGAAGTTCTCGCGTAACCCGTTAACCACCGTGTTGTGCCCATTCTCAGTAAGTACGCCTTCAACATCAACCGCGCCCGCCGCCTGTTGCATCAGATCATAGACATTGCGGCCGTTTAAGGGCAGGTTGGAAATTTGTGCCGCGTCGATCGTCGTCGAAAGCCGCGAGTCATCGCTTTGAATAGTAGGCGCCTCGCCAGTCACTTCAACGACTTGCGTCGTCTGTCCCACTTCCATCTTGAAGTCAACGTGCGATACCACACCGGCATTCACCGGCACGTTTGAGTCAACCTTCGTTCGGAACCCCGGCGCCTCGGCCGAAATTTTATAAGTGCCGATCGGCAACTCTCTGACCATGTAACCGCCACTCTGATTGGTCGTCACGCTGCTGGTCAGGTTTGTTCCAAGATTGGTGACCGTGACTTTTGCATTGGGTATGGCGGCTCCGGTCTGGTCGGTCACCGTTCCGGTGAACTGTCCGTTCTGCACTTGGCTAACCGCAGTTAATGCGAACATCAGCACGCAGCACGAAACCAAGCAAAGCCACAGCTTTGTCATTTGCCTACCCTCTTTCCGAAGAATCGTTCGCGCGGGAGAAAGCGCGTGAGAATGTCTGGCTTGACGCATTTGAGTCGTCACCCACGAAGTGACTGCAGAATCAGAACCCCTACGAATTAATCGCGGACATTCTGCTACTACTCAATGGTCACTGTCAAGCAACTTATAAATTTGTAAAGAGTTGTTTTTTCAGGAGAATATCTGGATTGCGAGAGCAAAGGGAGCACAATCGTTATTTCTGAATTCCAGGGACGTGGGCGAGGGCCAGTGCTATTTGCCGTGGGGTGAATGATTTCCGAAGGAAATGTCAAGACTCAGGGGTTCGGCCAATCGGTGTTGTTGGCCATTGCCAAATACAGCTCGTCTCATCTTGAAGCGGGCCGAGTAATTTTCGCCGGAATTCTCGCAGTAACCCCTGCTCCTTCTTTAATTATCAGTTCTTGGTTCGCATTTTCCGTCCCGATCTTATCGACCCTGCCTGACGGCCAATGGACCGTAATCTCGTCAATATGGTCCGCTGCGCCTAACCCGAAGTGCAGCCGAGGGTCGCTAGCGGATTCAAAACTCGAGTTCGCGCGAACTTCCCCAGTCTGCACCAGATTTCCCGCTTTTACTTGAACTTGAGCGCCGAAACCGTCGCGATTGGATGCCGTTCCCACTGCCTTAATAAGGAGCCAGTGTCCAGTGGCGGCTGCCCGGTTTCGAAGCAATAGCGGTGAACCGTCAAGCACAGTCATTAATATGTCTTCGACACCGCGGTTTTGAAAGTCGGCAGAAGCGAGACCGCGCCCGACATAACGCCGCGCCAGAGATGCTCCCGCGCGCAGTCCGACCTCTTCGAACTTTCCGTTCTTGAGATTGTGAAACAAGAAAGGGCGTTCCGCGTACGTGACCCCGAATGAGTGCTGATCCACCTGTGGATTGACGTGACCATTCGCGACAAAGACATCTGGCCAGCCATCGTTATCAAGGTCGACGAACTTAATACCAAAACCTAAGAATGGAATGCTGATGGGACCAAACCCCGCAGGGCCCGCCCCATCGGTGAACTGTCCGTTGTGATCATTGTGATAGAGGTTATTGCTATCGTCAGAAAAGTTTGTCTTTACGATGTCCGGCCAGCCGTCATTGTCGTAGTCCGCGGAATCTATGCCCATGCCCGCCTGTTCGCGCCCGTCTGCACTGTATGCCGCGCCAGCCGGTGCGCCGACCTCGTCAAATCCGCCATGACAATTATTGTGATAAAGCAGGCTCGGCGAGGAGTCGTTGGCGACGTACAGATCAAGGCAGCCGTCTTTGTCGTAATCGAGCCAAAGCACGCCGAGTCCGTAGTAGCTTCCGGAATCGATATTTAATTTTTCCGTAACATCTGTGAACGTGCCGTCGCCATTGTTGTGGTAGAGACGATCGCGACCGCCTTTCAGCCCGCGCGGACCGCAAGAGACCGGAATTCCCCGATATTGGCAGAACGGACCTTTGCCGAATTCGGGCAGATGATTCAGGTCGAGATCAACATAATTCGCGACGTACAAATCGAGATTGCCGTCATTGTCGTAGTCACCAAAGGCGGCACTCGTTCCCCAATGACCAAGATTTCCCACACCGGCTTTCTCGGTTACATCGCTGAACGTGCCGTCTCGATTGTTGCGATACAGCACGCCGCCCTCAAGATAAGTAATGTAGAGATCGTCCCATCCATCGTTGTCGTAGTCACCGACGGCCACGCCAAAGCCCCAACCACAATGCGTGAGACCGGATTTCGCCGTGACATCTGTAAACGTTCCGTCATGATTGTTTCGATAAAGCTTTCCGGTATGACATTTACCTGAGCGCACATCCTCGAGCGTGGAGCCGTTTACGAGATAGATGTCCATCCAGCCGTCGTTGTCGTAGTCGAACACAGCGACACCGCCACACATTGTTTCCATGATGTAGCGTTTCTCGAGACTACCGCAGGTGAGATGGAAATCGATCCCCGTGGATTTTGTGACGTCAGCGAATGAGATCGAATTAGCGGGCGCAGTTTGGTGCGGGCGTGCTGAAGCCGATCGGCGATTCTGGCTTTGCTGCGGAGATCCGGCCATCTGCGTCAAGGCAGCCGCGAAGATGATGCCAGATAAAAGGAAAAATATCAGAGACCAGGGACGCGCAATCACTGGGACTGGCCGGAGGCCATCCCTCCCGTCTGCACTTGCGCCTTCTTAAGCGCGGCAAACTGTTGCCATTCGCGCTGTGCATCGTCGCGCCTGCCGAGCTTGTCAAAATCTCTGGCCAACTGGTAATGCGTGCTTGGGTCGGCGGGATTCAATGCCGCGGACCGTTCCAGCGGAGGCAGCGCCGATTCAGCATTTCCCGCGAGCAGCAGCGCCTTTCCCAGATCATAGAACGCATCTGAATGTTGCGGGTCAATCTCAGTGGCCCGCTTCAAGTATTTACTTGCGGAGTTGAGATCCCCTGTTTGTAGCAGCAAGTGGCCAAGTTGATAGAGCACAGTTGGATTTTCGGGCTCGCGCGCGATCTCTTTCTTGTATTCCGCGAGCGCTTCCTGATTACGTCCTAGACTAGCGTACGCGAAGCCCAAATCGTAATGTCCGAGCTGCACGGCGGGATTTACTCTCAGAGCTTCCTTGAATTGCTCAATGCCCTGCAAAGTGCGATTCGTGTTCTGATATGCGCGTCCTAAGAGCACATGCGCTAGAGCATTGCTTGAATCGTGTTTTATCGATTTCTCCAATTCATTCGCCGCCGGCGCATATTGGGTCTGGTCGAGGTACACCAGCGCAAGATCGAAGTGAATATCAGGATCTGAATCATCGAGCGCTTCGGCTTGTTGCAGCTCAGTTATCGCCAGCGAAGGCTGCCGCGTCTTGAAGTATGCGAGCCCCAGCAGATGTCGAATTTCTGGGTCCCTTGGCCAGCGAGTCACCGAGTCAAGGCCAACTTCGATTGCTTCGTCCAACCTTCCGGCTTGCAGGCAATTCAGCAAGGACGCGCGCACTGTTTGGACATTTTCTGCAGGCGGTCGTTGCTGGGACTTGCCTTCATGCTGGAAGGACTTTGGCGAACTGGCAACTTCGTCGTTGAGAAATGTTGTGACTGATACGCGTGACCACGTCAAAACCGCAGCCCAGTTGAGTAGCAGTGCACAACTGATAATTAGGCGCAAATGGTTAGCCACACATCACCGATAGCACGAATACTTTGTAGTTGATCGGAAGAAACTCGTGTCGTCCCGCGGAGTAATTCTAATTGATTAAGTTAGCGCAGATGACGCAGGACCTCATCCCACACGTGGTAGTGTGCGGGACGTCGCGCCACCTCTCTGCCCGAGTGCTCAGGCGGTCAATCTCGTGTCGACGGTTTTCATGAAATCCAGAATCATGTTAACGACGCCTGGATCGCCAATTGTAGTATTGATCATGGTGTGGTAAACGGCACGGTCAGGCCACTCTACCCGGAAATACTTCTGGATGAAATCGGCACGTTCCCGGTCAATGGTATCCACGAGCTGTTCGGCTTCTTCTTCACTCTTGCCGCGTGCTAACAGGCGTCGGACTTTGTCCTCTCGGGGAGCATAAAGAAAAACGCGAAACGTGTCTGGGCGGTTCCTGAGAAATTGCTGCGATCCTCGTCCGACAATGACGGAGTTTCCGGTCTTCGCTGCGTGTTGAACCACACGTTCAGTAATCTTCAGAATGCTTTCGCTATCAACTACCTTGAGCTTGTGCGCGTTGATACTTCCTTCATAACTCCCGCGCAAGAATGATTTGAAGAGGCGGTAGTACAGGGGATCGGTACGTTCCTCTCGACGTTCCACTACTGCCTTGGGACATTCAGCGAGCCGCGCAATCTCCTCGGTCAGCAACTGATCCCAAAGCTTCCAGCTCAGTTGCTTAGCAAGCAGTTGAGCGATCTCGCCGCCACCGCTTCCGTATTCGCGTTCAATGGTTACGATATTTATCATTTGCGTTTCTGACTTCTGTCTTTCCCTAGGCTAATTATTACTCAGCGACCCTTACCCCGCCGCCACCTGGATCATTCTTCTTCAAAACGAAAGCCAGAAAGAACATAATCGCCGCCCCCACGGAAAGAACCATAAACGTGTCGACGTATGCTAGGCTTGCCGCCTGCGCTTGCAGTGACTGGTAAATCCTGGCATAAGCGACCATCTGCGCTTCGTGCTTGCCCACGCCTGCCGTAGCGAAGTGCTGGGCCAGGCCATTAGCCGCATTCGCAAAATTGGGATTATCGACTCTGACGTGCTCCACCAGCCTTGCCTGATGGAATTGGGAGCGTCGCGCGATCAGCGTAGTGACCAAAGACGTCCCCACGCTGCTTCCCATATTGCGCATAAAATTAACGATGCCGGCAACCGCGTTGTTTTTCTCAGGCGCGATTCCGATGTACGCCACTAGCGTAATCGGCACGAAGAGGAACCCCAAACCAATCACCTGGGTGATGCGCAACCACGTGGCGGCGCTGAAGCTAATCTGCAAATCAATCCGCTTAGTTGAATAGAACATGGCGATCGACAGGGCCAGCCAGCCGAAGGCAATCAAATATCGCGCCTGGATCTTCGTTGTCAGTTGGCCCATGATTGGCATTTCAATGAGCAAGACAAGACCTCCGGCCGAAAGAGCAAGACCAGCGAGTTCGGAGGTGTATCCCACTAAGGTCTGGAGGAACTGCGGCATCAGGACTAGGGCACTGAACAACAGAATTCCCAGGGTGAACATCATTAGGCTCGAACTCGCGAAGTTAAAACTTTTAAACATGCGAACGTCGATGATCGGCGTCTTGTGAAACCACTCCCAGATCACGAGCGAGATCAGGCACACGGCCGAGACGATAACTAAAGTCGTAATGAAGTGCGACCCGAACCAATCGTCTTCCTGGCCCTTGTCGAGCAGCACCTGCAGTGCCCCGACACCGAGCGCCAGCAGAGCGATGCCGATGTAGTCCAATTTCACCCCAGCCGCCTTTATCTTGCTTAAATAAGGAGGATCCTCAACAAAACGCCGCACTAGAAACCATGTGATCACGCCAACCGGGAGGTTGATGAAAAAAATCCATCGCCATGAATAGTTGAATGTGATCCAGCCGCCCAGGGTTGGCCCAATGGTGGGTGCCATGATGGCCGTAATACCGTATAGCGCAAACGCCAAGCCTCGCTGTTGCGGGGGAAAAGTGTCGGCGAGAATTGCTTGCGCCATTGGCTGCAGACCGCCTCCGCCAGCGCCCTGCAACACGCGAAAGAGAAGCAGAAACCCGAGACTCGGCGCGATGCCGCAAAGCAAAGAACTCACCGTAAAAATAGTGAGACACCCCATGAAAAAGCGCTTCCGCCCCAAAGCTCCCGCGAGCCAGCCGCTAATTGGCAGGATGATGGCATTCGAGACCAAATAGGAAGTCAACACCCACGTACTTTGGTCGTTGCTCGCGCCCAAATTCCCCGCCATGTAAGGCAGGGCGACGTTCGCAATGCTAGTGTCGAGGACCTCCATGAACGCCGCGAGGGCCACGACAACTGCAATCAGCCAGGGATTGTACTTGGGCCGCCAAACATCCTGATCGAGAGTGACCGCAGCGGAACTCATTAAACGGAACTCGTTTCAGCCAAACTCAGTGGAAGTACACGTCCGGTACTACATTCATGCCTGGTCGAAGCCGACGATCCCGGTTCTCCCCCGAATCGAGAACGATCTTTACCGGAATTCTCTGGACAATTTTCACGTAATTTCCGGTGGCATTCTCCGGCGGCAGCAAACTGAATAGCGGACCCGTTGCTCCTGCGATGCTGTCTACGTGGCCTTTTAAAGTTTGGCCAGTCGAATCCACATGGATGTTCGCTCTTTGTCCAACTCGCATGTTCTTAAGCTGGGTTTCTTTAAAATTAGCGGTCACCCACACTTCATCGAGGGGCACCACGGTGAGCAGTTGCTGCCCGTCTTGAACGTTCAGACCAACGACCACGGTTTTGTTCACTTCGCCGGTGACCGGTGCAAGGACTCTCGTGTATTGGAGATTTAGTTCCGCCTGTTCGAGCAGCGCGCGCTTTTGCTGAACATCCGCGATCGCGGCCCGCACGCGAGCTCGGGTCGACAATACTTGCTGCGGCCCGGTCTCCGCGGATTTCTGATTCGCAGCGGCTTGCGTGAGGCGGCTCTGGGCCTGTCGGATGAATTGTTCCGCCGCGGATTCATTTGCGCCGGCGGCCACTACGGTCGCCGTGCTGGATCTGGCCGAAGCCAATGCTTGATCGTAGATTTGCGGGGCTATCTCCCTCTTGTCGACAAGTAGCTTATAGCGATGGAGATCGTCTTGCGCTTTCACATCATTCGCCTCGGCCTGTTGGAGCTGAGCATGAGCGGCGGTCAGCTGTTTCTCCGCGGCTCTGACTCCGGCGGTGGCGTCTTCGATGCCGGACGAAGCGGACGCTAGCTGGCTTGAAGTATTAACTGAAGTAATCGGAACCGTGATATTCAGTGACTGCGCGGTATGCTCGGCATTGGCGAGATTAGCTTGCGCTTGCGCCACAGCAACCTGATAGTCTGTCGGATCGATTTCCACCAGCACCGCCCCTTTCTCAACCCACTGGTTGTCGTTCACGTTAACTCGTATCACATAGCCCGAAACACGCGCGCTGACCGGATAGAGGTGAACATCGGCCTGTGCGTCGTCAGTGGATTCGTAACTGCTGAGGTAACGCCACAAGAAGATCCCAACCACGAGCACCAGTACGATTGCTGCCAGTATCACGACATTTCTACGGCGCTTGCGGCTGCGGCGGGGCGGCGTGTAGCTTTTGTCTGTCACCGGCGTTGAATCAACCTGAGCTTGTTTGTCAGCCTCAGGCACTGGACGAGGTGGGTTTTCTTCCGCCATATTCATTTTCCTTTGAAATATTCCTTGACGCCCTGCTCGGCGATGCCCAGAGCGCGAACCAAGGAAATTTTTGCGTAATTGTAACTGTAGAGACTCGATATGTACTGTTCATGCGCGCTTGCCACTGCCTCTTGTGATTGCACCACTTCGACCGTATCCGTGATCCCCGCGCTGAAACGATCGCTCGATTGACTTAGCGTTTTTTCTGCCAAGTCAATGTTGCTACGCGCCACGTTCACCTGATCGACGGAGGACTGTAAGTTCAGCAGCGCCGTGCGCACGTCCGAGTCGACCTGGGCTCGCAGATTGTCTAGGCGCTCGCGGCTCTGCTCGAGTCTTGAATCAGCCTGCAATACTTCGCCATGAACGCTCCCGCCCTGAAATATTGGAATCGACAGGGTCCCGCGGACGTCGAATACTTGCGTTGCGGTGGAGGGATGCGCCCCTGCCGCGCCATAATCTCCATTAAGTGAGAGGGAAGGCAAATAGCCGGCCATCGCTGCCTTTCGGGAGAATTCCGCTGCGCGTACGTCGGTCAGGGCCGCCTGGTAATCCGAACGCGAAGCGTATGCACGTCTAAGCGCCTCATCAACAGCAATGACCTCGATCGACTGGTACGGCGACTTGTCCGTTAGTTCAAATTCCTGTCCGGGAGCCAGGCCTATGACCCGTGCCACCGTCAGCTTCTGAATGGCGAAAGTGTTTTTCGCTTGGATCAACTGTTGTTGCCGGGTCTGGAGTTCGACCTTGGTGCGCAGACCATCGATGTCCGGCGAAGTGCCGGCAGTGATCTGGTCGGTTGCCTGGTCGTAGAGCGTTTGTGCCGTCCTGACTTGCGCTTCTGCGGTTTCAATGCGGGCTTCGTCGGCGATGGCCTGTAAATAGGTATACCCAACGGCCAGTACGACGAGATCACGAGCGTCCTTGAACGTATAGCCGGCAGATTTCAAACTTTGGCTGACCGCGCGAGTAGCGTTGATCGACTTCCAATCAAACAGCGACTGCGTGACTGCGGCACGCGCGTCGAAATATGAAAACGGGCCAACCGACGGCGGGAGGCTGACTCCGCCAAACGTTCTAAGACCGAGTTCGGCGAGATTTATTTTTGAGGCCTCCACGTAAGGCGATGCCGTCACGTGGGGTAACAGTGCACTCAATTGCTGCCAGCGCTGTCCGCGGACCGAGCGAATGTCCGCACGCGAAAGTAGCAGTCCGAGATTTTGCTTCAATCCGCGGTCGATGGCGTCCTGCAAAGAAAGCGGCAACACTCCCGGAACCGGTTTTGCCGGCACGCTGCCCGCGAACGAACTCACTCCGCCGGTTCCGGGTATTGCTTGGCCCGGGGTGCTGGAACTCGATGTTGTTGCAGTTTGCGCAAAAGATAGTGCTGCTCTACAAATCAGGAGTCCAGCCAAAAGGATAATGCGGCGACGTCCGTAACTGAGTCCCAAGGAAGTCTCCTTTCATTGCCGTAACAAATAGTACTCGTGCTGCAAAGAGGGGTGGATGGGACCATCGTTGCGACACAAGTTCGTCACTTGATTGAAGCCGAATGGCGGGAACATAAATTACGATTCAGAAGTTGGTCGACTCTCGGCGAAAAGCCCGATTTCAAAGTTCACAATTCGTTACAAGAGTGTTCTGAGAGGCAGTAGTTTTAAGCGGAAACGGGCAGCTCCTCCCCCGAGATTCCACCCGTTTCCGCCCGGTCTGCGTTGCACGGGTTTGATACCAATCGGCGCGCAACAGAGAGAGAAGGACCGAGATTGGACTCTGCCACTTGGGTGGGTCCGGCACAATCACCTAGAGGTCGTACATAAACCGATTACGTCAAGATTAGTAACCGCGCCACTCAGTTTTGGAAGGCAGACAAAAGTTGTGCGCTTATGATAGTTTCGCGTTCGCCAAGTCGTCCGTTGGGTGTTCGCATGCTCTCGACAGTCCCGTCTACAAACGAATCCGACATCCAGCGACGAACCGTCTCACTAGCAAAAGCGCGCGCCTACCAGACATAGGTCCCCACCGATTCCGAGGGCAGCGCCGTCTGGAAGACCTTCCCGTGGTACTTCACCGCGAAGGGTTTCGGAAAATTTGCCGTGTTTGAAACCACCAGCACCACCTTGCCCTGCGGAGTCAGGAAGGCGACGCTGGCCAGTTGCTCCATCTCGCTCGATGCCACCCGCACCGACCCTGGTGGCACGAATTGCGAGAAATGCTGGACGACATAATAAGCAACATTCTTGGTAACAGAATCGCCATCCAGCGTGATCGCTCCGGAACACCCGCTGCATCCGCCGTTGTTGGTGTGCGGCCCGTTCTGCGGATCAGCCGCCAAATTCCACAGCAGTACGTTGCGGCTCCAGTTCCGCGTCGCGCCAATCATCACCCGGGTCACTGGCCCGGCAATCCCAAGCGACCCTCCGCCGCGCCACTCCGTCACCGACTGCTCCGTCAGGTACAGGTTCTTCTTCGGATACGCATCGTGCACCTGCGTCAGCACGCTCGCCTCGCCGCCGTACAGGTGAAAGGCCGTCCCATCCACATACTTGCTCGCCGCCGGGTCCCCCAGAATCGACAGCGGATACGAAGGCACATCAGCGTTGTGGTCGTAGAGCAGAACTTTCGTCCGGATCCCCGCCTTCTCGAACGCGGGCCCCAGGTCTTTAGCAATAAATTTGTCTTGTTGCTGCGCGAACATCACCATGCTCGGTGTGTTCTTCGGGTTCAGTGGCTCATTCTCGACCGTGATCGCGTCAATCGCGATCCCCTCTGCTCGCATCGCTTCGACGTACTTCACAAAATACTTCGCGAATGCGCTGTAGTACTCGGGATTGAGCTCGCCGCCCTTCACATCATCGTTCGTCTTCATCCACGCCGGAGCAGACCACGGTGATCCCAGGATCTTAATCCCCGGCCGAATCGCCAGAATCTCCTTCAGCACTGGAATCACATCCGCGCGGTCTGGCCCCAGGCTGAACTTCGCCATCTCCGCATCGGCCTCGCCCGCCGGCAGGTCGTCGTACGAGAACACACGCTCATTCATATCGGAGGCGCCGATGCTCACCCGCAGGTAGCTCACTCCAATCCCGTCGCCGCCCGTCGTAAACAGCTCCCTCAGCAGAGCCGTGCGTTGCGTCACGCTCATGCGCATCAGCAGCTGCGCACTTCCTCCCGTCAGCGCAAAGCCAAAGCCGTCCATTGTCTGGAAGTGCTGCGCGTCGTCCACTGTAAGCACCGGCAGCTGCGCGGCTTCCGAAGAAAAGCGTAGCGAGGCCGCCTGCGGCGCTACTACAGCAGCCCGGTCGGGCGTCGTCAGCCACAACCGCGCCTCCCGCTCCTGTTGCGCGTTCGAGGGTAGGGAAGAGAACAGCAGGGCACAAAACGAAAATAGTACCAGTCTCAGCTTCATGAGAACTCCGACTTACAAAGGGCGCGATCTTTTTCGAAAGACAATGATTGGATTAACGACAAACCATAGCAGTACTACAATTCGCGAAACGATAAGAGCAGGGCAGAACCGTGTCTGTCAGCAACCCCCGGCTACGGCTGAAGACGATTCTCGCAACGCCGACAGAATGCAGACTACTTCCAATTAAATGTGGCCAGAGCCCCGATCGGCAGCGTGTAATTGAATGACTGGCCTTTGAAACTCACGGTGAACGTTTCCGCGCCGCTGGCGGAGTTCAGCACCAGTAGGACAATCGATCCATCAGGATTTTGAAAAGCGACATCTTCTATACTGCCGGCGCCGAAAGTGTTCGAATCGATCCGGTGCGCCCCCGGTAAGACAAACTTCCCTAGATGTCCCAGGATGTAGTACTCCACGTTAAAAGTGACACTCGCCGGCGAAACACTGTCGTCGATCGTTACTACTCCCCGGCAGTTGGCGCAGGTGCCGTTTCTCGGGCCGGAGTTCTGATCGAGAGCTAGATTCCAAAGGGACACGCTCCGGGCCCAGTTGCGCGTGGCGCCTATCAGTAAGTGCTCGGCGTTCCAAACCAGGTCGCCGGCAAAAGTGCTTGAAGTAATGCCTGAGCACTCGGTGAACCAGATGTCCTTGGCGGGGAAGGCCGCTTTCACGGTCGATTGGGCACTAGGGTCGCCGGCGTAACAATGAAACGAGCTACCGGCGAGATACTGAGCGGCGGAACTTCCGAGCACCGACTCCGGATAGGCAGGGTTGTCCCAATTGTGATCGTAGCCGAAGATCTTCACATTCCCCAATCCCGCTGTGCTAAGGGCAGGGCCGAGATTATTTGCGATGAACGTTGATTCGTCACTCGCGGCAAGATATTCGGACGGGTATCCCGTGGTGGAGTAGAGGGGCTCGTTCTGAACGGACACGGCATATATCGGGATGCCCTGCTGCCCGTAAGCCTGCACGAAGTCGACGAAATACTGCGCCAGGCTCGGGAAGTAGGCCGTGTTCATGTTTCCGCCATTCATCGTCCCCGTGGACTTCATCCAGGCGGGTGGACTCCAGGGCAGCGCGACCACCTTGATATTGGGATTAATTGAGAGAGCCTGCTTGAGCAAAGGGATGATGTAAGCGGTATCGTGCGTTACTGAAAAATTGGTGAGAGTGGGATCCGTCTGGCCCGAAGGCATGTCGTCGTAACTATAGTTGCCACTCGCGGAGAAGTCGGTTGCGCCCATTGGCTGGCGCAGAAAACTGATGCCGATGCCACTGCTCGGACTGAAGAGTTGTTGCATTAACGTAGCCTGCTGCGAAGTGCTGAGCTTGTTCCATATTAGCCAGGCGGAAGAATCGGTCAGCGAACCACCGAACCCGTCCATCTGCTGATACTGGGTTGTGGGGTCTACTGTAACGACCGGACCGCTGGAGCTTCCGCCCTTTACAAAGGCGACGCTCGGCTGCGCTTGCAACAGCATCGCCCGGTCCCCGGTGGTTTGAACGACCTGTACGCTGGGCCCGCCAGAGATAGTTTGTGTAGTCCCTGTCCGGCCGCAGCTACTCATGAAAAGGCAGGCTGCGCATCCCAACAATACCTGGGAAAATCGAGCGATCGCGGTCAGATGACCTCCACGTCTGTTCGAACATCGGCTCGAACCCCACTTGGAACCCCCAGAAAACTCTTACGTCTTGCTCCGACATTGCCCGCATCTCCTTGCCGGTCGGGCCCCGAAGTAGCTATTGGCGACAAGAACTCAGGCATGTCAAATCTTCATAGCGTGCGAATAAAATCTTGACAACGATTGTACATGCGTGATGTAATCCGCGCGGGTTGAATTCGTCCGCAGTTGTGTAGAAAACCGATTTTTCTTTTGCGTCGGTGGATCTTCAGATAGATCTTCTACGGCTGAAAAAATCGAAGATTTGAGACCGTAATCAGTTCCGGAGGCCGTTCCATGATGAACTTAAAGCGATGGGTCCTTCCCCTTCTTCTGGTTTTTGGAAGCGGGGCTTGCTTTGCGCAGAGCACAAACGCCGGCGACATCCGCGGCACCGTGACTGACTCCTCCGGGGCTCTCGTCCAAGGCGTCACGGTAATGGTGACGAATGTCGACACTGGCGTCATCAAGACTTTAACCACGAACGATGCAGGTCTGTACGATACGAATTCGATCGTTACTGGGCGGTACACCCTAACCTTTACCAAGGGCGGATTTGAGAAATTGGTCCGCGGCCCGGTCACGGTGCAGGTCGGTTTCACAGCTGTAAACGGCGAATTGAAGGTTGGCGCCACGACAGAAGAGGTAACGGTCACCTCAGACGCGGCCCTCTTGCAAACCGAGAACGGCGAACAAAGCAGCACCTTCGACTCGCAGTCCATGGCCAGACTGCCGCAGGCAACTGGTTCCACCAGGTCCTGGGAGAACTTTACCATTCTGCTGCCCGGCGCTGCAGGCTGCGCCGATGTGAACGACGGCAGTTGCTCCCAGTCAACATCCAATCCCGGTCAGACCGTTGCGATCAATGGCAACTTGCCTTATAGCAACATCTTGGCAGATGGCGCGACAACCACACTCTCGCACAGCCAGAACGCCAACCCATCTACTTTCGAGAACGTGTCCGAGCTGCAGGTGAATACGTCGTCCTTCTCGGCGCAATATGGCATAGGCGGAATTATCTTCAACCAGGTCACCAAGAGCGGAACAAATAACTTCCACGGCACCGCTTATGACTACTTTCAGAACGACGCGTTAACTGCCCACCCCTACTTCACTACTGGGCAAATACCATTTCTTCGCTACAACAACTTCGGCGGCGCGATCAGCGGGCCGATTATCAAAAACAAGATGTTTTTCTATTTCAACTATGACCAGATTGTGAACCATGGCAATAGCCACGGATTTAATACCCTCCCTACTGATGCCAATATTACGGGTGACTTCGCCGGCATGAACACCCTTTTCGATCCCACTACTCAGACGATCGCATTTGACGCGCTGGGAAATCCCTATCCGGTGCGACAGAGTTTTGCGTCCGAATACGGAAATGGAAACAAGATCCCGACCAACTTGTTCGACCCCGTCGCCAATGCCTTCCAAACGGCGTTCTTCCCGACCACGGCCAAGCATCCTTCCTTCCTGACTGCGATTCCCGGCGGACAGTTCATTGGTGGTGAGGGAGAGCCGCACAACAACTGGTTCTACAACCAGCTGCAGTCCAGCCCCGCGGCACGGTTCTTCGGGCGCTTGGATTGGAACGTAACCTCGAACAATCGAATATCAATGTCGGACACCCAGGGTGATTACACCTACCCAGGCCTTAGTTCTATTACGAACTGCCCGGTAGGTTGCCAGCAAGGCCATGTGGACAACAACAACGCACAGGTTACCGACGTATGGAACATCAGTACCACTACCATAAATGAGTTCAGAGTCGGCTACACCAACCAGATGAACTACTTCACGGATAGCTCACTGTCCAAAGGATACGCCGCTCAACTGGGCTGGCAGTTTGGCAAATTGGATGACATCCCAGGGTTCGAAACCACCGGATCCTATCCCTACTCATGGCTCACCCCGGGTACCAATTCGATCTACAAGGAACATGTCTTCGACTATTCCGATGTTGTGACCATGATCCGCGGCAAGCACATTCTTCATTTCGGCGGAGAATTGTTAGCCTATCGGGATAATTCTACCGCCTGGGGAAACAAGACTGCGGGCAATATGCAGTATTCGGGGCAATACACCAAGCAGTGGACGACCAACCCGGCTGTCTGCGGCGCAGCTGCAAACGGCGCCGCGTGCACAGTCCCCAATACCGGTTTCGAATACGCTGATTTTCTCCTGGGATACATCAATAACTGGCAGGCGAACGAGAGCCCCGAATACGGCGCTCGCCTGAAGAGTCCGCAGATGTTTGTTCAGGATGATTTCAAAATTCGCCCAAACCTGACTATCAATCTTGGCCTGCGCTACCAGATCAATCATGGCTGGAACGAAATTCACGGGAACATCACGTCCTTCGACCCAACAGTTCCCAACCCCGGTGCCACACCCCCTAACGCGTTAGGAGCTTCCTGGTTTGCCAGCACACATGCCAATGGACGAACCGCGCTGGAGGCGAACTCATATAACACCTTCCTGCCGCGCGTTGGATTTGCCTGGGCTGTGCGGCCCAGCACGACGGTCCGTGGCGGTTATGGGCTTTATGCCTATAACTGGAGCCTCGATACCTACGGTCATGGCATGGGCGGTTCATTCGGTTCCACGGGCAACTACACCGATCCGACCAATGGCATTTATCCGGCCGCTATTCTGGGAGGAAATGGCGATGCCGTCCTGGCCAGTTCGTTCTACAATGGGCCGCCACAAGATTCAGGTACCCCACTGCTATACACGACTGGTTCCACAGATCCGACACGCTTCAATAACTCGGGTATTGACTATCAGCTGTACCACGCCAAGGTTCCCAAGATCCACCAGTGGAACTTCGGAGTCGAGCATCAGTTAGCCTCAGACTATATGGTTCAACTGGCCTATGTAGGAAGTCACGGCTACAACCTTGCCTTCCCGGTGGACATCAATCAAGTTCATCCGGAAAACTGGACTCCGTCAAACTCGCAGCAGTTCCGTCCCTTTCCGATCTACCAGAGCATTGGGCCTGGCGCCGCCGGCACGATGAATGCAATCTCGAACTACAATTCGCTCCAGGCTTCTATCACGAAGCGGATGGCCCGTGGGCTGAGTCTCAGCTTCAATTATGCGTTTTCCCACTTTCTTGACGACATGGACTCCTCGGGATGGGGAAGCCGTTCTGGAGCGCAGAACTATCAAAACGCTTACGATCCTTCGGCTAACTACAGTAACTCCAACTTCGATGTGCGCCATGCTTTCAAAGGCTACGCGGTTTATCAACTGCCCTTTGGAAGGGGCAGGACATTCCTGAACAATAATTCTCTCCTGGATGAAGTGGTGGGGGGATGGCAGGTTGCCACCACTGTGATCCTTCAAACCGGAGAACCCTTCACCGTCAGGGGAGATCAGGCCAACTACTCGCTGGCAGGCACGACGTTTCCAAACCGCAACCCCGGCGTCAGTCTTTACCTTCCTCACAAAGGTATCAACGGGTGGTTCAATCCGGCGGCCTTTACCAAACCGGCAGACGGGACCTGGGGTAACGTGAGAAGAAACAGCCTTTACGGCGCTGGCATGAATGTCTTCAATATGTCCGCCGGCAAATCGTTCGGGCTTCCTTGGGAGCAGATGAGTATTGAATTCCGCGCCGATGCGCAAAACGTATTCAATCACAAGAGCTTGGCCATTCCCGACGGCCTAAGCCTCGGTAATTGCAAAAACTGCGCTCCTCTAACAGCGGGCGACCCATACGCAAGCAGTGACAGTATCAGTAGGGTCACTACTGGTGCGCGCAACCTGCAGCTCAGTTTGCGTGTGTCGTTCTAGCTAACCACCAGTTCGACCATCAGAGACGGCGATTCGTCGCCGTCTCTTTCTTTTTGCGTCATACTCTATGATTTACCCGACTATATAATCTGGATGGTTCAGAATGATTCCGAAGTATCGAATTGCCTCTGCGGGCTTCCTCCTGCTGTTTTGCGCAACATCTGGTTTCTCTCAGGCGACAGAAGACAAGCAGCAGGAGTTTGCGGCGCACATCCAAAAAGCAGACGGCTACCTCCGTGAAAAGAAGCCCGCCTTGGCTATTCCGGAGTTTCAGGCCGCAGTCGCCATCGACCCCGACAATGTGGATGCGCAGGCAAACCTGGGCGTTCTGCTCTTCTTTCAAGGAAAACCAGCCGATTCCATTCCCCACTTTCGTGCTGCCCTTAAGGGCCAACCCGGCCTGGCGAAGATTCAAGGTTTGTTGGGAATGGCGGAGAGCCGTACCTTGGACTTCGCCAATGCGCGCAAAGATATGGAAGGTGCCTTCCCCGCGCTTCAGGATCTGCGATTTCAGACGCAGCTTGGTCTGGAGCTCGTAGGCCTCTACACGCAAAGTGGCGACCTCGAGAAGGCCGCGGGCGTCATAGCGCAGTTGCGGCAGGCAGCTCCCGATAACCCGGAGGTGCTCTACGCCGCCTACCGCACCTATTCCGATCTTGCGGGCGAGTCGATGCTCGCCCTTTCATTGGCAGCGCCCGAATCCGCACAAATGCATCAGTTGCTGGCTCATGAAGATACGCGGCAGGGAAATACCAACGGCGCCATCGCACAATATCGGAAGGCAATTGCCATCGACCCGCATCTTCCTGGCGTGCATTTCGAATTGGCTGAACTCCTCCATACCTCATCGGACGAGACCGCGAAAAAAGAGGCGGAACAGGAATACCACGCCGCGCTGCTGGAAGATCCTCAGAACGAGAAGTCGATCTTCAGGCTCGCCGAGATTGACGCGCAAAAGGGAAATACGGAGCAGGCTTACAAGGAATACACGAAAGCCGTCGAGTTGCAGCCGGGCGATGCGGATGCAAAGCTCGGATTGGCCAAGACTTTGATTCAGATGAATCAATCGGACAAGGCGCTGTCCCTGCTAGAAGACACCGTGAAACTGGAGCCCACCAACGCCACCGCCCACTACCGCCTGGCAACGCTGTATCGCAAGATGGGGCGAACGGAAGACGCCAACCGCGAGGTCGAACTCTACAAAAAATTTAAAGATATGAAAGATAAGCTGCGCGCACTGTACAAAGAATTGCAGGTTCAGCCCAAGGAAATTCGCGCGGACGAGCAGGATGCACAATAGGATCGGAGCGCCAAGCGTCGCTGGAGTGAACGTCATGGCCGCTGCGTTTCTCCGATGGCGCGTGGCGTTTTTCATCCTCTGCCTGAATACGGTGGCGATGGGACAAATGGGAACGCCAACCCCCCTGCCGCCTGCAGAGCGCCAAAAGGCGGAGGCCGAGAGTAAGGCAACCGGCCTCCTTGCCAACTATCCGCGTCTGGTCGACATCACGGATTCCACCGGCATACATTTCGAACACCTTTCGAGTCCCGAGGCGAAATTTATTGCGGAGTCGATGAGCGGAGGAGTCGCGCTGATCGATTACGACCGCGATGGCTGGCCCGACATTTACTTCACGAATGCGCAGAGCGTGGAAATGGCCCTGCATGGCATCAAGGCCCGGAGCGCCTTGTTCCACAATAACCAGGACGGGACGTTTACGGATGTCACCGAGAAAGCCGGCGTAGGCTATCCCTGCTGGGCGATGGGCGCTGTAGTTGGCGACTATAACAACGACGGCTGGCCTGATCTGCTAGTGACCTGTATGGGCGGGGTGGTGCTCTATCGCAACAACGGCGATGGAACATTTACCGATGTGACCAAAGCCAGCGGACTTGGCGGCGATTCTGGCTGGGCCACGGGAGCGGCCTTTGGAGACTACGACCGCGACGGCTGGGTGGATCTTTTCATATCGCATTATGTGGATTTTCACCTGGACGATCTGCCCGCATTCGGCTCTGGCAAATCATGCAAGTACCTGGGACTCGATGTCCAGTGCGGCCCGCGCGGGTTGAAGGGATTACCCGACAATCTTTACCACAACAACGGGGATGGGACGTTTACCGATGTGTCAAAGAAATCCGGAGTCGACGATCCTGAGCGCCGCTATGGCCTGACCGCTATCTGGTCGGATTTCGACAATGACGGAAAGCTCGATCTTTTCGTTACCAACGATGGGCAAGCGAACTATCTCTATCAAGGCGATGGCACAGGAAAGTTCGTGGATATCGCGTTGACATGCGGCGTGGCGGCGAACGAGGACGGATTTGAACAGGCCAACATGGGAGTTGCCCTCGGAGACTATCTGCACACCGGTCGCATGTCTTTGCTGCTTTCGCATTTTGACAATGAGTATGCCGCCCTGTATCGCAACGATGCAGGGATAAACAATGGAGCGATGAACTTCACCGATACGTCGATCGCTTCTTTCATTGCGCGGGGCACGCAAGGCTATGTGGGCTGGGGCGACGCCTTTGTCGACTTCGACAACGATGGCTGGGAGGATTTCTTCCTGGTCAACGGACATGTGTATCCGCAGGTAGACCACGCTCACACCGCCGCCAGATACCTGGAGCCGAAGCTTCTATTTGTCAATCAAAAAGACGGGACCTTCAAGAACGCCAGTCGGCTGGTCGGAGATGCAATTCAGATTGGCCAGGTAAGCCGCGGGCTTGCTGTGGGCGATCTTTTCAACGATGGAAAGATGGAGGCGGTGGTTGAAAACCTGGTGGGCAAGCCCATGATTCTGCGTCCGGAAGGAGGCCCGCAGAACCATTGGATCAGTTTTCAACTGGAAGGCGAGCACAATCGTCTGGCCTTGAATGCGCGCGTACGAGCGACAGCCGGAGACCTGGTACAGATGGGCGAAGTCCTTAGCGGCGGAAGTTACCTGTCGCAGCACGATCTGCGCATACACTTCGGGCTGGGCAAACATGACCGTCTCGATCAGGCTGAAGTCTTGTGGCCGGACGGGAAAAAGGAAACGCTCACCAATCTGTCTGCCGACCGGTTTTATGTGGTGCGCGAAGGGCAGGGAGTGGTTTCCAATAAACTGCCTGAGCGTCGCGTCAAGCTTCCTTAGTATGGCCATCCGCACTGCAAATCGTCCCCGTGCAATCCTGCTTTTGGCGGCGCTGTTGGTTGCCCTAGGGGCCGCTGGATGGGCGCAGAACGCGAACCATCCCAACGAATCCCCGCTGACGCGCCAATTCCACCAGGCGCTCAACCTCGCCCAGCATGGCGACAGGCAGGAGGCAATGAATCTTGTCCTCCGCTTGCTTGAGCAGCATCCGGATTTTGTACCGGCGATCAAGCTGAAGGGCATGTTGCTGGAGGAGACGGGACGCACCTCCGAGGCGGCGGCCGCCTATGAAGACGCTCTGAAACTCGCGCCCAACGACGGGGATCTCCTGCTGAAAACAGGTATCTATAAACTGAGCGCGGGCCAAAAGGAAGAAGCCATCAAGCTTCTGAAGCATTGCATCCGGATTCTTCCGGGCGATGGAGATGCACAATATTATCTGGCCCAGGCCTATCATCTGAATGGGCAGGACAACCTGGCTTTGCGCGCCATCCAGGGGAGTTTGAAGGCCGAGCCCGACAATATATCGGTGTGGCAAAAGTACGGAGAACTGCTGTGCGGCACCGGGGATTGCAATGCGGGGCTGCGGTGGCTGCTAAAGGCACAGCGCTCTGATGCTAAGCTGCCGCGCATTGATTATGACATCGCTGCGACGGATTACAAATTGATGGATATTGCCGGCACGGCGCAATATGCGGCTCGTGCGGTTCAATCCCAGCCTAACGATGTGACATCCTTGCGACTGCTGGCTACCGCGAATGTGAAGCTCGGCAAATGGCAAGAGGCCGGTAATGCTTTTGAACGCATCCTGACATTCAAGAGCGACGATGTGGAGTCGTTGTTGGGGCTCGGCCAATGCGAAGTCGAACTGAAGGAATATCCGGCCGCCGTAGATAAATTGCAATCGGTATTAAGGCTGGACCCCACGCGGCTATTGGCGCATTTCTATCTGTCACGGGCGTTTGCTGCGATGGGCAGGACAGCGGACGCGCAGCACGAGGCAGCACTGCATCAGTTGATGATGGAACAGATGACGTTCGTCCGCTCCGTGGCGAGCGAGGAACGCGAAAGCCCCATCAAGGCTCAGGCCCGTCAATTGCTGGAGGAACATCGCGAAGCGGATGCGTTGCGGCTGTATCGGGAACACTTCAAGGGAACTCCCGCGACTCCCGCCGATGCATATGTGTTCGTTGGAAAGCTATATCTTTTCATGGAAGATACAGAAGATGGCCTGCGCAATCTTCATCATGCGTTGGAAGTCGATCCGAAGGTTCGCGGTGCACATACATACGCAGGCATCCTTGCGCTGAAAAATGACGACCTGAACAAAGCTGAGAGCGAATTCAGTGCAGAGCTGGCGAATGATCCAAATTATCAAACTGCGATCGCTGAGATGGGAGAGATTCGCTACCATCAGGGGCGATGGTCGGATGCGGCCGAACAACTGGCAAAGTCCAGGACCACGACTCCGGAGTTGCTTTACATGCTTTGCGATTCTTACTTCCGTCTGGGGAGAGTGTCGGATGCGGATTTAACTGCCGAAACCATCGCGGCGTATGGGCGAAACAAGCCTGAACTCATGAAAGAACTTGTCGACCTTCTCCTCCGCAATCAGCAAACGGAGCTGGCGCAGCGTTTGTCGGCCAATCTTGCGCAGAAATAAGAGAAATATCAGCGCGGCTCAGGGCGCGCTCTCCGTTACTGTGAGGATCTGATCTGTTTTGATATTTTTCAGAACCTGCTTGATTCCGCTTGGCCACGTGAGTGCAATAGTTTCTACGATGTCGGCCGAGCCCAGCCCGAAGTGTACCCGCTTGTCGCTCGAAGAGTTGTAGCTAACTGCCGTTGTCACGTAGTTGTACTGGGTGCCCTGAGAAGTTGTTACCTTGACTTTTGTTCCCAGCCCGTCGCGGTTGGATTTGACGCCGACCAATTTCAGAATGATCCAGTGGTTTCGGCTGCTGGAACGATTCATCCATATCTCTGGCGGCCCGTTCAGAACCGTCACGACGACATCGATTTTGCCGTCGTTGTTGAGATCGCCAAAGGCTGCGCCACGATGCGCAGCCGGAACGGAGAAGGATGTTCCGGCCTTTGAGCTCAGATCCTCGAAGGTCAGATTGCCCTTATTACGAAAAACTTGATTGGGAAGCGCATAGGGCCTGTGCGCCAACTCCATGGAGTTGTCCAGAATGTCAGCGTTGGCGGTGAACAGGTCCTTGTTTCCGTCGTTGTCGAAATCGAAAATCCCCACTCCCCAAGCGGTTGAGCGGCTGGTCAGTGCGCTCAGTCCTGCCGCGCCACTGGCATCCTGAAATTGACCATCCCCTAGGTTTTTATAAAGAGGAAAGCCTTCGCCGAACATCGCCGTTTCAAAAATATCCGCCTTCCCATCATTATCGACATCCCGAAAATCCGCGCCCATGCCGGCTATGGCGTTGCCGTATGCGTTATACGCAACCCCAGCGCGCATCGCAACGTTGGTAAAGCTTCCATCGCCGTTGTTGTGCAGAAGATAATTTTCGAAGGTATCGTTGGAGACGAAGACATCGGTAAATCCATCGTTATCGTAATCGGCAAACGCTACACCCATCCCTTTGCCAACGTACTGAGAAATGTGTGACTGTTCGGAAACGTCGGTGAAAGTGCCGTCGCCATTGTTGCGATAGAGGATGTTCGGCATTCCCAGAAAATCAACCGGCGAACAATAGGACGGAAGTCCTTGTTGAACACAATGAGTTGCGGTCTTGATGTTGTAATTGAGGTAGTTCACCACAAAGAGATCGAGCAGCCCATCGTTGTTGTAATCGAACCATCCCGCGGCTACGGACCATGCCTTGCCGAGGTTAGGGACGATACCGCCGACTCCCGCCTTCTCAGTCACGTCCGTGAAGGTGCCGTCTCCATTGTTATGAAAAAGCTGGTTGCGATTGACTCCGGTAACGTAAAGATCGACAAATCCATCATTGTCGTAGTCGCCGGAAGCCACTCCCATCGAATAGCCGATGCCCTGCAGGCCGGCTTTCTCAGTTACATCGGTGAAGGTGCCATCGCCGTTGTTGCGGAAAAGCCGGTTTGAGTAACTCGGATCGCTCTTTTCAAGCGAAGGAATGGCCGCGCCATTAGTAAAGAAGATGTCCAGCAAACCATCATTGTTGTAGTCGAAGAGCGCTACTCCTCCAGTCATGGTTTCAAACGTGTACCGCTGCGGACTGACGCTGTTCTTGAGCCTGAACTTGATCTTCGATTGTTCGATGAGGTTCTGGAATTGGATCGTGGATGGGGACGTCGCCCCCGTATTCGCGGATTTTTTGCCCAGAGGGGCTCGATGTGCCCGCGCCGCCGGCCTTGGGACCGCTTTGGCCGGTGGGGCTTGGGCAGACAGGATGTGAACGCTCCACAGCAGGCAAAGGGTCAGCTGAACAGCGAGAAGGCTGCTGGCGACTCTTTTCGAATCGGTGTCGGCGATATGCGCGGCCTCCTAGTTGGGATGTGTGGCAGATGCTTGCGCGGATTTCGCTTCATCGCGATACAAATCAAAGGCCTTGAATCCACAGGGAGTTTGCCGAGCAAACACGCGGTGGGAGAACATGCTTCCAAGGAGTGAGTTTCTCTTATCGAACCCTCTCAAACCCTCGGCGAAATGGGCCGATTCCAATAACTCCCTTAGATTGTTGGCGTCCCCGACGGGATTTGAACCCGTGTTACCGCCGTGAAAGGGCGATGTCCTAGGCCAGGCTAGACGACGGGGACCTGAGTGACTACGGGCAAGACGATCAAAAGACTGTCTGCAAGACCGTCCAGGACGAGCAGTGCTACCAGAATGTCGATGTTAGCAGTGGGGTCCGGCTGTGTCAAAGATCGGTGGGGGTAGTATATAGCGACCGCAAAGGTTCCCTCCTGCTGTGCGGACCCCCGGAAATGGGCGTTGCGGCGTGAGTCTTTAGAGGGGTTTTTCGAGGTAAGGAAGTGGGCCACCCGCCAGGCAAGGCTCCGTTGGGGATGATCCAATCTGCAAAAGGCGGAAAAGCGTGGGCCAGCCAACCCCATCCATCCCACACCAATTAAGGTGTACCTGCACGCAGGTGAGTTCATTCCTTCGGCAGGTTGCTCGTGGGCAAGTTCTTGGTGTTCCCAAAATACCGACCAGCGTCAGACCAGCGTTGCGCAGCGTCTTTGATGTTTTCTTTAGTCGCGGGGCCCAGCGCCGGCCAAATTAATTCCAGCTCCTTCGGCCGAGTGAGAAGCCATTCGAAAAGCTTGATCCAAACAACGTTAATTGCCTCAGGATCACCCGAATGGCACACGCGCTCGATAAAGAGTGCTCCGCGCCGCAGAAATTCGGTCAGTTCACCCCTTGACAGCTCCTCTTTTTTCAATTTTGGCTTGAAGACGAACCCGACAATCTCGTAGTTGCTGGGGGTGATGCCTTCGGCCTTATGCGCGTCAAGTCTCGCCTGAAGGCTATCCTCAAGTTCTGGAAAGGCCAACCTTAGTTGCTCAATTAGGTTCTTCTCGGTTATCTTTTCGGTCATTTTCCCGCCACCGCGTTTTCGAGATCCCGGATCAACTCCTTTGCTGCTGCTTGATCATTGGAGCTAATGCCCGGATTGTTCTTTAGAAACCTATTTAATTGATTCGCGATATCCTGCGCTTCCTGTGGCGGGCTGGCCCACCCTTCGCACTCCCTAACTGAGGCTGCCCGACCCTTTGCGGTTTTCAAAGGGTGGGCACCTCGACAGTCAGCGTCACGAAAGCTTTCTCGATGTCGGGCGGGTGGCCTACCCTTCCATTCGTAAAACAAACTGAGGGTGCCCCATCCTTTCGCGTCTTTTGCGAAAGGATGGGGACCACAAACCTCGAAGATAAAAAATGCAAATCTCTTACTCCAGGGAGGGAGCATTTTGCTGTCGCTATATACTACCCCGCCAAAGAATTGATGGGGGTGATGTCTGTCGAATGCTCCCTATTTGGAAATGACGTCTGGCGGGGGAGGAAGGTCGCGGTGTTTTAGCCACTCCATGCTAATGTTCCGGCTTCCGCTGGTTTTCGGAAGCGTATCCAAGTCGGGCATAAAGATTAGCAGACCAGCCTCGGGAGTCATGTGTGTGTGGGCGGGTGGCCCACCTTTCGCGGCACAGTATAACCGAGGGTGCCCCATCCTTTCGCGCTTTTTGCGAAAGGGTGGGTACCACCAACGCTTCCGCGAATGGAACCAAAAACAAAAAAGTTTGTGCCAGCAACGATCGGTGAGGGTAGTTTATCGACGGCAAAATGCTCCCTATTTGGAAATGACATCCGGCGGGGGAGGAAGGTCGCGGTGTTTTAGCCACTCCATGCTAATGTTCCGGCTTCCGCTGGTTTTCGGAAGCGTATCCAAGTCGGGCATAAAGATTAGCAGACCAGCCTCGGGAGTCATGTGGGTGTAGCCGTTCACTAGTTGG